>JAHPZE010000014.1 GCA_019058365.1 Promethearchaeota archaeon | reverse complement strand
CATTTAACCCATCATCATCACTATCAGAATCATTAGGATCGGTACTATAAGTGTTCACCTCATCACCATCATTTAACCCATCATCATCAGTATCATCGTCGTTTGGGTCGGTTCCATGATTATACTCTTCCCTATTTATTAAAGTATCAGAATCAAAATCCATTAAAGCATCAGCAGAATTAGTTGGATCTAATCCATTTGCAGTCTCCCAATTATCATCTATTTTATCCCCATCATTATCCAGAATTACATTATATGATTTAAGAGATGATGTTCTCTCATTACCTGCGTAATCTATACCAACAATAGAGTAATCTACTTGAACCTCACCGAGCTGAGTAGGTATTATTCCTTGATAAGTATCACCACCTATATAAGACATTTCTATTAAATTCCAAGGGCTATAATCTACACTATAACGCAAATAAGTTCTTGAGAGAGCGGTAGAATCAGTTATGTCAGCAGTTACAGTTACTGTTTCCCCTTGAAATACTTTATTTGGGGGATCAGAGACATTATTTATGACAGGATCAGTTGCATCATATCCAAAATAGTACCAATAATAATTTGATGTTCCAAAATCGCTGAAAAAAATCAAGAAGCAATAATATCCAGTTGTAGAAGGGGTGTATATAAACTGACTATACCCATAATCAGTATCTAATGATATACCTGAACTTGATTTGTAGCCACCTACTTCATTAGCAGTATTAGTAAAACTTCCATATAGAAAAAGCCTATAATCCGCCCCTGCATTAGGCCAAGTATCCATTGTAATAGCGAATACATATTGAGTACCTGAATACAAATGTACTGTAAATGCGTCAATAATTTCATTAGGGAGAACCCCATAATAATACGCATTGCTGCTTGTTATAAGAGTAGCAGCATCTTCATATTCGAAGTAGTAATAACCTGAACTCCCACCTAAATGATCTACCTCTGGATAATCCCATGCCAAATTTTGACCCCAAATATTAGTAGCAGAAGGGCTATTTATACCATGATATAGAACCCATTCTACACCCCCATTACCATATGAATCTGCCTGTACTCTGAGATCCTCTGGAACTCCAAAATATTCACCCTCATAATACTCTAACCTTACATCTGCGGTAGCACTTGGTCTAACCGCGCACACTGTCCAATGATTCCAGTCTTGCCAAACTTTACCAACATAATCCCAATCACCAGTAAGTGAATATGGTCCAACTGGATCACTATCATATAGAGTTGTAAAGTCCTCAGGAGCTTGTAGTTCCACTTGTGCGTACTGTTCAAAATACTTATTTAAATTATGATTACATCTTTTTGAAATCCCCGAATTAAAAGAAAACACGATTAATAAAGAGATAATGCAAAAACTTAACATTAACCTCTTTTTGCCAAAACTTTCTTTCATTTTTCAACCCTCACATATGAATAAAATTTCATATTCTAAAACGGTAAAAATATTTTATTTTTAACTATATGAATGAATGGATATTCATTAAAATATATTTAATCATAGAATCTATTTAAATATTTAATATTTTCAACTTATTTACGGTTTGTATTTAAATTTGTTTAGATAAGAGCATACTCTGGTAAAATTAATACATTTTTTAAATATAACATAATTAATCTCGTTGGAAATAACTGAATATTCTAAAATTGTATGAATTTAATTTTTAGGAACTGATTCTTTTTAAAAATAAAATTTAAGAATCTTTAGGAAAAGATTAATTAACTATTTTTAATAGATATCAATTAGAATACCATAATTCATTAGGATATTTTAGAAATATATAAAACATGAAACACTAAATCTGGGTTATAGTTGATGAAAGTTCTTCCAGCAGATAAAACATGTATAAATTCTGGTTTTTTATGTACCAATTGTCAGGCTAGGTTGGACGCGGGAGAAATAACGGAATTTGAAATTGATTTGGCAAAAAATTTAATTCAATTAGAGGAACAAGAAGAAAAATTTGCTTTTCTAAAAGATATTTCATTTTATAAGGCTATTGATTATGAAGATCTAATAATATTAGTAGTTGGGAGAAAAGATAAATTGAAAATAACTCCCGATTTGGTTGCATGGATTAAAGAAACATATGAGATTGATGAACTAATTTTTATTGAAAAAACAAATAAACCTCGTCCAGTTGTGGAGGCGTTAATTGCACCATACAAACTTTTATCCCTTAATGAAATATTCTTAGCTACTGGAGATGTTCAATTTAGAGCAGTACTTTGGGAAGATGATAAGGAAAAAATTTTGTTTACTAAAGAGGAACTTGAAGAATTGATTTATGAATTAACTGGTAATATTACACGTGTTGAATTTCAATAATCAATAAGATTTAATTAACTATTTTTCTAATATTTAATAGATTTACCGTGGAAGAATATAAACAAGTAATTTTAATAAGAACCGATCTTAAAATGGGTGTTGGCAAAAAATGTGCTCAGTCTTGTCATGCTAGTGTTTCAGCATCAGATCTAGTCCGGATCCAAGATAAATCCGCTTGGAAGTATTGGAAGAATACCGGACAGAAAAAAGTTGTCCTTAAAATCCAGAGCATGGACCAATTAAAAGATTTAATAGTTAAATTTGAATCGAAAAAACTTCCATATTTTGTTGTTAATGATGCAGGATTAACTCAACTAACACCGGGCACAACAACTGCTATCGGAATTGGCCCCGTGTTATCTACGGAGATTGATAAAATAACTGGAGATTTAAAACTATTATAATATAAGCATCTAGGCTAAAAAATTGTTCGACCAAGAAAATGATACTTATTTATTTGAAAGTAATGATGAGAGAGAAGTAGAAAAATTTGTAGGTATTGAAATTTATGCTACATCAAAAATTGGAGGAATTGGGGGAGAATATAAAAAAAATTTTAAGGATTTTATAGTAAGAGAAATAGAGAATAATGGGAAAACACTTAGTATTAAGGAGGATTATAAATCTCAAACTTTTTCTGCAGAATTAAAGGATAGATATACAACCTTCAATTTAATAAAAATTAATAAAGATACGTTTGAAGCTTTAAGAAAGATAAGTAACTCTTTGAAAATCCCTTACGGAATTATTAATTATTCAGGATTAAAAGATAAATTTTCTATTTCAGTTCAAAAAATTTCAATTAAGGGAGATTATGTTGATAAATTAAAAAAATTAAATCTAAAGGATATTTTCATTAGAAATATACATCCAACAAAGAAACCTGTTAAATTAGGGAGTCATTTGGGTAATAATTTTACAGTTTTAATAAGAAATATAGAAAATAGTAAATTTCTAAGAAATAGATTAGAAAAACAAATTAATTTTTTAAGTAAGTTTGGATTCCCTAACTATTTTGGGCTTCAAAGATTTGGAAGTTATAGACCAAATTCTCATAAAGTTGGACAATATATTCTGGAAGGCAATTTTAAGAATGCATTTGAGGAATTTGTGTCGACAACTTATACTACTGAATCAGATGAATCAAAATTAGTGAGGAGAGAATTCAGAAGTGATAGAGATTTTGAAAAAGCTTATGCAAACTTCCCAAAAAACTTAAAATATGAAAGAAGTATGCTCTATTATCTGATTCAAAATCCAGATGATTATGAAGGTAGTATTAATACATTACCCTCTGATTTAAAAAAATTATTAATTAGTTCCTTTCAATCATATATTTTCAATAAGATGCTTTCTTTAAGAGTTGAGAAAGGCTTGCCTTTATTTAAACCAATAAAAGGTGATGTAATTAGCATATTAGATGACTTCAATGGAAATGTCACTTATGTGAAATATATTTATGGGGAATCTTATGATAAATATTTGAAAAAAGCTATAGATTTAAATCGAGCAGCATTAATAATGCCTATTATTGGGAGCAATACTGATTTAGAGTTATTTCCATTAATGAAATCATTATTCGAAGAAATTACTAAGCGGGAAGGGTTTGATAAATATATTTTAAGTAGCAAATTGAACACAGATCTAGAAATGACAGGTGCTCTTAGAACGATAACGGTTAAGCCAACTGCTTTAAAAATGTTAGAGTTTACGGAGGATGATTTTAATCCTGGAAAGAAAAAAATCAAATTTGAATTTTCTTTACAGAAAGGAAGCTACGCTACAATGTTGATTAGAGAACTTATTGCATCAACTTAATTTCGTGTTTTTTCATAGTTTCAATTCCAAAAATATCAATTACTTTTACTAATACATTATAATGGCCCGGTTTATCGTAATAATGACCATCTGATCTTAAAGATAATGTTCTAAATTTCGGGTTTCTATAAGAAAAAAACATATTTTTAAAAATATTATTTTTCGAATCAAAATCAATAGCCCAATAGTCAATCCAATCTGAAAAAGACTTTATATTTTCTAATACTTTCTCTGATATTAAATCTATAAATGGTATTTTGTAATCTATTAATTCTATTACGATTCTATTATCATTTTGATGGATTTTAGTCTTAAATTCAGGTGTTTCTTTAACTTTTAAACCTTTATCGTCCACAATTTCTCTCTTTAAAAATGCATCTGAAAGTGTATATTCTTCTTCTTTTTTATCTATGCATTCTATTTTAAATCGTTGAGCATTCTTATCATAATTTTTATTCCAATTTATCATATCATTACTCTGACTAAGGTTTAGAATTCTTTTTCTCGTCATATGAATCGCATGTTTGTTTGAGTCACATCCAATCCAATATCTTCCTAACTTTTCTGCCACGGCGAGTGTAGTACCTGAACCACAAAAAAAATCTGCAATAATATCATTTTCCTTTGTTGAGGATAATATTATTCTTTTAAGAAGTCGTTCTGGTTTTTGTGTAGAAAAACCTTGATATTCTGAAGTATTCGCTCTTATATAGGGAATATCATTCCAAACATCTCTTGGGAAAATTCCTTCTTTCTCAACATAAACTTTTCTAGACAATTTTTTTCGATTATGGCTTCCACCTCTATAATAGAATATTCCTTGTTCATCTTTCTTTAAGGCATTTTTTACTCGATTTGAGTACTCCATATAAATATTAGGATCATCATTAAATACATAATTATCCGTTTTTGAATAAAAAAGAATAGTATCATAGGATCTGATGAAAAAACTTCTGGTTTTAACCGATGCTGCCGGATATGCCCAAATTATTTCATTCCTAAAATTTTCTATCCCAAATATCTCATCCATTATTAGTTTTATATAATGGGAAATATGCCAATCTAAATGTACAAATATCGACCCACTATTTTTTAGCAGTTCTCTCATTAAAATGAGTCTCTCATGCAGAAAGTCCAAATATGTTTCTAATCCTTCTTTCCACTTATCTTTATAAGCAATATCGTCGATATATTTGCCATCTTCCCCTATTTGAATCTTTAAATTGAAGTTACTTCCCGTAGCAAATGGGGGATCGATATATATAAGAGATATTTTATTTTTAAATTCATCTAACAATGAATTCATTACTGATTTATTATCCCCCCAAATTAGTAGATTTTGCCATTTTTGTTCCGATTTAAAATCACTACTAATAGATGGATATATATCAAGAATATGAAGAGGTTTAGTTTCATATATTTTTGAGATACTATCCTCTCTTTCCACTTTACCTTTCCATTTCAATTCAACCATAAATATAAGATAAGAAAGCAAAAATTTTATTTTTAATTTAATTTTAAAGAATATATTCGAGAAAAAATTGAGAGTTGCAGAGTACTTGTTGCTTGATAATTTAGGAGATTGGAGAAAAACACATTTCACTAAAGATGTAACAATAGAACTAGTGAGTAAAGAAGTTATTTTAGGTGGATGGGTTCGTAATTATAGAAATCTTGGAGGCTTAAAATTCATATCTCTACAAGATAAATATGGAGAGCGTCAAATAACCTTGAAAAAGGGAGTCGTTTCTGATGAATTGTTTGAAAAGGCGAAGGTTGGATATCAATACTGTATAATGGTAAAAGGAACTGTGAAAGAGTTTACCGAGGCACCTGGAGGAATTGAAATAATCCCAACTGAATTAAAAATATTAAATACAACTCCTGATAAACTTCCTATAGATATGACGGGAGAAACCATCTCAGAGTTAGATCTTAGATTAAATAATAGGGCTTTAGATTTAAGATCACTAAAAAATCAAGCTGTTTTTAGGATTAGAGGAGAAATGTTTAGGTCAATTCGAAAATTTTTATTTGAACATAATTTCACTGAAATGACGACTCCAAAAATTATAGCTTCTGCAACAGAGGGAGGTACTGAGTTATTTCCAATTATATATTTTGAAAAAGAAGCATTTCTCACTCAATCAGCTCAATTATATAAAGAACAATTAAGTGGAGTTTATGAAAGAGTTTTTGAAATAAGTGATTGCTTTAGAGCAGAAAAGCATCGTACAAAGAGACATTTATGTGAAATCCTTACGTTAGATGTCGAGATAGCGTTTTCTACAATGGCGGATGTTCTTAAACTTTTAGAGGAACTTGTTTATAATGTTCTAGAAGATATAAGAGAAAATCAGATGACTGCTTTAGAATATTTAAAAATGGAAAATATATCAGTGACACCAGTAATTCCCTTTCCTAGATATACATACGAAGAAATCATTGAATTAATATCCTCTAAATTTGGGATTAATATTGAGTTTGGTGAGGATATATCTACTGAAGCTTATCGAAAATTGGGTAAAGAATTAACAAGTTATTATTACATAACTCATTGGCCGATGTCCATTAAACCTTTTTATATTATGCCTTCGAAAGATTCTAAATATAGTGAATCATTCGATTTGCAGAAGGGAATGTTGGAATTAACGTCTGGAGGAACTAGAGTTCACAATAAGAAACAATTAATATATGCCCTTAAAAATAAAGGGCTTAATTCATCTTCTTTCAGATCTCATCTAAATTCATTTGATTACGGTATGCCTCCACATGCAGGGTTTGGTTTAGGTATAGATAGATGGCTTACAATGATATGTGGCCTTGATGATATTAGAGAAGCTGTAATGTATCCTCGAACGGCTGATAGATTAACACCTTAATTAAAAATTAACATTAAGAGTATGTAAAAATATGAGTAGTAATTATATTCAAGATTATATTAAAGCAGGAAATGCAGCTATAGCAGCGAAAAAACTAGCGAAGAAATTAGTTAAACCAGGAGAATCTTTTTTAAAAATTGCTAATAGATGTGAAGCTGAGATAATTAAAAATGAATGTGAACTGTCATTTCCAATCAATATGTCTTTAAATGAAATTGCTGCTCATTATAGTCCTCCAATAGATGATCAAACAATCGTTCCAGAAAAAGGGTTATTAAAAATTGATGTTGGAGCACATTATAATGGTTTTATAGCAGATTCTGCATTTACAATAAATATTGATGAAGATCCAAAGCTTCAGAATTATGTTGAAGCTGCAAAAGAAGCTCTTGAAGCTGCAATTGAATTGTTCAATCCTGGAATTAAACTGTATGAAATTGGTGAAGTTATCGAGCAAAAGATTAAAAATCGAGGTCTAAAACCTATAACAAATTTAGGAGGTCATGAATTAAAGCAATATGATTTACATGCAGGTCCTTTCATTCCAAACTATAAAGATATGGTACATAATCAAATACTTAAACAGGGAGATGCATATGCTTGTGAACCTTTCGCAACTTCTGGAGCAGGGAGAGTTGATAATGGGGATCATGCTTATATATTTCGGTTTTTAAAGAGAGTAAAAAAAAATATTTCTTATGAACATTTAGGATATATGAATAAAATCGAAAATAATTTTGGACGACTTCCTTTTAGCCCAAGATGGATCGAAAAGAATAATCTTATCCCAAAAAGTAAAATTCAACGAATTCTTGAATTTTTCCTAGGAAAAAAAATCATAGGTAACTATCCTATTTTAATTGAAGTTCTTAAAAAACCAGTTGCACAAGAAGAACATACAATTATTCTGGATGAAAAAGGGAAACGAATTGTTACTACAAGAGAATAATTTTAAAGAAAAAATATCTGGAGTCATTTTATGCGCTGGAGAGGGAAAGCGACTTAAAACAATTACAAAAAATACCCCTAAATCATTAATAAAAATAGAAAGATTAGAAAATATTTCAATTCTCCATCATAGTATTAATAATCTAATTAATTTAAAAATAAAACAAATTGGAGTCGTTATTGGTTATTTAGGAGATTCCATCCGCGAGTTCATTTTATCATTGGAAAAAAAAAATCAAACCATACAAGATAAAGTAATAATCATAGATACTGAAAATCAGTATAAATTTGGACCACTATATTCACTTTTATCGATAATCAAAAATAAAGATTTCTTCACATCGACAAATTACTTCTTAGTAATTCCTGGTGATACAATTTTTAATTATAACTTACTAAAAGAAGTTTTATCTATTATATCTAACAATTTTGATTTGATTCAAATGCATCCTTTTGTCTTTTATAGAATTATAGGATTAAAACCAATAAAAGAACTATATAGTATAAATAGAATAATTTCAAATGCTGAAATTGAGAATATCGGTTCAAAAACTATTTTAAAAAAAATAACTCAAGGAAAAATTAAAAATTTACTTTTAAAGAATGTTATAAATCAAATTATTCCTGTTACTTTATTTAATTATGATTTCATTAATGAGATGTTAAATTTGAAAGGAAAAATACCATATAAAACAGTATGGGAATCAATGAATTATATGATTAATAATGGAAAAAAAATTTATGCTTTTAAAATAAAAAGTCAACATCAATTCTATGATATTGATAATATAAATGATCTGAAAAGCTCAAAAAAAGAGGACAATAGGTGCTCCGATTAATCAAAGTATAATTGATTCAAGGGAGTTTGACAAAATTATTATCCATTGAAGCAATTACGTAATCAAAGCTCCTATTTACAAATTTATACTAATTTCGATATAAGAGTACTCAAGTTTCAATGTCTCTGGTACCAAATAATTAAAATTCTTAATTCGACACGAATATAAGCATTAATGCTAAATAGTCTCGTGTATCAATATCGAATAAATTTGAGTATAGATCTGTGTGAAAAATAAATTCCTGTTTCAACTTGCTAATCTAGAAGCGCTTTATATCTTTTCCCAACGTTAAAAAAGGAATAAATGATTAAAATTCTTGAATGATATTACTCTGATTTTAGATTCTTAGAGTTCATATAAAAAAAAATTTGTCTGATATAAAATACTAATTCATTTTAAGGGAACGTTTAATTCGGTGTAAAAACCGTAGGTTTGTTTCCAAATCCAATGCAAAATTTACCTATTGTCCAATTGAATATATGATAATTTGACTATTTAAATATTGTTATTAAAGAAAATAATAAATTTATCGATATTTACGACAAAAATTTAATTATTTTTAATTTTAAATTAAAATAATATAAATATCAGAAATTATATTATTTATAAAATATGAGTGTATCCATAAAGGTTATTTTGTTCGGAATTGGCACTTTAGAAGGTGATATTATCCGTCATCTTTCTCCTCTTACCGCAGATGCTATAATTGATAAATTACCTTTTGTACTTAGAGGTAGATATAGTTTTGGTTCAAAAAGTTATTGGACACTACCTGGGGTTGAAATTTACAAAGGTACTAATCCTAAATCGATAATTAGTGCAGAAAAAGGTGATATTATTTACAACCCTAAAACCGATGAGTTGATAATAGCTATTGAAGAAATTGAAATGCCAAATAAAGTAAATAAAATTGGAAAAATAAACACTAATCTTAACCTACTTTTACAAGCAAGAAATGGATTGAACACCAAAATTTTAAAGATATAATAAGATTGTGGCAATTTTGAAAAAGCTAACTATAGTTTTTATAATTTTCTATTTATCTGTAATTGTATATATATTTCTGTTTTTATATATACCTGATTTTCAGAACTTTATTGTCAATTCAAGACAAAATTTAGCAATAATTACACAAGGAACAAATTATTTTTGGGCACTTTTAATTTCTCTTGGAATATGTTTTTTAGGCTCAGCATCAATAGGGTTTCCAGTTCCTTTTCCGTTTGTTTTATTTTCTCTTTCAGATTCAATCTATCATAATTTTTCTACTTTGGGTCTAGAAGTAACACAAATCTTGCTATCAGGACCTTTTTGGTTTCAAATTATTGGTCTTGCAGTACTTGGAGGTTTAGGTAGTGCATTAGGAGAATTTACTGGTTATAGTGTTGGCTATGGGGCTAAAAAGTTAGTAAAAGAAAAAGATTCAGATCTACTAAATAATGTAAATGGATTTGGTAAATTAATCTTGGAAAATGAAAAACGTACTCCCTTCTATATTTTTTTATTTGCTCTAACTCCACTCCCAGATGATATTTTGTTTTTACCTTTAGGAATGATAAAATATCCTTTTTGGAAATGTATTATTCCTGGTTGGTTAGGTAAAAATGTAACAACCTTGTTTTATTGTTGCTGGCCTATTTTTGTAGCACTTGGATTGGTAACCCAAGGAATCCAATCTAATGATAATTCAAGCGTAATAACGGAAGCAATTTTATTATTAATCACTATAACAGTGATGTTTTTTATTATGTCTTTTAATTGGACCAAATATCTCGAAAAACGAAGTCAGAAGAAGCTTAAAAAAAGCCATACGCATATAATTGAATAAAATTATACAATATTATTATTTAAGCAGTTCTTACAAACAAAAACAATTTTCCTTTTTTTCTCCGAGTTTTCATCGTAGTAAATTCTTTTATAAATGAAATTTTTACAGATCTCACATATAGCCGGAGTCCTGGTTTCTTCAATTAATGGCCCCAAATGTTCAAAATTAGCTTTAACTCTAGAGTTCATAGACTTAAGTATTTGATTTGGTTTGAAGAGTGATTTGAATGTTAGAAATTATATCAGTCTTCTTTTTATTAACTTTAGTATTTTTCTTGTAATAATCCCGTTGTCTATTATCAAAAAATGGGCGACTCCCTAAAGAAACGTTTGCAATTTCAATTCTAGGATACATACGGCTTTTTAGAATTTCAGCTACTTCTACCGCAGTACTGATTTCTTCTCCTTCACCCTTAATTAATAGTGATTTTCTACCCCCAGAAAATGCAAAAATTGCGTCTTTAATTGACTTATCTTTATCGTGTCTGTTTCTTATTATGATTGTAGTTTCATTAACCATGAATGAATCCTCATTCGTATCAAAATTTTATACTTTCATTAAAAAGAAGCTTAACTTAATTCTTAATAATTTATTGTGTATATAAAATTTTACTAAAGTTTCTAATGTGATTATATTTTTCTAAATTTTTAAAGTTTGATAAATACAAATCAAAATATTTTTATTAATTAATTAAGATTAAATTTGATCTTCGATTTAACTCGTCTAAAATCTTGGAATATTCAGAACTTCTCTCTTCAAAATATTCAATAATTTTTCTTTCATTAGTATCTAGATATGAATAAAATGGAAAAATAACTTCAATTCTTTTAGAAAAATCATCCATCAATTTATCATACCATTCATTTGGTTTTTTTAAAATATTTTTTATTTTTTTAATCAATTTCGCTTTTCTATTTTCATATTTTTCTTTCTCATTATTTCCAATTAGCTCATCCAGCTCATCATAAGCAGTAGCTACAACTTTTTCTATCTTTTCTCTAAATTTAGGAACTCTATATGACTTTTTAAAAAATTCAGGATCCCATTCATATAAAAAACGCTCGTCCTCTTCTGCAGTTTCTTTATCATCAGTTATGATTATATTATCCTTAGGTACTAAAATTAAGCCATAATTCCTCTGTAATTGCGCTAAAGCCTTTTTACGAAGCACTTCATCAATGTATTTAACTTCCTTTAAGACTTTCTCTATATGTTTATTAACTTTTTTTATGACATTTTCCGCTTTTTGTACCATAATTTTTTCTTCAAACTCATAATTTAGCTCAATTAAGTTATAAGTGGAGGAAATCCCTAATTCTGGATCTTTAAGTCTTAATCCCGCCATACCCAAAAAGTGTGCATTAGATTGTTTTTCACAATGATCAAATATTAACCCAACAGCAAATGGATTAGGGATTTGATACCCCAATTGTGTCATACAGTCGATTGGGCTATAGAAAAAACCAAATCCTGGATGTGTGTGCCACCATCCTATAATAAAATCAGTTTTATCATCTTGAATAGATCTTTCGAATACAGAAGAATCAATTTGAGCCATATCTACATATTGTTTGTTTTCATATTTTACCCCAGCTCGATCTCCAACTACCATAGGAATTGCATCTTTTACAATTACCTTAGCGTTATGTTCAATAGATCCTATTAAAATTCCATAAACTTCACGCCATTTTTCAGATTTTAAATCATTATTAGCATATCTTATAGCATAACCAACAATTCTCTTGTATGCTTTAAGAGTTAATAGTACGGGTGTTTTGAATGGTTCAACTTTTTTGTCTTTCTTCATAACTTCTGCTGTTAATACTTTATTATGTTATCCTTTAAAAATTTAATTTCTTATTCTATATAGAATTTAAACAAAGTCTAAATATTTAAATTATATTAGTAAAATTTGTGTTTATGAAAGTAATAGCAATTTGCGGTCTTCCGGGTTCAGGCAAAACAACTGCGATAGAGGCGATAGAGGATTTGGGGGTCGTCATAACAATGGGCGATGTTGTTCGAAATGAAGTCAAAAAAAGGAATTTAGAACCCTCTGGAGTTAACATCGGCAAAATAGCTAAAAAGTTACGTGAAGAAGGGGGACCTGCAGTGATCGCTGAGAAATGTGTAGATTTAATAAAAAGTAAAAATAAAGACGTAATTTTTATAGATGGAATTAGATCTCTTTCAGAAATTAGCATTTTTAGAAAATTTTGGAAATTCCCAATTATCGCTATAGTTATTAATGAAAAAGTAAGATTTAATAGACTTTTTGAAAGAAATCGTAGTGATGACCCTAAAAGCTTTGAAGAATTAAATGAAAGAGATAAAAGAGAAATTGAATTTGGGTTAGATAAAGTTTTAGAAAATGCTGATTATGTAATCCAAAATAATTCTACTATAAAAGATTTAAAAAATAATACAAGAAAAGTAGTCATAGACATTATTAATAACTACTAATAAGTACGATCCTCTTATTTTAAGTAATCAGCAATAATTTTTGCTAGTGAAACCCTACAGACTTCATTGTCAATTGAATCTGTACCAATAATTTCATCTACTCCTGCTTTTAAAATCCTATATTTAGCTTGCTGTAGTAATAGAGCATGTGTGGCTACTGCGAAAACTTTTCTAGCACCATTTGCTTTTGCTAACTTTATTGCAGTTGCCATCGTACCACCTGTAGCAATAATATCATCAGCAATAACGACATCTTTATCATTAAGATTCAAACTACCACTCATTTTTATTTCTCCAGTTTTGACATCTCGTTCTTTTTCAAATACTTCTACAGGAACATTTTCACCAAAATAATTCGCAAAAGCACTTGATCTTTCTATAGCGCCTTTATCTGGAGCAACTACTACAATATCCTTCGCACCGAGTGATTTAATATAATCTGCTAATAATTTCATAGAATCTATATTAATTGCTTTACAGGAGCACTCATTTAATATTATAGGAGCATGTACATCAACAGCATAAAATTCATTAATTCCAAAATTATTGATTATATTAAAAATTGCATTTCCAAATTGACTTTCTCCCGGTCTAAATATTTTATCTTGACGAGCATAAGCTAAGTAAGGAGCAACAACAATGATTTTTAAGGCACCCATACGTTTCACAGAATCAATCATCATAAAAAGTTCCATTAATCTAGCATTTTGATTAGCGCTAGCACTAGGACCTGTTGATTGTACAATTATTACTTCTTTCCCAGCAATGAGAGTTTCGTCTTCAATATTAATTCTTATATAGTTTTCTCCATCTGGGAAAGTTTTTCCTTCTGTGTTTATTGATTCAATACCTAATTCTTGTGCTATCTTTACACCAAGGATTTGTGATGCTGGTCCAGCAATTAATATTTTTTCCATAAATCTCTCCCATTATTATGATAGTTGATATTTTATTTATAATTTCTTTTCTTATAATTTTTTCAAGAATTCCTTTACTTGTTCGAATAACTGATCTCGATGCCCCTCAAACGAATGACCGCCATTTTCATATATTAATACATTCTCACTTTTTAAACCCAGATGTTCTTTAATTTGAAGCACGTTCTCAAATGGAATTCTAGCATCATCCTTACAATGTGCTAAAAGAATTCTCTCATTATTTAAAGGATCTTTACAAATAAAATGTTTAGGACTTACTTGTTTTACAAGATCATTTGGTATTTTTAATTGAACTGTAGTATAATCGTATCTAGTACAAAGAGCTATTAAGATTTTTACTCTCTGATCTATAAAGCCATGAGTTAATATTATTGCTCCACCATAACTTCTTCCAAATAACACAATTTTATTATCCAAAAGTCTTTTTGATTGAGTTTCTATTATCCAACTTATTACATCATGAATATCTGAAAAAATTTTTGGAGTTGTTTTAATAAAGTCAAAACTACCAGTTTCTTTTTTGGTTTCTCCATGACCTCGATAATCGTAAGAGATAGCAAAATAGCCTGCGTTCGCAAATCTTTCGCAAAAATTTAATACAAATTTACTTCCTCGATGCGCTAAAAATCCTGCTAAGATGATTATCCATGGAGCTTTTGAAGGAGTATTTGAAGTATAGTAAATTGATCCCTTCAGTTGAATGTTATCTGGCTTTAAAGGGATATCAATATTTTCAATCTTTAGATCTATCATCATTAACTGAAATTATTTTTCAACTTTATATTTTTTAATTACATTTTTCAGAGTGCCAATTACTAAATCAATAAAATATTTTTCACCAAGAGGTATTCCCTCTAATGCAGAAATTATATCTTCAGGTCTTAAATACTAAGCAAATTCAATTGATTTACCTTGATATTTCTTTTTGGAGTCTTTTAGCAAATTTGTCAAAGGTTTTAGGCATTTTATAATCATTAGAAATCCTATAAATGTTTTAATACATGTTTTTCTAATCCTTCTAAATCAGATGGCTTTTTTTGATATTTTCTTAAAATTTCAATTATTGATTTTTCTAATTCATGATGTTCAGTGAGACAACTTGATTTATCTAAAAATCTCTCACCGTGTCTTATAATTGCAGTGTTTTCTGTTACTTTGATTAACTCAGTTGCAATTATACCATTGATGTAAATTAGATCTGAAAGCATATTTTTAATATATAAAAGAATTGAATTTTGTTCAGACATAATTATAAGAAGATTGCTTAAAATAAAAATAGCAAATATTTACAAATATTAAACTGGAATCCCTGTCATAAGCTGAAATACAATAAATGGTAAGATTAACATTATCCAACATAATTTTGGAACAAGATGGTTATTATTATACCATATCGCTTGAAATAGTTATTCCAAAATCTAATCCAATTAAAATTAATAATAGTCCTACGAAAATTATAAAAATTCCAACAATTAGAAATAAAAATCTAAATCTTTTTTTAATTGGATGTATTTCTTTAAGCATTTCAATTTCTTCCCATGTTAAAAAGCTCATAGATGTCTCATTCTTCAAGGTAAAATCAATTAATAATTGTTAATTTCTTTCTTTAAGAAAATTTTAATTTTAAAAATTTATAAAGTAGGGTGTTACAAACTTAGATTATAAAGATTTTCATGATGGCTTGTTATCACTATCATTGATATTATTTTTTTTTTCTTTAACTTTTATGATTGGGTCAATTGTATTAAAACCTTATATTAATTTAGAATTCCAAGAAAGAGATTTAATTATTATTTTATGTTCAATAAATATTTTGTTTTCTTTATATTATTTATGGAACGTTTTAAGATTGGAAAAGATTTTCAAATTAGAAAAAAAAAATATTATTAAATTTGGAAAGAATATTGGAGTTGTAACATTATTGTATATTCCTCATGCTGGTTTATTTGCATCTCTTTTTTTCAGAAATTTACACAACATAGAAATTATAATGGTCTCTCTCATCTTTCTAATGGAAACAATGATAATTGGATTAGTATTAAAAGAAGTTTATGATCTACTATTTCTAGAAGAATCTCAAAGAGATTATGAGATAGAAGCTGATCGTAAAAAATACTTTGAAAGAAAAAAAAACCATTATTTGGGCAAGAAGAATAAACTATTATAATTAAATTTTAGTTGTTCTATTTTTTAGCTATTTTTTCTATAGCTGAATCGATCATTTTTAGCTTGGTAGAATATCTTTCCATAAGTTCAGCGTATTTTTCAATTTCTATCTCATTATTCTCCTTTAAAAGTTTTAATTCATTGATTGTTCTTACGACTCCAGCCTTCTTATCGATTAACTTTTCTTTTTTGCTATAAGGAATTTTATCCTCTAATTTCTTTCGTTGATATGACTTAAATCGTTTAACATTTAGGTCTTTAGGTACAAATTTTGTTAAATAAATAATACTTTTCGGTACAAACGGAGCCAGATTCTCTGGAATAATAATAATTGGTTCAGGATCTTGTATTTTTTTTATTTCTTCATAATCAAGTTTTTCAACTTCGATTTCTTTTAAATTATCTTCTACTATAGATAAATTTAATTCAATATTTTCTTTTTCCTCAATTGAAAGTGAGAGTTTATTTAACATTTCTTCCCAAATATCCTTTGCTTTTAAATAATACCATCTTGCTTTTTGTTGTAATCTTAGAACTTTTTCTTGATTAATAGTTGTTATTGAGGATTCTAATGAAGCTCGTGCTTTAAGAAAGCATGCTTTTCCCATATCATAATGAAATTGGGCTCTGATTTGTTGTTTCTTTTTCTCTTCATGCTTTTTAAGATAAAACAATCTTTTTGATAATAAACTGAGACCCGCGTATAATTTAGAAGAAAAGTAAATGTTATTATTGTTTTCTTCCCGTAAAGCAGCAATACTCTGAGCGAGAATTCTTGATTCTTCAGAATTTAACTCGAGGTTTTCTGAAGTGATAGTTACTCCCTTTTCTTTTTGATGTACAACAGCAGCGCTAAAGTATGCAGCTGTTTTATAAATTTTGCTGCATTCTGTCATTGCTATAATTGCATTTTCCCATTCTTCTTCCTCTTCATATTTTTCAGCTAATTGGGAATAAGCTTTACCCATAACCCATAAAGCACGGGCACATTCAAACATTACATCTTGAATTTCAATTTCTTTATTACTCATAGCATCATTAAAGATTGGAGTGATATCTAAGTCTTTTAATATCTCTTTGTGGTTTTCAGTTCCATAATTTATATTTAAAATCTTAGTATATTCTAATATAAGATTTAGATCATCTAAAGTAAAACTTTCATCTTCTTTTTCTAAGGCATTCTCAATTTTTTTTATAGAGAAGTGTAGATACCTAATCCTTCTCATAGTTTCTTCGTCAAATAACATATCAGAATCAGTAATTTTTAATAGATTTGAGTTAAATAAGATAATTTATTCATCATTTTAAAATTAATCTATAAAAACATTTTTATGTTCGACAATTCTATAAAAACCTGAATGATTTGATTTTGTTTTGATAATGAGCAAAGATTTAATTTTTATATTTGAATTCGTCTCTGGTGGGGGGTTTAGTCAAGTTAATATACCAACCTCCCTTTTTTGCGAAGGATTTGGTATGTTAAGATCTATTATTGCTGATTTTAAAGCTTTGGGGTTTGAAATTCATACAATACTGGATTTTAGAATCTTTTTCTTATCGAAATTCTTACAAGCTGATGTTATAAGAAAAATAGATGAACATGAAAATTATCTAAAGGCTTTTAAGAATTCAGTAAAAATTTGTAAATACGTTTTTATCATTGCTCCAGAAACATCAAAAATTCTTTATGAATTAACTAAACTCGTTAAAAATTACAATAAAATCATATTAAGTACAAATCTCTATGCAATTAAGAATTGCACTTCAAAACTAATGACTTATAATCTTTTTAAAAAGAGTAGGATTTTAACTCCAAAAACTTACAGAATACCCTATATAAAGAAACAATTGGATAAAGAATTCATTCTTCAAAAATTTAGGACATTAAAATGCCCTATTGTGATAAAACCCGAAGATGGTGTTGGAGCGGAATCAATTCATTATTTTGAAAAAGAATCTCAAATATTGAATTTCCTCAGAGACTATAAGTTAAATTCAATTAAAACCAGTTATTTTATACTTCAAGAGTTTATTGAAGGAGAGGATTTAAGTATTTCATTGATTGGTAACCAAAATTTAAATACGACTCCAATAGTTTTGAGTATTAATTCACAAGATATTAATATCAAGAATATCAAATCCGAATATTTTGGTGGATATACACCTTTAGTAAATCATAAGGAAATCACTAAACAATTATTCAATATATTGAAAAAGATAAATCTTCTAAAAATCGAAGGATATTTCGGTATTGATTTTATACAGAAACATGATCATTCATTCAGTTTTATAGAAATTAATCCTAGGTTAACTACATCATATATAGGATTAAGAAATATTATAAATATGAATTGTGCAGAATTAATTTTAAATTCTAGATTAAATAATCTAAATAATCCTGAAATAAATTTGCAGTATTATTCTAATTACACCCGTCTTGATTTTTTATATGGTAACTTTGAAAATGGGGAAGAATTTTATGAAGAGTTAATGCCTAAATTTATAAAATTGATCCCTGAATTTGTAACACCTCCCATTTCACTTGATAACTCAAAATATTTCTCATGCTTTATTGCAACAAAGACAAAAGATTTAGTCTCTTCAAAGATTAGAGTGAATGAGATAATTCAATCTATGAAAAATCTAAACTTCAATATTTCTATACCAAGAAAAATAAAATTATTGTAAAACCACTATAATGAATTAATAGCGAAATTATTAAACTACTTTCAATTTTTAATCCTTTTTTTACACATAAACTATAAGATAATAACCATAAAGACCAGACTTGGAAAATTATTAATAGTACTTTATCAAATAAATTAAATATACTAATATATAGTAGATCAGACCATTTGAAAATCAAATGAACTATAAGATAAAATATCATTGGAAATTGAATAAATGCGAAAGAGATTAAGAAGTTCAATGTATTTTGACTATTTTTGTAAAATAGTCGAGTTATTCCTTCTATAATAATAAAAAATATAACGAGGTTTAGT
The DNA here is from genome assembly GCA_019058365.1 of Promethearchaeota archaeon. GTDB lineage: Archaea > Asgardarchaeota > Lokiarchaeia > Sigyniarchaeales > SOKP01 > Loki-b32. The sequence goes on along the minus strand of JAHPZE010000014.1, from coordinate 90,820 downwards.
ATAAAGCTAAGATTAATTAAAATACGTAAAAATAAATCTAAATTATAATGGTTACTTTCTATAAAAAATAAAAAGAATGAATAAAAGCCATTTAATCCGCATAAAATTGTGCCTATAGTTAGGATTCCCAAAGAAATTATGATAGTGAATTTTTTATCTTTCTTTTCATACTGGATAAATCTTTTTAATGAGATCCAAGTCAATTTGCGTAAAATAGGTGATTTAAACTCCCTATGAGTAAAATCAGGTGATTTAATAGTATCTATGTTATTTTTTAAAGATTTATATGCATATATTCCTAATTCTTTCAAATAATATTTTTTATCTTGTTTTTGTTCCACTAATTGTGCTAAAGTGTCTAAATGATGATATATAGTTCCCGTACTCACACTAAGTTCTTTTTTAAGGTAAGTAAAAGTTGTATATTCATTATCCCCGATGATTTTTATTATTCTTCTTCGAATTTCATGACCTAGAGCATAATAATAACTTGATTCGGCATCTTGGTCCTTGGAATCATCCTCATTATTATTTAGGTTTCTAGAAATAGTTAATTACCTTCTGTCTGTTTTTGTAATGCTATTAGTACATTAATTATATTAAAAAGAACTAAAAGAAATCCTGCAATTCCTAAATAGAATCCAGCCCCAGAATTAGAGAAGTATTCAATTTCCTGGGAAATATAATCAATAAAAAATATTAACATAAAGCCTAGACCAACAAAAGATAATATAACAGATTTTACTTTTAACTCTATTCGATAAATAACTATAAAACTTGCGATTAGACAAATGATACCACTTAGTAATGGAAATAAGAATAAAAATGAATCTGCTAGCTCTACAGAGGTGGTGATAATATAAATCTCTAGTAAGTTATAATCAGAAAACCATGAAAAAAATTCAGATATTATTAATAGTATTGAACCAATTAAACCTATTATCAGAGTATTTATATATTTCTTAAGTTCCATTACAAATCATATAAGTTTTTCCATTAAAATTAAAAAATTATAAAAATTCAAAAAGAATAATATTAAAATAAATTTTGAAAATATTAATTTATTTTAGATTTCAAAAACAAATTAACTATTAATGATTTGAGATAAAATGTCTTCCCCAGCTATATCAGAAATCGAAACTGAATCCCCTCCGCTATTCAATTACCTAAAACAAGAAATTCCTTTGGAAGATATAAGAGATTATGCCTCACCTAGGCGGATTCAATCCATAGATTTTCTTAAGGGTTTTGCGATTGTTTTTGTTATTTTAGCTCATACCGCTCAATACTGGCTTGATCCTAGCTCGAGATACGTTTACGGTCTCTTATATGCTTTATTAGATATTCTTGGTCCCTCATTGTTCGTATTCCTTTCGGCACTAAGTGTTATATTTAGTATTAAAAGAAAAGAAGGAATTGTTCATCCAAAAATTATCAGAAATCGTATTTTTACTCGAGGAATTGTAATGATTGTAATAGGTATGCTAACGAATTTAATTGCCATAGTAGATGGTAAAGTTATTTTGGTTATTTTTGGTTGGAACATCATTACTTTTATTGGATTCTCTCAGATCTTTTCTTTTTATATTTTAAAACTTAAGAAAAAATGGCGGATAATAATTGGTTTAATAATAATAGTTTTTTCTCCTGCTTTAAGAGCTATTCTTTATGAAGGAAAGGAAGCGGGAAACCTTGTATTAACTTTTTTCCATTATATAGTGACCTCTCCAACCCCTCATCTTACTCTATTACCATGGGTTTCTATTTGTTTCATTTCTACAATATTTGGTGAATATATTTTTGAAGCAATGAATAAAGGAACAAATGATGCCTATGTGGGGTTATTCCGTATATTTTTAGTTTGGGGTATTATTTTTATTATTATTGGGATATTTGTACCCCTCCCCTCTTTTGGTTTTGAATTACAAACACCATTTACTATGATTGGAGGATTATCTGAATATCCTCATTTAGAATTATTACTGATTGCCCAAAATCAAATTTATTTTGAGATTCCAGGAATGCCTTTATTTCTGATAAGAGGGACAAGTGCTAATATGTTTTATAATCAAGGAGCTGCTTTAACTATTATTGCATTATTCTTTTATCTTATTGACATTAAAAAGAAAGAGAGCGATTTCACCAATATGTTGAGATATTACGGTAAAGTTTCCCTAAGTTTATTTCTAATACACTTTATATTTATGCCTCTTTTTTCTCAACAGTTAGGAATAGCATTATTTTTAATTATTAGTCTTTCATATATTGGATTTTTAGGAATTTTTATGTATATTTGGATGGAATATGCTAAAGGAATAGGCTCTCCTGAATATTTAATAGTGATGCTTGGTCGGATCGGAGAAAAATCAGGACAAGCTGTCAAAAAAACCACTAAAAAGATGTATACAAAAATTAAAAAACTAGAAAAAGTCAAAAAAATGGAAGACTTCATGAAAAAATTGAGTAAGGATGAATAAATCTTTCAAATTGTTTATTGAATAGAAAAGATAAGATTTCTAATGTACAAAACTCGAGTATTCTTTTTAATAGCTTGTATTGTCAATGGATTCTATTTAATCTTAACATTCATATTCTTTTATTTTTTAGATAGTCCTTTAATGAGTATAGATGAAAATGATTATTTATCATTTTATCACGCTGGTTGGAATGTGTTAGAAAATTTACCTAATTTGTATAACTCTTCGCTTTCCCCATTTCCATTTAGATATTTACCCATTTCAGCCTACTTTTTTACACCTTTTTCAATTTTAGGACTAAAATTGGGTTATTTTGTTTTTCAGATTTTCAATTTCTTTCTTAACATCTTAATAATTTATTTAATGTACAGAATCATTCAAATTTACAAGAACGTAAGTAATGATTCAAATTTTTACTCTAAATTAAACACTTTTAAGGATTCCTTTGATAAAGCTGAAAATGAATCTGTTCTTCATCAATATGCTATTTTTCTTATAATGTTACCGCAATTTATGAATTATTTCTTAGGGCAAATTAACCTTATAGTTTCATTTTTCATTCTCTCTTCTCTATTATTTTTTTTGAAAGAGGGCATTAAAAATGATCTGATAGGAGGATTCTTAATAGGATTAGGTTTATCAATAAGACCAACACTAATTTTAATTTTACCATTTTTAATAGTCTTAAAGTACAATAGGGAAACAAAGAAATTACTCTTTAATTTAAAAACAACTATGATAAGATTGTTAGGACCTACTATTTTGTTATTGATCTCAGGAATCTACTTTTTAATATATCCACAAATGTTTACAGATTTTATTGCTGTAAATCTTACCGGAGAATATACCTATACTACTGAAGGGGGTATAGAAATTAATCCATCGTTCAGTCTTACTAGAATTGTTTTAATTTTCATAAATTTAATTAGAGTGGATATTAATGGGTTTTTGATTTTTATAATTGTCACCTTGATATTCTTAATACCAATTTATTATTTTTATATTCAACACTCAAACCAACCGATAAAATTAATCAATGGTTATTTATTAGGAATTCTAATAATGTTAATCGTATATTTTGATTCCTGGCCTCATCATCTTGTAGTTTTGACGCCATTTTTAATTTTTTTTATTCTTATCAATAAAAATTTCAAATACTATAAACTATTCAAATATCTTTATTACTTAATAGCGATATTAATGGTCATTTTTTGGGGGATTTATTATCTAACTTATCAATTTTTTCCTTTTAACGCGGGAGGATTAATATTATTGATGTTATTATACTACTGCTTAGTAGTATATTATGTAAATCAAGTTAGAGAGAATATATAGCAGATTTATAAAATCGTTTTTCAAAAATAGAGCTTTTCCTTCTTAAGTTGTACTAACTATAATGATAACAAAAAGGTTTTAAATAGTATAAATGTTCAATAATAATAATAATACCAAAATTTTACTTAGGAAATTATCTTGTTTCTTATTTATTCGATAAATTGAGTGGGATCGAGAATGTCTACAACAATAGAGGAAGAATTCAATAATGATATCAAAAATGATACATCGAAACGTATTGCTTCAATAGACTACGTCAAAGGATTTGCAATAGTTTGGATAATTTTAGCTCATGCAGGTCTCAGTTGGTTTGATCGTGATTGGAAATATGTATATGGACTTGTTTTTGCATTTTTAGATGTTCTTGGGCCTTCTTTATTTGTATTTCTTTCAGCACTTAGTGTCGTTTTCAGTTATAAAAGAAAAAAAGGCAAGATGTCAGAAAAAGCAATTCGTAACGGGATTTTGACAAGAGGAGTTGTGATTATGATTATAGGAGTGCTATTCAATCCAGTCTCTTTATTAACAGAAGGTGATGCAGTTCCTTTCCCTGCAAATTTATGGGGTTGGAATATACTCATGTTTATTGGATTCTCTCAGATTATCTCTTATTATGCAATAAAATTTAGCAAGCAGTGGAGAGCAGTAATCGGTCTTTTAATTATCTACTTCTCTCCTTGGATTCGTGACATTCTATATGAGGGCAAAGAAGCAGGAAACCTATTGGTAATTATATTTCATTTTATTATAACTTCTCCTCTTCCTCAAGTACCAATTTTTCCATACTTAGCAGTTTGTTTCATGTCTACAATATTTGGCGAGTTTCTATACGATGCAATGATAAAAGGGACCAAAGAAGCTTATTATAAATTATTTCGAATATTTTCCATTTATGGGATTGTATTTGTATTATTAGGAATATTCTTAATTGTTCCGAGGGGAGTTGCTTTCAACATCTGGGAAACTGGGTTGGCAAGAGTAATTCCTGGAACTCAACCATCTCCAGGAGTTATTGTAAAATCAGAATATTTACATATTGAGTTATTAGCTATCGCTAATCAGCAAAATTATGCTCACTTTAACGGAATGCCAATTTTTATGGTTAGATGCACCGCTCAAAATATGTTCTACAATTTAGGTGTTGCATTTTTACTTATCGCAATATGCTTTTATATTATTGATATAAAAAAGAAAATGAATGATGTCATAAGGTTAGTTTTATTTTACGGAAAGACAAGCCTCTCGCTCTTTCTAATTCAATATGCATTTCTTCCCTTATATACTGGCGAGTTTTCAATAATTTTTTTACCTATTGTTTGGGTTGGATATTGTGGCTTTCTAGGGTTACTTATGTATGTTTGGTTGAAATATTTTGATGGTGTTGGTTCGCCTGAATGGCTTATGCGTAAAGTTGGGAATTTGGGGAAAAAAAAGAAAAAATCATGAAAGTAGTCTCGTTTAGAGGAACTTAAAAAATGATAAAGCTATATTATAAAGATATAAATATCTTTAAAAGATAATATGAAATAATAAGCGATGAATTAATTATTAATAAAATTCATTATAGCAAATTTAAATCATAAAAAACTTTATTAGCTAAAAAATAAAAAGATACACTATATATTGAATTTATACGAGGAAATTAATTATGAGCTCAGAAACTCAATTTAAATTTAAGATAACCCTCTTTGGTCCTGGTGGAGTGGGTAAAACATCTCTTTTATTACGATACATAAAAGAATATTTTAGTGATGATTTAAAAAAAACTATAGGTAGCAATTTCTTAATTAAAGATGTAGCCCTCGAAGGAAAGACTGTGCGACTTCTTCTTTGGGATATAGGAGGACAACCACAATTTCATAAGTTAAGAACTATATATTTTAAAGGGAGTAATGCAGCACTTGGTGTTTTTGATTTATCTTCTAACCAAAGCCTTTTAAAAATCCCTGGTTGGATCAGCTCTATTAAGAAAACAGTTAAAAAAACCATACCTATGATCCTTTTGGGGAATAAAGTTGATTTAGAAAGAGAAGTAGATAAGTCAGAAGCAGAAGATTTAGCTAAGAGATTGAATTGCGACTATTTAGAGACCTCAGCAAAAACAGGCCAAAATGTAGAATTAGCTTTTGAAAAAATAGCAAAAGCTTGTATTGAGGATATTGGTAAATAGAGCTATAAGTAAACCCTCCTTAATTTAAATAATTTTTAATTTCTTAAGTTCAGCAATTAGTTCATTTGTGTTAGTATATTTAATAGCAATAATTCCTAATTGTTTAGCAGAACGTATATTATTTAGCCCATCATCTATAAAAACTATTTGTTCCGGTTTACAACCAGCTTTTTGAATAGCATATTCAAACGTTTTAGGATCAGGTTTAATCAAATGAATTTCATGTGAAAGTATTAATTCATCAAAATAATGCAAAAAATCCCATTTTTTTTTTAATATGAAATCCCAATGACTGGAATTCACATTGGATAAGGCGATTAATTTAAATTTTTTACTATCTCGTATTTTCTTGATTATTTTTATTACGTCTAAATTAATGTCAGATATTATACTATTGAATGCTTTAAAAAATTCAGATTGATCTACCATGCAAACTTGGAGTAGATCACATGCAAGTTGATAAAATTCATCATCAGTCATATTTCCTTGATGATATATGTCAGACTGTCTAAAAAATTCTAACATTATTGGGGTTTGGGGCTTATTTAGAGGAGATTGAGTTATGATCCTATTATAAAAATTTGAAAAATCTAAGTCTACAACCACTCCCCCTAAATCAAAAATAATAGCTTTTATCATGATTGCGATTTCTTGTGCATGATGCTTTAAATAACAGATTGAATAAATATTTTATTTAATAGAAATTAAATTTATTCTTAGCGTCTAAAATAAATTCTAGTTGACATTTTCCTAAATGGTTTTGGCAGTTTATATTTTGGAAAATTTCTTGTATCAGCTTCAAGCATTTCAAACAGTTTATCTAATTTTATATCATTGAATTGTTCAGAAGTTTGATTTTTAGGACCAAATGGTTTACTTATTAATCTTTTTCTTATAGAAATCGTTTGATTTTCTTGTTCTTTTTTTCCAATAATTATTGTATATGGTATCCACTCAATTTCAGATTGTCTTATTTTCTTTCCTACAGTTTCTTCTCGATCATCGAAATCGGCTCTAAATTCTTCCCCATTGATGATATTAAGTAACTTTTCAGCATATTCGTTTTGTTCATCACTAACAGTCATTATCCGTACTTGTATTGGAGATAACCAAGTTTTAAATCCTGGAACAAGTGTATCTTTATTTCGAATAGCAGATTCGATTAAACCCCATAAAACTCTTTCTATAGCACCAGTTGGAGAATTATGAAGAATTATCGGATGTTTCACTTGACCATCATTATCTATAAAAGAAATATTGTATTTCTGCCTTTTAATACCATCATTATCGAACATATATTCTAAGGAACTCTCTACATCTATTTGGTTAGTCGCTAATGTCGCACTCTTACCGTGTGCTGAAAGAACATTTCTTTCAAATTTCAATATATAATAATAATATCTATCTTCCCATAGTTCTAATAATGCTGGATGCTGTTCTGATCTGATTAAATCAATTATCCAATTCTTGTTTTCCTTATAAAATTCCTGAGTAACTCTGAATATAACATAAGTTTTTATTCCTAAATCCTTCTCAAGACTCTTAATTAATTTATATTGATTTTTAAATTCATCGATAGAAGATTCAATATCTTTACACATCGTATGCATATCAGGCATAATAAAAGCTCGCAGTCTTCTTAAACCGCTTAATTCACCTTCTAATTCACGTCTAAACGCGTACTGCTCATATTCATAAGCTCTTAAAGGAAAATAATGTGGCTTCAAATTCATTTGAGAAAATAAATCGAATAGAAGGAAATCGCATGCATATCTTAAGAGATATCTATCACTTCCAGATTCAACCCAATAACTCCTTGCGGGAAACCGAGCGGTTTGTGCTGTCAGTTTCTTATTTTTAACAGTATACATAACAGGTGTATCAACAAGAATCGCCCCATAATCTATGAGTCTATCTTCTATATAATTTTTTATGAGATTCTTCATAATGATTCCTTTTGTATACCATCTGAAGTTCCCTGCATCAGTGTTAGGATCAAAATCTAATAATTCAAATTCCTTCATAACTTTTATATGAGCGGGTTCAATTGCTCTCTCCATCAGTCTTGAGCCTAATTCAGAATTTAGAAATGTATGAAATTCTTTGTCTTTAATCTCCTTTGGTAATATAATCCTTTGGTTTTCATCAAAATTTAGAATGAGTTCTTCTCCCGAAGGTGTAATTATTTTAAATACTGAATTTTTAACTTGTTCTTCAGGTTTTATAGCTAGTTTAACATCTCTATACATTTCTGCTACTTCATGACCCAAACAGTTGATTTTAAATGATTTATACCATCCAAATGGAGAAAATTTTGCTTCAATACCTCTCTCTTCTAAATTCTTAGCTATTTTTGGACAAACTTCCTTAGCATTTTGATCATTACTAAGAAATTTACTTAAATGTGCCCATGGATAAACTAAAACCTTATCAACATGATAATTACTACGATCTTCAATAAGTTCTAAAACTTTTCTTGTTTTTCCCTTAATTTCACCCTTTTCAATTTTTTGGTTAAAATCTCTAATTTCTTCGTTTTTTTGTCTTAATTTTTCTGGAAATCCGGTAATTTGTAATATTGCGTTCTCAATTTCTTCTGCGCCTTGTCTAGCAATTAGATCTGTATCATATGTGTCCTGATCCTCAACAGAGACAAAACAAACAAGAATTAAACCCTTCATTTTTATCACATCCTCAGCGTACTCTTGAGGAGTACTCGTTGCTTCTTTATTCTTAACAACTTCTACATCTTGAGAGTGAATTAATAAGATTTTCATAATGATCCCTTATTCTAGTCTTGTAGGTAATACATTATAATAAATTCTAAATATTTTTCTTACTTTTGATATTTAATTATATTCAAAATTCAAATTAATTATTACTAAATTTTAGTTTTATTATAATGAATCTTAAAAAAGCTTTTTCAGAAATAACTGAGTTATTAGATATATTATATCAAGATAGAGAAGAAATTTTAAAATTGTCTCGCGATGTAATTAGAGATTGCAGTATAGCTATAAAAAATGTTCATAGAAAAGAATTTGATAAATTTCATGAAAGATTAAACCAGATTAAGATTAACCATAAGAATTTAATCGAAATAGTTAACAAAAATCCTGGTATATTTTTTAAATATTTAACAACACCTGAGCAAGAATATGTTGAATCAATTGCTTTTTATTCAATTATTAGTAAAAAAGAGATTCCATCGCCTTTGGAATTAAATATTAATCCTTTAAATTTTCTACTAGGATTAGCAGATGTAATTGGAGAATTGCGGAGATATGCTTTAGATAATATTAGAAATTCTCATGTTGAAGATTTAAATTTGATATTAGAAAAGATGGATGAGATCTACACTTATTTATTCACCTTTGATTATCCATCTGGTGTAACTCAAGATTTAAGACATAAAGTAGATGTTGCTAGAAATATAATCGAAAAAACAAGAGGAGATATATCACTAGCAATCCAAATGGATGATTTGAAGAGATGTTTTGACAACAAGATGTAATTATAACATTATTTATCTGAAATGGATATGTGAGCAGAAAAAGATGAATAAAGAAAAGAAGAGGATTATGATAGCTGGAACGTTTGATCTTATTCACGCAGGTCACATTTATCTAATTAATGAAGCTGCAAAATTAGGAAACGTATATGTTGTTGTTGCTACTGATAAAAACCGTGAGATATTCTCAGGGGAACAACCTATTATTACCCAGGAACAAAGATTAGAAATTATCAAGAACTTTAGAAATGTAACAGATGCTAGATTAGGAAGAAGCGATAATGATACGCTTAAAACAGTTGAAGAAATTAATCCAGACATAATTCTATTGGGACCTGATCAGAAATATAGTATTGAAATTCTTAAAAAAAAGCTTAGAAAAAAAAATTTAGATCACATTGAGGTTAAGAGACTAGAAACTTATTATGATAAATACAAATTACATAGTTCAAGTTTAATAAAACAAAAAATAATTGAAAAATGTAAAAAAAAAAACCAAATCAATCGTGATAATGGAGGATAAAGAAGAAATTTCTTCAGAAAATTATGCAAATTGGTTTGCACTTTATCATCTTTGCCAAAATATTGGTAGTCGAAAAGCTATCCATATTAGTAGTGTTGAATTTGGGAAAATACTCAATTTATCTCAACAAACAGCTTCAAGAAGAATAAATCAATTAGAAGATATAGGTTGGATACAAAGAAAGATTACAGGGAAAGATCAGATTATAAGAATTACAAAGAAAGGTGCTGATGTTATGCTTGCAATGTATAAAGATTTAAAACAAATTTTAGAAGAGATATTAATTGTGGGAGAAGTCACTGAAGGAATGGGAGAAGGAGGTTATTATGTTAGAATTAAGGAGTACTATGATCAATTTAGAGAAAAATTAGGATTTAAACCTTATTTTGGAACATTAAATATTCAGTTAAGTGATCTTAATAAAGAATTATTGGAAGAAAACTTAAAAAATCGAATACCCTTTATAATTCAAGGATTTGAGAAGGAAGAAGAGGGATATATTAAACGGAAATACGGTTCTGTAGAGTGTTATGATTGTATTGTATCTCGTTTAGATGATCAAACAAAAAAAATAAATGGTGCAATTTTGAAGATTAAAAGAACACACCATAAGAAAAATATAGTAGAAATTTTAGCAGAACCTTATTTAAGAGATATACTTAAATTAAAAGATGGTGTTCGTGTTAGAATTGAATTGATAAAAAAGAGTTAATGGTATACTGCACTTTCTCTATTCATTTTCTATTTTTTTAATTTGAAGGGAAATTTTTTTGGATCTATAAAGAAATGTGCCTATTACAAGCCACATATAAATAAATAAGAATTCAGCAGTAAAACCATAGAAAAAAGCGAATAGCATTGTTATAAAAATATAAAATAATCTTTCAGATCTAGCCATCAAACCTATGTCAAAATCTCCTTTGAAAAAAACTTCCGCTCTTGCTCTACAATAACTGATCATAAAAGAAACTACATATGAAATAAGTAAAATAAGTTTCATATCGATATAATCCCATAAAAAATTATTCCAATTAAAAATAATAAGCCCCAAAAATATTAAAAATTCTGATATTCTATCCATCACAGAATCAAAAAATGCACCAAACTTACTTGATCTTTGAGTCAATCTAGCGATAGCACCATCGCATCCATCCATAATCCCTGTTGTAAAAACTAAAATGGAAAATACTAAAAGATTTCGAAAAAATGCTATGTATATAAAACTCATAAACGCAAAACAAAGCATAAAAATTGTAGCTAAATTTGGAGTTATACCAATTTTACTTAAACCTTTAGCCAAAATTGTTATTAATGGTTTAAATAAATATCTTAACCGATATTTAGAGGGCATATCTAATCTTTATTATACTATTTTTATAATTTTAATATAATATTTTTTGCATATTAATATAGGATAATTTTTTTATTTTGATTGTTTTAAATATATAATTAACTCATCATTCAATAGGAAGATTGAAAACTCTTGAAATTACGTTTGATTTTGAAAACAAATACGAAGAAAAAAAAAGAAATAACATTAAAATTAAGTATCCCACCAAGTAAACATATTGGTTTTATAAACTTTATAAATTTAGCTTTAAAACAAGATTTACCAATTGAATTATCTTTTGAAAAAATATCAAAAACGGGAGAAAGGGAAGAAAGCAAAATATTTGGGCAATTTAAATTACAAGGTAAACCAGATTCACAATTATATGGATTAGAAGAAGAACTTCATGAAGAAGTGCGCAAGAAAAAAAAATTACAACAAAAAAGAAAACAAAAATAATTCCGTTGGTATGAAAACTTCTCTAAAAATTTTCATGTTGTTCTCGCTTAACTCAAATTTAATAAAATTATACTATTATTTATACTCTTTTAAAGAATAAGTTGTGATGATGCGGTAACATAACATTCAAAACAAATTTTGTGGTTAAAAAATCTTAAATGAAAATTTTTAATTAAAGGATATAAACCCGAATTTAATGAGATTTTTACAAACATTATAAACTTGCTTTTGAGCAATATTTAGTTCTATGGATATCTGATTAATTGTTTTTTTTCCATTTATTTGTTTATAGACTACAAATGATGTATCCCCCGTTAGATAATACTTAGGATTAATTTTTTTTGAAGTAGTGAAGATTGGAATATAATCATAATATTCTGGAATCTCTTCAACATAATTAATCTCCTCTTTTGATTCTAATGGCGTTTTCTCCTCTTCTACAAAACTATTAAAAAATTCGAAAATTTTATTATTAGCTTGTTCCTCAATCTTTCTATTTTCTTCGTCAAGAAATTTTTTAACAACAATTTCAAAAGGCGCAAAATAATCTAACCTTCCATTCCAGTTTATAATTTGATCAATACTGAACTCTTTTAAAAAATGTTCAGAGATTTTTTTTAAAAATTGTTGAACTTTCATTAATTCCGATTTTTTGTCATAAGTAGCAAGATAGATTAAATCTGGGATATTTAAATCTTTTAAGAAAGATAATTTCAGATTATTGTTTGATAATTTCAACTCAGATATTGTTCCCATTTCCTCAAATGAATCTGAAAAAGAATTCAATGCTGAAAAAAACCCAGATATCATAATGAGATTGTCTTCTTGAGACAGAAGATGATTAATGTTTGAATTAGAAAAATTCTTAGAGAATAAAGGTAATCCATCTTTAATTATTATAACGTCGCAAATCATCAATCTCAGGAATTTATATCATGTTTTTTTAAAAATAATTATTAGTTATTTTATAATTCAATAATATCTACGTAATTGGAAAAAAAAAGAATTATAATACATCTGTGATATCAGTGTAATATAAATATTCATTATATAATGATTCGTATACGAGCTCCTGGCCGGATTAATTTATTTGGTGAGCATCAAGATTATTTAAATTATCCTGTAATTGCTATGGCAATATCGAAATATGTATATTTAGAAGCAAAAAAGATATCCTATCCATATCTATCAATAGAACTTTCAGATTTAAATGAGCGTTTTGAAATCAAATTAAATAATAAAGAATTGGAATATTTATCAAAAAGAGATTACCTTAGGAGTGCTTATAATCAATATTTACGAAAAGGTTTCAAATTTCAAAGTGGGTATAATATTAAAATTACGGGAGACATCCCAATTAATGCTGGAGCTGCCAGTTCCTCAGCATTGGTTATAGCTTGGTTATTTTTCCTTAATTTAATCAGCAGGAATCGTAAAAGAATAAATAAATTTCAGTTATCATTAATGGGATATGATACAGAAGTAAAAGAATTTAATGAAGCGGGAGGAATGATGGACCATTTTACTTCTGTTTATGGAAATTTAATATATTTAGAACCAAAGCAAAATAGACCTAAGGTAATTAATAAAAATATTAAACTTGACGGTTTTGTGTTGGGAAATTCATTAGAAAAAAAAGAAACTGTGGAAGATCTATTTAGAGTTAAAGACACTGCAAAAAAAGCCTTTATGGAAATAAAAAAAATCATGCCAAAATTTAACCAAAACTTCACAACATTAGAAGAAGTAAAGAAATTTTTACCTAATCTTAAAAAAGAATATCAGAAAAAAATTATTGGAAATATTAAAAATCGTGACATAACTATTAAAGCAAAAAATTTAATTTTTAATAGCTTTTTTGATGAAAAATATAAAAATAATAAGTCTAAAAACGATTTCTATATTAAATTGGGTAATTTATTAAATAAACATCATTATCAATTAAAAAAGAATATTGAAGTATCAACAAATAAAATTGAGAAAATGATATCAAATTGCTTAGAAATTGGTGCTATAGGAGCAAAAATTAATGGTTCTGGCTTTGGTGGTACAATGTTTGCGCTTTTCCCTAATAATGAAGATCTGCTTGTTGAATCAATCGAAAAAGTCGAGGGAGAAGCATTTAAAATAAAAACAAGTAATGGTGTGGAGATCTATTGAAAGCTGTTATATTATGTGCAGGTTTAGGAAAACGTTTAAGACCATATACAGATACATATCAAAAATCAATGATCCTCCTTCATAGCAAACCATTATTAGAATATATCATAAATGGTTTAATCTATGCTGGTTTTAAAAGTGTAATTATCGTTGTAGGATATAGAAAAGAACAAATCATTGAGTATTTTAAGGATGGAAATGAATGGGGGATAAAAATTGAATATGTTGAACAAAAAGTACTTAATGGTACGGGAGGAGCAGTATTAGTATGTGAAAAATTAATTCAAGATTCCCATTTCTTTTTAACTTGGGGCGACATCTTGGTACCCTATTATATATATAAAGATGTTTTTGCTATATTTAAAAAAGAGAATCAGGATTTTATATTGGTTACAAATTATACAGCAGATCCATATAAAGGTGGCGCTATTTATTATGAAAATGATTTATTAGTGGATATTATAGAAAAACCGCCTAAAGGTAAATCTAAATCAAACCTTAATAATTGTGGAATATTTATTTTCTCATCAGAAATTTTCGAAGTTTTAAAAACTCTTGAGCCTTCTAAACGAGGTGAAATTGAATTAACAGAAGCGATAAGGATTGGAATTAATATAAGAAAGTGGAAAATTAGAATTTTTAAAATGGAAAAAAATCAGTTTAGAGGAGACTTTGGAGACATAACAACTTATGAGAAATTATGTGAAAATTCAAGTTGGGTTTCTAAATTGGTTAATTATAATGAGGATCACATAAAATAGATCTCTAAATTAAAACATTCAATTTCCTTTCTGACGGAACTTAATCTTAACCTTTTGATTTATACAACTTTATAAAAATTGGACTAATCAAGAATTAATACTTGAGAATTTTATTCTATATATATAACAAATTATACTTAATAAATTTGGATTGATAAAATTGAGTGAAGATAAATATAGACATCGCTATTATTATAAGGAGTCTTATGAAGCGGCTATTGGAACTTTCGCAGTTGCTATCGTTTTTCTTTTTGTTGCTATTTTGTCGTTGTTTTTTCTCCGTTTTGGAATTTCGTTTATAGGGCTCGCAGGATGGGGTTATTGGCTATTTATTCCGGCTTTTTTCATCTTTCTTGGAGGATTTGAACAACTTTATCGAAATTATAAGTATAAACAAGTTGTTAAAAATGCTGTTGCTCAACGAAACTTCCAAGGTACTTATAAACTTGAACATATCGCCTTAGAAATTGGTATGAAACCTAGTATATTATTACGTGTATTATTGGATCTAAGAAATCAAGGCTTTTTAAAATATAGTTTTGATCCTGATTCAGGACAAATTATCTTAGGTCAACCAATAAAGTATACTCCTGCAACTGAATACGTCCCTCCACCTAAAAAGATCGATGAGGCTTTACCATCAGAAGGAAAAAACTTTTGCGTCTATTGTGGCCAAAAACTCGAATCAAGTGGAAACTTTTGTCCTAATTGTGGGTCTAGACTTTAAGATTAATTTAAATTTTATTTTAATTTTCTTTTTTTACAACCCTACTGAATTCTATCATCACATTAAAAAAAAAAGAAAATATTGATTAGATTTACATTTAGGAGTTAAGTTTTGTCTTTTTTTCAGCATGTAGTTTCCTTGCATCTTCAGTTAATTGAGTATACTTTTCTTTATCGATTGGGAAATACCTCATAGCTATTATTCCAATAATTAAAAATATTATTGGTAAGATAACCATGAGACTTCGAAGACCAAATTCCACCCCATATTCTGCTGTGCTAAGATCGAAGATATTCCAATCTGTACCAATGAATACTAGTCCTATTGAGAGAAATACTACTACATTGGAGAATTTTACGATGAAGCCGTTTATTCCATAGAAATTACCCTCTCTTCTTACTCCCGTTTTTAATTCATCCTCATCGATAATTGCAGCAATTGTAATATCTCTAACAATTAATACTCCTGCCAGTCCAATTCCTAATAAGAAGAAAAATATAAAACCTAAGAGTACTCCTCTAATAAACATGAGAGGCAACAATGTTATAATAAAAACTATCAAAGATAATATATAAGATCTTTTAGCACCAAGCTTATTTACAATTATCCGCCATGGAAATACAAATATCGCCGCTGAAACAAAACCAGTACCCAGTATTAAAGATAGTATTGAAGCATCTTGAACACCTAAACAAACTGT
Organism: Promethearchaeota archaeon; assembly: GCA_019058365.1. Lineage (GTDB taxonomy): Archaea > Asgardarchaeota > Lokiarchaeia > Sigyniarchaeales > SOKP01 > Loki-b32. The sequence goes on along the minus strand of JAHPZE010000014.1, from coordinate 74,667 downwards.
TCCATAAATTGGCATTATGGTAGGAATCATATTAAATGCATACCATAATGCAAAATTCCCAATAACATATAATTTGAACGATTTGTATCCAAATGTATATTTTAATGCTTGTCTAAACGGTGGAACTCTTTCGTAATCCTTAGAAAATTCAATTCTTTCTTTTAATCCAAATTTAATAAAAATGAACCCCCCAATTGCGCAAATTATTGAAATAATTACAGCAGCTATTATGTATTGTAATTGTGTAGTTCCAATAGGTACATCTTCGCTGGTGAAGCTTTGAATAATGAATCCAGGTAATAAGAAAGCAATCAATAATGATATCACTTGAAAAAATTGGATAGAATTATTAGCTTTAGATCTTTGATCTAAATCACGAAACATCTCTGGAAATAAACTAGTTTGATTTAATGAATACATTGTATAAAAAAGCTCCCAAATTACGATTATGATTAAGAAGTATAAAAATGCTAGAAGATCAGATCCTCTGGGTGCAGTAAATAGTAGAATATTTATAACTAGCAGTGGAATTATGCCTATTATGATGAATGGTTTTCTACGACCCATTTTAAAGTTTGATTTGTCAGAAATAGCCCCAAGCATTGGATCATTAAAAGCATTCCATATTGCCCAGATTATGAAACCAAGAGATATCAATCCTGCAGGTAATTCTATTATAGAAAAATAGAATGTAAATACTAAGAAAGTGAAAAACTGTAAAAAGATAACATCTGTAAAGCCAGCAAAACTATAAAGCACAGCTTTTTTTAAGGAATACTCTTCCTCTAAATCAGGTTGTTCTTTAGACATAATTTTTTCCTATTTATTTATAATTTTTAGAACGATTATGTTAAAAGTTAATAATATTTTGTTCTCAATATTTATAAAAATTCTTTAAACCGAATAATTATTTTATTTTAATTTTTAATATCAATTTGGTGCAACACCCAGCTATTCAAATTTCCACTAAATTCAGAGAGGCTTTTTTTTTAAATAAAAGATCAATTTTACTTATTACAAATTCAAATTTCTTCGAGATGACCTATAATTTCAAAAGGGTTTATTAATAAAGATTTCTCTGACATATCCTATGAAAACAGATCAGATTTAGGAAATTTGAATCTTTTCGACCAGAATGTTCAAAATTTAGATAAAAATGTAATTTCTAATCTTGTCTCCGAGCTATTTAATCACATCAATTCGAAGGAAACCTTTAAAAATATATCTGATTTGTTAATTACTTCTCTCTGTGAGTATAAAAAAAGATTTCAATTTGATATAAAAACTGATAATATTGAAATACCTTTTAATGAAATCAATAAAAGCGAATCTAACAACTCGAAGTATAGATTAAATGATTCAAATGATGAATATCTCTCTATTTCAAATGATATCCACACTATATTATCAAATTGTCAGGATTTAACTAATACCCAAAAACTTGATTTCTGTAATAATCAAAGGTATTTCATGAAATTGTATTTAAAAGAATTATTACTAAAAATTAATAAAGAGTGAGTTTTGCTTAGAATTTTAAGAAAATTCTTCAAAATTAACATGAATATAGTAATAAACATTAAAAAATTAAAAAAAGGAAAAATTTAATTATTTTCTTTTAAGTCTTTAAGCCTAGATACATCCAGACGGCGAATGTAGCCATTACAACTCTTACAATCCCAATAGCAACAACTAAAGTAAGAATTGAATCTAAAGCTCCACATACAACAAAAATAATGTAACCAATTGATAAATAGGTAAATTTTTTCCTTAATAAACCTGTTGCTTGTTTTGCTTTTACTGCCATCCCTATGCCCAAGAAAATTAACGCAGACATTAAAAATACAGCCACCATAATAAACGTTGGATGAGTTCTGTTAAAACCTGCATCAATTAAACCATTAACAGGAGGTCTAACCTCAATAAATTCAAATGATTGCCCAGGATTTGGTTGAGTCCATAGAAAAAATTCAAAAATTGCACCCAAGACTATAAAAATTCCAACAAGTACCCATTTATATTTCGGTATTAAAAGTTCTCCACCTAGATACATAGCAAAAAATAGAGCTGGTGCAACCCACGTGTAGCTTAAAAATACATAAATTACTACAGGACTAATATTTGTATCTGTTATTAATTTGAAAAAGAAATCAGATGTTGGTCCGAGCCATAAGAAACCGACGAATATCATATTTAAACCAGCTATTGAAAGTAGTTTTGCTTTTAGTTTTATTGATTTATAAAGAGAAAATAATCCAAAAATAACTGAAGAAAAAACAATAAGAGATGCAGTTATCCCATCCAGCCAGCCTTCAAAAACAATTACCATTTGTATTTATACACCTTTATTATAAAAATTCGTTTCGATTAAAAATTATATATTTATTTATTTGTATTTTATTTATAATTATATTTTTTGATGTTACACAAGAATATAATATTTGCTAAACAATTACATTAGGATTATTCTCTTTCTCATAATTTGATACCAATCATGAAATTTTTTTATAAAAAAAGGTAAAAAACTCTTGATTATCTCTTTTATGGCTTAATATATATTTATCTTTCAAAGTAGAGTTAAAATTTTCGAGTTCATAAATGTGAGATATAATGATTGCTCCTTTTTTAGCCGTTCTGAATACATGTTTAAGATATTTATGCATTGAAGGGAGTGAATAAATGTAAATATAATTATAATCTTTTAAATTATATGTAAAGAAATCTCTATGTTTAATTTTTATTTTCTTCAATAATCTTTTTTTGTAATATCCTTCCTTTTTCAATGATTTTACACAGTTTTTTGCTTCATTTTTTAGGTTTTCGTTAATCTCAATTCCAATAGATGTTATATTATAATTTAAAGCAGCAAAAATTACTATACTTCCATTTCCCGCTCCTAAATCAATCAATTTTTGATTAGAGGCGTATTTTAAACCAAATTTAAGTTCAAGTGTTTTAAATATCTCTCTTAAAAATTCATGATTTGTTTCTGAAAAAGGTAGATCTAATTGCGAATGAAATTTACCAAAATTCTTTACTTTATCCTTCAATCTATAATCAATATCTATTTAGTTAAAATTTTGGAAGATCTAACATATTATAATTGAAGTTCTTTAATAAATATGTTCTGAAATCAACAAGAAAAAACATTAATATTGATTCCGAGGTTTCCTAATATTAAAAGATGTAAATCTCGAACATCTCTAAGATCTTACTTTAATACGATGTAACCTTTTAATAATTTAAAATTTCTTTATGATACATTAATATTCTTGTTATGGCAAATGTATTAATAACTGGTGGCACGGGTTTTATTGGAGTACCTTTAGTAAGGAAACTGCAAAGTTTAGGACATAACTTGAAGTTATTAGTAAGAGAGAGTAGTGATATAACTCCATTTGAAGGATTAAAAAACATTGAATATTTTTATGGTGATATTCGAGATATTGAGATTCTTTACAAAGCTGCAGAAAGTATTGACTTAATATATCATCTAGCAGCTTATACCAGAATGTGGGCAAAAGATAAATCAATTATCGAGGATATTAATGTAAAAGGCACTGAAAATATTGCTCAAATAGCTTTAGAAAAAAATATTCGCCTTATCTATATCAGTTCTTTTATTGCTTTGGGGGGAACTCCGATTGATCCTGTGGATGAAACCTATGAGTGTGAGGATGGATTATATCTTGATTATGCAAAGACAAAATTTCAAGCCAAAAAACTAATAAAAGATTTTATTAACAAAGATCTTAATGTAACTATATTTTACCCTGGAATAGTCTACGGTCCTAGAGATTTTAATATATTTGGTCAAATTATTTTAGACATTACGGCAAGGAAGTTCTTAGGATGCCCTGGAAAAGGAGATAATATCGGAAATTTTGTATATGTGAATGATATTGTTGATGGAGTTGTAAGTGTTATTGATCGAAATGACTTAAAAGGTGAAGATTTCATTCTTGGGGGAATTAATATCAAATTTAAGGATTGGTTAGATTTAATTGCTGAAATAGCAGGAAATAAAAAAAATCCACGCCATTTTCCAATGAGTTTCGCTAAATTATATGCCTCATTATGTGAATTAAAAACAAAATTGACTAAAACAATGCCATATACCAATAGATCAACCGTTAAAATGATTAATCATAATTGGTCATATTCCTCTGAAAAAGCAATTGAAAAATTAGGTTATAAGATTACACCCTTAAGAGACGGATTAGTAGAGACGATAAAATGGTATAAAGAATATATAGAAAAAGAAAAAAATTAGGAAGAGTGTTTTAAGGAAATGCTGGAAGAAGAAATGACAAGTAAAATTATAGATAAAGAAGATTACAAGACAAAAATTACAAAAAAATACACCACTTTTTTAGCAAAATATCCTGAAATTTTTTCTGATCTAATTAGTGGATCAGATTTTGATTTTGCCCTTTATCCTTCGATTGAAGCATATGATAAGAGAGCTCCTATAGATATTTTTAATGTCTATCGAAATGGAAATGGGATTGAAATAAAACCAGGGAGTGCTATTGATTCAGATTTAGAACTAGCACTCTCATTAGATGCCGTAGAAAAATTAATCCAAACAAAAACGAAGCTAGAATATGCACAACTTTTAGGATCTTTTTATAATGATCCAAACGAGAAAAATGGATGGATTGATTTTATACTGCACAAAAGAACACAAACTTTAATTGATATGGGTTATGGTAGGTTTGCTCAAACCGCCGGTATCCTCAAAGATGACGACGAGAAATAAGGTTTGATCTTTATATTCTATATTTGAAATTGAAAAAAGCTTATTAAGAATTATGTCAAAATTACAAGAATTAGAAATAAAAAATAAATACACTGGTGAACTTATAAGAACTATTCCTGCAGACACACCAGAAACAGTTCGGGCAAAAATAAAGAAAATAAATAAAAATCAACATTTACTAAAAGAGATGGATTTTTTTGAGCGATCTCAACTTCTTTCTAAATTTGCTACTAAATTACGCTTTAAGAAATCCGAATTAAAGGATTTGGTTGTGGCAGAAGGCGGGTTACCAATTAAGTATTCTGAATGGGAATTAAATATTGTAATGAATGGTTTTAAATTTTGTGATTGGTATTATCAATTCCTAGAAGAAAAACCATTAACAAGTATAGAAGGAGAACAACTCGTTAAAATCAGGTACATCCCGCATGGTTTAGCAGCATGCATTTCTCCTCGTAATACTCCTTTAAGTCTTCCTCTCTATCAATTAGGTGCAAATTATTTAGTAGGAAACGGAGCTATCGTAAAACCCTCTACAGCATGTCCATTGACAATGATAGAAGCTTATGCAATAATGGAAGAAATGGATTTACCAGCTCTTGAAGCTTTAGATTTAGCTATTGCTCCTGGAGAATGGGCAGTAGATGAATTCATTAAATCACCCATGATTAAAACTTTGATGACAATCACTTCATCTCATACAGCAAAAGATATCTTAGCTCGTTATGGTGGATTTTTGAAAAAAACCGTCGATAGGTCGATGGGAGTTCCCATGTATACTCAACCATTTAAAAACTTTTTTTTCGAATGTGCCGGTAACGATGCGGGTATAGTAATGGATGACGTAAATTTAGAAAAAGTAGCAAAATGGAATGTTATAGCTAGTTACACTAATTCTGGACAACAATGCTTTTCAATGAAAAGAATTATTGTTCATAAAGATATTTATGATGAATACTTAGAATGTCTAATAAAAGAAATCCAAAAGTTAAAATATGGAGATCCAACTGATCCAGACGTAGATATTGGTCCTTTAGGGAGTAGGAGAATCTTGATGATGATGGAGGTAATGGTAGAGGACGCAAAAAAATATGATGCCAAAATATTTACAGGAGGTGAAAAAATCGATACGGGTGAGGATTATGGGTTGTTTTACACACCAACTCTTGTCGAAATTAAACCAGAATTGTGTGGTGATTTATCTAAGGCTCCATTTCTATGGAAAGAGGAGGCATTTGGGCCCGTCCGCTCTATTACTAAAGCTAATGACCTAAAAGATGCTATACGGTTAGCAAATGCGAGTAATTATGGCATGAGGGCAGTTGTTTACACATCAAATTTGAAAAGTATCGAGATTTTTAAGAATGAGTTAGAAGCAGCAAATATTTATATTAATGCAAGACCCATGCTTATTGATATTACCGTTTCATTAGGAGGAATTAAAGATTCTGCTTATCCGGCAGGTTGCAAATATTATCCTCAAGAATTAGTGTATGGCAAATACATTTATGATGGGACTCCAATTAATTTAGAAAAAGTAAAGTAGTTCAAATGAATGATGGATGCTGAAGAATTATATGCAAGATTGAAGAGTTATTTTCCAACTAATTTGGATATAATGAGACATCTTAATATAGACGCATGTTGGGAATATTTTATTTCTACAAATTCTACTAATGAAGAAAATTTCAAACTCCATTATTTTTTATATAAAATACAAGAGAAAAAATTAGAAATGACAAAAGACAATCCAAATATTAAACCAGATTTAATATTATATTTTACTGAAAAAGCTATATTGGAACTAATTAAAGGGAATCCGAGTTCGGAAGAATATTATTCTCGGTATCGTGAAATAATGAGTAATCCTAAACCTGGAATTGAAGTGGATAATAAAGTGAATAAACCTCGATTGAAATTATGGCAAATGGGATATAAAAAATGGCAGTCTGATTTTAAATTTTAAAACAACGAATATAATCATTTTCGTCCTTAACTTGATCTAACACTTTTTAACTTTTTTAGATTCTATTTAACATTTTAAAGAGTAATTTTTATATTAGTTAATATCCCATTTTACTCTATTAAAAATAATTAAATAATTGGTGAAAATGAATAAAGAAGATATTAGTTTTATGTCAGCTTGTGATATTGCTGAAAAAATTAAAAGTCAAGAATTAACATCTCAAGAAGTTACGGAGATTGTTATAGAAAGAATTGAAAAGATCAATCCATTAATAAACGCTTATTGCACACCTACATTTGAGTGGGCTAGAGAAATTGCCAAGAATGCAGATGAGGCAGTTAAAAAAGGAGAAAAATTAGGATCATTGCATGGTATACCCACTTCAATTAAAGATGAAATGCCAATTAAAGGAATAAGAACGACTCTCGGTTCAAAATTATATGAGAACAACATAGCTGAAGAAGATGATGCATGTGTAGAAAGATTAAAACGTGCTGGTGCTGTAATTCTAGGAAAAACAAACATGAGCCCATTCGGATTTATAGCTGTAACTAATAATTTAATTTTTGGAGAAACTCATAATCCATGGAATTTAGAAAGAACTTCTGGTGGATCAAGTGGAGGAGCGGCAGCATCTATTGCTTCTGGATTAGGATATCTCGCTTTAGGAGCTGATGGAGGGGGTTCGATTAGAATCCCATCATGCTTTTGTGGAATTTATGGGATTAAACCCAGTTTTGGAAGAGTTCCTGTCTATCCAACACATGGAGTGCATTTTGAAACATTAATCCATTATGGACCAATAGTAAGATATGTAAAGGATGCTGCTTTAATGTTGGATGCGTTAAAGGGACCCCATTATGGAGATATATATTCTTTACCAGATCAAAATGTTAATTATTCAGAAAAACTTAATGAAAAACCAAAACAATTGAAGATAGGATATTCTTTAGATTTAGGATTTGCCAAAGTAATTGATTCAAAAGTTAAAAAGAATTTCTTGGATTCGGTGCAAAATTTTGAGGAATTTGGATGGACTGTTGAACCTACAAAATTTAAGATTAGAAATCCGGAACGTATGCTTTTAACTTATCATACTGTTTTATTTGGATATGATTTAGGATCTAAATTAAAGGAATGGAGAGATAAAATGCATCCCGATCTTGTAAAGGCAGTTGAAGCCGGAGGACAAGCCACTGGACTAGATTTTGCAAGATCAATGGATCGTAGAAAAATTATGTTTGAACAGTTTTATCAATACTTTAAAAAATACGATATATTGCTAACTCCAACGACAGGATTACCCGCATTTGAATTAGGAATTTCTTTTCCAACAAAAATTGATGGAAAAATTGTTTCACCAACAGCATGGATGCCATTTACAGCAGCTTTCAATTTAACGGGACTTCCTGCAGCTTCAATTCCATGTGGATGGTCTAGTGAAGGATTGCCAATTGGTATGCAAATAGTTGGAAAACGATTTGATGACTTAACAGTACTCCAAGTATCAAAAGCTTTTGAAGAAATTGCTCCTTGGCAAGAAAAAAGACCTAAATTTGAATAATTTTTTTTAAATCAATTTTTTTTTTTTGGAGAGAATTAAAATGATTTCATATTAGACGTAGTGATATAAGAAGAATCTCCTATTGTAATGCTTTTCTTGATTAAATCTTCTAATATTGAATAATCTCCCACAATACTCTCTGATGATATGATTTTTTTCAAATTTGCTCCATCACCTATTACCGATTCAGATAAAATGCATTTCTCTAAAACAACATCATCTCCAATAGAGACATTTGGACCTATAACTGAATCAGCAATTTTAGCATTTTTTCCAATAAAAACGGGTGGAACGATTTTTGAATCAACAATATCACCTGATTGAAATAATTTTTCATATGTGGGATCTTGTACTTTAGTTTCTGCTAGTAATAGACGATTTCCCGCGATTAACGTTTCGGGTCGACCAAAGTCTAAAATATCTCCTTTCATTTCATTTATTTTCAATTTAAAGCCTTCTTCGATCAATTGTTGAATGATTGGTGTTATGTGATGCTCTTGTCCATTTTCTAGTGGAATTTTACTTTGTTCTTCTAATAATTCAAATAGTCGGTTTGTCATACTCATCCCAAAAAAATATGCTCCTGATACCGCATAATTCGATTTAGGATGTTTTGGCTTTTCAACGATAGTTTTTACAGTTCCATTTTCATCTAATTCAATTACACCGTAAAATTGCGGATTTTCTACGTATTTAACATTTACAACCCCATCACAAATATCTTGATGAAAATTCAATAAGATTTGTGAGTAATCTTCGATAGGAAGTCTATCGCTCAAAAATATGAAACAATCATCATTTTTAGCAAGATTTTTGGCTAATAAAATAGCATCTCCAAGACCACTAAAGAATGGCGTATCTGCCTCATATCCTAATGGTTCTTGCTCGATAAAGTGGAGATTAAAATAATCTGAATGATTATTTTTAAGATATTCTGTTATTTGTCGTTTTTTATAACCAACTATAAAACAAATATTAATTCCTTTAGGAAACGAGTTTTTCAATTTTATCAGAATATGATCAATTAATCTTTTTCCTGCTATTTTCAAAAACGCCTTTGGCTTAGAATATGTAAAAGGTTGTAATCTTCTACCCACGCCAGCAATAGGACAGATAAGCCACATTTATTAGATTCAAAAAAGTGTCGAATTCTTAATATAAAAAATATAAAAATCGATAAAATAAAAAGTATTTTGAAAATTGCTGACATTATTAGAATTTTTTGAATATCATATCCAAAATCTTGTAATATTCTCCTTCTTTTAGGTTTTCTTGAATAAGGCTTTTTAATTTTTTTAAATAGTAATTATCTGAATTTGTTCTTTTTGTACCATAAATCTTCTTATTTATTGCGACTCTTGTTTTCTCATCCAGAAGTTTAGATGGAATTTCTTTGTATTTTTTAATTAATTCTCTTTTTTCATCATTATCAATTAATTTTTCATTTTGCTCAATTTGATAATCTACTGTTGAATACAAATTTTTTATCCATGTTTCTATTTTATCAATATCTCCTTTTAAATAAGTTCTTTTATTTAACCAATCCTTAAATTCAATCACTTTATTTAAAAACTTATCTTCCTCTGAAATTTTACTGGCTTTTTTACTCTCTTTTTTAACCATATCTCGAATTTTCTTTTTTTTTAACTCTTCAACTTCATCCTTTGAAAGACGCTTAAATGCGGCTTCTCTTTTCATTCTTTCTTCTTTATTATCTTTTTCAGAAAGCCATTTATCAATTGACATTTTACTTCTCACTAGTATTAAATGCCTATGTTAATAATTTGTTTTTTATTAAGGATTTAACAGAAACGAAAGATGTCATACTTACATTATAATTTGGTTAAATTAAAATTGAGAATCAATATTTATTATTATTGACACGATGATAATTAAAGGAGTTATTTTTGATTTTGGTTTTACGTTATTTTATTTTGATAATCCTTCCGTAGAGAGATACTATGAATGCTTTAAAAAAGGATTACTAAAATCTATTGAAATATTAAAAGAAAATCAGGTTTGGAATGAAAACTTAACAAATGAAGCTTTCATAAAGACATTTAGTAAAAAAAGAGAGCAGTTCTTTAGAAAAAGTATCAAAACAAAAATGGAGTTTCCAACATCCTTAATTTTCCAAAATGTTTTGGAATCGCTTAAGGAGGAAGAAATAATTAATAATTTAAATAACTTAACAGAATCTGCATATAATGAATTAGCTGAACTTTATCATTCATGTGAGGAGGATGAATGGGAACCTTTTGAAAATACTAAAGAGACATTAGAAGAATTATTTATTAAAGGGGTGAAAATTGCTTTAATCTCAAATCACCCAAATCATAAAACAATAAAAAATATGCTAAAAAAGCATCATTTATTAAAATATTTTGACGTTGTAATCACATCTGCCAAATATGGAAAGAGAAAGCCCGACCCAGATATCTTCCATTATGCACTCAGGAAGATGGGATTGGAAGATCAACCTAATACGGTTATTGTGTGTGGAGATGAATATGCGGATATCATTGGTGCTCAAAGAGCCAACTTACCATCAATATTATTTGAAAGAAAATATAAATTCCCCTTTGAAAGGGAAATTGATGCATCAAATCTAAGAAAGATCAGAAATATTTCAGAAATCTTAGATTTGATAGAATAGAATGTATTCATTAGTAAACAAAGAATTTGAAGATTAGTAGCCCAGGGGGGATTTTTTCCTTTAATAAGAATTTTATAATAGTTTGAACCCCCGATATCTGGCTCCGCAAGCCAGCGCCCTATCCAACTAGACCACTGGGCTCTTTATATATTAATTACTAATAATCATTTAATTAAATTAAATCATCTTAAAAAATATTAAATACAAAAATACTCGAATCCTTTCTAATTTTAATACTCTTTTTTTCACATACTTTTCCTAAAATTTCCACTAATACTTATACTTTCTCGATAATTTTTTTTATTCACTCTCCTTTGAATCTATTTTTGTTATAGATCTTTAAATCCTTTAATTTCTCGTAATGAAAACATTTAAATTAAGGAACTTTTTCTATTATTTTTGTATAATGTTCAAGTCTATGAGCGCTCATTTAAAACATAAAGAATTTTAAGAGAGGGGAATATTATACTAAAAAAATGGAATATTTTTCTTCTGTTTGTCCTCTCCATAAGTTCAATCTCAATAATTTTCATATCTCTTTTTTTTCAAAAATCTATTGGAGACCCTATGCATATTCGCGTAGGATCATATGAAAACCCTCCTAAAGTATACACAGATGAAAATAAAAACCATATCGGGCTATTTCCCGATCTTTTAGAATATATAGCGACACAAGAAGGATGGGAACTGGAATATGTAGATGGTAACTGGACTCAATGTTTAGATCGATTAGAAAATAATGAATTAGATGTTATGGTCGATGTTGCCTTCTCAAATGAAAGAGCAGAGATTTATGATTTTAACCAAGAAGAAGTTTTCACAAATTGGGGTGTTGTGTATATAAAAGAAGGATCTAATATTGAATCACTTTTTGATTTACATAATAAAACAATAGCAGTTATGTCTGGAAGTATTCATACTATCGGTTCAGAAGGGATAATGAACCTTACTAAGAGGTTTAATATCAACTGTACATTTGTAGAATATGCTAATTATCAAAATGTTTTTGAGGCTTTAGATGCTGGTAGTGCTGATGCAGGAGTGGTCAATAGATTATTTGGAATTTTATATTCAGATGATTATGATATCTATAAAACTTCAATAATATTTAATCCGTGCAGCCTAAAGTTTGCCTTTCCTAAAAATTCAAGTATAAGTCAATACTTAATTGAAAGGATTGATGCCCATTTAGTTCTTTTAAAAAGAGATTCAGGATCTATCTATTATGAATTATTAAGTAAATATTTCTTTGGGAAACAAGAAAGTTTGATAATTATCCCAGAATGGGTATTACCTGTAATTCTAAGCTCAGCTGGTCTTGTCTTAATATTTATTTTTATAAGTTTTATTTTAAAGCAAAAGGTAAATATAAGAACCGCTGAATTAAAAGAATCAGAAAATGATTATCGAAAAGCTTATCAGAGGGTAGATTTCTACAAGGATCTTTTTACTCATGATATAAATAACATTTTACAGAATTTACTATCAGGGATGGAACTTTGTAATATGATACTTGATAATCCGAATGAGGTAAGATCTTATTTGAATCTTATTGAAACTCAGATTATTAGGGGAAGAAAACTAGTTTCTAATATTCGTAAGATTTCTCAGATTGATACTGATGAAAAATCTCTTAATCAAATTGAGATCTATAATATTTTAGATGATGTAGTGAATTATATTAAATTAACTTTTAAAAATAAAGAAATAAACATCAGAATCGACTCATTTAGTAAGCAAATATACGTTCAAGCAAATGAGTTCATTAGGGATGTTTTTGAGAATATACTTATTAATGCTATAAGACATTCCTCAAGCTTAATTTCAGAAATTAATATTAAGATAACGAGAGACCACAAATCAGATGCTGATTACATTAAAATGGAATTCAAAGATAATGGTGTAGGAATTATTGATACTTGGAAAGAAAAAATCTTTCAAAGAGAAACTATTAGAGACCACAATTTCAAAGGGATTGGTTTAGGGTTATCTCTTGTGAAAAAAGTCATTATGAGTTATAATGGAAAAATATGGGTTGAGGATAGAATTAAAGGGGATTATTCAAAAGGCAGTAATTTTATACTCCTGATTCCAGAGATAAAAAAAATCTAAAAAAATAATTATTAATTATCAAAAAATGGAAAAAATGAGGGAGAGAACTGCTCTTATTCTCTCATAATTTCCTTATAGAGATTTTCGATAAAGCTCTTAAAATTATCTTTATCATATTTGACATTTAGTAGATGCCATAATATTTTTGGAATGTGCTTTTGTTCTTCATATACGGGAATCAGTTTTATCAAACCTTCTTTTCTCATTTGGAAAGCTGCCTGCCATTCATCTTTTACAGCTTTAGAATTTACAGAATGTTCGCTACAAAAGAGTAGAAAGGTATTACTTACTTCAAGCGTCTCGTCCATGAACTCTACAATGTTTGCTTTACTGTCTCGTTCCCAATATGAGATTTGGCTGATATTAGGATACTTTTTAAGCTCTTCTACAATCTTTGATATTTGAAAATAGTCTCTATCAACAGTAGAATAACTAATAAATAAATTGTACTTCTTTTCTTCCTCTTTCTTTATTATAGGTGGAGGTATAACTACTTCTTTTACTTCTCTTTCTTTAACATGGCGAGAAACTTCTTCTTCTATCACTGCTTTAGAAATACTTGCTTCAATCTCCTTACAATGATCAACTCTTTCATTCGCTTTATTAAAAATATCAAAGAAATCATACAAATCCGCTGTATCTTGAATTTTTCCTAGATTTTTATAAGCTAATTTAATGTTCCTTTCCCTTATAAGATAGTCAACAAAATCCAGTTTTCCTTCAAGCTTAATTCTAATTTTCTCCTTCTTTTTCTCACTTAATTCTTTTTCCTTCTTAGCTGGAATTGACCTTTTCTTTTTTATTACTATTGTTGCTCCTGTAACTCCTACAACAACTAATCCAATTATCAGAATTATAATTAAGATATCAAAAGGAAATTCACTTACCGTACCAGGTAAAACATTATTTAAACCAATAATATTTCCTACACCATTGTCTACAATTGCTTGACCATTATTTAATAGAGTATTCCAATCAATGGAATTATAATTAGACTGATTAAGAAAAATTCCTATTCCATTGTTATTTATTGTATTATTCGTTATATCATTGTAATGACTATTAAATAAATAAATACCATAAAGCTCGTTAAAGTTGATTGTCTCCTTATTATTAATGATATCAATATTACTACAATCAATTAATACGAGTCCAGATCTCTGATTGTTATTAATTGAATTCTCGGTAATAACAATAGATTGACATGAATCTAAGATAATTCCATTTGCATTATTAAATGAGCAATTATTATTCTTCAATTCTCCATTTAATGTCGAATTTAGTTTAATTCCCCCATCATAGAGATTATAGCCAGAATTATAAAAAGTGCAATTTTGTATCCTGAAATAAACATTAGAATTTCTAATTGTAAGGCAACTAGTTAAATTCAGACCATCAATTGTAATTAATTCAATTATATATGGATCAATTAAAGTCCCAGAACCATAAATCCACGCTAAATAATTAAGACTTTCACCCCATGTAAAATTTCCTATACCAGTATCATCTATAATAATTGGATCTGTGAAGCCATCTTCAACATTCCAGTTAAAATTATTGTTTACACCATCACTTTCAGAGATAGTATATAAGTTTCCAATGAAAATATTACCTATAACTTCAGTATTATTGCTGCTCATTAAATACAATCCCGCAAAAGTGTTATAATTTGCTTTATTTCTTGCAACTGTAGTATCATTGCATTCACATACAAATATCCCATTCCCACCGTTATGATCTGCGATATTTCCTGTAATTGTATTATAATTACTGAACTCTACAAATATCCCATTCTCACTGTTATGATCTGCGATATTTCCTGTAATTGTATTATAAATACTGGACTCTACAAATATCCCATTCTCACTGTTATGATCTGCGATATTTCCTGTAATTGTATTATAATTACTGGAATCTACAAATATTCCATTCTCGTTATTGTAAGTTAAGTTATTATTTAAAATTATATTATTATTGCTTGAGGAAGATAGGTAGAACCCCTGCCAGCCATTATTATAAGCAAAATTTTCTGAAATAGTATTATTGCTGCTTGATACTAAAAGAATTCCCCCATAATTCTCATCTAAAGTGTTTCCCGATAGAGTGTTATTATGACTTACTTCTAAAAAGATTCCAAACTCCTCATTATTGTTTACTATGTTTCCATCAATAGTAACATTTTGATTGTTGGATAATTGTATACCATTACCGTTATTATTAGAACAGTTATTGTTTATCAATTGTCCATTGACTACATTTGTTAATTTAATTCCTGCATTAGATAAACCTGAACTGGAATTATAAAGCGTAAAACCTTCGATCTTAAAAAATACCATAGAATCCCTAATCTCTATACAGCTACTTGAATTTTTGCCATTAATTATCAAGTTATTTATTATATACGGATCGAAATAATTACCTGATCCCGTACACCAAAAAAATAGAGATTTTAGTTCTGTCCAAGTAAAATCTCCCCCTCCATCATCATCAATGATAAATGGAGAAAAAATTCCATCTAAATAATTCCAATTAAAAAAGTTATTTTTAGTTTCAGATTCTTTGATATTTTTATTTGAGTTCCCAAAGAATGTGTTGCATATGACATCCGTATTATTGCTTTTATATAACCATAATCCGATAAAATCGTTATTACTTAAAGTATTACCTATGATTGTATTATTATTGCTATTCCATACCGAAATTCCATAATCATTATAGTCTGCATTATTTCCTATAATTGTATTATTATAACTATAAGATATAAATATTCCATCTTGACCGTTATAGGTAAAATTGTTATTTAGAATTGTATTATTATTGGATGAAGATGATAAATAAATCCCTCTTTGGTCGTTATTAAAAGCTGAATTTTCTGAAATAGTGTTGTTGGTACTTAAACCTAAATATATTCCATCAGAATTCTCATTTAAGGTGTTTGCCGAAAGAATATTATTATGACTTACTTCTAAAAAGATTCCAGACTCCTCATTATTGTTTACTATGTTTCCATCAATAGTAACATTTTGACTCTGGTATAAACCAATTCCAATACCATTATTATTTGAACAATTATTAGTTATCAATTGTCCATTAATTACATTTGCAAGTTCAATTCCTGCATTATATAAACCATTACCAGAATTATAGAATGAACAATTAATGATGTAAAAGTACACATCAGAATCTCTAATTTCTATACAGCTACTTGAATTTTGACCATCGATAATTAAATTTTGTATTATATATGGATCAGAGTAGCTGCCTGAACCTGTACACCAAACAAACAGATTAACCGCTTCTAGCCATGTAAGATCACCACCTCCATTATTATCTATAACAAATGGAGTAAGTATTCCATCGTAATAATTTAAAACAAAATTATTATTTTCACATCCTATTTCGTAAATATTATATAAGTTTCCAATGAAATTATTTTCTATAACTTCAGTATTATTACTTCTATATAAATAAACACCGGCAAAAACGTTATAACTTATTATATTTCCTCTAATTATATTTCCAATGCTTTTCCATAGAAGTAAGCCATTCCATCCGTTATTGTCAGCAATATTTCCAAATAGCTTATTATAAGTACTGGAATCTATAAATATTCCATTGTCATTATTACAGGTTACGTTATTATTTAGAATCGTATTATTATTACTCGAAGAAGATAAATAGATTCCTTGCCAATCATTATTATTAGCAGAATTTTCTGAAATTGTGTTGTTGTTGCTCAATCCTAAATAAATACCATAAAAATTTTCATTTAAATCGTTTCCTGAAAGGGTGTTATTATCACTTGCTTCTAGAAATATCCCAAATTCATCATTATAATTTGCGATATTTCCTGAAATAGTATTATTATGACTGTCGGATAAATATATTCCATAGCCTATGTTATTTGAACAATTACTATTTAATAATTGTCCGTTAAGCACATTTAATAATTTGATCCCCGCTTGCCCTGAAGAACAATTAAAAATGCTACAATTTTCAATTCTAAAATATACAATCGAATTACTAATCTGGATACAACTGGTTAAGTTATTTCCATCAATTATACACTCTCTTATTATATACGGATCATTAAAAGTTCCCGAGCCTGAACACCATGTTCGAGTTTTAGCCCAAACCCAGTTATTAGATGCACTATCATCAATAACAATTTTACTACCATTATGACCATCGTCCCAAATAGGGAAATTATCTTGACTTAAAGCTAATCCAGTAATGACGTATGGATCTTCTCCAATACCATCATCATTTGCATCCTCCCCGCTATAATCATCCCAATAATTCCCAATTATACCATTATCCCAATAATTACCATAACCATCATCATAAGCATTATTTCCATTTCCTGTAAATGAATTGTTATAAAAAATGTTAAATCGGTCATTAGAGCCTTCTAAATAGATAGCATATGAAAATGAATTATAAATTGAATTATGAGCTATTGTATTATTCCATGTATCCATTCCAGGACTAAAGTAAATTCCATATGAATTAGAATAGATATCATTAAATAAAATGGTATTATTGTTTCCCCATAAATGAATTCCCCTAAAACTGCCTGTAATTTTATTTCTTTCAATTAAACTATAAGAACCAGGGTTAAAGTAAATAGCAGCTTCAGTATTGCTTTTAAAAACATTTCCTATAATCTTATCATCTTGGGCAGCAGAAGAGGTAAAGATTCCCCTATTGTTATTGTTGATAGTATTATTAATTATTGTGATATTATAACTACTCCAAATCTGAGAAATTCCATAATTAATATTATCATTAATAAAACATCCTTGAATTGTAATATTATGAGATCCATCAAGGGAAATCCCATTCCCATTATTATAAGAAGTGGTAGTATTTATTATTGTTCCTTTAGATGTATCCTCTAATAAGATGCCAGCATGATATATACCATCTACACTCTGTGAATTATAAACAGTACAATTCTCAATTCTAAAATATACATTTGAATTCTTTATGTAGATACAACTACCCGAATTATTACCATCGATATTACAATTTTTTATTATATAGGGATCTTTCAATGTTCCAGAACCTGTACACCAAGTATGTTTACTAGCCCAATTCCAATTATTTGAAGAACCATCATCTATGAATATTTTACTTCCATTATGACCATCATCCCATAGAGGAAAATTATCTTGATTCCCACCTGCCCCTGATACAATATATGGGGTTTCACCAATTCCGTCATCATTAGAATCATTCCCCACATAGTCATCCCAGTAATTTCCTAACGATCCATTGTCCCAATAATTATAATCTCCATTATCATATGCATTTATGCTATTTGTGATAAAATAGTTAAAAAATATTGTATTTCCATTTGTATTGGCGTTTTGTACATAGATACCTTGATCATTATCTGAAATTATATTTTTTTTAATTGTATTATTCATATCTGTAAGTTCTCCGTGGTAAATATCTACACCTCTGTAATTATCTGTTAAATTATTAAAGCTTATTGTATTCCAATAACCCGTATTTATATCTATAGCAGTATTACAATCAAAAATTTGATTTAATGAGACATTATTTTTATTAGAATAGCTTAAAGTAATGCCTATAGAATCCCCAATATTACTAATTAAATTATGAGATATATTATTTTGATCAGATTTATATACAGAAATTTCCTCAGCAAAAGAATTACTAATACTATTGTTAAAAATAGTATTATTATGACTATAATAGAATAATATACCACGTCCACTATTAGATATATTTTGACTTGATATTTCACAAAATTCACAGTTTACTAAGATAACTTGCCCCGCATTGGTGAAATTATCCTTTATCAGAAAACTTTTGTTTGCATAATAATATATTGGTTTCCCATTAACTAAATTTGTTATATCAATCAAATGAGAAGATAATTCGCTTAATGGCTCATCCCAAGGTTGAAGATAGATTCCACAGTTTTCAAACATATTTCCTGAGAAAGTATTGTTTTGCCCAGTAATTGTTATCTCTCTAGTTTGATCACTCGTGGTTTGCTTAATGGTATTTCCTGAAAAATTATTAAAATTACAATGATAAATATAAAAACCTCCAAAATAGTTATAATTGAAATTATTATCACTAAAAATATTATTATTACTAGAATACCCTAAATACAATCCACCATCATCATTATTATTAATATTATTTTTTGTAATAGTATTATTCTTACTCCCGTCTAGTATTGAAAGTCCATAAAATTCATTTAAGTAAATTGTATTATTCTCTATACGCCCATTGCTGACGTTATTAAATCTTATTCCAGAATCAGGCCAAACTGCGCCTCTTCCACTATTTATAAAAGTACAATTTCTAATTATGAATGGGACTTCAGAATTTTCAATCCATATACAACTTCCACTAAATAAATCATCTATAGTGATATTTTCAATAAGATAGGGATCACTCCAAGTTCCTGATCCACTACACCACTCATTATCAGCAGCAGTTCTACTCCAATTAATGCTAGGATTTAAGTCATTGATATGGATTGGAGTACTGGTAAGATCCCAAAATCCTGAATTTTCTAAGCGATTTTTAGTATTAAAATTGAATTCGTTAAAAATATCTGAAACGAAAATAGTTAAAGATAGAAATGCAAAAATTCCCAATAAAGACATGATTCTTAATTCCTTTTTCATAATTGTCCAACTTTTAAAAGTTTAATACCCACTTTTTTAATTCTTAATTATGTCTTCTTAATATATAAACTAATTTCTAATTGAAATTTTAAAATTTTAAATACTGCAAAAGATTAGATTTTAAGCTTTTATGGATAAGATTGATTTGAGATGAAATATAATGCAATTTATTCACATTATTGCGTTATCTTTGATATGGATGGTGTTCTTGCTGACACAGGTCCTATTCATTTTGAGAGTTGGGTAAATTTAGGAAGATTTATAGGAGTAGAGTTTACAAGAGAGCTTTTTGAAGAGACCTTTGGTCAACAATCTCCCACAATTACTCGAAAATTAGTAGGTCCAGATCCAGATGAAGTTCTTATAGAAAAATGGGCTAATATTAAAGAGAAAAATTATCGAGAAATTGTAAAGGATAAATTAGCACCTTTACCCGGAGTTATGAAAATTCTAGCTGATCTAAAATCTAAAGGGTTTAAATTAGCTGTAGGTTCGAGTGGTCCTTCTGAAAATGTAGATTTGGTATTGACAAGTTTAAAAATAAAACATTATTTTGATGTTATTATTACCGCGGCAGAAGTTAAGAAAGGAAAACCAGAACCAGACGTTTTCCTAATTGTTGCTAAGACTTTAAATATCAACCCAAAAAATTGTATAGTTATTGAGGATGCGCCAGTTGGTATAGAAGCAGCTATGAGAGCAGAAATGATACCAATTGCCCTTACAACAACACACAATAAGGAAGAACTTCTTAATGCTCATTTAATTATAAAGGATTTAACAGAGATTAGTATTGAAGATATTTTAAGAATGTTTAAGTTAAATTAGAGACACCCTAGAAAATGAAGTTTTTAATTTTTACAGTAAGAGATTCTATTAATCATATTAAATTAAATACTTATAATATAATAAAAAAGAAGTAATAAACCCATGTTGAAAACAAAAGTGACAGAAATGTTGGGTATAAAATATCCAATTTTTTGTGGAAATATGATGAATATAAGTTATCCCTCTTTCGCTGCTGCATGTTCAAATGCAGGTGCACTCGGAATTCTTGCCTCAGTAATGTATCGAAAACCTGAACCATTACGTGAAGCTCTCCATGAATTACAAGCTCTAACTGATAAAGCCTATGCTGTAAATGTAAATTTATTTCCTATGCTAAGACCCATAAGACAAATTGATCTAGTTAAAGCTATGATCGAAGAAGGGGTTAAAATTATTGAAACATCGGGACATGAAGCTCCAGATAAATACATTCCTTTATTCAAAAAGAATGATATAATTTGGATTCATAAATGTGCAGGTGTAAGATATGCGAAAAAAGCGGCTTCATTAGGAGCTGATATTGTAGAAGTTGTCGGTTGGGAAAATGGTGGTGCTACCGGGCGATATGATATTGGTACTATAGTATTAACACCTGCTACTATTGACGCTTTAGAGGTACCTGTTGTTGCCGGAGGGGGGATATCAGATGGAAGAGGTGTAGCTGCTGTTTTAGCATTAGGAGCTCAGGCAGCATTAATAGGTACTCGTCTTTTAACCACCCAAGAATGTCCAATTCATGATAATTTAAAGAAAGCCTTAATAAATACTAGTATCTATGATACAACCATTATTATGCGATCTCTTAATGCTACTCATCGAGTTTGGGACAATGATGCCGCTAAACTAGTTCTTGAGTTAGAAAACTCAAAAAGTGACCAAATGGAGATATTTAATGCTGCTGCTGGTGCAAAATCGAAGCTTATGTATGAACAAGGTGATTTATCTGCGGGTATCATATCTGTTGGTCAAGGGATAGGATTAATCCACGATATACCCTCAGTGAAAGAATTAATTGAACGAATAATGAAAGAAGCAAATGATATAATTCAAAATCTTTACAATTCATAAAAGTTAAATTTACAAGAAAAATAATGAGCTCAACTGAAGAGGCTATGAACCAATGGTTCGGCAATTTTCCATCTAAGACATTTGCAGATGATACATGTTTTCTTATTGGAGCTTGGGCCAATGTTAGTGTGATAAAAACTGAAGAAGGATTAGTTGTTTTTGATCTATCCAATAGATTATTTCATCGTCGTATATTCAATAAAATCCGAAAGTTTTCAGATAAGCAAATAAGATTTATCATCTATTCTCATGGGCATTTTGATCATTCTTTTGGATATGCGTCGATCATTAAAGAAGTAAACGATAAAGGATGGGAGATGCCTCAAATCATTGCACATGAAAACATTTTAAATAGATTTGAGAAGTATAGAGAATTAGACAAATATCATAATTGGATTAATAATCAGCAATTTTCTTCAATAGGGAATATACCAAAAGAGGGGGTTTCTGCTCATGATACACTCAACCCAACAATAATAATTCATGGAAATAACAATTATGAGTTTAAATTAGGAAATTATTCTTTTGAGCTTTATCACGATAAAGGAGAAACAGATGATAGCTTATGGATGTTTTTACCTGAAAAAGAAGTTTTATTTCCTGGGGAATTAGTATCGAATCCCACATTCCCTAATGTAGGGAACCCATTTAAAGTACAACGCTACCCTAAACAATGGGCTATAGCTATGGAAAAAATGTTAGAAAAAGACGCAAAGTTCTTAGCACCTGGTCATGGACCACTTATAGAAGGCAAAAAAAATGTTCAAGAAGCTTTATCAATTAGAGCAGAAGTAATGCATTTTGTTTATGATGAAGTTGTAAAAAGATTAAATGAAGGAAAATGGTTCGAACAAATTTATCATGAGATGCTTGAAATTTATCCTGAAAAGTTTAAAAAACACAAATATTTGAATCCGGCATATGGTTGTTATCGATTTGCTATACATGCTGTTTATAGGCTTTTTCATGGATGGTATACAACGGGAAATCCAACTGATCTCTTTCCCGCTAAATCTAATGAGATCGCAGAGGAGTTTTTAGCAATAAATGATGAAAAAAAATATCTTTTTCACGCGGAAAAGCTATATAAACAAGGAAAACTCCAATTAGCTTTACATATTCTGGATGTTATAATTATCGGTTCAAGTATAAAGAACAAAAGCACATTTTTAGAAGCATGCTCTTTAAAATCAAGGATATTAATGCAAAAAGAAGCAGAGGAATCTTCATTCATAGCAAAAAACATAATAAGAAATGGTATTCATGAATTGCAAGCCAAAATAGATGAATTGAAAAATTAAAAAAATTGATAAGATGAAGATACTAATGAAAGATGAAGAAATAAGAAAGATTCTATGGTTAAGTGGTTTGAAGAACGCAGTTAAATTTAATGGTAAGCCAGATAAAAAAGCTATAATGGGAAAACTTATGGCCACAAGACCCGATATGCGCTCTCAAGCGAAATCAATTATTCCTATATTGGATAGTATCATTTCTGAAATCTCAAATCTAAATATAAAGGAACAGAAAGAAAAATTATTTCAGTTAGATCCTCACGCGTTGGATAAAAAAGAAAAAATAGAGGAAGATAAGGAATTACCAGAACTACCAAACATCTCGAAGTTTAAAAAAGTAATAATGCGTTTAGCTCCTTATCCAAGTGGGGCGCTACATGTTGGGAACGCAAGAATGATTGTACTAAATGATGAATACGTTAAAAGATATAATGGTGAACTTATTTTATTTTATGATGATACCATCGGAAGTCCAAAATCTTTACGGGAAAGCCCTAAGGCTAAATACGTATTACCAGAAGCCTATAATTTAATTAAGGAAGGATTGGATTGGTTAGGAGTAAATTATAGCAATATTTATTATAAAAGCGATCGATTAGAAATTTTTTATGAATACTGTGAAAAACTCATTAAAGATAATATGGCTTATGTTTGTTTTTGCTCCGCTGATGAATTTAGGGAAAATTATAAGAAAAACAAAAATGATTGTCCACATAGGAATCAATCAAAAGAAAAGAATTTAGAGCTATGGAACGCTATGCTTAACAAGGAATATCATGAAGGTCAAGCTGTAGTAAGACTAAAAACAGGAATGGATCAAAAAGATCCAGCTTTAAGAGACCAAATTATTATGAGAATTTCAGAGGCAGAACATCCAAGAGTGGGTAATAAATATATAGTATGGCCAATGCTAGAGTATTCTTGGGCAATTGATGATTATTTAATAAGTGCGTCTCATATATTAAGAGGTATAGATTTAGTTAAAGAAGGTATTATTGAAGAATTTATTTGGGACCATTTTGGTTGGAAAAAAGCGGAGTTATTATATTATGGAAGACTCAATTTCGCTGATATGAAATTAAGCAAAACCGAATCAAGAAATAATATTCAAAATGGAATTTATGAAGGATGGGAAGATCCAAGGACATGGAGTTTACAATCTCTCAAAAAGCGTGGAATAAGACCGGAAGCGTTAAGAGAAACATTACTAGAACTTGGTATGTCTCAATCAGGAATAACATTTTCTGTAAATTGGTTATATTCAAAAAATCAAGATATAATAGACGCAATCTCTGACCGTTTTTTTTATGTTGAAAATCCCTTTTCAATTACAATTGATAATATTCCTGACAAGTTATACATTGCTGAACCTCTCGTACATCCAACAACGCCTAAAAAAGGAAAAAGGAAAATAAAATGCATATCAATAAACAATCAACTGAACCTTTTAATTGCTTTTATGGATGGAAAAAACCTACAAAAGGATCAAATGATTCGGTTAAAAGATTTAATGAATATCAAGATTGAGTCTATTGATTTGAATAATAAAAAAATAGGTGCTTCCTATTATAGTAAGGAGTTGGATCGAGATTTTCCAATTATTCAATGGGTACCTAAAGATGAAAATGTAAGGGTCTCAATCTTAAAACCAGATGGAACACTATCAAAAGGGAATGGAGAAATAAATCTTTTAAAAATACCGATGAATAAAACGATTCAATTCGAACGTTATGGATTCGTCAATCCCATAAATCTTGAAAACAACCATCTTTTCTGTTATTTTACTCATTAAATATATATTTTTTAAAGAATATTAAAGAAGAATTTATTCAATTATTAAGTAATATGATTAAATATTACACGTCATAAAACACATCAAAATATTATGATTTAATAGACTTAAAGGATAAAATTTTAATAATCGAGTAGTAATTTGTAATATGAAAGAATATTTAAAATATAAAATTTGAGAGAACACTTATTTCTATGATATCCTTTATGCCTTGCAAGAAATGTGGGTGTGGTTTACCCATTATAAAGGGATCTGCAGCTCAGTGTCCTTATTGTGGGGCAAGAACATTATATATGGAGTCATTATATTCTCTCAAATATTATTTAACTGAAATTCTAAACCTTACATCATTTAAAACTGAAAAAAAAGTCAAAAATTCGGAACTTGAGAGAAGAAAATCTTTAATTGATTCTTATTTTTATAGTCTTAATTCTGATTTTAATGAATATAGGCATTTCATTATTACTAAACTAGATGATATAGAAATTAATCCTTTAAAATTAATCAATTCAATTCGTTCTGCAGGCAATTTTGAGATAATTGTTGAGGAATTTTTAATAGCCTATATAAAAGATAATAAAACCAAAAGAAAGTATGAAGAACTCAGAGAACTTTCATATATTATTAATAAATCATTATTAGGATTATATTATAGTTATTTGGCAAAAAATTCATTATATTTTGAAAAATGTGCCAATTACTATCAATTTGCTGAGAAAAATTATCAGAATGTAGTAAATTTTTGTAATATCATAAACCTAGAAAATAACAGAACTAAAATCTATGTTAAAAAAGATATCTACATAATTCTTTCTGAATTTGCTGCAATATTAAGAGGGATTCTAAATAGAAATCCTAAATATTATTCTGATAAGTTAGAAGATTTACTTGAGAAATTAATTAAAATCAAAGCAGATGATTTTCAGAAATTCAATTTGTACACACAAATAGAAAAAATATATCAATTGGAGCGTAATACAAGTGTAGTATTGGAAAAAGTAAAAATTGATTGTCCACTGTTATCTACAGATACTTTAGAAGAAAATATAATATTCAACAATGAAGAAAATCTTGAGAAAATAAATAGTGTTGGTAATTGGATAAAAAATGTATCGGAAAGATATCAAAAATATCAGAGAAGCCTATTAAAATTACATTCTGGTAAATTAATTAAATATTTAGAATCTTACCGAGCAGAATTCATTAATTATAAGAACAAAAATATTACAAAATTAAATAACTTATTAGAAGCTATGATAACAAAGGCTTTTAACGCCTATAACTCTGAAGCTATTGAAGTGCTAAATTTATTAAGTGAATTTTTACAAGATGACAAATTTAATGGGAAAATTTTGGAGAAATTTGAAATTGAACATAAAGACTTAATCCATTTAGATGAGCTTTTAAAAAATTTTATCAAGGATATTTTCGAGAAACCTTTACCTCAAAATCTTGAATCAGAATATTACAAGAAATTAATTTCTTTTATATCTGTTAAACATTCAGAATTTGATAAATACATCTTAAAGTATATTAATCGTGTGCTTCAAGGTTTTGAAGAATCGAGGAGTAAACAAGTTCTTTCTTTAGAAGAACAAAAAAATCAATTTATATTAAATTTAAAACCCAATCTTCAAAAACTCATTAATTTAAGTTTTGATTTAAATGAAAAAATCTTACCATACCCTATTTTCATAGATATCAAAATACACAATAAAAAACTAAAGCTAAATCATCCAGAAATTATCACGATTATGGTCGAGAATCCTAACTTGACTGAAATCAAGGATATAAAGATCTATTTTTTTATGTCTGATTCGTTTGAATCCAAATTAGAATTTACTAGCATTAAAAGGTTAAAAGCTAATGAAATGACAAAAATCAAAACTAAAATTATCCCGAAAAAAGTAGGGAACTTTCTTTATATGGTTATGGCTGAATACCAGCATATCAATAAAACATTTTGGATGCCCTCACTAAAGCTAGAATTATTAGTTGAGAAAGGTGAAGAACCTGTTAAATACAATTACTATCAATTGATAAATCCTGATATGTACCACAATGATATTGAAATTAACATGATTTTTAAGCATATAAGAAGTCAAATTTAAAAACTTAATCCATAAATTTTTTTCACAAAATTCTAATAAGAAATGTAAAGCTTTTAGTAATTTAAATTCTTTTTGTAGTTTAATCATGGACGAGAAAGAAGTTCAAGATCTTCATAATAAACAAGAAACAATGATATCTAAAGATGGAACAGCATTAAATGATACTAGTTGGTCATTTTGCCCCGTTTGTGGGAAAGAAATTCCAAAAATTAATAAACTTAAATTCTGTATGGGGTGTGGAACTAATCTTGAGTACCTTAAGGAACATAGAATTTTACAACAAGAAGAAGTAATTAATCCTTATATAATACCATCAAAATATCCCCAACTTTACACTCCTCCAATTATTTATGGACCTAAGAAAATTCCGGATGATGAAATAATTGATACGAAAAATCATGAATTATGGGGAACTGCAGCTTCTATTGGAGTACCATTAGGTGCATTTCTTTTAATGAATTTCTTAACAGCAGGAATAATTATTTTAATTATTTATGCTTCTTTTAATTTGGAATTATTATATGATATCCTCTTAAATCCATACTTCTTAATATTTAGTTCCTTCTTTGAATTAATATTTATTTTAGTTCCGGTCATATATGTTGCTAAATATCTTGAAAATCCCAGTTTAAAAAATAGATTAGGACTATTAGGATTTACTACACGGGGAATTGAAAAAAAAGGAGTATTAAAAGAGATCTTAATAGGATTAGGATTTGCTATAATCGGGGTTTTATTAGTTGGAATAGTTTCTTTTTTAACCGAGATTGCTCTCGAAACAATCTTTGGAATCGAAATAGTAAGTGATCTTGGGAGTGGTACTGGTGATGTTGAATCTATCATTCTTTCTGCTGACGTTCTTAGTTTAATTCTCTTATCTATTGTGATGATTTTAATAATTGGAACATCTGAGGAAATATTGTTTAGAGGGTTTATGCAAAAAGGGTTAATGCGGAGTCTAGGTGATAAATGGGGGATTATAGTTACAGCATTTATTTTTGCTATGATTCATGTAACAGGCGTAGTTTTGATGGTGTTAAATGCTCCATTAGTCCTACTAATTTCCTTTCTGTTATCTTTTATTCCTTATTTTGCTATCTCCCTTTTATTAGGTGCTATATATTATTGGAGAAATGAAAATTTATTAGCAGTTGTTATAACTCATGGTGTATATGATGCACTAACTATAATTTTAGCTTTCAATTTTTATAATATATTTTAAATGATATTCTTACCTAAATATGATATTAAAAAAATTTGAAGCAGAAGCAAAAAAAAAAAGTAGTATTATTGGCATAGGATTAGGGGTTTCTGAATATCATAACCAAAAAATCTTAAAGGTATGCTTAGATTTTTTACAAGAGTATAATTCACAAGTTTTTTTTTTTGGTACAAAAGAAAATTCAAATAAGCTTCTTGGACAAACTCCAGATTTAATTAAAAATTCAAGAGTGAAATTTATTGAAAGTCAGGATCCTGAAAATTCTATTTTTGAATTTTTAAAAAACAAGTCTCTTCAAACCATTATAAGAGGTTCTCTAAGTTCGAGCAAGTTCATAAAAAATATCAAAATCTATTTAAAGCGCGAAGAGATTAATAGATTAGCATTACTGGAAACTTTTAATGGCTATCAATTCTTTTACGGTCCAGTCGGTATTGATGAATGTAATAACTTAGAAAAAAAAATTATCTTTATGGAAACCGCTATAAAAGAATTAGATAAACTTAATATCACTCCTAAAATAAGTATTTTAAGCGGAGGCAGAATAGGTGATATTGGAAGAGATGTCAAGGTTGACCAAACAATACAGGAAGCAGAGAAAATTGTAGAATTTATAAGTGAAAAATATCCAAATATTATGATATCTCACGATGAAATATTGATAGAAAAAGCTATTGAAAAAAAATCCAATTTAGTTATAGCTCCTAATGGTATTTCTGGAAATTTAATTTATCGTACATTGGTTCATTTAGGTGGAGGTAAAGCATATGGGGCTATTTATATGGGTATAGACCCTACGATTATTGATACATCTAGAGTTGGCAACTACTCTGAAATTTATGGTGCTTTAATATTAGCTGTTGCTTTATCTTAGTTATTTTTAAATTCCTTTATTAAGATTGAAAAGTCCTTTTCTTCATCTGAAGCATTTAAAAAGGCAAGAGTTTCCTTTAATTCTTGAACATTTTTTACTCCGGGTATAGTAGTTGAGACGGCTGTTTGAGAAAGGGTATAATTTAAGCATTTAATTGGAGTACTATCCTTAGGAATCTTTTTTTTTAAATTTATTCCTCCAGATTGATATTTTGCTATATTAACAGTTCGATTTTTTTGTAATAATTTTCCTCCAGCAAAAGGTTTAATAGCTACAAGACCTACACCTTCTTTCTTACAAGTTTTTAAAAAATCTTCTCTCCCTGGCATGCTATCATTTACAATATTAATTTGATTCATTATTATATCAAAATTACCGCTCTTAACTGCTTTTTGACCTATTGAGATATTATGAGTGCTTAATCCTATAAATTTAGCTTTTCCATCTGTCTTTAATTTTTTGGCTAGGTCCAATAATCCTCCTGGTGCTATTAATGATTCATATTCATTTTCTTTAACAAACTGTAAATTAACAATATCAATATTCCCTTTTCCAAATTTTTCAATTGTATTGATAATTGTCTGTTCACATTCTTTACTATTACGGGATCTTCGAACTTTTCCGTCTTGTTCTATTGATCCTAAATGACAAGTAAGGATTATATCATCTTTACAATTCTTAATCGCAGTACTAATATTTTCAATGTAATTAGATACATTAAAAACAATATCAAAATAATTAATTCCATTCTTAATGGCTTCAGAGATCACTGAACTAACTGTTTGCTTAGGTTGCCTAAATAAATATTCAGTTCCTAAACCAATTTCACTAACTTTTAGACCTGTTCTACCTAATGTTCGCAATTTCATAAAAATTTAAGAAAAAATTAATTAAATATTAAGTAATAATCCCAATAGCTGCCGCAAGAAGTACTATTATTCCACCAATCCAACTTGCAAATATAATTAATAATAGTCCTATAACTACTAGAATAGCAGGAGTATATTCTATCGGTTTTACTCCAAATAATATAGTAATAAGTGCGAGTACGAGCGCAATAACCTTAGTGATTATGCCAAAATTCCAAAACTCCAGAAATCCAATCATATGTAATAGAGTTTCTATTAACGCAACAATTCCCCCAATTAATGCCACAGCGCACATAGCTTTGTCTGATGCTTCCAATTTGCTCCATATCATTTTTAATTCACTACTATTTTTTTTATATGCTTTTCTATCAAAAAATAGATTAGACCAATTTATAAATTTTAACAAAATTATTAAGACT
The DNA here is from genome assembly GCA_019058365.1 of Promethearchaeota archaeon. Taxonomy (GTDB): domain Archaea; phylum Asgardarchaeota; class Lokiarchaeia; order Sigyniarchaeales; family SOKP01; genus Loki-b32. The sequence continues at coordinate 44,458 of JAHPZE010000014.1, read as the reverse complement.
TTATTAATAGGAGGGAAAATGAGAAAAAAATTTTGATTCAAAATTAGTATAATTTTATTGAAAATCTCAATCTAATAAGAAATTTAGAGTTGTTTAATAATAATTCTCTTTAAGGCTTTTTTCTAATTGTATAGCAATACATTACACTTTCTTATCTGAAGCTCGAACAATTAAAATAATTAGAATTATAATAACAATTATCCATTTTAATATATCTAAAAATGGGATATCAATGAATAAGAAACTAGATAATTCGAACATGACAATAAATGATAATATTATTACTAAAATACAATCTAAATTAGAACCAAACGGCTTTTTGTTCTCTATTTCTTCTTTAATGGTAATATTAACCACCTAATCTTGAATTTTATTTATTTAAATTTAGCATTTTTTTTAGATTTTTCCTTTCTTATTTAATATATTTAATTTTGCCAAAATTTCAAAAATGGGAGAGGGGGGAATTGAACCCCCGACCACTCGGCCCCCAGCCGATTTAACTTTGCTTAAAAAATCAAGCTAATGTATCATACCAAGCTAGACTACCCTCCCATAATGAAAAGAGGCATAATTTTCAAAGTTTTAATGGTGTTGCTTCTTGATTAAGTTTTGCATAATTAAAAATCTTAAGTTCTATTTAATTTTAATTATCATTATTAGATATGCTAATAATTTTTAAATTATCTAAAGAGTTTTTATTCTTATTATTTCTATTTGAAAACTTTTTTAATTGGTAAACTTATGAGGTCAAGGAAACCTTTTTTGATATTTTGGCCGCAATATTTTGACGCAAAGCGAAGTCGAAGTAATGGAAGACGACTACCTAAAAAATATGCAATTGAAAAAATTAATTTAGAGGAGATTCAGAATGCTGCTCGAAATTTGGGGTATAATGCTGAAATTGAGAGAAATTATAGATATTCTAAGACGTGGTGGGACGATCCTGGTAGAGTATTAATAGATGCAAAAGGGAAGAAAAAAGCTAAAGTACTAATTGAAGTGGCTAAAGAAATTAGAAAATCACATTCAAATACTTAATTTATCAATTATGCATGAATTTGCTTTTGCTTATGATATTTTTAAAGTAGCTGAGGCTACAGCACTAAAATATAAAGCTAAAAAAATAACTGAAGTATTACTTGAAATTGGGGAGTTAACACTTATTGTTCCTGAGCTGCTTAAACGATCTTTTGAAATGGCTACTAAAGGATCAATAGCAGAAGGAGCGAAATTGACAATTAAAATAACTCCTGGCAAAGTAAAATGTAGAGATTGTAATAAAACCTCAGAAGTGTCGATAACTCGAGAAGCTGAACTGACAGGACTTCAATTATTTAAATGTTCTCACTGTGGAAGCAATAATACAGAAATAACTGAAGGTAAAAAAGCTAATGTAAAAAATATTAAAATTCAAGAATAGATTTTAACGTTTTTATTAATAATGTGGAAGATTACAAAAATTTAAAGGCAATTTGGGAAGGAAAATTCCCATTAGATCGAATTAAGTGGAGAAATAAATCTCTTAAAGAATTTCAATTACCAAATAAATATAAATCTAAGATCGAAGTGAATTGGAATAAACACATAAAAAAATTTCCTAAGGATTATGATGGAAACTTATTATTTTTAGATAATTTTCAAATTAAAGAAAAGTATATGTATTTAGATGTTGATCTAATCAAGTTTTCTACAGTAATTTTTATGGTTAAAAATAGAATTCCCCTGAAGAAAGGAATAGGAATGTTAGGGACTCAATGCCTAATTTTTTCTCCTAATAAGGAATATATTTTAGTAGGTAAGCGTTCATTATCTCAAATCTATTATCCCGGAGCCATAGTAAATGTCGGGGGTATGTTAGAATATGAGGATTTAGAAAAAGCACCTAAAGAAGCTCTTATGCGTGAAATATGTGAGGAAATTCATTTACCTCTTGAATCTGATGCCTTACTTAAAGCAATTCTAGTAGGATGGAATAAAATTTCTGTTACATTTCTTACATCAACAACTATAAATGCTACATATAATTTTAATCCCAATGAGGAGGTTTTTCCAGCTGATAAAATTGAGTTTGAAGGTAATTTGCGTTGGCTCTCTATTCAAGATTTAAAAAAATTACGTCCCAATCAGTTATTTGAAGGGCTGAACTATTGTAGATCTGAACTATTCCATTCATAATTTTTAAAATATTTAGCAAAGAATGACTTACAAATATATATAATAAAACTTTTTATAATAAAGATTCATTAAAACAAATCCCAAAATGGAGAAAATTCCTACATATACGGAAATAAAAATAAATATTTTATAACTAGTTTTATATCCATTTTAGCCATTTTCGTAAGAATGAGAAAACTACTTTTAGAAAGTGTGTTAAGGATAGAAAATGAATCCCAAATATTCTATTTTATATTATGTAGAAGAAATAGGTAAGAAAATTAAATGAGAACACCATTCATCGTTCCGGATTGACCTGGACGACTTGTTATTTTTGCATTGCCTAGTTCAGTTTCAACAATTGCTCCTTTAGTTAAGATATGTCTTCGATTCAAATCCTTCGAAGCTTGATTGCTTTCAAATCGTAAGATTTTTACTTTTGAAGTCTTATTCGTGCTTGGATCTGTTATATTAATAAATTTTGTAGAAAACAATTTAACCTTTATATTACCGCCTAAAACACGTTGTTTCTTCTTCTTTTCTTCACCGATGGTAGTATCAATTCTCGGACGTTCAAGTTCTCTTTTTCTTTTCTTTCTAAAATATCTATATTTTTTTCCGGTGTATTTTCGTTTACTTCGTGCTTGACTTCTTGCCATAAAATAATTGCCAAATTTATTCCAATTTAATAGGTGAGATAAGAAAGAATATCTTTAAAATTTTTTGATTAATATCATTAAATTATGATTTATTAAGATAAAGTAAATATAGAACAAATTTTTATTTATTATATATCATTTATTAAGCTATATATTAATACAGACATTATTTCACAGCAAGATGATGGAAAATAACAATAAATTAAACCAACTGGATCAAGACCGAATCGAAAAAATACTACAAACCGGTACAACGACAGTTGGAATAATTGTAAAAGATGGTGTAGTTATTGGTACTGAATCACAAGCAACGGGTGGTACTTTTATAGCGTCTAAACAGGCCCAGAAGTTATTTGAAATAAATAATTATACTGCAGCTACAATTGCTGGGGGTGTCGCGGACTGCCAGTACGTAGTTAATCAGCTACGTGCCTTATCTCGTTTAAAAGAAGTTGAAGAAAGAAAAGTGCCAGAACCAAAATATGTAGCTAGCATTTGTCGGAATATATTATTCAGTGGTAGAAGTTATTTCATTGCTATGATGATCGTAGGTGGTTACTCTCTGACAGAAAAAACGGGGAAACTCTATGGGATTGACTTACTTGGTACGCTTTATGAAGAAAATGAATATATCTCTTTTGGAAGTGGTAGTCCTTTTAGTCTTGGTGTTTTAGAATCTGATTGGAAAGCAAACTTGGCTAAAGCTAAAGGTATTGAACTTTTAAAAACAGCTATAACTAGTTCAAAAGAGAGGGATGCTGGTTCTGGACACGAACTTCAAATTTGTACTATTGATAAGAATGGTTTCAACCAAATCCAGTAAATTGCTTCTTTTAATATCAATTTTCTTTAAATTGAACTGAAATTTGTTTAAGTTCATTTAAAATAAATATATACCCATTTAGTTCTTTACTTTTAGCATTAATAATAGTCCAAATTAAATGTTTAAACTTATTAATACCGCTTTCATAATATTTTTTCATATATGGTATATCTACACCACTTGGATAAGCACTTCCAGGATGAGAATGAAAAATACTTAGGAGTTGAAAATTTTTAGAATATTTTTTAGAAATATCTATTAATTTCATATAATCATCCATTAAAAATGCAATTGGACTTTTATATGAAGATTCAATACACTCAAATTTATAACCATAATAATAATAAGAATATTCATCTTCGCTATTTGGTTTTTGTTGTTCTTGAATTTTACCAAAAATTAATCCACAAGCTTCATTAGGGGAAGCTTTCTCAACACAAAGTTTTATTTCCTCAAAAAGATTTTTATTAATAAATAGGATTATATCTTTCTCAAATCTCACGTGATATATATCTAACCCCTAATATTATAATATTGTTAAAGCAGCATTTAATGCAGCTAAGCGTGCTTTTTCTGGATTTTTACCTAAACCTATTATGATAACATCATTTTCTTTTAAATTGTAATTATTCTTTTTAATAAGGGTGTAAATGTACTCAAATATCTCCTCATCAACTCTTTCTTGTCCTTTTTCATCATAATCATAACTAAGAGAAGGGAAAATTAAATTTTTACCGTTAAAGAGTAAACAAGTTGCTCCAACACCCCCAATTTTTATAGCTGCATCTCTTTGTTCAATACCGTTTGATATTTTTTCAATTGCCTCCCGTACTAAACAAAAAAAAATATGATTTCCTTCTGGTTTGATAATTATATCTTTAAGTATCGATGGTTCCCCTTCCTCTATTAGTAGGATTTTTTGTTTTAGCTTTTTCAAAAATTCAAAACCACTTTTAGTGAGAATATGACCTTTTCTTTTATTTTCATCAGTTAAGACCCTAATAAATTTTGTAACATGATTCAATTTTTTGATAAGAGATCTTGCTGTACCGGAACCAATTAACAATTCTTTTTGTAAGCGATATCTACCAATTCCGTCCTTATTATCCTCAAATATGAATAAAGCTAAAATAACATGGACGGTCTCAAATGAAGGTTTAATCGTAGGGCTCTCAAATAATGTTTCTAATTCTTCAAACATTGTTACACTCAAGTATAATTAATTAATATAAGAAAAAAAAAGATATAAATCAGAATGTAATTTTATTAATTATCTAAATCCCGAAAATTCGAATAAGATATCCATAAATTGAAATTTTTGTAAAATAAAATGGCTAAAAAAGAGAATGCTAAAAGTCCATATGAACCTCATGATTTAGTTTACTTTAAAACTAAAACGGATGAAGATAGAAAGGCGATTCATAACTATTCATTTGAAAAGATTGACCAAGAAGACAAAATCAAACTTGCTAACAATTTTCAACCATTTGGAAGTCATTTTCAATACTCAATAATTATAGATAACCAAAGTTTAGCCCCCATAACAGAATTAAAAATTAAAGTAAAAATTCCTCATTTCTTAACACTTTCAAGGTGTTACCCCCCTATGAATAGTCTTCCTAGCTTGATTCCTAATAAAGATTCTAATCAATTAACTCTAGAGTTCGATGAATTAAATGAGAAAAGTAATAAGCAAGTCCATTTACACCTTTTACCAAATGCTTTAGATAGGAAAGGAGAAATAAGAACAATTATTACATATGTTAATAATAAGGATACTATACGAGTTCTTGATAGTAGACCTGCAGAAATAACCATTGATAATATATCTATTGAACCTAAGGTGGTTCCCTCTAGTTTCATTAGAGATTTCTCTCAAACCCCTGGAATTAAAAAAGCAATTAAGAGTTTGGGTGTAGGGATTGAACACATGATTGATTCTGAAATTTATTTTAATCTTTTAGAACAAATCTTTTTACTTAATAATTTTCAGTTAGTCGCTAAGGATGTAGAGAAAAAAATTTTGTGGTATTTTGGAACTGAATCTATCATAAAAGAAGATATCCTCGCGATTGGGCAAATTTCTTCGAATAAAGTGGAAATAATAGCTAGTTCTTTTAATCATTATCTCTTAGTCTCTTTTTTAACTTTGCTCTCAAATGAGTTTAAAGAAGCAATTTTATCGAAAGGGATAATAAAATCAAAAGATCAAATTTTTGATTTAGAGTGCCGGTATTGTGGAGCAATTCTCCCTTATTTTCCAAATCAAGGAAATTCAATTGTATGTAGTAAATGTAATAACGAACAAATCGTTTGGCAAGATTATTAAAATAAATACTCAAATTTATTTAATTTATATTATTCTAAATTTGTATATTTGACTTCTTCTTAATAAAAGTAAAAATCATGAGTTCATTGAAAAAGGAATTAGTGCCTTCAACGGCAGAAATGATGAGTTGGACTTCAAAAATATTCAAACAAGGTATTCGACGTCCAGGCTACCCTGCTGATTATTGGGCAGAAAATTGGGTGAAAAAGCAATTTGAAAGAATGGGTTTACAAGACATTACTCTTGATCCTGTAGAAGTAAAAAAATGGGAAGCTAATGAAACCAAACTTAAAGTTTGGCTGGTTGATAGTCCTAACGATATGTATGATATACCTTGTTTCCCTATACCTTATACTACACCAGTACACGATCTCGAAGCAGAATTATGCATGGTTTCAGACAACATGTTAATATCAGGTAAGATTGCTGTTTCAGAATTAAATTTACTTACGTTTCCCATCAAGACATTAAAATCTTTATCTGGGATAGATCGATTTTATGATCCTAAGAATGAATTTGATAATTTAGACCAAACAGTTCCTTTTGATTATAAAATGCGTGCATTCTTAGAACCTAAATTGAGAGACAATCTAGCTGGATTTATTGGAATTCTCTCAGGTTACCCTTGGGAAACAGATAAGTACTATGTTCCTTATGATGCTGTTGAAAGAGATATCCCAGGGGTTTACGTTAGTCGAAATAACGGAAATATAATATTAGAATTAATTAAAAAAGGCACAGTGAGAGCTAGATTGTCATATAAAGCTACAATATCTGAGGCTATTTCCCATAACATTACAGGCTCTTTAGAAGGAATGTCTGACGAATGGATTATTATAGGTACTCACCATGATGGCCCCTGGAACTCCGCAGTAGAGGATGCATCAGGAATGACATTAGTACTGGCTCAAACAAAATATTGGTCTCAAATTCCTAAAGAACAGCGTCCATTCAATTTATTATTTCTAATGAATTGTGCACATATGGCTGGAGGAAAAGGGGCATTAACTTTTGTAGAAAAAAATAAAGAATTTTTGAACAAGGTGGTTGTTGGGATTCATTTAGAACACGTTGCTCGCGACGTAAAAAGTGAAAACGGAAAATTAGTTCCATTAGATGATCCTACCGTACGTTGGTGGTTTGTAAGTCGAATATTACCTCTCGAAGAAATTGTTGAAGATGCTATAATACATGAAAACTTACAACGCTCTATTTTACTACCCCCTGATGGATTTCCTCCTGGAAGAGACAACCCTCCTACAGATGGGGGCTTTTATCATCTAGAAGGAATTCCTTTCATATCATTTTTAACAGCTCCTCCATATTTATTTGATACTGCCGATACGTTAGATCAAATCCACCAAGAAAGTTATCAACCTCTCACTCGAGCAGTTATTCGGATGATCAATGATTTAAAGGATTATACTGCTAGCAGGTTAAGAAGTTTTGTTTTAAGTAAAAAAGAACGCTATAAAATAAGAAAAAACATGAAATAAGGTATAAAAATGGAATATAAAGATATATTAAATAAAATTGCTCCATGTGGTCTTAATTGTTCTAAATACTTTGCCAACTCTGAAGGAGGAATAAGAAAAACTAGTATAAAGCTTCAAAATTTCTTAGGGTCATTCGATATATACGCTGAAAGATTCTCCTCATTTCTTCCTATATTTAAAGAATACCCTTCTTTCAAGGCGTTACTCACATATTTAACAAAAGAGAACTGTCCGGGGTGTAGGAAAGGTTCATGCTTATATCCTGACTGTGGAGTAAGGGATTGCTATAAAAATAAAGGAATTGATTATTGTTTTCAATGTGATGAGTTTCCGTGTGAAAAAACTAATTTTGATTCCCATCTTAAGCGAAGATGGACACAAATCAATAATCGAATAAAAAAAATAGGTATTGAATCCTATTATCAAGAGACCAAAGAATTACCAAGATATTGATATTATTTTAACTGCAAATTGGAAATAGGTAATTGGATTTTTCTTTTCAATTTAAAATCAATTAAGTTGTCATGGTTTAAATTGAGTTAAATCTTTTTTATTATAAATATTATTAAAAAATTTAATTTTAATGACTAATTTGCTCTCAATTTTTAAAAAACATCATATAGCAAATCTTCAAAAATTTATTAGTATAACGTTTCACAATTTGAATAAATTTTCCCTATCCTTTCCAATTTCATCTTTATTAATTTTTTAACAAACTACAGATAGGAAATAATATTATATGTTCTCAAATTTCAACAAAAATCGAAATTCCATAAAAATGTTCTAACTTACACGAGATTGATTATTTTTATAATTTCGAATTTTGTCGTTTGATCTTTTTTAATTTTTTTTCCTATTACACTAGATATGAATAAAAATCTTTAAATATATAAAAGATCTTTGTATATATAGTTAATTTAATTTAATCAAAAACTTAAACTTAAACTTAAAACCAAAAATAAGAATTGGTTAACTAAATTAACCAAAAATAAAAAAACGTGGAGGAAAATTATTATGTCAGAATATATTAGTTGGAGTCCTATTAGAAGATTAATGAAACACAATGGTGCCCTTATCGTTGCCCGTGATGCAGTAGATGAATTAGTTGATTGGATGAGTACTTCTGCTACCAAAATTACAAAAACTGCTTTATCCTTAACGAAACACGCTAAACGCAAGAAAATAACTCGGGATGACATTCTTTTAGCAATTAAATACTTCTAAAGGTAATAGAAAAATTTATTAAATCTATCTTTTCTTTTTTTTTATAGTTCCTTCTCTTAGCTCTTTTGGATATATTTAAATTTCCTGAGCAGAATTTATTTCTTTATTTCTAAGATTACGTTTTGAGAGTAATGTTTTATTTTTATAAAATATCTTTCTAATAACTATAATCATATAACCAGCAGCAATTGAAATACATAGCCCCCAAAATGGCGTTTTAAATATAAGTATGATACTCCCAATCGGATAAAGAAAACGACACAGAAATTTGATTTTTCGATTTTTAAAAGGTTTATTTTGTGCAATTTGAATTGAATATTGCAAAATTGAAGGGATCCAGCAAAACAAAAAAATCATGAAAATTATCGGCAAACTAATAAAATTTATTATGTAAAAATAAAATATATTGCAAAATATTAAAGCGACTATGGCACCTAAGCCAAAAGAAAAACATCCTATACAAATTGCATGGTTAAATAAATAAAATACATGATCATTGAAATCTAGACGATTTGGATTATGATGTGCTAACCAACTGATTATTATCTTCTTTTCCTCTTGAATCTCTTTTTTTTGGTTATGCATCTTTCTGTTTAATTTTAATCGTGAATAATCGAATGATAATTTAACTGCAAAATAGAGATTGGTTTCTCTTAATTACTGGGAAATATATAATTATGAACAATCACAATCGCCACAATCGCAACCACTACAATCACACCCTCCCCCACCACCACATGATCCTCCTCGATGTTTTCCAGATCCACATACAGTAGAACTTATGCAACAAATCATAACAGCACCTATGATAAGTAAGCTTATTCCTGTAGTGGGTGTTCCAAACATTATCTGTGTTCCAAAAAAAATTAATATAATTCCGACTACTACAACAAGAAGAACTGCAACTGCAGCTCCACCTGTAGTTTTTTTTGGTTTTGAAGGGGTATAAGGGGTTGCTTGATATGGTGCTTGTGTTGGTGGTATTGGTTGAATAGGAGGGCTACTGGAACTACCAATTGGTTTTGCACAAAAAGGACAAAACTTTGCCTCGTCAGGTATTTCTGAACCACAATTAGTACAATACATTATAGTTTATCAGTTATTTTATCGAATTATTTATAAAGTAAAAAAAGAAACTCTATAATTTAAATATACACGAATTAGAGTTAATCCAATAAAATTTTTCTGTATTGTGCATAGCTTCATTCTGTAAGCTTATAATCTAGCCACCAATCAATCTTCGGAGGATCTCTTTCAAATTTAACAAAAGAAATTGCTTCACCAGTGATGTAAAAAGGTTTTTCTCTTGTCATTACGATCTCTTCTTTGATTATATCAATTGCTTTAGCAAGATTTTTCTTTTGAATATACTTTCCTAATGTACAATGCGGAATCCATGTTGTTGGAGTAGTTTCAGTTTCAAACTCTTTAAAGAGTCTAAAAACTTTTTGTTGAAAATTGAATAACTCTATTGATGTTTTAGGATTTAAAAAAAGTACACTTTCTTCCGAAGGAAAATATCCAATACTACTTATTTGAATTTTAATTGGTTTATTTTCAATACCAAAAAGGATAAGTCTTTCTTTAACTATATCCGGGCTAATATTATCAAAATTTGTTAAAGTTATATGAGGTTTTATTTTTTCCTCAAAAAACATTGTACCAATCTTTTTGTCTTTAAACCGTTTAAAAACTTGAGTTATTGTAAGACTGCTTTCCTCATCAAAGGTAAGAACAATTGCATACGGCATAATTATAATCTTTATAAGACCAAGTAATAAATATTTTGAAAAATTATACAAATTGCATGAAAGAAGTTTATCCCGGTATTTTTCTAATAAAGGAAAAAGGGACTTCTGGAGCAATAAAACCTCCAGAAAATATATATGTGTTAGCTGGTTCAGATGGTATCATTTTTGATGCTGGATATGGTACAAAAAAGGTTGTTAAGCACTTAATTACAGAAATAAAAAAAGTAGAAGAATTATATAAAAAACAAAATAAAGAGTTTAAGCTTACAAGAATCATCGTATCTCATTGCCATCCCGATCATTTTAGTGGTTTAAAAAGAATTAGAGAGACTTTAGGAATAAAAGTCTATCTCACAAAAAAAAGCGCAGAAATTATAAAGGATAAACAAAGTTTCATTAAAAGCTTTGAAACAGATGCATACAAAGATTATCTAAGAGTGAGGAAAAACATAACTCGAAGAATAATAAATGTATTAAGAAATGTTGGTTCGAAATTGTTTTATCAACGAATATATGGTGTTTCTTACATAGATGATCCAGAAGATATTCTTGATGAAAACACAGAAATTAGTATAAATGAGGATATTTGGAAAATTTTTCCATCCCCAGGACATGCTATTGACCATATATCTCTTTATAGTGAGGAAAAAGGTATTTTATTTTCTGGAGATAACATTCTAAGGTCTATAACTACTTGGCTTGGACCTCCAAATTGTGATATAGCAGATTATATAAACTCTATTGAAACGATTCAGAAATTGCCTAATCTTAAATTAATACTTGCTGCCCATGGAAGCCCTATAGAACATCCTAAAGAAAGGATAGCAGAGATATTATCACATAGAAAAGCGAGAGAAAGACAGGTATTAAATATAATTTATGATAATTCAGACAATGGAATTTCTCCAAAAGATATAGTTAAAGCTATTTATCCTAAAGATAGTAGATTTCTCCATCAAGTTGCTCGTGGCTGGATTGTGTTAACTTTAAAAATGCTAGAAGGAAAGAATTTAATAAAACGACAAGAAAAAAAAAAAAAGATATTATTTTTCCCAGCTGAAAAGGATTAAAATTGGCTCATCCTTAATTGATAAGGTATTTTTAGCCTTATTTCTAAATTAATAAATAGATTCTATTAATCAAAAGTGAATATAATATTATAAAAATCTTTCAGTGATATTATTTTTAAAAGTAATTAATCTGCAGTTATTCTTAATATGCCTAAAGAGCCTAAGCAATATTTGAATGGACCATTCTTAAAAAAAGATCAAATTATTTGGAGAGATTATCAAAATAATATTGTTAATAGCTGTAAAAATAAAAATTCTTTAGTGGTTTTACCAACAGGTTTAGGAAAAACAATAATTGGTATTTTATTAGTGTCTAATTGTCTGAAAAAATATCCAAGAGCAAAAATTGTTGTTCTTGCTCCTACACGACCGTTAGTTTCACAACATAGAGCTTCATGTGAGAAGTTCCTTGATATTGAGTTAGAAGAAATTACTTCATTTACCGGGAAAACAAGTCCAGAAAAAAGAGTTTTATCCTTTCAAAGCTCAAGAATTATAGTATCTACACCTCAAGTAATTAAAAATGATTTGATGAGAGGTAGATACGAATTAAGTCAAGTATCATTAATAATATTCGATGAAGCTCATAAAACTAAAGGCAATTATGCGTATAATTTTATTTCAGAAGAATATATTAGTACTTGTACAGATCCTTTAATCCTAGGATTAACGGCTTCACCAGGGAAGGATTATGAACGTATTCAGCAGATATGTAACAATTTATATATAGAGAATATTGTTTTTAAAACTTATCTGGATAAAGATGTAAAAGATTATATTTATGACATCGATACATTTATCAATTTAATTGATTTACCTATTAAATTGAGGGAATTAAGTGCTGTTTGGTACAATTTATTCGAAAATTATTTAAGATTTTTTATAAAGAATAACTTAATTCCCCCAAATAAGCCATTTTATTCAAAATTAGATTTTTTAGGAATCTCTCGTGATTTAACATTTTCTATACATTATGAAAAAGGTAATAAGTTTGATTTATCTGAAGATGAATATTTAGAATGCTTATATTATAAATCTCCAAAAATTATAGATATTGTTAAAGAAAATCAACTTGATATCCCTTCTGTATACTCATATTGTTCAAGTTGCATATCCATACTTCATGCTAAAGATTTATTAGAAACACAAGATATATCTCTCTTTAAAACCTTCTTAGATAAAATTAAATATAAAGCAAATGAAGATATCTTATCCGCTAAAAGAATTGTAAATTCAGAGCATTTTATTCACATCAATTCTGTAATTGAAAATGAAGAACAGATTCATCTATCTCATCCTAAATTAAAAAAGATTACTTCCATTATTAAAGAAGAAATTGAAGAATTTAGTAACAAAAAGATTCTGATCTTTACGCAATACCGGGAAATGGCAGAACTTCTTAAGAATAAGCTACAAAGAGAATTTAATGAACAACTGAAAATTGAAAAATTCATTGGTCAAGCAACCAAAAAAGAAGATTACGGATTTCCCCAGAGTGTACAAATAGAAATATTACAAAAATTTAGAGAAGGAAATATAAATATATTAATTGCCACAAGTGTCGCTGAAGAAGGATTAGATATCCCAAATGTGGATGCTATTATCTTTTTTGAACCTGTCCCCTCAGAAATCAGATTAATCCAAAGACGAGGAAGAACTGGGAGATATACCCCAGGAAGATGTTATATACTAGTTACTGAAGAAACTGTTGACGTTCCATTTCACATTGTTGCTAGACGAAAAGAACATTCAATGAACTCAGTTTTATCTGATCCTGAGAAATTAACATTAAAAGACTCTTTAGAACGCAAAAATATTGATTTCTCTAACCAGACTGATCAAGTTATCGACTCACAATTTACTAAAAATTTTAGAGAAAGAAAAGATTTAGAACAAATCTATTTAGCAAATCGATCTATCGAAGAAATTATTACTCAAATCGATAATTTTTGTAATAGTGAAGAATATAGAGAACTTAAAGATTGCGGGATAACATTTTACTCAGATTTAATAAAATTTAATAAACCGTTCTTACAAGAGAAAATAACAAAATTGAAAAAGCGAAGAACCAAGAAATCTTCTGAGCAAAGGGTTTATTTAAATAAACATATAAAATCCTTGATAAATATAGTTAAAACTTATGGTAGGAATGGAACGTTAGATTACAGAAAATTTCAAAAACTCGCTCGAGATGAAGACATCTTTGACCGAAAGTTTAATGTTCATTTCAATCAAGCATGTTTTCTGGGATATCTCAGAAAATCAGATAATGGTGTCCATTTTATCATGGATTATGATTAAAACTTATACATGAAATATTCTATAAGTCTAAAACACGAAAAAACCAACCATTATTTTATTTTCTCTTCTTTTCCTTTTCTAAAAAAGTATAAAACCAAAATAATGGTGGTAATAATAGCTGGAATTGCAAATACTGCGGGATTACCTCCACTGAATAAGAATAGATAATATGAAATTGTTACGATTGAAGCAAAGAAAGCTATAATACTCCCGTATTGGCTCGCAAAATTTTTTAGATGTCGTAACATCATATTGACTTTATAATTTGTGCTTTTGATTACTTCTAATTCAGTTTCATCAATTTCATCCAAAACTTCTGGATTTTCATAATAAATCGATAATACGGGATTATATTTACCATTCAATTTTCCAGCACTAATTAAAAATAGCAAATGGTCTTGAATATTTTGTTTTTTTATTTTTAGTTCATTATTCAAAAATCCTATTGTCAAATACTCGTTTGCAACAGCCTTTATAGTCATATCGATGTATGATTTTAATATTAAACGTTCTAATGCCTTAACTTTTTCGTTTAAAATTTCAGAATATTCATCTATAAAGTTATTAAAGTCTTCCAGAATAAATTTCGATATTTGATTAAAATTTTTAGATTGCTTAGAAAAATCTTTGAACTTCGCTTCTACATGTCGTTTAATCTCTTTTATCTCCAAATCAATGGTTTTAGCTCTCCTTTGAATCAAAATATTACTCTTCTTAAATTCTTTAATTTCTATATTATCTTCTACTTTTCTTTCTAGATTTCCAAGTAATTGGCTTAAATTTATCTTATTTTTATTAATAAGAGTTAATAATTGTTCACGATATGATTCATTCTTCATTGCTATTATCTGATCATTAATTTTCTGTATCTTGTTGTTATATTCCTTAGAAAAATTATTTTTTACTTTCACATATAACTCTCTAATTTCGGGTACTAATTTAGCTAAATCGCCTGATTTGTGTAATAAGTCATTTATTTTATGTTCAATTTTATCTTGAGATTGTTTTAGATTCTCCTTAAAAATTCGCTTTTTACTTTCAAAAGTTTCTTGAATTTTGAAATAATTCTCATAAGTTTCAGTTTTTTTAAAAACGTTAGCAATATATTCCTTTAATTCGATATTGAGAGAATTAAATTGCTGTTCGATGAAGATGTGTTTTTTATTAAATTGATTTAAACTATTTTTAATATTATTTATAGCATTTCTTTCATTTTCTAAAATAGATTCAAAATATTTTTTCGTTTCATGGAATTCTACTCGTTCTTGATTTATTTGAAGTTCTCTAACCTTTTCATAGAATTGTTTCGGGAGAACATCTTTAAAAATTCTTAAATCATTGATTCTATTTTGAAGTTCCAACATATTTATATTCAATGTTCTATTCCTAATACTCGAATCATATAAGGCAAGGATTTTTCCAATTCTTTCCCTATTTAGTTTTAGTAAATTATTTTCAATATAATTCTTAAGTTCTTTATTTAAATAATAATAATCTGTGTACACTAAAATAGTTTTTTCCTTTTCGTCAAGTTCCGCATTAATCTTAGATATATCAATCATATCTTTTAATTTATTTATAAGTACTTTACATGATAAGTTAACTTCTTTCTTTAAATCAATTAATTTAATGTTATCCGTTTTTTTCTCGATAGTAATTGCAGTTATTTTATTTGAAATGATGTTATTTATGATTTCATCTTTCAAGAGTGATATTTCATTTACAAAATAGTTATTAAATTTTTCCCATTGGATTATTCTTAATTCTGACTCCTCTTTAAAATTCTCTATAAATTTAACACACTCACTTAATTTTTTTTGATATATCTTATTCATTTTATTAAAATTGAATTCAAGTGTGTCAAATTCTTTCATAACAACTTCAATTTTTAAATTGCTTGAATTTTCTAAACTGCTTTTAACAGCATTTAGTTGAGATTTAAATATAACACTTTCTTGAGAGATAAAATTATCAAAATCTTCTAATCTCGCTCGATTTCTTTCTTCAGTAATCTTATTCTTTAGATTTTTTACTTGGTTTGCGATTAATTCAATTATATTAGTTTCTAAATTTTCTAATTTTTCTTGAAGGTAATGATAAAGTGAATAGAGCTTTTGTTTTCTTTTGATTTCTTGTTTTATTGTTGATTGAAGTTCTTTAATTTCATTTAGCCTCTCATCCATTAGTAAATCTGATTCTTTCTTGGTAATATTGAAAGCATCCTGAAACTTATTTTCCAAAAGTTTACTTTTAGCGTTTTCTCCAATTTCTATAATATCAGCGTCTATTCTACTATTGATCTCTTCAATTTTTTGTAGGTTAATATTAAAAAATTGGAAACCATCCGTGTAATAATTGAAATTTTCATCGAATTTTTCTTTAATTCTTATCCAATTGTCTATTACTTTCTTATGTTTCTTAACTATTTTTCTTTCTTTAGTTGTAACCTGTTGAGAGATGTTATAAATAATTGTATCATATTTCCTTACATTTTGAGCTATTTTATCTAAATCATCCATTATAAGGTTGATTTTTTCACTATCATATTCCTTTTCTAGAGTTTCACAAAAAATCTTTCTAAATGAGTCTATTTTTTTATTTAAATCTTCTTCTATGATACTTATTTTTTCCCCAAGATTTTCTAATAGATTATTTAAATTTCTTACTTCTTCTTTTTCTTGAATTTTACTTTTTAGATATGACTCTACTTCAGTTAACCTTTTTTGCAAAACTGAGTATAATTTATTCCAATTGGAGATTTCTGAACCTAAACTAGCCTGTATGTTTACGTAATTAAGTTCTTCATAGAATGAGTTTTCAATATTTTCATTTAAAAAATCCGCTTCCATTAAAGCATTCCTTATAACAAATTTTAATCTCTCTTTAGCATAATCAATCTCATTAATTAAAAGATAACTTTCTATTTCTTCTCGTATCTGAGAAGTAACACCCTCTAATTTCAAAGTCATATTATAAATATCATTTCTTATATCCGCTAATTTCTCTTTTTCTTCAAATATTCTTTCCACATTTAATTCCATATCAGATACGATTATTTTTTTAAAAATATAATTCAAATAGAACAAGAATTTTGTTTTAATTCCTAAAAAGACTTTTTTTGTTATTATATTTCCATTAAAAAACCTTTTATCAACCATATCTCTAATTATAGGAAAGACTTCTTCCTTTAATTTCAGTGGTTCATTATGGAGAGTTCTATGTCTTTTAAAAAGATCAGAAAGAGAAACAACGCTATTAATAAAGAGTTTATTATAGAAATTTTGAAAAAATTCTTTTTTTCCGACACTAAAATTATTAATATAATTCTTGAATTCAATCTCATTATTTAGAATGTGTAAATTAAAATTATAGTTAAGATTAATATATGAAATAAGTTCATCAGTATATTCTTCTAAACCAAAAGTGGTTTTAAATTGGTTTATATCAATAAATTTTTCCTTTTCTAATTGTTTAAAAAGCAACCTCTCAATTTCATCAATAAATTTCTTCCAAACTAAGGATAAAAGAATTATTAGCTTTGAAACTTCACTTAATTTATCAGAATTCCAGATAGTTTGATTATTTAATATTAAATTTAATTTTTCATTTATAAAAGAAAAGATCCCTGCGGGATTATAATCTAAAATCCAAGAATATAGTTCAAGAGTATAAACAAGCCAAAAAGTTATTTCAATATTATCTATTTGATTAAAGCTAAAACCACCACTTTCTTTTTGTAATTGTTGAAGGAATTGAATTTCTTTTTCTTTTACTTCTAAGTCGAGATCCAAATATTTAAGACAAAGAAATCTGAAAATTAGCGAAGGGGTTCTTTTTTTATCCCCGAGATATAAGCCAAATTGGTCTCTATTAACACGAACATCAATGTCAAGAAGAGAGAAGATCTCTAAAACATAATATAACATTTGAGCTGAGCTGATATTCTTATCAATATTACACTCTTTATCTTGACAATGTAAGAATTTATTACCCTTTTTGAGCGACAATACAAAATTTTTGATTTCTCCTTTAATTTGGTCAGGTTCTTTAGAAAATAGATATTGTTTTAATAATCCTAAATTCTTAAGACAAGACAAGGCTAAATATGTGGAGTGGATATCAGGAACTTTTTCCGAATGTGGAGAGAGTTTAAATCCTAACTGTCCATATTGTTGAATTTCACATTTCTTTATATAATTAAAAATTTCATCTTTATTAAATCTCTTTTCTTGTTTAAGGTATTTCCTAAGCAAAAGAAACCAAAAAACAGACTCTAAATTTAAATTAGGGTCTTTTAGCAAGTTTTGATTATAATATTGATAGAATTCAACTATTCTATTATGTTCACTATAATAAAAATTCCCAATCTCTTTTCTTTTTACTCTTATAAAGGATTTAAATGGTTCTTTTTTAAATGTTGTTATGTATGGATAAGCAGATTTCTCTTCCACATTAAGCAATATTAAACAATTCCCGTTAATGATTATTTTGTTTTTTGTGATTAATGAAAATATATACATTTATTTTTTTGGAAACAAAATTGTAAGAATTTGGGAAACTTCTATACAAAGAATTTTTAAAAATTAAATTGATTCTTATTGCTCTAATTTATTGGAGTTTAGTGTAAATAAGACCTACGAGAATAAGATATCTATCTATTAAAAATATATTAAACTTCTCCTTTGATTTTTTCTTTTCTTCTCATGATGATCTATAACTCCATTTTTTGTTTAAATACACAATTACTGCTGCAAAAATGAACGATACTGCTATTATATAAAGAACTGCATTTAATATCGACGGACCAGTAGAGATACTTATAATAATATAAAAATATACAGACCAACTAGAATTTTCATTTGGAGAGGAATCCTTTGCCCAAACTTTAATTTTATATACGTTATAATTTGGATATAAACTAATATTATCCCAATTAAAACTCCATTGATTTCCTCCTTTATAGTTCATTAAGATATTAAATAAGACGTTTGTATTATTTGAGATTTGAATAGTAACATTTCCATATGAAGGAAGATTATCATCACTAATATTAACGATGAATAAATAACTTTTTTGCTTGATTGTTGTATAATTCTCAGATGGTTGAATAAAAGTAATAGTTGGTACTGTTGTATCATTATCAGGAGCTTGCGTAAATAATAGTCCTTCATAATTGTCCAGATTGTTTTCTGTTTCTGTCAGATTACATAGACTATTGTAAAAAGGAGCAATTGATATTGTTAAAATTAGAGTTATAAAAATAATTAATTTAGGAGTAACAGTTTTTTTAAACTCCTTATACACAATTTTCATTGTAATCTTTCATAGCTTTTATATTAAATTAGAATAAATTCTACTTAATTTAAATTTAAGTGAAGAAAATTGTAAGCGTTTTAAAAACTCAATAAACTCAAAGAATTCAGTAGAATAATAAAAAAGGATTTAAAAAAAATAGATTTATAATTGAGGGTCGGTATCAAAAGTCCATGTATTATTTATTCCTAAAAAGTCTCTCATCAATGGATTTTGAATAATTGCAATAGGTCTTGGAAAATTAATACTCGGAATAAATCCTAATGCAAAATTATATGCTGAAATGATAGTATTATTTTGATCTAATTGTTTCCAAAATTGATGAAAGAACCATGATCCAGCGAAACCATCTGGATTTTTATTATTAATCCAATACCATGATAAAACATTTGATGCTGCGCTGATTAAAATACAATTAGGTAAGTAATACCAACTCTGTCCTATGTTTTTATTTTCATTAAGAAAATTACCACTAAAACAACAATCCAAGCAAATCAACATTCTCTCGCAAGGTATTTCTTTCACTAAGTCATAAAATTCTGTCTCGTTAATATAGCTATTATCTGCCTCGAAATGAAATGTAGCATTTTTGTCCTTAAGAACTGCGTTTGAACCATGATCAGTCATAAATACTATCAGTTGATCTTTAGTACCAATAGTTGAGGCAAATGATTCTGGATTAGATAAATCCAATTCTTTTTTAAATCTACATGCATTCACATCATCATTTTCAACATCTACACCAGCGACTACTCCAGATCTATTTAGATCATTAGTGTAAATATCAGTTGCATCGATATCTATTGAATCATCTCCAGTATGGTAGAGCATTAAAAAAATATTCTCATCTGAATATCCATGGTTTTTTAAAATCCAATAGACTTGAAGAGCTTGAGCGGGAAAGCCATCGGAGTTTATTCGACTGGGAGGTGGATTGGGATCTGTTGGGTTTGTTAAATTAACTGAAATCCATCGATCGATTACTACATCATCAAAATATAGACTATCATCTGGACCAGCTGCAAATTGACCTTCAGTGGATAAAATTAACTTTAATTTGCTAATTTCATTACCAGTTTCATTATTGCATACACCCATTACATTAAGAGAAGTCCACTTTTTCAAAGTCGCATTAATATTATCTGACCAATCTGTTCTTATTACAGTATTACCAGAATCTAACCATTGCAATCCAACTTTTGCACCTTCGCCATTAACTGGAGTTGTACTATTAATATATACACTAACTGAAATGTTGTAAAAACTATACTCTTGTAAAGTATAAGGATGATCCCAACTAAATGTCAAATTAACAGACAGTGGGAATCCTCCTATTGGCCGAATTTGTATAGCTCCTGGAGTTACGTTAAAAAATGTTGAAGTATAATCTACCCAGCAGTTCACAACATCTCGTGTCCAATTATTTGTATCGAAAATAAATGTAGCATCAGGACTACCATTAAATTCATCTTCAGATTCACTACCATGAAAATCATTTGCGCTACATACAATAAGTGCTTTTCTTTGAGCAAGTTTAGGTTCTCTTACTGGAATATTCGGAAGATATAATATCCACGCCGAAAGAAGGAGTCCTAAAAGTATAATAAATACAACTAAAGGAAGATATTTCACTAACTTCTTCTTTAAATTCATATAACTTCACTTAATATTAATTTAATTTTACGTGTAATATAAATTTAATATTATTTGTAAATTTAAAGTTGAATAACACGTATCTTTAATATAAATCTTACTTCTCTAACTTAATGAAATTTAAATAATTTCATTTTATGAACTAAAAATAACAAAAATTAAAAAAAATAAATTTAAACGAGCTAATTGCTCATTTTTTAGGTTTTTCTTCCATTGACTCTCTAATGGATGGTGTTACGAAATCACCTTCTTTTGGCTTCTCCAAAATATCCAAAAGATTATATTCTGTAATCATTTGAAGAACACCCATAACAACCATGCCATGATTGTACATTTCATTAGCATCATAGAGATTCCTCCAACAAAATGGACATTCGGTTGTTAAGATGTCCGCACCTATTGCATTCGCTTCATCACATCGAAGACTTGCTGTTCTAAGAGAAAACTCAGGATATCCTGCCCTCACTCCTCCACCAGCGCCACAACACATACTATCAAGTTTTATACGGTACATTTCTTTAAATTTAATTCCAACATCTTCTTCAAGTTTTCTAAGAATTATCCGTGGAACTTCATACCACGCTTCGATTGCATTCTTAATTTTTCTACTATCCACCATAAGATTATTTGATTTCTCAATCATCTCTTGTTCTATATCAATTGCAAAATGTCTTCCAGTGTGACAAGGATCATGGTATGTAACCACTTTGCCCTTTAATTCTTTGTTAGGTTTGAATTTAATTTTTCCTTGTTGGACTAATCGTGCCACAAGTTCAAATGCATGTTGAGTTTTGAATGGAAGTTTTTCATCTGCAGCCATCCATTTTGGATAATCAATAGTAAAAGTTCGATAACATCCAGCACAGCTGAAATAGACCATTTTTACGTCTTTAAAAGCTTCAAGATTTTTCCTCATTAATCCTTGAGCTGTATCAACTGCGCCAATCCTAAAGAATGGGCTTCCACAGCATACCTCATCAGCAACTAACGTGAAATTCATACCCAATTGCTCAAATAGTTTTGCAGTTGCTATAGCAACCTCTACTTGTCGATAACTTGCGGTACATCCAACATAATAAGCAATTTTAGCGTCTTTATTATTGATAAATTTCTCTAAACCAGCATCCTTAGCCCATTTTAATCTTTCAGCTGCCGCTCCACCATATGGATTATTTCGTTCCTTTACTAATTTATCTACTAACTCATGTTTATCAATCATAGGTATTCCAGATTCAATACAGGCTGCTCTTAATGACTCAATAATATCAACAGTACGAACCTTGTTTTCACATTGAGCAGAACACTGACCACATGTAATACACGGTAAAATTACATCTCTAACTTCTTCGCTAAATTCTAAGTCTCCACTTAAAATTGATCGAGCAATCCACATCTTACCTGCATTCCAGAAGGCTTCCCATCCATATTCTATACCCGCTGGACAAGCGTCAACCATTCCTTCATAAAGTACTGTACTTTGCTTTCCAGAAAATACTCCAATTCCTTCCCTGTCAGGTTCATTAGAATAGGCAAATTTACATGCTTTACAATGAATACATTTATAAATATCCTTTTTTAATTCTTCTAATCTTTCCATTCCTGTTTTAGCCATTTTTTTAATCAACCTCTTTAATTTATGGAAGAGCTAATCTTCCTGGATGCATTATCATATTTGGATCTACAAGCTTTTTGAAAGCTCTCAAATATTTCCAATACATACCTGCTTGATAATAAGCTTGGATATGAATATATGGATCTGGTCTATAATTAAGCCAGCCTTGCTTCAAACCATATTCAGTAGTTTCTCTATTCAATTCTTGAACTCTTTCTAATTCCTCTGTCTTTGTGCTATCAAAGCAAATTATAGGCATACAAATTGCTTGTCGACCGCGTTCAATTGAAGCAACCCACATCGTAGGTGGAAAACCATATTTTTCCATTGCGTTACAGTATATTTCACAGAAATGGGCACATTCTGGCCAAGGTGTATACCAAGTTATAAATAAGAAACCTGCATCCCATAAACCATACGGAACAGCAATTTTATTTGGTTTCTTCAATCTACTTGCGATTTGTTTTGGATGTAATTCTTGGGCTTTTATTGAATCAGGGTCTTTAGCTCTATTCGCTTTATAATCTTTTGCCATCTTATCAATTCTATTTGTAACATAGTCTAATTCTTCCTGTGTTTGAGCCCAGCATTCAAAATTCATCCACCACTGCGAAAAACCCATTTCTTCAAAGAATTTGTAATCATGCGGTACTTTATCCTTTGGCCATCTAGTCATCACAAGAGGGTAATTTCCACCTTGGACCATAACTGTATTATGTGCGATTCCAAATTCTTGTTTTTGGATTTCCAAAGTTAAATTCTGCATATCATAAGGATTTGACATGCCCCATACTACAAGAGTTTTAAATTCGGGATGTGGATAAATCTTTACTGCTACTTTGGTGATTACTCCCATAGTCCCTTGACTACCCATCAAAAGGGACCATATATCAGGACCAAGTCCATATTTGTAGAATGGTTTCGCAGTAGGTAATGCCCAGGAACCAGTTCTTAAAACATCACCATTTGCAAACACAACTTCAGCACACATAAAATTGTCTCCTTGTGGTCCCACACTTGAAGTATATAATGAAAATCCTCTATCAATGGCATCTCCCATAACTGTAGAGGCTGGTGGAGCTCCATCTGGTATTGGTGGTGCCCATTCAGGAGTATTTTTGTGCATATATGCCCAGAGTTCTCCAATGGTTACTCCAGGTTCTACAATTGCGAATCGATTTTCCTCATCGATTTCAATTATTCTTTTCATTCTTCCTAAATCAAGAAGAACTCCACCAGGTTTAATTGTTGGGCATGAAAATCCACCAGATAATCCCCCAGAAACAGGACTTACCGCTATTTTTTCTTGAGTACAATATACAAGAATTTTTCGAATTTCTTCTACATATTTGGGTCGAATGACGATATCAGGGATTTGGCTATTTAGTCATTATCCGCTTTGGGATAATAGATTTCTAAACCCATTACTGATTTCGCCAAGTAAGATGCTGTAATAGCTTTATTATTTGTAGCATAATCTTTACCAACAATACCGATCATAGCTTCTAAATCTTTTTCATCCGGTAATTTATAGCTCATAATTTCTAACCTATTATTTAATCTCCATATTTTAGATTTTTTATAATTAAAATTATTATTTTGGAAAATTAAGTACAGAATTTTAAATTTTCTTATATCATTTTCATGCAAACCATGATTTTTTCTTATAGAAATTATGTGTCATATTAGATGTTGAAATAATATTTTAAAAAAGAAGTGTAAACCAGCAAATTAATGAAAATTCTTCTTTTAAATTTATTAATTTTGATTTTATATGGTAATACACTCACTTATGTTAGGATTTATTGAAGATTTTTGCCTTCTATTATCTTTGATAATATATTCAAGAAAAAACTCATTATTTTCATCAATAAATTCCCAGAATTCTTCATAAATTTCTTTCGAAGTCATTTTTTTCTTTTGTTGTTTAATTTTCTTCTCTATATTGCCACTTTTTTTATCATTTTTACTATTGAGAGGGATAAATTTCACACTTTTCTCATTAAGAATCAAATTTTCAAAAGCAATCTGACTATTCTTCTCGATTTCATTATAAGCTATTACCCCATTTCTTAAATTTTTAGAATTTTCTTGATTTAATTCTAAATCTACTTTCTGATATCCTCTGACTTGAAAATTATTATCAATAAAAACTTGAAAATGATGAGGACAAATTAATCCTTTATGTATTGAAATAGTATTTAAATTAGAGTTTCTATTTAATCTCGACCTTGGTATACCAATTAAATCGCTTGTTTTACATATCGGGCATATTACTTGAATTTTATTTGTTCGGTTAGGGATTAACATTAGAATTATCACATTTATAAATTAAATCCTAATCTTGTAAAAATCTCTACAAGATTATATTTAAACCTAGCATTTTTGTTAGATATGGCCGAATCTTTAAGTTCAATAAATTATTTTTCCAAATATTATACAAGTTCTAATTCTAATTTAATATAAGATGATATCATGTCAGAAATGGATATTTTCTTTCACCCAAAATCGATTGCGATAATTGGAGCATCTGATAGTGTTAAATTCGGCTATGCTACAACTAAATATCTGCTTGATTCAAAATTTAAAACATTTCCTGTTAACATCAAAAAACAAGAAATCCATGGTCATAAAGCTTATAAAAGCATAAAAGATATTCCAGAAGAAATAGATTTAGTAATAATTCTTGTTGGAAATGAATTTGTGCTTCAAACAGTAAAAGATTGTATAAAAAAAGGGGTAAAAGGGATAATAATAGAATCAGCTGGTTTTGCTGAGACTGATGTAGAGAAGTATATAAAGCTTCAAGAAGAAATTGAAAGGATTGCTAAAGAATCAAAAGTCCGAATTATAGGTCCTAATTGTATAGGTGTAACTGATTTTAACAATCAATTCACAACTGCGGACATGAGCTTTGATCAAGCAACTATCGGTAAAGTGGCAGTTATAGCACAATCAGGGGTCCTTGGGAATATATTTATAGATTGGGCGACTGATAACGGGATTGGTTTTTCTAAAACTATTACCATAGGAAACAAAGTGGATGTTGATGAGGTTGACTTACTCAAATATTTAAATCAAGATCCTGAAACACAAGTCATAACTCTTTATCTAGAAGGTACGAAACGAGGGAAAGAATTATTTGAAACATTTAAAAACATGGAAAAACCCGTTATAGTTCTTAAAAACGGAAAAAGTGATATTGGGTCAAAAGCGGTTAATAGTCATACAGGATCAATGGCGGGGAATAATAAAGTATATGATGCTGTCATTAAACAGAATCCGAGAATCTTTAGAGTGAACAATTTTTATGAAATGTTTAATGTGGCACATGTTTTTGCTAGTCAACCTTTCCCTACAGGGAAAAATGTTGCTATTATCACGGGTTCTGGAAGTTTAGGAGCGTTAGCATGTGATGAGATTGAAGAACAAGGGTTAACTCTAGCGAAATTAACTGAAAATACCATCTCTCTTATTAAATCAGTAATTCCCAACTGGGTTTCAATTCGAGGTACTATAGATTTAGGTCCTTCTATCTTTGAGACATTTATTCCAACTATAGAAGCCCTTTTTCAAGATGAGAATGTAGATTGCATTTTGTATATTTTTTCAGTTCCTCGGTGGCCACTCCAAATGATGGGTTCAATGGCGACAAACTGGGCAAAACAACAATTTGACATCATTAAAAAATTAACGCAAAAGTTTAATAAGCCATGCGTATGCGTATGCTTTGGTTCAGGATGGACCTTCGATTTTCTCAGAAAAGCTGAATCTTCATCTAATTTAGAAATTAAAATTCCAATAATGAGCAGAATAAAATATGCTCTTAAAGCATTTAAGATGATGTATGAGTTTGGAAAAATAAAGAAGTCAGGTTAGCTTAATTGTATATTAATTTAATAACATTTATTATGATATTGAATAATTAAATAATTATTCGAATTCTACATTTATTTTGATTTTATGAATGAATATGTTGGAATCAGTACACTTGTAGCATTCGTGTTAATTATTTTTGAAGATATTACTACAGTTGGGAGTGATATTGGATTCATTCCGTTTACATTTATTGCGCTTTTCGCATCTACTGTGATTAATTTTTTCCCTTTTTTGTTCTACGACTGGTAATTAAAGAATATACGTGAGAAATTCATTGCACGGTTAAAAAAAATTGATCTTAAAACCATTGATGAGATCAATGAGATGTAATTAATTCTAATTTTTATTCAATTCTATACCAAATTTTAAATATTTCTTAATGATTTTCATAAGAATCCTTCAAAAATTGGACTCCAAATTTTTTTAATTACATTATGATCTCCTTTTAATTAAGTAAAAATATTAAATTTAAAGTGAAAGAATAATGAGTGAAGTATATATTTTTAATATCGCATGGCAAGAAATTGTCAATTGGTTTTTAGTTCAACCTATCTACGCACAAGTTCTTGTCTTGATAGGAGTCTTTGCTGTATTAACTCTTGCTGTAATTTTAGTTTATTACATTCTAAAAGGTGTTGCTTATTTAGTTTACTATATACTAAAAGGAGTCTATTATCTTCTGAAAGGGATTGGTCTACTTTTTTATAAGATATTCGAGGGTTTATATTATGCGATTTCAGGAAAGACCAAACCTGTAAAGAATTCAGCACCAGAACAACAAGCACCACCTCAACAACAAATAATCCGTCAAGTTAAACAAGAACAAGAACCAATTGTACCCACTCAACAGAGCGTACAAATAGTTCGACCTGAAGTTGCTTATTGTAGTGAATGTGGTAATAAATTTACAGGTTCAATGCTTCAAACTCTACAAGAAAGTGGAGTTGCCTATTGTATTCATTGTGGAAATAAAAAAACGCAAGCATATGAAATGAGTATTGAAAGTCAATAATTTTTTTTATTCTTTTTTTCTTTTTTATATTAAAGATTTTTCGAATAATACGACACCAAATCGTTCATCTTCATAATAAATAAATCCAATTTTTTTAAGGAGTTCAACTACATCAGATTTGCAAAAAATCTCAAAAACTATAGATTCTTTGGATTCTAGCTCATTCTGAATTGTATATTGAATCAAATCCCTCGCTGCTTTAGGTTTGCCGTACACAATCATCCAAATTTCTTGTTCTGAAAGAAACTCATAATGATGAGATGTTCCAAATTCTATTTTTTGTAAAATGGCATCTTTATTATATACCCATGAGCCATGTTCATCAGTAATATATTTTAATGGAATATAAGACCAACCACTACAGATTTCATCTCCAGGACCAATGTCAAATTCCTTATAAAACTTTCTTGCATCTTTAGCTAAAATGTTTTCAAATTCTGGAGCTATTTTTTTAGTAATTTTAATTTCATCAGAAGATGCAGTAATAAGATCCATACATTTTTTACGTTTAAATCCGAAAAACTTTGCAAGTGAAATTGAGGCTAAATTTTTTGAAGATGTATCATATTGGGCTACTTTCACACCAATTTTTTTGCATATTCTATAGCATAATTAAGCTGTTTTTTACCTATACCTTGACTTTGATATGATACTTTTATTCTCCCGCCTTCTAGCCATGCTATATTCTTATCATACAGCTTTACTCTTCCAAATCCTATTAATTCTGTTTTGTTCTGATCTTTGAAAGTCCCATAATTCATACAATCCTTCTCTTGGAGCCATTCTTGGATGACATATGGAACGTAATCATCACCTTCCCAAATATCTTTACTAATCTCTTTTATAGCGGGAATATCTTCATAGGTTAATTCTCGGAAATAAACTTTCAAGCTAATTCTTTCAAAACTATAATTAATTTTAAATATAGAACTAACAATACAAATACTATTAAAAGTAGTTAAATTTGCTTAAAAAATTTTTAAAAATGATCAAAAATGACAGAAAAAATGATGGAAAGCAGTCCATATTCAGAAAAAATATGGCTAAAATCCTATGACAAACATGTAAAGCCAGAAATTGATATTGAAATATATTCTTTAGCAGAAATGATGCGAAGAACAGTAAAAAGCTATCCAGATAGTTTATGTTATGATTTTCAAGGTTCTTGTGCAACTTTTCACCAAACCGAGAAATACATCAATAGCTTCGCAAATTTTTTAATACAAAATGGAATACAAAAAGGGGATAGAGTTGTCATAAATTTGCCAAATCTTCCTCAGTTTATTGTAGCATTATTTGGAACGTTCTATGCGGGATGCACTGTATCCGGGATGAATTTCCTATTACAACCAAATGAAATAATTTATCAATTAAAGGATTGTGGTGCAGTAGCAATTATTACTCTTGATTCATTTTACGAGGAAAAAGTCAGAGAAGCACTTTCATCGGGAAAAACTGATGTAAAAATAGTGATTACTACTAGTGCAGGTGATGTTTTAGATTTAGAGCCTAGTATGAAAGAACAATTAATAAAAATAGGTAAAATTCCCTATGGAAAAGTTGAACCAATAGAGGGGTTTAAGTATTTTACATATAATGAAATTTTAGATAATTATTCGGGTGAAAAATCTCCTAACGTGAAAATTGAACCAAATGATATTTTATTACTACAATATACGGGGGGAACCACAGGGCCTCCAAAAGGAGCTATTTTAACGCATGGTAATTTAATCTCAATAATTCAAATTGTAAATCATTGGTTTGAACCTGCACTTAAACCAGGTGAAGATGTTTATATCTCGGGATTTCCATTCTTTCATCTAGCTGGGTTGCAATTTTGTCTACAGACAATTTCTCAAGGTTGTGCTCAAATTTTAGTGCCAAACCCGAGAGACACAGACTATATGGTAAGCAAACTGAAAGAATACGAAGGTAACGTATCCCTTATGTATAATGTTCCAACTCTCTATCTTATGCTTTTACAGAACCGACGCTTTAAAAGAATAGATTTAAGTTCATTTAATGGATATATTTCTGGAGCAGCTCCATTTCCTACCGAAAGTATAAATGAATTTGAAGAAGTTGTAGGTAAAGGAAAAGTTGTTGAAGCCTATGGAATGACTGAAGCATCTCCAGGCGTCACTATGAATCCATATCTAGGAAAAAAGAAAATTGGGACTGTGGGAGTTCCTTTTCCGAACACAGAAGTAAAGTTAGTGGATGTTACAGATAGAAATCGAGAAGTTCAGTTAGGAGAAGCCGGTGAGATTGCAATCAGGGGGCCTCAGATATTTAAAGGTTATTGGAATAAACCTGAAGAAACAAAGAGCGCACTTGTTGATGGGTGGTTTTATTCTGGTGATGTAGGTGTTATGGATGAAGATGGTTATATTACAATAGTAGACCGCACAAAAGATATGATTATTGTGAGTGGATATAAAGTATTTAGTGTTGAAGTAGATGATAAAATGAATAAGCACCCCGCAATTGAACTCTGTTCATCCGTAGGTATTCCTGATCCAGATCGTCCTGGTTCTGAAATGGTTAAATTATACGTATTGTTAAAAGAGGGATATAAACCATCCGAAGAAATAAAAGCAGATATACTAAAATTTGCTCAAGAAAATCTGGCTAAATATAAAATACCAAAATTCATCGAAATCCTCAAGGAAATGCCACTAACTTCAATAGGTAAAGTAGATAAAAAACTTTTAAGAAGTAAATAATTTCTTTAATTTTTTTAAATTTTGTTCTTGTATTTGTTCTTATAATATAGTCTATAAAGGTTATAGTGCATAGAATATGCTATAATAGAATGAGCAATTATACATGAAGGAAACCCAAAAGAAAAAAAAATGTATCCCAGGTATAATCCCATTAAGAATGGATAAATCAGATTGACCAATAGAATTTTTAAATTCTTAAAAGAAAACCAAGTATGGATGTGATAAAGAGAAAAAGCTAAACTTGAGATTAGAATAATTAAGATGTATTGTGAATTTAGCAATGAATTTAAAATACCAATAGAATAATATCGGAAAATTAGCTCTTCCATTAGCATTGTTATTAGAAATAAAATCCATATAACAAATTTATTGTTTTTTTGAATTAATGTATTTATCACATCATGTTTTTTAATTAATTCAAAAATTTGACTATTATAGACAAAAGCCTCTATAATTATCCCTATAAAAAGAAGACTAGATGCACCGAGTACTAAAATTAAAATTGAAATTAAATTAATCACTTTAAATAAAAAATACTCAATAAAGACCCCAAAGAATAATGGAATCGTTAGTATTATTGTTATAATGCAAATAATGATATATTTTCTAAAATTATTCACAATTTAATAAACCTAATCATTAATTAAGGGGAATCTATCTGGGATAATCATTTTTAGAGCCCATAAGTGTAGTAGTTTCCTCAATCCACTGAGATAAATCTTTATCTACTCTACAGAGAGTGACAATTTTATCTATATCCCTTAGTTTAGAAAATGAACACTCAACTATCACATCCCACCCCCCATATATTGGAGTAGCATAAGTAATTTTCCAATCCTCGTCTTGTTCAATAGATTTTAAATTAAATAACTTTTCAACTACTTTCCATTCAGTACCAATTGCTTTTAGACGAATTAGTATGTATCCTCGATAATAGATGTCTATCACCTTCGGTTCTATATTTATTTAGATCTATGGTTCTCTTTCGAAGGACTCACTTTAATTTAAGGTGGAATATATTTAAGTAATTTAATGTTTCTATTATAAATTATTCTAATAAAAAGTAGATATGGTAATACAATAATGTCAGATCTATTTAATAAATTGGAGAAGATTGTTTCTGATAAGTACATATCTAATGATATTTATGTACGCCACGCTTATTCACGAAATGTAGATATTGTTTTACAAGGAGTTCCTGATATTGTTATAAGACCAAAGGATGCTCAAGAAATCTCAGAGATACTTAAAATTGCTAATGATGAAAATATTACTGTTATTCCACGTGGAGCCGGAATTTGTGAGTTTGGGGGAAGTAAACCCATTGGAGATACCGGAATTGTCTTGGATATGAAAAGAATGAACAATATACTAAACTTAGACGAAGAAAACCTAATAGTTACTGTTGAAGCAGGAATTTCATGGGGTAAAGTAAATGAATACCTCTGTCATTTTGGCCTTTATACGGGATGTATGGGTCCGGGATCAGGAATGAGTGCGTCTATAGGTGGAGGTATCTCACATCATTCAGTAGGTGGGGGTGGATGTGCTAAATATGGAGCATGTACTAATCAATTAACGTCTTTAGAGGTAGTTTTACCCACTGGAGAGATCATTGAAACTGGCTCTCAAGCAAATAAATATTCAAAAGTTCCATTCAACAGATTTGGCAATGGTCCAGATTTAGCAGGATTATTTTGTGGTGATAATGGAATTTTTGGAGTAAAAACAAAAATATCATTACAAGTATTCCCAAAACCCGAATTTGCTGAATATAAAACATTTCAATTACCCAGAAAAGAAAGAGAAGTCTCAGCTAAGATATTAAATGAAATTCGACATAGAGGAATTGATGTTTATGATGCTATGTATATTATGGACCTTATTGTAAGATTAACTACACAGGAAAGATTAATGCCTATGTGGAATCAATTAAAAAAGAAAAGAGGGGTCATTTTTTATACAATAGAAGCAAATACAGAAGTGGAATTAGACGAAAAAGTTAAATTACTTGATAAAATAATGTTAGATAATAAGACAGAATGCCTAGGATCAGAAATTTCTGATGGAAATATAGCTAAATGGCACTATACGGAACAAGGGCATTGGCAATTCTACCATAATTTATGGGGTATATTTCCTACAATGCAACCATTAACCGCAGAATGTTTTTGTCCTATTAATATATATCCTAAAATTATGAATGATATTGATCAGTGGGATATGGAACATGATGAAGATATGCGAAAAATATTTGATATTGCGGGTAGTCGTCCTATTGCAGGAAGTGGTCCTATTCTTTTGATTGATGGAAATAATGTGGAAATTACTTGTGGTTTCACTAGTTTTTCGAGTTATGTTGATGGTAAAATCCATGACTTTATTGATAATTTAAATCTTTCGCTTTGGAAATCATTATTAGAAAGAGTAACTAAACAAGGGGTGCAATGGTATATGATGGGAGAATTTATGTCTCGTTTGATGGTAGATATTGGAGCTTATTCAGAAGAATTTTATACATTAATGAAGTCTATTAAAAAAACCATCGACCCAAATATGATTTTAAGTAGAGGAAAGTTTAATTTTTGGGGTGATAAATGAAATGAGTAATTTGAAATATTTAAAAGAAGAATGGAAAGCAGTATTTTCTTGCATGGGTTGTGGTGATTGTGGATATGCTATAAGACCAGCTGTAGGAAGATATTTAACATGCCCAGTGAAAGAAGCAAAAGGAGAAGAAGGATTTGAGATTTACTTTGCAAGAGGACGAATGAATGTTCTTAAAAGTCTTTTAGAAGGTAAGATCCCTTTGAGTAAAGAACTCGCAGAATGGGTATATCAATGTTCTGAATGTGGAAATTGTGCTGAAGTTTGCCATATGTCTCAAAATCCATATATTGTACTTCCTACATGTAATTGGATAGATCATGTAAAAGTATGGGATGCGTTGAGAAAAGATCTAGTTGAAGCAGGTTTTGCTCCTCTTGATAAACATGGAGATTTAATCGAATTTATGGATAATGACAAGAAGAAAAATCCCTATGGAGAGGAGAGAAATTTAAAATTTGAATGGATAAAAGAATTTCCTGAAATCAAGGATCAAGGGGAACTGATGTTTTTTGGTGGCTGTACAATGCCTTTAAGACAAGTAGATACTCTAAGAAGTATGATGAAGATTTTAAAAGTCACAGGTAAAGAAATCGCTATGACTAAAGAAGAATGGTGCTGTGGGTCTATTGCATTACGTATTGGTGATAAAAAATCTTTAACTGATATTATTAAGCATAATATTACAGAATTTGAAAAAAAAGGTACTAAAACTTTATTTACTGCATGTGCGGGATGCTACAGAACATGGAAAAAAGATTATCCCGAATTGTTAGGGAAAGCTTTACCTTTTAAAGTGAAACATATCACAGAATTTTTAATTGATTTGTTGAATAACAATGAGATTCTATTTAAAGCAGAAGAAGGTGAGAAATTAAAGGTAACATACCATGATCCTTGTCATCTCGGGCGTCATATGGATCTTTATGAGATTCCTCGTGAAGTATTATCTAAAATCCCTGGAATTGAACTTATTGAAATGAAAAGAAATAGGAAAAATGCTTGGTGCTGTGGAGCGGGAGGTGGTGTAAAAAGTCAATTTCCAGATTTAGCTCTGGAAATTTCAAAAGAAAGAATTAGAGAAGCATTAGAAACGGGAGCTGATATATTAACAACTAGTTGTCCATTTTGTATAGGAAATTTAAAAGATGCATATAAGGAAATGGCTCCAGATATTCAAGAAAAAATAAAACTGATTGATATTATAGATTTAATCGCTTCTAAAATTTAAATAATAAAATCTGTTAAAAATTAGGCTCACTTTTTCCTTATACTCAAGTTTAAATATTTTTTTTGTTATTTTTTATAAAAAGAATTCTTAATTTATCTATATAAAATCATTTATAGTGTTCCTAAAATGACAACGAAGATTAGTTTAATAGGGAAACCTGAAGTTGGAAAAACAACCATCAAAAAGGTAATTCTCGAAGGAGAAGACCCTAGCAAGTTAATAATATTCCCCCTTGAAGCTACAATAGGGATTCAGTATTCTGTCCATGATTTTATGGATTTAAAGATTAGTTTATTAGACACTCCGGGTCAATCACTTCCATTATTATTAGAAGATGAAGAAAAACAAATAATGACATTTGGAGATACGAACGCGATAATTTATATTTTCGATTATCCTACCTGGATCGAAAATTCTCAAGATATCATTGATGATATTAAGAAAATCTATGAAATTAAAAAAAAAATAGAAGTGGATGCGAAGATTATCTTATTTCTTCATAAAATTGATCTCCTAATTAATAAGAAGATTGGTCATATGCTTGCTTTAATTAGAAGACAAGTAGTTAAACAATTAAACCTACCTGAGGAATTACCAGTTTATTTCACTAGTCTACATCCCAATTTAATTTATACTGTTTATAATGCTATTTCAGATATATTTGGTAACTTTTCAAAAGATACTTCAAATCTAAAAGAAATTATTAAAAAAATCATGAATGGTTCATCGAAAATAACGTGTGTTGTTTCTAATCAAAAAGGTAATCTCATTATTCAAGTTTCTACTCCTGATTTTGATGTTAGTACACTTTATTACTTATATGAAGTAATTTATCAATTTAATAAATCAACAGAAGAAATACATTCCAAAAGCAAGTTTATAAATGCAGGTTCAAAAATATTATACATGTTAGGAGATGATATTAGCAAATTTAATTCAAATTTCAAAAATATAATATTTTTCTCAGAGATTTTAGATGAAAACGAGTTACAAAAGCTATTAAGTAATGTAAAAGAAAATTTAAATCAAATTTATAATTAAATGAGAAATTATAAGGAAAAAAGATATGTTAAGACAAGTTTATATAATTTTAAATGATGATATAATCTATCAACGGAATTACGCTAAAGGTTTAGACGATTCTCTCTTTACAAATGTGTATATGAATATTAAACAATCTGCTTTTGGAAAATTTTCTGAAGAAACTGCATCATATGAATTTTTTAAGGTAAAACTTACATATATTGTTGAGAAAAGTTTTTCTCTAATTATTTTATTTGTAACGGGATTAGGGGATGATTTTAAGAATATTAAGCCCCAATTACGTAATTTTCAAAAAGAATTTTTAGATTTCTATGGTGATAACCTAAAAAATGGAAGTGTTTCAATAATCCCTGATGTTTTTAACCCAATTGTTGATAATATCCATAGAAATTTAAAACCAAAAATATCGATTGTGGGATTTTCCGGAGTTGGTAAGACTACAACGACTAAATTAATAAAATCAGAAGAGATTCCTATGCAGCATATTCCTACAATTACTGGTGAAGTTGCAACTATAAAAATCGGCAAATTACACTTCTTTCTTTGGGATTTTGCAGGGCAAGACCAATTTGACTTTCTTTGGGAGAAATTTATAAGAGGAAGTGATGCTGTACTCTTAATGACCGATTCAACTTTAGAAAACTTAGAAAAAAGCAAATTTTTCTTTGAATTAGTAAATAAAACCATCCCATACGCGCGCTTAGCAGTAATTGCCAATAAACAAGATCTCCCCGAAGCAATGAAGATTGCGGATATAGAAAGATTAATGGGACAAAAAACATATTCTATGATTGCGATCGACCAAAATAATAGACCAAAAATGATCCGAATAATAGCAGATCTTTTAGATATGGATACAAAAGTATCACCATTGCTGAAACCTATTTTTGAGAGAGATTTATTGATGGATAAAGTTCAAGAAGCTTTGGAACAAGGAGACTTTAATAAAGCTATAGAAATTTTTGAAAAAATTAGCAACATTTGCCTTGAACTTGGAGATGATTCGCTTTCGATTGAACTTCAAGAAAAAGCCCAAAAAATAAGAAGCGTTTTAGCATCGTCACCAAGTTCTAGTTAGATTTTGAAGAAATACTAAAACCTCTTTTTTGCCAATCGGGACAAAATTAGTGCGAAATATTATCTGATTACCTTTAAATGGTAAAATAAATTTCATTTCTAAAGTTTCTTGGGTTTCATGGGCTTTTTTTATGATAGTCATTGCTTCTTCAGAAATATATTTTGGTAGAAACTCGTGTATGCTTTTCCCTATGAAAGTTTGAGATGGATTTTTCAGGTGAAATACTTGCTCTAATTTTTTATCTAATTTGATTTCTTGAAAAATACCTTCAATTGAAATTTTAAAAATTGAGAATGGAATATGATTAAGAAGAATAGCATTCTGTGCTTCACTATGCTTTAAATCGTCTTGATGTTGCATCTTTTCTAAAGCAGTTCCTATTTCTAATCCGATCGTAATTATCAATTCCATATCTTCAACGGAAAGAGTTCTTCGTTCCTTTAAAAGCATACTTATGCTTCCTATTATTTGAAATTTAGAAAATAATGGAATAACCAC
Source organism: Promethearchaeota archaeon (assembly GCA_019058365.1). GTDB lineage: Archaea > Asgardarchaeota > Lokiarchaeia > Sigyniarchaeales > SOKP01 > Loki-b32. The sequence continues at coordinate 7,998 of JAHPZE010000014.1, read as the reverse complement.
TCCAAAAACAGAGTCAAATCCTTTAAAAAATTCTTTCAGAATATCAGGGAAGTTTTGATTGAATAATGCAACTCCTTGTGCAAAGACAATTTGAAAAGGACTTACATTAATATCTAGATTATCATTTTGTTCAAGAAAAAATCCCGGAAATCCTTTATGTGCCATGATTTTAGCAATGTTACTTGTTTTATCTAATAAATAGATACAGCACCCCTTTAAATCTAAAAAATCAATAATACTATCTATAGTTTTTTTCAATAAATCTTTTAAATCATCAGTTTGATTAGCGATACTTATAAATGTATTTAAAGTGTCAATTTTTTTAGCATGCTCCTTCAATTTTTCCTCATTTTTTTGTATATCAGTAAGATCATGAAACAAATATTGAATAAAAAACTCATCTCCAAGTTGAATTTCATTAATATTCACTTCAAGATATAATTTGGAACCCGAAGACTTTTTTATCCTTGAGATAATCGGTGGTGGTTGATCTATTAAATGCTTAACCATATTTGGGTCAACTAATCCCTCATCAAATAAATCAAGTTTTAATGCTTTAATACCCACTAATTCTTCCTTAGGTAATTCCACTAATTTTTCAGCTTCTAAATTTACATCAACGACAGTACCCATATCACGATTTATTATGAAAATTGCATCCCGAGCTGCCTGAAATAAAGCTTGATATCGATGCTCTGCCATTTCTAGAGTTTGGATTACAGGTTTAATAGACTTAAAATAGGAAAAAAAGAAGTTCTCAATTTCCTTAAATTTATTTGCATCTGCTTTATGATCTTTAGGTTCATAATCAAAAGCCAGATATGCATCTTTAACATTTATAATGTAATTAGCAAAACCTTCAAGAAGCTTATTTGCAAGCATTAAACTTATCTCAGTTTTAATGTCAGTGATTATTGTGATCAAAAAGCTTTCATACCCTCCACGAGCAAACTTATTAGGTTGTTTGAAAAATAAATTTGCTGTTTTAATTTCCTTAAAGATATGAATAAATACTCCTTTTGTTGGAAGCTCTATTAATGAAGGAATATTTTGTATGAGCTCTTCATTTAAAGATTTTGGTGCCTTCAAAAAAATACTCGGTCCAAAAAGAGGATCAAAACGTATCAACAGTAATCCAATCAAGCGACTTCACAACGATATTCTTATAATCACGATTTTTAAGTAATAATAGAATTATAAAAATTCGTTGTTATATATTTATTTTTAAATAGTGTTTACTTTAATTTGGTTTATTAAATTTTAAAGCTAATAAAAAAATTTGGTCAATATGATTGATGAGTTAATTTTAATTTAAGCATAACTCCATTTTAAGAAAATTAATCTCCTTTTATAATTTTGTACGGAAATATTCTAAAGGGATTAATTTTTTTCATTATCATGGAGGATTTGAATATATATCTGCAACCAACGGAATTTTTTGATTTTAACAAAAAAACCGTGAGTAGAAAAGCTCATGAAATCACTAATGGTCTAACAACCGACAAAAAAAAAGCTATTGCTCTATTTTATTGGGTAAGAAATGAAATTAAGTATAATATGTTAACGTATGTGCCTAATGTACCAGCTAATTTTAGAGCAAGTGTAACTTTGCGAAGAAAGAATGGTTTTTGCATTTCAAAATCCATACTTTTATCATCTTTTGCTAGAGCAATTGGAATTCCCGCCCGTATTCATTTAGTAGATCTAATTAATCACTTAATTTCTCAAAAGGTAATTGATTTTATGGGAACTAATGTAATGTATGTACATGGTTATAGCGAATTCTACTTAAACGGTAAATGGATAAAACTAACACCCTCTTTTGATCCTAAAACTGCAATAAAAGGAAAATTCCTCCCAATGGTTGAATTTGATGGAGAACATGATGCTGTTTTTCCTAAATTAGATAATAACGGTAATCAATTCGGAGAATATATAACTGATAGAGGAGTACATGCTGATTTACCGCTTCAAGAAATTGATGAAATTTTCGAAGAGAAATACCCTTCATATGCTCTCTATAAAAAAGGATTTAATCCAAATCAAATAAACGAAAAAACCTTAACATATAAGAAATAAAATGAAATTTCTATCTAAAGTAACTTTCTTTTAATCCTAATTCTCGCAAAAATATTTTATATTTGCCTAATCTTCCGCCATAATTTCCAGCAGAAATTTTAATTAAACCATCCATGCTTACAATCCCATTAATCACTTTTAACATTGTCTTTTTAATAGTATCCAGATCTAAAGCATTAAATACAATTTCAGGAATTGAGTGGACTTCATCTGGCACCTTAAATTCTTCAGAGGGTATTCTATTCTTTAATGTTGGGCAATATGGATGATTTGTTGAAGGACCAATTTCAGGAAAATTTGTTTCTATTTTAGACCCCGCTGAACATACATCAAAAGTAGTACATACATTATCAATTTCAGCGATAATTTTAACAGCTTCACGCCCAACTCTTATACCTGAATCGATTGAATCACAAAATAAATATAAATTTCCTCCCATAATGCCTTTAGAATAATTAAGTTCTTCTTCTATTAAGAAATCATAACCCATCATAAGTGGAATAGAAATCATTTTTCGATCAAATTTATCTATAATATCCTCATAACCATCTCCACAATGACCAACATTCTTCATCATATTAAATTTCACTTCAGTTTTATATGGATAAAAATCAAAAACAGCTGTAGTTGGGACTACTAAAATGCCTTGTCTTAATCGTCTTCCTAATTGGTCATAAAACTTAGCTGTAGCCTTTTTACCGGTGCCCGTAACCCATAATTGTACTATTGCACCCAATCTACCATCCATAGTCTCCCTTTCGGAAAGCCACCTAACAATACCTCCTTCAGCGTCCCCAAATACTGTTGATGGTAAAGCAGTAAATGCATTAGCCGCTCTATTTAAAAACTCAGCATCTTGAGCAGTTAATATAAATTGACAGCATAATCCCTCAAATGCTTCACAATAAGTATCATCCACAATAATCATAATGTTTTCACATTCATTTCTTAACTCAAAAGATAAATACTTAGTTTTAACATAATTACTTATTAAGTCTAAAAAATATATTTAATTACTAAAATTAAACTATCAAAGATTTGATAAAATGCCAAGAGCCATAATATTGTATGAAATTGATCCTTCATTCGGACCCAATATTATCGCAGAATATTATTTAAAACAAGATGATAAAATTCCACCAGCAGTGCTAAAGGAGTTTTCTGAAAAGCATAGTAAAAAGGAATTGGCAGACATGACTGTCCGTACGGAGTATGACCGATTTTATTCTAGTAGAATTAATGCGGAATCTATTGATAAAAATAATCTTTACATAAGCTTTATTTTACAAGAAGGAGAGGATCTGGTTTCGTTAAAAAGCTTCTTTGAAAATTTTGAGGAAAAAATTGTTCAAAATTTTTCTAGTGATAAAAAAAAGATGAATAATCTTCTACAAAATGCTTTAAATTCAATTTTGAGCTTGAATCAGAAATTACAAGAACCCAAAATTATAAAAGAGACTATTAATGAGAGAACAAAGAAAATGCTTGATGATGGAAAACTCACTGAAGCACGTGAATTGATAGATCTAGGAGAAGAAATCCCTAAAAAACTTGCTGCTGAAGTAAAATTTGCTGAACAATTATTAATAGATAAATTTTATAGAAAAGCAAAAAAAAGTTTTTTAAAAGCAGCCGAATTAGCTGTACTGGTACAAGAAGATGATATTGCTTCATTCTTAGCAAATAAAGGAGAACAAGTAGGATTGTTTCCTGATTTAATAAAAGAAAGTGAAAATCTATATAAAGAAATTGTAAAAATTTCTAATGATTTAAATAACATTAAATTAAATTTATATAATGATTTCATTGAGCCAATAGATAGATTAATTGAAATTTCACATATATTTGAAGAACATGAACAAATTGATGTTTTAACAAAATTAAAAAACAATACTCAAAGAGCTTCTCGATTAGCGAAAGAATTAAATGACTTAGATGAAAAAATAAAGGATCTGATAAAAAAAATTTGAATTTTTAGATTCAATAAACTGTTTCTTCTTCAGATGGAGTATCTTCAACTGGAGGCTGATATTCTCCAATATCTTTGAATATTATTTTACAAATATCCCAGCCTTTTTCCGTTGGATATTTTAACGCTTGTGCAACCAACTTCTCTCCAATTTCATTATCTAGTTCCACTTTAAAAATTTCTGGTGTGTTATTCAACATTGACTCGAATTTTGCTCCACTGCTCCCGGTTGGAACGATCAAGATTCCAAAATCAATTGCTTTTACACTAATAGCATCTTTCAATCGTTTAGCAGCATAATACCCGGCTACTCCTGCACTTCTGTCAAATGTTTTAATCGATGGAATCTCTAGACCATATTTTTTACCTTCTGTTTCGATTGAAGCTGCTAAAGTTTGACTTCTTTTTCCAAGCATATATTTAAATTCCATCTGAGTCTTGAATTTTTTACCTTTTTCTTCTCCTACCATATTTATATACTTTAAAGTAGCTCCCGCAACGGATTGAGGATTTACATCTATCGAATATTCTTCTTCTGCTAAAATATCTTCAATTGTCTTCTTAATAACTTCTCGTGGCTTGGAAAAATCAATTACTTCTTCTTCTTCCATTTCTGATTTGGGTTTTGCTGTTGCAACTATATCCGCCCCAACTTCCAATAATTCGTCAACCGTCATTTCTTCCATAACTACCTTATCTATAAATCTTCGGCAAAGTTTTATAGAGTTCCTTGGATTTCCTTGCGTCTTTTCAAATATCATTTCAATTAATTTTTCATTCAATGGGAATAATGGATACAAAGGGGGATTTAGATTATTATCTTCCCAGAATGCTTCCATAGATTTTGAGAAATATATTTTTAAATCATTTAGGCTAAATGGTTTTAATTCTTGTTCCGGTTCCATTCTTGATCTGAGTGGAGCATCTGCAATCTCTATGATTCTAGGCCAAATTTCTTTTAAAACTGCAATTGTAATAACTAATCCTTTAACTTCATTGTATAATCTCTTCAGAATCTCTAAAAACTTTCTTTCAGCAGATTCTCCTAACATACGATAGGGTGATTCAAGTTCATCAAAATAAAGAATAAGTACTTTATCTAAATTCTCTGTTATGATCTTAATCATTGCAAGGCACACATCATCCTCTTCTACAACAGAGTTTATTCCTAATTCACTTAATTCCTCATCTTCTAAATCCTCTCCAAGAAGCCATCTTTCTGCAAGTGCTTTTTTGTTTTTATCTAATTGATAAGTCACTAAAGCCTTGACGCAATCGGCAAACACTCCCGGGAATTCTCTAATTCCTTGTTGAATTACTTCATCAATTTTGGGTTTTTGGAAAATCCCCTTTTTCATTCCGCCCCATCTTCTCATTAATTTCTCAGAAACAATATCAAGTAATTCTGCACCAAGCTCTTCAATTATACAGGTATATACATGGAGTAAAACGCGAATACTTGCTGGAGGGCTTGGAACATAAACAATAGTCCAATCAGTAGAAGTAGCAAATTTACTTGCATCAATTTCTTCTGATTCTCCTGCACCTTCTAATTTTTTTCTGTTTTCTCTTTCTTTATCCTTGAAAGAATGATAGGCATGTGTTTTACCAGTACCGGCTGATCCTAATATTGGAATTAATCTACTTGATCTGTCCCTAAAAGTTTGTTGTACCAGTCTATACACTTCTCGATCAATATAACTTCGAGGTCTTGATATATCAACTTTATCTGGTATATCCCCTCTCGATACAAAATTTGAAAATGGTAAGATTGGGCTCTCGCGTAACACATCAAGATACATCTCCTTATCATCATCTGAAAGTTCAGAATAAATTTTAATCTCCTCTCCGTTTTTTAGTTTTTAATAATATAGTTATTATGTAGAATAAATTTATTAATCCAAACAATTTTTTCTAGAATATAAGCTAATTAGTTTTTAGCTATTATAATATTTAATTAATAATTTTGCCTATTAAATTTAATTGATATTTATAGTGTCATATACATTTTAGAGGGTAGCAAGTATGCCAAAAAAAAATAGAGATAAAGATGAGGATGAGGATGAAGATAAGGATGAGGATGAAGATGAAGAAAAAAAGGATTCTTTTGATTTTTTTAAATTCTTTGAGGACCCAAATAAGTTTTTCAGTGATCCAAATAAATTCTTGATAGATCCAAATAAACTATTTCAATCTAAAAAATTTCGACACATGTTCAAAGAAGTATTTGAGAAAATCATGGAAAACTTACCCTCAGAATTTCAAAATTTATCTCCCGAAGATATTTTGAGAGAATTTAATAAGAATAAATCCAGATTTGGTTTTCCAATTACGTATGGGTTTAATATTAATATTGGTAAAGATGGTAAACCAACTATAGATTCTTTTGGAAATGTTAAAGCACAACCTCATTCAGGAGATTCAGAAGTTAAAAATGTCAGAGAACCAATGACAGAAGTTAATGAACAAGGTGAGCAGATAATAGTAATATGCGAAATGCCTGGAGTTACTAGAGATGAGATTGAATTAAAAGCAACAACGCATTCTCTAACAATATCCACTGAGTCTAAAGATAAGGGTAGGAACTATTATAAAGAGGTTGAGTTACCTTCAGCTATCAATTCAGATTATGCGCGAGCTAGATATACAAATGGAATCTTGGAAGTAAAATTGAAAAAAATTGATGAAAAACAAACAGACATTAAGATTGAATAATTTTTACTCTTTTGGTCATATTTCTTATAAATCATCTATGATCCAATTTTTGAAGACTGTTTATACTAATTTTAGTAATTTTGTGCAAAACTTTATTAATCTCCTTATCACATAAAAGTTTAATTAATTTTACTTTGGTTAAAAAAAAATGTCTGAAAAAAAAGAATATTTATCAAAAAGAGCTCTATTGATTATAGGTATTACATCCTTAGTTATAGTAATAGTCGGTTTAATTTCTCTCATACCTGAAGTTAATCTAGCTTTTTATTCTGATAGTTCAACTATACAAGCTATATTCAAAGCTATTACTTATCTTGGCGAACCTGTTGTATTTATTGTAATTGTAGCGATATTATATTTAGGTTACAACAAGAAATATGCTAAAAATTTAACTTTAGTTTTAATGATTTCATATTATATAAATGGACTTTTCAAAGAGATTATTCGAGATCCTAGACCCCCTACTAATACAGATTCAACAGAAGATTTAGGTGTAATCGAATCTTCTTATGGTTTTCCATCCGGACATGCGCAATCATCTTTAAGTTTTTGGGGATACATTTCTTATGAATTTAAAGATAGAAAAAAGTATAATGAAATTCCAATTATACCAATTATATTTTCGGTTATAATCTTTCTTATTGCACTTTCAAGGGTAGTAATCGGTGTACATGATCTACAAGATATGATTGGTGCATTATTGCTGGGTTTGGGGGTTTTATTAGCATACATTTATTTAGAACCAATTGTAACTCCGCAGTTTAATAAACTGAAATTAATTACTAAACTGGTATTAACAGTAGTTGTTTCTTTTGCATTATTACTTGTTGGAACATTTATATGGCCAAGGGCATATGTCGAATTAGCAACTCAAAATTACCCTCCTGATTATTCCGATAATGGAGCTTTTGGGTTGGTTGGAGGTGTGTTATTAGGTTTTGGAGTTGGATATCTCCTTGAACAAGAATATGTTAAATATGACCCATCTTCCCTGAGTAATAAAAATAAAATAATCAATATAGTAATAGGGATTATAATTCTATTCGTTGCGTTCCTACCATTCGAGTATCTATTAGAAATTGATAGTGTTTTTTATAGATTTTTCCGTTATGCTCTTGTAGCTTTCTTATTAACTTATATAATTCCTTTAATTTGCACGAAAATCAATAAATAATTTTAATTCGGTTAATTTTATAGATGAATGATCAATTATAAATTAACCCCTTTTTTTATTT
>JAHPZE010000051.1 GCA_019058365.1 Promethearchaeota archaeon | reverse complement strand
GTTGGCAAATAATTAGAAAAAAATAAAAAAGATTAAGAGTAAAATTTACTCAATTTCTTTTTTTTCAAATTTTTGTTAATACCCATTTTTCTTTATAAATAGATGGTTGCATTATTGTTTAAATTTAAATGTAAGGAGCAAAAAATTGAAGAACCCGTATAAAATCTTGGTTTATTATTGTATTTTTTTTTTAATCAGTTCAATATCTCTAAATGGAAGCTTTAGATGCAATTTATGCATTCAAGGATACACACAGAGGAATATAAACAATGAATTAATTGAAAATCCCGCAATTTCAAGTACACAGAGTAACTATGAAATAATCACGAACACTTTTGCTCACAAATTATATCAATATTCATCTTTTGGTTACTTTCCTCAAATCTATGAATCTTCTCTACAAGCTACATACTATAGTCTTTACATTCTTGAAGCTCTTAAGGCGCTTGATCAAATAAATGAGACAGCAATTACAAACTATATTATGTCTCATTTTGATAACAGATCACAAGTTTTCATTGATAAATATGCTTATAGGTACCTAGACACGGATTTTTCACAGTGTTACTATCCTCTTACTTCTGTTCTTGAAATTAATTGTTATGCGATATTATCTTTAGGATTATTAGGGCAATTAGATTTGATAAATAGCCAAGATTTAATAGATTTTATTTGGAGTTGCTACAATCCTGAAGGTTCTGAAAATGGTTTTATAGGGCAGCCCTATGACTCAAATTTAGTTAGAAAGTTTAAAATAGCAACGATGGATAATACTTATTATGCTCTTCGAACTTTAGATTTATTAATAGATGACTTGAGTGGGTATAATGGTGAACTAACAAGAATTGTACAATATATTAATGGATTGCAATCGTTAAATGGAGGTTTTACTAATGATAATGATACTAGTTTTGATTCTCTTACATCTCCAATGTTCGAGCCTAATTTACTCTCATCATATTACTGTATTAAGAGTTTAGAAATATTAAATTTAGTTGATTCTATAAGAATAATAGATTTTTGCCAATATTTAGATGGATTATATGATAACTCTATTCATTCATTCCAAATGTGTGATTTTGGAATACCTGATTTTTGTAATATCATTGCAACAGCATTAGGATTAGAATTGTCAAATATTTTGGGGTATACCGGTATTAATATAAATGAAGTAATGAATTTCCTTTTAACTAATCGAAATTATTTGGGAAACTGGGATTCTTCAACTGTATTTCAAAATCATGAGTTGATTGACACCTTTCAAATAATTCGGTGTTTAAAAGAATCTGGACAAATTTCTCAATTAACTGAACTAAAAAAAAGTCAGATTGCTGGTGCCGTTGGCTATTATAAGCAAAATAATGGATTTTCATTAATTTCTAATGATTATATGGCTATTGATCTCATATACTCAATAGTAAACTCTTTTGATTTATTTAATCGCATTCCAGATTTAGACATACTTGGGATATACAATTTATTAGAGCAGTGCTTTCAATATTTTGGGTTTATAGAATGTTACGGCTTCTCTGCAAGCACAAATTTCAAAAATTTTATAGGATTTAGGTTATATCCCATCGAATTCTATAATTTAGGGTATCATCGATATACACAAGAAATTGATGGCCTTTATAATCACAAATTTAATTATCGAGCATTAAGTTCTTTGCAAAATATGTTTAAGTTAGATGATCTTGACTCAAACTATGATTTAATGGTTCTGATCAATAATGTTTTGAATTGTCAATTCTTAAACTCGGATTTTGAAAACTATGGGGCTTTCTTGCCATTTCTAACTTATTCTCTAAAAACTCCTGAATCACAAAATAAGAGCATTTTTTTAGAAAGTAGTTTTTACGCCATTAAAACATTAGAATTATTAGTTGAATTTTTAGATCTTGGGAATATTGCTAATTTATCGTTCAATAAGGGTGCTCTATATGGATATATCAGAAGAAATTTATGTGAAACAGATTCCGTGATTTTTTTCAAACCATACTATACATCAAACCTAGAAGTAATCCTAAAAAACACTTATTATTCGATATATATCTTAAAAGCTCTAAATTTATTTGATTTGGATAAGGAAAAACTTAAAGATTATGTTCGATTAACCATCGATTACAGCAACGTAGAAAATGTTTACTACTCTTACAAGATTTCTGAAATTTTGGATTTTGAAATTGATTTTAATGCTACATTAACTAATAGGTTGGTTAAACAATTATACATTGATGATAAAAGTGAGTTTTATTCTAGTTTAGACAAAGTAGAAATTAATCAAGAAATTTTTCAATGGATCTGTGATATGGCAAGAAATAGTGAGCTACATATTGAATGTGATTATACCAAGTCAATTTCTTTAGGAAGTGTTAACACAATCACCGCATCATTTAGTAATTTAATATTTAGTGAATATGGTCAATTAACATCAGTTACTTTTGAAAGCATTAAATTTGGCACATTATACCTCGAAGAACAATTCGATAATTCATATCAGATTAATTTCTTAGTACCAGAAGACCCAAAATATCTTCCATTTATAGAAGGAACTTTGAATATCTATGATCATTTAGAACTCATTGGTCAAGTACCAATTGTTTTCCAAACAACCTTTGCACAGATAATAGATTATAATATAACAGAAAATGATAAAAAAATAACATTTAATGTAAATGTCTCACGTAAAATCAATTCTGAATTTCATTCCATTAGCAATTCAACTGTTAATGTTCATATATTTAAAGATGACTCATATATAGTAACTCTAAATTTCACTAAAATCGATTTTACAACTTATTCGAAATTTACTTGCACCTATGAATTCGAAGACGCCGCGAGCTATTATTTCAATGTTACTTTGGTCGACATTTTCTTCCCAAAGGGATTAATTTTATTTGAACATGAGGTGCAAATTGAATCACGGATTCCTACAGATCCAACACCACCCCCTGATCCAACACCGACTCCTGATCCAATACCAAATCCTATAAATCTTCCGTTTGATGTCAATGGTATGGTACTAGCAATTTCTGCCTCAATAATTACAGCAATCGTGGTGGCAGTAGTAATAGGGACTGGAAGAAAAATAAAACACCGGATACGCATTGGTGAAAACAGAGATGTAATAGAAAAAGTAGTAAACAACAATCAATCGAAGAATGAGAGGGACAGTAAGCAAATTCCCTTTAAAGATTGGAATTAAATTATTTTTATTTTTTACTAATTCTATTTTTTGTTTACTTTTTATTCTTAGTTTAGAATAAAGAATAAGGAGAAAACCAAGTTATATCTCGATGGCTAAATTAATAAAATACTGTACTAATCTAAGACTTAAAATCAAAATTCACAGGAAAGCAGTTCTATTTTTGTTTTTTATAGTTAATATTACTATTCTCTCATCATTTGCACATGAAGTTGATAACAATAACAGTTCTATACATTCCCTAGAGCCTACGATAGCTAATGTAATAGGAACTGATGACCGAGAGAGAATCACGTCCACAACTTCTTATCCTTGGAGTACGGTTGCTAAATTGCATATTACATGGGGAGAATATACCACATTCGCTACAGGAGCTTTAATAGACAAAAATCATGTGCTTACAGCGGGGCATTGTGTATATTCACATTCACATGGGGGGTGGGCTGATAGTATTAGGGTTGTACCGGGGGAAGACAATGGAAATGAACCATTTGGATATGCCTGGGCTATCAAAATGCGGTGTTATGATGATTGGAAGGATTATGCTTCTACTTATCATGATTTCGCAGTCCTCACACTAGATAGAGATATTGGATTATATACTGGATGGATGGGGCTTTATACTACATTATCATCAAGTTCAACATATTCAGGATTGTTAAATACTGCTGGTTATCCCGCTGAGTTGGATAATGGAAGAAATATGTATTGGACTAATGATTATGGATTAGATGCCAATGAATATAATCATTGGTATTATTTAGATACAACAGGTGGTCAGAGTGGGAGTCCTGTGTGGGTATATTATAACGGTGGGCCGTATATTCTCTCAGTTGTCTCTTCTAGCTATATAGGATTAGATCTAAATTATGGTACTCGAATAAACTAAAATAAATACCGTTGTATTGACAATTGGCTTATTGCTGATGAAACTTTGACTGATAAACCCGATTTAGTATCTGAATATAATCAATTAGCAGGGTACAATACATCTATAGTTGGAGCTGGTTTAACCGAGTTTGAAGCATGGTGTAAAATACGTAATTTAGGAACGAGTTCCGCAAATAATATTAAAGTATCATTTTATGCATCTAAAGATACAACTTTTACTAAAGCTGATTATTTAATCGGATTTGATATCATCCCTTCATTATCTTCAACAGCATCTAAAGAGTCTTTTTGGTCTGGAACTTTTCCTGATAATATTCCTAGTGGAAATTACTATATAGGCTGGATTATAGATGCTGATAATTCAATTGATGAATTTAATGAATATAATAACTATAATTTTATATGGTACTCCAAATTATTGGTTGATGCGACACCTCCGCTTAATCCAACTGAATGTGTTCAATTAAATGGCACAACTGAAAGCAATATATTACAAGATACTATAAATAATCCCGAGTTTAGTTGGAGTGGTGCCAAAGATTCTCATACAGATGTGGCGGGATATTATTATTACTGGGGAGAAGATCCTTATGGAACGTCAACTGCTTTTACTAATTTACCAAGTTATGATCCACCTGCTATTAATAACGGAACTTATTACATGAGAGTCTGTACACAAGACATTGTAGGTAATATCGCTTCATGGACAACATTATATATATTTAAATTCGAAATTAAAATTAATAATACTAATGACGAGCCCGTTAATGACTCTATTGACAATCCTGTTGATGATCCCGTTGATGACCCTATTGATAATCCCGTTGATGATATAGAAGATGAAACCAACGATAGTATAAATGTTAACTTAGAGGAAAATCTTATAGTAGAGTTTATCATCATTACGGGAATATTAGGCTTATTGGTTTTTTTATTTTTAAAAGTTCATATGAAGAGATAATAATTAATAAAATTCGAATTTCAATTTTTTTTTTAAATATAAATGGAAGTTACAAATTTATATGTTCGAAAATGGCAAGAGCCCTTCAAATTGCTGTAAATATTGTGGTGGGGAGTTTCAACAGGATATCCTTCGCAGAATACTTGAAAATAAAGAATCTATAATCTGTGAATTCTGTGGAATAGAAATTAAATTTGATGATATTGACACTCAAGAAGAATTTAATAAAAATATTCATAAAAAAACCTCGAATCTTAAAGATAATATTAAGAAAAATAAAGAATCAATTGGTAAAAGAATTGGCAAGTTAACAAAATCTAGAAAGTATTCTCGGAATATGATTTGGGAGGACAAGGATTTTCCTCAAATATTCAAAGAAAATTTAATTATTGTATTTTCCCGTTTAATCTATACTTTTATCAGAGAATGGGAACAAGATAATAATGTTAGTGTCCGTCGTATAAGTATAAACCAATCTATTCTCACTTATTTTGCAACCAAATTAAAACCTATATTAAGTAAACGAATAGGTAGAAGTTTCTTAGAAAATTTACATAATATCTCTATTGAAGAATTTGATAATTCATTAAGATTATTACAAAAAAAAATTGAGTTAAATCAAGATTATCGAACACATTTTCTAACATCTATAATATGGTTACAAAAAATTGTATTTAGGTTAGTTTCGGATATGTGGGAAATGAAGAACATTCCATACTTTCAATATGTAATACGGGAAGATTTGAAAAATTTCTATTCTTATTGGTATAATTCAAAATCAATTAATACTACTAATGATCTTCTTAATGCATTAAGGAACGAAATTGAAGGGATTATTCCTCCATATTTAAAAATTGAAGGTCGTAAAATAAAAATGTTTCATAATGGAAGTTTACCTTGGCGTAAATTAAGCCTGATTATTTGTAGATATTCAAGAAGATTAGATAGAATTAGACGTACTTTAAGATCTAACCCGGATTTTAAAGTTGCCTTAGATGAATTGCAAAAATGGGAAAAAAACATAAATTCAACTCTTGGTATTAAAGGAGAAAATGCTCTCAATATAATTGATGCTTATAGAGATTCAAATACAGATTTGCCAATTTCTTCAGAATTAAAAGTATTAAATTATCATCCTAATCTTCAAGTGAATTATTTTGAAGATATAAATAATAAAGAAAAAGCATATTGGTTAGGGGTTTTATGGGCAGAGGTATATCTTGGACAAAGGTCGGAAATAAGCCTTGAGTTAAGCAAAAAAGATGAGATATTAGTAGACAGATATATTCAAGCAATTGGGTTAAATTCTGCCTATAAGAGTGAGAATAATAAAAAAACAAAATCAGGAATTAAGACGTATGTTCGTATAAGATTTAAATGTTCGCAAGTGAAAAAAAATTTATTAGATCTTGGTTATAGACCAGCCAAATTAAAGAATACTCAACTTCCGTCTTTAGTTTCTCGTGAATTGGCTTTAGCGTTTCTTTTAGGTTTTTTTGATGGTGATGGAAAAGAAGGCACTACCACGTTTCACTTAGGTAGTAAAAAGATTTTGGATCAGATAAAAGAGAAATTTAAAGTTCCTCATGATGTTTACCCTGATAAAGATGGAAAATCTTGGTATCTTAGTCTAGGGGGTAAATTATTTAATGAGATGATGGATAATTATAAGTTTAGTTTGGAACGAAAGAGAAAAATTTTTAGAGTCCCATTAAAAGAAACGTTGAAGAATCAAATCACTAAAGAAGAACTTGAAAAATTAGTTTGGATGAAGCAAATCAAAGAAATATGTGAAAAATATGGTATTTATCGGCGAATCTTGGTCGATCTTTGTGATGAATGGGAAATTAAGAGACCACCATCCCATTATTGGCATCGTCAATCAATTAAGAAATCGAGATAAATTTCTTTAAAGTATAAGTTATATTACAATAACGAGATTTAGCGAAAAATAGATTAAGTTTTCATACAAAAACTAAGCCTTCTTTCCAAAATAAATTAAGATAAGGTTTTTTATATTTATTACAAGTCTTTTATAAACTAAATTGAATTAAGTATTAGATATATAATTATTTAAAAATTATATTAAAAGGATATAACAAAAATAGAAAAAATTAATAGTTAGATTTTAAAATATATATACAGATTTAATAGAAATATCCAAAAATAATAATATTGAATTATGCGAATTAAAGAAATCTATATAGAAGAACTTTTTGGGATGTTTACATATACAATTCCATTTCATCTTAATGAGAGAATAACAATTATTCACGGACCAAACGGATATGGTAAGACAACCATATTGAAAATGATTGATGCACTTTTCAATAATGATCAATATACATTCTTTAAAATTCCGTTTAAAACTTTTTTGTTAAAATTTGATAATAATGAATCACTTAGGATTGAAAGAAAAGAAACAACAAAAAAAGAGGAGGAAAAAGATTTTCAAGACATTACGTTGAACTTTTCTATGGAAAATGGAAAAAAAAAACCTTTCAAAATTTCATATAGTCCTTCAATTATGGAACTAAAGCACGATCCAAGATTTAAAAGATATATAATGAGTAAATATGATTATTTATTATTTGATCCAAATAGAGATTTGTGGTTACATGAACCAACAGATGAAATTCGTCCATATAACGAAATTATACAAAATCATGAATATAGATTATTATTTCATCCTAAGAAAGAAAGAAAAGAAGAATGGTTTTTGGATCTTATAAATGAATTTAAAGTTGTATTCATAAAGACACAAAGGTTAATGGTCAAAGAGGATATAAAAAAACCTAGATATAAAAAAAGATATATGCTAAAATCCTCGGTAAAAATGTATTCTGAAAATTTAACGGAATTGATTCAGAAAACATTAACAGAATATGCCGAATTATCACAGTCACTTGATAGATCATTTCCCGGAAGAGTAGTAAGAGAAAGACCTGTTTCAACTTTAGGTGAGGAGGAAATTCGTTTAAGATTAACATATTTGGAAGAGAAGAGAAAAAAACTTATGGATGTTGGTTTATTAGATAAGGAAAGTAGTATAACTGATATTAAATCTGAAAAGATTGATGATAATACAGTGTATGTATTAAATGTATATATTAATGATACTGAAGATAAATTAGCAACTTTCGATGAATTGTTTGAAAAGATCAATTTATTTATGAATATAATAAATAAAAGATTTTTAAATAAGGAGTTAAAAATTAATAAACAAGATGGATTTGTAGTAACAACTGAAAATGGAAGAAGATTGGATTTGGAGGATTTATCTTCAGGTGAAAAACACGAGATTGTTTTATTATATGAAATGCTTTTTAATGCAAAACCTAATTTTTTAATACTAATTGATGAGCCTGAAATATCTTTCCATGTTGAATGGCAAGAAGTGTTTTTAGAAAATCTTTTGGATATAGCTAAACTTAGTAGTTTAGATATCCTCGTTGCTACCCATTCTCCTCAGATAATAAATGAACAATGGGATCTTACAGTCAGGCTAGAGTGATAATAGTGGTTAAACCTAAAAGCCCATATTCCTATGCAAATGCCATAAGCATGAGTAGATCATTATACAATGGTACTTATTTGATTGTTGAAGGGAATTCAGATGTTAAACTTTTTAAAAAATTTACAAATAATAATAAATGCCGTGTAAAAGCCATCCCTACTAAAAGTTTTGCAACTCAAGTATTTAAGATTTTAGAAAACAGGAAAGAGGCTGGAATAGTATTAGTACTTGATGCCGATTTTGATCATTTAAATAAAGTGAAGAAATTTTCGGTTAATATGTTCTATACAGATAATCATGATATTGAAACAATGATAGTTTCATCATTTGCTTTTGAAAATTTTTTGAGGGAATTTACAGATGAACTAGAATTGAAAAAATTAGAACAAAAAATGTCTAAAAAGTTAAGAGAAATATTAATTGAAAATTCTTTACTAATCGGATATGTAAGATGGGCATCAATAAATAATAATTGGAAGTTAAAATTTCAAGATTTAATATATAAGAATTTCATAAAATTAAAGAACTTGACAATTGATTATAACAAATTTGTGTCAGAACTAATCAAAAATTCTCCAGGAAACAAAGAATCAGATGTTAAAATAAAAAATGAAGCACATAACTTGCAAACTAAAGTTAATGACCCCTGGAACGTGTGTTGTGGCCATGATATAACAGAATTATTATTAATAGGTTTAAAATACATTTTTGGATATAATCTGGCTAAAATTACTAGGAAAAAAATAGAATCTATCTTAAGACTTTCATATGAATTTCGATTCTTCCAACTAACTCAATTATATCACGGTTTAAAAAATTGGGAGAAAGATAATTCTCCATATCAAATTTTTAATTAATAGAAGCTCGAAGAATATTCATCAATATCCTTTAAAGAAGCATAAAATTTTTTCAGTTAAGAGAATTAAATAGATTGATTAGAGCAGTTCGTAAGATAGTTCATAATAATGCTTCTGTGGATGAAGCTTATGAAATATACAAACAAGGTCCAAAAGGACTCTAATTCTATTATTATTTTTTTTAGACTTTTAGTTATTTTTCATAATTAACCAAATATTAATCAGATTTCTGTATTTAAATATTAAGGAGCATTTCTTTTCAAAATTATATCAATATATGAAATGCCATGGCTAGTTGGTAATTTACTTTTCTCAATTATTAGCTACCATATTTTTGCCCCAACTATGGGTATATTAACAGTTATACTTACTATAGTTATGTTGGCTCTCTATTTCCTAACTTTTCTACTTCAAGAAGATAAATCAAATCCATTAATTTAGCTGATTTTAAGCGAAATTCAATAAGTAATTAAATTTTTTTTTTTTATATTACTCATGGAATTTTTATTCAAATCTAAATATTTACCAAAAAATCGAATACTTTTAGAAGAGATTGAATTAGCAGCCAAAAACTTATTTAGCAAATTTAGAAATTTTGAAATTAAATCCTTAAATATTTCAGATTATATGGCTAATTATTTTGGTAAATCAATCTCGAATTTGAAAGGAACCTTGCAAAGATATTGTTTTTTATTAGCTCTTTGCTTGAGAAATTATAAGAATTCTCTAGAGGATTTTGTTTTTATTGAATATGGTGGGGGTTCTGGTATTTTTTCATTACTTGCGAAAGAGATCGGAATTGGTACAGTTTTATATAATGATATCTACAAAATTTCATGTCATGATGCTAAAGAGATTGCTAAATCAATAGGAAATATTGCAGATGATTACATTTTAGGTGAAATACAAGAGATTATAAGTTACCTTAAAGATAAATCTATTTATTGCAATGCTGTAGGATCTTATGATGTTATTGAACATATTTATAATATTGAATTATTTTTTCAAGGGTTAATAAACTTACCTCAAAAAAATTTAAGTCTTGTATTGGCCTCAGGAGCCAATCCATATAATCCTATTATTAAAAAAAGAATAAAAACTCACCATCATAATTGCGAATTTATTGATAGAAAAAAGGAATTTGGACATAAAGAAGGATATACCTTAGATGCCTATGCAAAAATAAGAAAGGAACTCATTCTTAAAATATCAGAAAATAGACTAAATTCTGAAGAGTTAAAACTCTTGACAAGGTTAACAAGGGGAATGATTGAGAAGGATATTAGAGAGTGTGTTTTAAAATATTTAGATTTGAAAATAATTCCTTCAGAAAGAGAGAAAAGGTTTCCTTCAAATACCTGTGATCCTTTTACTGGAAACTGGGCCGAAAGGTTAATGCATCCATATGATTTGTTAGGATTTTTTACCCGAAACAGTTTTGATGGTCAGGTAATAGCGGGAGTTTATGAAAGTAGAAATAATCTTACAACAAAGAAATATATTCCTAAGGTAAATTTAAATATTGCATCGATATATAACCCTATCTCAAAATTAACAAATTATTTTATTAATCTTTTTTCCAAGAAAGGAGTATATCTTGCTCCATACTACATAGTATATGCTTTCAAGTAGCATGACAATATGTTGAATCTTCGCATAAATTGACTTAATTTTTATGAAAGTCAACTTATTAAAGTTTTATTTATTTTTTATTACAATTTGGTTAAATATCAGTAAATTTTACATCAATGTCTCTTCCAAAAATAGATAATCTTGAAATCTGGGAAGTAACAGAAGACATTTTACTAATCCATCAAAAAAAAGTCCCCTTTTTATTTTCTTGTTGTGATGGACTTCTAATTTTACCTAAAAAAGCTAGAAATAAAAAAGCGATAGCACTTGATTTAAATATCGAACCTAAATATATTAAAAATTTAAATGATATATATGGTCCCGTCTCAAATTACGTGTGTACTCATGCACACGTCGACCACACTTCTCATGTATATGCTTGGGAGCAATTTGGAGCTAATATCCATGCTCCAAGTCCTGAAGCGAACTTTTTGCTTGATCTACACAATTTTTATGAAGGATTTGGTTTTAACGAAGCAATGGAGTACTCTTCTGTTGAAAAGTTTGGAGAAATAAATGGATTTCATAATTGTAAACAAGTAAATTGTTTCAAACCTGGTGATTCACTAAAATTTGAAAAGTTTAGAATAGATACAATTTCTTTTTCTGGACACTCAAAAGCACATGTAGGATTCTTATTACCTAAAGAAAAAGTATTACATATTAGTTGTCTTGGATTTGATAAACCAAAACCTGGGATTGATGGTTTTGGTCCTTGGTATGGATTTAAGCAAGCCTCAATTTCGCAATATATTGAAGATATTAATAAAGCGGAGTCAATATTTATAAATAATGCGAAGTTTTTAACTTCAAGTCACTCATATATAGTAAAAAATCCAGATACACACCCTTTTGAATATATGAGAACTAAGATTAAGGAAAATCAAGAAAAAGTCGATAATGCATTAAAAATATCAAACTCTTCAAAGTTATCAGAAGATGAGGTTGTTAAACAATTACTTCAAATGGATATTTTTTTCCCAAAAAGAAAATTAAAAGATTTTTTATTTGAAATATATAGTTTATGGGAATCCTGGATAATTCGAAAGCATATCCAGAGAAGCAATCACTTTAAATAATCGAATTTTCAAGATATTAATCTAGTTCCATGTCAAGAATTACTTTAATTGATTCACCAGCTTCACATACTACTCTAAATGCCTCGCCAGCTTTGCTGAGGGGGAATCGATGAGTAATTAAATCTACAACATTAATCCTCTTTGAGAGTATCCAATTGTATGCCTCATCAAGGTCTTCTGGAGCTGCACCATAAGAAGTCATAATTGTAATTTCATTTCTCCAGTATCGGTTTATCGGAACTTCTAAGTTAATCCCTGGTTCTGGAACCGCAAAAAATATGATTTTACTTCCTGGTGCTGCACATTCCAATGCTTGTTTTGCTGCTGATAAAGCTCCCGTACAAACTATTACGATATCGGCTAATTTAAAGTCGTTGATCTTTTTAATTTCATTTGATAGATCTCTATTTGCGTTAAAAACTTCATCAGCTCCGAATTCCTGTGCTTTTTGTAACCGGAATTCATTAATGTCAGTTGCAATAACCTTTTTAGCACCTCTAAGTTTTGCCAATTTTACATGTAATAAACCAGATGTCCCACAACCTAAAATCAAGACAGTCATCCCTTTTTTAATATTTGATAAACGTTGTGCTCGACAAACACATCCTAATGGCTCAATAAAAACTGCTTCCTCATATGAGACATTATTATCTAAAACATATACACCCCTCTTTTCAATATTGATTTTAGGTACCCTGACATATTCAGCGAAACCACCAGGATCAAAATTTGTATTATGTAGTAAATCACACGCGGTATGATGTCCTTGTTTACAATAATGACATTCAAAACAAGGCACATGGTGCGAGACAAAAACACGATCTCCCACATTAAGATGCTTTATAATCTCACTTTTTTCTATTATGTCTCCAGCAATCTCATGACCTAAAATCAAAGAACTTACTCCCAACTTTTTCATTTTTGCTTTTCTATAATATTCTAGTATATCAGATCCACAGATTCCCGACTTTTTTACTTTAACCATGAATTCTCCTGGACCGATTATTGGCTTTAGTATATCATCAGTCCTTATATCATTATTACTATAATATCTAGCAACTCGCATATCTCATTCATAAATCAATATTTATTAAAAGATAATCTACCTATGATTATTTATAATTTTTAAATTAATTTTATTTTATATATTAAAGTTATAACTTAAGTGAAATCTAACGCAAAATAAAAATGAAATAGAAAAGAGAAAAATAAAGTTAATAAATTAGTTTACTTTGCCATCCTACGCCTTAATAAAGTAAAAGCAATATCTGTCCCCATCCCTTGATTATAAGCTAATTCAATCCAAAGTATTGCTAAAGGTTCTATAAGTCTTGCATTTGTAAGTGGCCCTGCATCAATAACTTCAAAACTTAGATCTTGTCCTAATTGCTTAAGTTTTGATTTTGCATCTAGATCATCTCCACAAATAAATAAACTTGCTTCTTGGGTACCAAAGTGTGTTTTATTTAAACTTTCTACTCCAATAGTATGAACTGCTTTTATTACTTTAGCCCCTACTGCCCATTTTGCAACATTTTCTGCCGCAGACGGAGTAGGTTCTGTTGAAAGTCCTCCCAAACTGGGTGCAGCAGTAGTAGTAGAATCTACAATAATCTTACCTTCTAAATCTCCTGCTTTTTTGATTATTTCTTTTACACCCGACCATGGAACTGCTAGAATGATTATTTCACTAAATTTTGAAGCTTGTTCATATGTTCCACCAGTTGCATTGAATCCGATTGAATTAGCTAACTTTATTGCTTTCTGGGGATCTTGAGAGCCAAACATAATCATGTGTCCTTTTTCTGCCCAAATTTTCCCTAAAGTACTCCCTAATCTTCCTGTTCCAATAATTGTTATTTTCATTAATTTTACCTTTATATATATTTTTGTTGCATGAATATAATACTTGAGTTCCTTTTTATCTAATTGAAAATAAATCAGTTGACTATTTATATCTTGAGATATGTATTTATGAATGGTACTTGATTTTCATTAAATTTCAAAACAAAAGAAATTCCTTCTGCCATGGGGGTCATTATGCGAAACAAAGCACTTGAGAAAAGCATTAGTAAAATCATTATTTGCGTAGATTTCAAGTTCTTCATAATTCATTAAAAATATTAGACATAAATATATCAAATTTTATTACATTTTTTCTATTTAATTTTTTAATTAATTCTTTTTGGTAAATCAAATGAATTAAAGATAATGCATTGAAATTGGAAATTTAAAATCTAAGATGAAAAAAAGAAAAAAGATTAATTTTTTTTGTTGTTTTTACTTCTTATGAGCATTTTAAAGCTATTATCATCGAGATCATTGTACATTTTTAATTCTTTTTCTAAAAAATCATTTAAAGCAATTCTTATCGCTTCACTTCGGGAGGGATAAACTCCCATGTCATTTAAAATTTGAATTGCCTGCAAATATTTTTCTGGCAAATTTATTGTAATAATCTTCATTTCATCAACCCTTTTTACAAAATATTTAAATGTAAACTGATCACTGAATATTATATTTAATATATTTTGTCGGATGTTATATAAATTGATTATATTAATCCTTTAATTGTATTAATCGCTTAATTGTTAACGAATATAATTCTATCAACTCTCTAATAAATGCAATAATAGTATTAATATACTAATATACATTTTTTTTATTTTACACTCTAAAAAAAGATGGAAGAAATAAAAAGAATTGAGTGATACTATGGTTTTGAAAATGATTTTACATGTAGAATTAATGAAAAAGCTGATTTATATGTATCTGCATGGCTTATTTCTTTAATATCATTCAAATATTTTATTGTATAATCTTCTTCTCTTTTTAAATAGGTTTTATCTTTTGTTTTATGAGTCTTATCAAAAAAAACATCGATTTTCAGAACCTTTTGATCGATACGACCTGGCATCTCTGGTACCATATTAAATGTAAATAATATATCAGATTCTGATTCATTAGTGGCGTCTACAACAAAGAGCAAATTTGGCTCAGCTACTGCTAGGAAACTTTCTAATGAATGGAATAAATCGTCAACTTTAACTTTTAAATTAGATTTTCCATCGTTATTATAAACAGTACAATCACTAATCTTTGGGAGGAGAAATTTTTCCTTACCTCTAAAAGCAAGACTCATTTCATTAGCACTCAGAAAATTTTTAATTATTCGATCATCTTTATCTAAGATAAATTTTTCACTGATAGTTTCTTTTTTTACGTAAACGATTAAAGACCCTGCTGATATTAAATTAATTTTCTGATAATAAATATTGAATATAGGATTATATGGTAAATTTATTACTTCTTTATTCCCTCCCAAGCCGATTTGAGCCAAAATGTTAGTTGGAACTTGGCTAGTTAGAGTAAATAATAAAAAAGATCTAAAATCACTTAATTCAATAAAGTTAGAAAAATTTTCAAATATTTTATTTACATAACTAATTTTTTCTTTTAAGTCATCAGACATTTTTAATACATTTAAAGAATTTTTTTAAGTTGGTTGTACCATTGAATTAAAGATTATAATTAAATCTAACTATCCAAATATTGTGATAGAAATTGTTCTAATGAAGTTTTTACATCTCGAGTAATATGATGCTCTATTTCACAAGATAGATTCTCAATAACTTTTTGATCTTCTATTTTCAAAACTCTTGCGAAAAATTGGTAAAGGAGGTTGTGAATTTCACTTAACTGTTTAGCAATTTTTTTACCTTCTTCGGTTAATCTAATGGCTTTTCTAGGTTCCCATTTAATTAATCCCTTATTTTTTAATTTTTCGAGCATTCCTGATACGGAGGCGGGTTCAACATGAAGATTTTCTGCAATTTCTTTGTTTGTAACCCATCCACCTTTTTTTCTACTAGATATAGTATGAATTTCATCTAAATATCTTTGGTAACTTTCAGGAATGTCTGAGATCTTTGAAGTTGATATAGAACTTTTTTTCGCCATCTCTTAAGTCTAAAATTTGAAGTTTTATTTTTGAATAATAATTTGTTTTTTCAAGTTAGTTAACATAAATTATTCTTATAAGTCTTTATGATTTTTTATATTTTAATTGTTTCCTAAATGGATATAATTTATTTTTTTTTTATAATTTATCAAGCAAATGTCAAAAAAGTTCACTGGTACATTATTTTTGGTTGTAGGAAACTCTGGTTCTGGCAAAGATTCAATAATTTCAGGAGTGTTAGAAGCATATCCCTCGTATTTGAAGCAGATTTATGCTCCGAAAAGATTTATTACGAGACCACCTTCTGAAACTGAAAAAAACTTTTCAATATCTCCAGAAGAATTCAAAAAAATGGAGAACAAAGGAGAATTTGCCTTCAAATGGCAAATTTACCGTTTATCCTATGGAATTCCTATAACAATTGAAGATTTTCTTAAAGAGGGGCACCCCGTTATTGTTAATGTAAGTCGGTCAATTGTGAAAAAAACACGAGATATTTATAAAAATCTTAAAGTAATTTTCATTTATGTGCCTCTTGAGACAACTATAAAACGTTTAAAAGATCGAGGAAGAGAAGGATCAGAATTATTAGAAGAAAGAATAGAACGAGCAAAAAGTTATCAATTATTTCAAGAAGCCGACATAATTATTGATAATTCTGGAAAACTTGATAGTGCAATTAATCAATGTCTAAAATATATAATTTCCGTGGTAAGTGAAAACCAATAGGGATAATTAAATTTTTTTATAAGTAAACATTTAGATTTATTATTATAAAAAAAAAACTATGGCTCGGTTCGTATAGTGGTTAGAGTTATGGTTATATAAGCTATAACGTCTAATATTGGGGACTGTGAATCCCTAGAGGTTTGAAAATATCCTTACAACCGGGGACAGACGGGTTCAAACGGAAAGAAACATATTCTTTTCGGAATAATTCCCGTACCGAGCCCTCTTATTATATTTATTTAGGGTTATTACAAATTTAGGCTATATGAGAATAATTTGAAGTTAGAAGAAGATAAAATTAGGAACCTTCCAGGATGGGAAAATAATGCCCCGGTACCAATATGCATGGGGGGAGATTATCGTGCTTTAACATTTTGTTGTAAACCAGGATATTCGCTTACATATGGTTTTAAATGCAGAAGAGATGAAAGATTGAAGGATCTAGGTCTTGGAACTGACGAATTTATCCGAATTAAGGAGGAATTTTCGAAAGAAAATAATTGGGATTCTGAAATTGTATGTTTTGGTTCACTTTCTTATTGTTGTATGCGACAAAGTGGGTGTTCAAGAAGAGATCTTGCGTTAGTGGAAAGATATCCCTATAAATCTTTAGATGATATAATGAGAATATATTTTCAAAAAAAAAAGGATCTATCTAAAAGAATTCTAGAGTGTATTGAGAATGCCGAAGGAAGAGAGAAAGTTAAACCATTTTTAACATTATTCTAAAAATCACTTATTTCTAATGATATATTATTAATTTATATTCTAAACAAGTTAAAAAAAATGATTATTTCTATTACTCATGAATTAGATCTTGATGGATTAGGTTCACAAGCAATCGTTAAGAGATATTTCGATTATTTTAATGAAGATAAAACGCAAGAAATGAAATTATATTATGCTCATTATACAAATTTTAGAGATCTTGTAAAAAAAATTTTTAATAAGTTTCCTCTGCAAAACCAATTTATTATTTCTGATATCGGTTTTAATGAAGATTTTAGAGAATTATTTATTCTATTTAGTAGGGCGAAAGATAAGGATTGTAAAATATTTTGGTATGACCATCATTTAATAGATAATTATAATAAAGAAGAATTAGAAAAATTACTGGAGCTTTATCTAAATGATCCTAAGAGGTGCAGCGCCGAAATTGTTAAAGATTATTATTTACCAGATGATTATGTTGCTAACAAGATTGCCAAATTTTCTAGAGATATAGATTTCCAAACAAAAAAGTATGAAATTGCATCCAATCTTCAATCGATTATTGCTTACAACAGAGGATATGAATTAGATGATGTTAAGAAAAAAATTGTTGATTTAATGTCTATTGGAAAGTTTGAAGATCCTTGGTTTGATGAAGAGTTAGTGAAAGTAAAACAATTGGAAAGTAATCAAACTGAATTTGCCCTAAATCATATAAAAATGATAGATGTTAAAGATTTTGGTGAAATTTTAATTTCTTTTGCTAAGCTTGGTGGGGGAAAAATAGTATCTATATTAAAGGAGCATTTTACTGAGATAAAATGTTATATAGGGATTGACTTTCGATATAACGAAATAATTATCCATAGTGATTATGTCAATTGCCGGGAATTAGCTAGAAATTATAGAGGTGGAGGTCATAAGAATAGAGCTGGATTTAAATGTGATAAGCTTTTTACTACTAATCATGAAATCAGTCAAGATTTTATACAAAGTATGAAAATTTGTATTAATAAATTTAGAATTGACCGAATTTAAAAATAAGTATTAATTTTCTCTTTTTTCTAAAGATTAATAGGAAATTTTATAAATTACTTTTTTTTCACTTAATTAAGATGCACCTAGAACAAGTTTTACCTCATCCTAATAGGGATGATATTTATATTAATGAGATAATAACTCCTCATAATGAAGTTACCCAAAGCGACAAAAAAATGGTAAATCATCTTCTTTTAAAAGAAGTGGCGAGAAGAAGAGTAAAAATACCTGGTTAAATTTTGAATTTTTTTGCTCAATTTTTAATAAAATGAAAAAAAAAGAATTAAAGGGTATTTTTATAAATGAATGAAGAATTATAAATGTTTTCAACGTTCTTCGTTT
>JAHPZE010000050.1 GCA_019058365.1 Promethearchaeota archaeon | reverse complement strand
ATGGAACAAACTATAGTTCAAAGGGTTTTAGAGTTTAAAATCCTTTGCTACTGTTCTATTTTTTAACTTGAATATTAATATTCAGAAGATTTCAAATATAACTTTAAATTTTCGAAAGAGTCTCCTGTCAGTGCATTCATTACACTGGAAAAGACTTCTCGCCGTTTGTTCCTTGTTACTGCCATTAGAACGGCTCCATTACTTACTTCTTTCACTAAAATCCAACAATTATCTGACTCGTAAACAATAGTTGATAATGATAATGGTGAAAGATTCGATATGTTTTGGAGTTCCATAATGTGTTGATAAATACTGTAAATATTAGAATCTAAAGTTCCAATTTCGAATTTCATAAATTGTAGTGGTTTTGATTCAAATTTACCAAATGTAGAGGAAATTAACAAACCATCGGGTTGATTAAATAAAAGATATTCTGATAAAGTATTGATTTTTAGTTCATCTAACAAATGACGTATTTTTCCCAATCGTTGCATTGATAGAGTATTCTTTTGAATTTCAAAATCAAGAATTTCAATTAACCTATGTTGAGCACTACCTTCTTTTACAGAGACTGGAGTAAAAGAAAGCTTTTCTAGTAATCCACCATTTAGATCTTTCGTTAATATTTCATAATATTCATCTTCCTTCGATTCCTGTAAATCAATTTTATTCAATAAAACATAGATCATATTGATTTTAGGAGAAAATTCAAATACATATTTTAAAAATTTATCAAAAATGTCACGTACTTCAGGATCAATTGCTGAAGAATCAACCATGAAAACAGCTGTAGTTGCTTCTGAAAAAATCAGTTCACGTTGGGATTCTGAAAAGTACCTTTCCATATATCTTTCCTGTCCACCAAGATCCCATACGTTAAGCTCCATTATACCACGAAAAATAAAATTTTCTCTTGAAACACCTTTAGTCGGTTTTAAATTTAAAACTTTCATAAAATTATATCCTAAACAAGTTGTTCTCATTAGAGATGTCTTGCCTGCTCCAGCTGGCCCAAAAAGTAAGATCTTCATTTAAATGTAACCAGATTTACAATTTATTTTTTATTTATCTTTAATATATTTCTTATACTTTAATTTTTATTTAATTTTTTCTAATTATTAAAAGTAAATTAAGGTTTATTTGAAAAAATCGTTTTAAGAAATAAATAAATGGAATGGATAAAAAATCAATGTAAGAAATATATAAATGCAATACATAAAAAAAAATCAATTTAAGAAAAAATAGCATGGGATGGATAAAAAATGGAAGATAAACTATTAAAATATATAAGAAATGTTCCAGACTGGCCAAAACCGGGAATCCAATTTAAAGACATCACAACTTTATGTAAAGCTCACACCCCATTTAAAGAATCTTGTGATAGAATTATTAACAACTATAAAGATAAAGAAATTACGAAAGTAGCTGCTATTGAAGCTCGTGGTTATGTATGGGGTGGAGTTTTGGCCTATCAACTCGATGCTGGATTTATCCTAATGAGAAAACCAGGGAAATTACCATACAATACCCTAAGTGAAATTTATGAACTTGAATATGGAACAGATAGTATTGAAATGCATATTGATGCAATTGAAAAAGGAGATAAAGTATTGGTGTTCGATGATTTATTAGCAACCGGAGGGACAGCTAAAGCAGCGTGTAATTTAGTAGAAAAAGCTGGTGGTGAAGTAGTAGGCATAGCTTTTATAATTGAGCTAACAGGAAGTTTACATGGCAGAGATAAATTAATCGGCTATGACGTTCTTTCACTAATAAAAATTCCTGTTGAAGAATAAAGAAACCATAAACTGACTCAGTTAAGGAGTTTTTAAATTACTTTAACTTTTTTATATATTTTCTAATTCTGGTGGAATATAACCAAAAGTTTTCATAAATCTTTCTCTTACTTTATAAAGATTAAAAATTTGAGTTTGAGCTCCATTAGTTTCAACTACAAATGATCCTATTATTGCTCCTAACCTACATGAGTCCAATAATGTCATATCTAAAGTTAATCCTGATAATATTCCTGCACGATACCCATCACCAGCCCCAGTAGTATCTTCAACCTTCTTTGGAGGTGCTATTGGGATGTGAATCCTAAAAATTTTATCTTTCTTATCTTTGTAGATTAATTCAGACCCTTCAGGACCCATTGTTTTAATAATAGCTTTAACATGTTCAAGTATTGTTTCTTCAGTTAATTCAGATATCTCTTTAATTTTTGTTATTTCATGAGCATTACCAATTAAAATTTCTGACTTTTTAAGTATCTGGATTAAACTTTCCTTTTGGAAAAGTGGCGTAACTTGACCAGGATCAAATATCGATGGTATCTTTAAATCACTTAATTGAATAGCAAAATTTGTCATAGCTTCAACACTTTGGGTTGAGTTTATTGCGTAAATAAAATCCTCCGGATTAGTAATTTTTTCCTTTAAATTAATGTCCTTACATTTGTCTAAAGCACCACCATGAAAAATGATCATTTGATTGGATTTAATATCATTCACAATATAACAAGCTGCCGTGAATAGATCATCATGCACATCAACAAGTAAGTCTATATTTTTAAATTGACTTATATGTTCCTTATATCCTAATCTCTCAAAATCATTTCCTACTGAACCAAATAACGACACTTTTGCTAAATTTAATAATCCTAGGTTGTAAGCAATATTACCGGCTGTTCCACCAAAAAATTGATATCGACTGTCAGCCGTCACAGTACTTTGATATTCCTCTTTATCATGGTCAATTGATACTGCGTTAATAAAATTTTCTTTGAACCCCATTATATAATCGAAAGCTAATGATCCGAGAACAAGTACTTTAGTTTTTTGCATGAAAAAGTAAATTAAGGTTTAGAAATAAATTTTTCAGTAATTCATATATTATTATAACCTTTTAGAATTTACTGCTGGAGAAAATAAATCTCAAGCATTAAAATGCAATTTTTTATAAAAAATAATTTATAAAATTTTAAATATTATAATTTAAAAACTCTAAATAGTGAATATAATGGTAAAAATAGGAATAATTGGTGGTTCAGGATTAGACAATCCAGACATTCTAAAGGATGCTAGGAACATTGAAGTTAATACACCCTATGGAAAACCAACTTCTTCACTTAAATTGGGGAAAATTAGTGATGTTGATGTGGTTCTTATAGCTAGACATGGAAGAGAGCATACTATTCCCCCAACGCAAGTAAATTATAGGGCTAACATACAAGCACTAAAAGATCAAGGTTGTACTCATATACTGGCAACAACAGCTTGCGGAAGCTTGAGAGAACAAATTGGACGAGGTGATTTTGTTATTCTTGATCAATTTATTGATTTTACTAGGCTCAGGAAAGTATCTTTTTTTGAAGAATTTGCTCCTGGAGATATGAAACACACTCCAATGGCTTTCCCTTATTCAGAAGAGTTAAGAAATATCCTTATTGAAACAGCAAGAGATCTTAATCTTAAATATCATAAGAAAGGAACTGTTGTTACTATTGAAGGTCCAAGATTTTCAACAAGAGCCGAATCAGAGATGTTTAGATTATGGGGCGCAGATGTTATTAATATGAGCATCGCTTCTGAAACAATTTTGGCAAATGAAGCGGGTATCCCTTATGCTGCTGTCGCTATGTCTACAGATTATGACTGCTGGAAAGATG
This sequence comes from Promethearchaeota archaeon, assembly GCA_019058365.1. Classification (GTDB taxonomy): domain Archaea; phylum Asgardarchaeota; class Lokiarchaeia; order Sigyniarchaeales; family SOKP01; genus Loki-b32. Next base: position 15,436 of record JAHPZE010000050.1, on the reverse strand, counting down.
ATGAAGCTCCTGTTACATGGGAAGAGATACTCGAAATATTTGGTAAAAATGTTAATAATGTTATCGCTTTATTGACTAATTCTATAAAAAAAATCAAATAACGTTTCTATTTCTTACTAATCTCTTCTTTTCCAATGGATACAAGAATTGAAAAAAATGTAAAAAAAAGTATTACTTCTTGAGTTTTTTTAATCTTTTTTCATTAAATTTGATAAAATTATTATCTTTCTAATTGTATACACTATATAGTAAGTGTTTTATAGCAAAAAATATTCTTAGAGACATTTAAAAATGGTTACTATTTCTTTTCTCGGGGGATGTAGAGAAGTTGGACGAAGTGCTATACTAATAGAATCCCAAAATGGTGCAAAATGTATGTTGGATTATGGGATTCGATTCAGAGGAGAAGAGAGATTCCCTTTTAATACAAATATTAAAAATCTGAGAGCAATCGCATTGACTCATAGCCACATTGATCATTCTGGTGCTTTACCTTTATTATATAAGAATGATAAGATCCCATTCTTTACAAATTCTATTTCTTTAGCAGTAGCTGAAATTCTGATAAGAGATATGATAAAAATATCAAATTATCCTTATCCTTTTGGATATAGAGAATTAGATTACTTAAAACAAAATTCATATTTCCTTAAAAATGGAACTCGACAAAAGATTTCTGATAATTTCTATATAACATTTCTAGATGCAGGGCACATTCCCGGAAGTGTATCAATTTTACTCGATGTAGACAATAAAACAATTTTATATTCAGGTGATATCAATACACAAAATACTAATTTGGTATATCCTGCTAACTCTGAAGATATTCCTGAGATTGATGCTTTAATCATTGAATCTACATATGCTCTTAAAGAACATCCCCCTAGAGAAAAACTTGAGAAAAAATTCGTAGAAAAAGTCATTAAAATCACTGATAATGGAGGTAGTGTCCTAATACCGGCTTTCGGTTTAGCAAGGTCTCAAGAAGCTTTATTAATTTTAGAGAAATATAATTACTCTGGAAAAATCTTTGTTGATGGCCTAGCAAGAAAAATATCTACTTTATTTTTAGAATATCCAGAATATATAAAAGATATAAAGTTATTTAGGAAAGCATTAAAGAAAACTCAATATGTAACTAGACCTAAAACTAGAGCAAAAATAAAAAACCTCAGTAGTGTAATAATTTCCCCTTCTGGTATGCTTAAGGGAGGTGCTGTAATTGATTACATCCAAACAATATTATCAGATCCTTTATCAGCAATTTATTTAGTAGGATATCAAGTGGAAGGAACACCAGGGAGAAATTTATTAGAGGAGGGAATTTTCGAGTATAAAGAATCGAGAAGAAAAAACAAAAATTTTACAGATTTGAGCATCGTAGCGCAATGTGATTATGATTATTTTGATTTCTCAAGTCATGCTGATAAAATTCACCTTCAAAATTATATAGAAAAATTAAATTTTCTAAGAAATTCAAATAGGGATATTTTTTGTGTTCATGGAGATAATAAATCAACAACTAGCTTAGCAAGTGAATTAGTTAAAAAAGAATACAATTCAGTGGCTCCTGAAACGGGAGAGATCTATCAGATCTAAATTAAATTTTTTTGATATATATAACTATTTATTCTGTAATTGATTTCGCACTGCAATATTGCAATTTTCAAGAAATGTTTCTGCTTTATCAATAGGGATTTTTGTTCCCGCTGCCGGAGGATGACCACCACCTAATACATCTAAATTTGATTTTTCACACGCTTCTCTAATTACATGTGAAAGATTTACACCTTTGTTTACTATATATTTATGTGCTCTTCCAGAAACTTTATAAACATTCTCATCTTCTCTTATTGCTAAACCAAATATGGGTTTCGATTTATCAAATCCTTCACTATTTTCAAAAACTAACATTGAAGCAATAGTTCCAATAATTTTTTCTGGAATACTATCCTCTCCGAAAAAATATTGAATATATTCCTTTTGTTGAATTTTTTGATTTTCTTTTAACCATCTAAGACTCTTCATTAACAAGTTCTTATAATCTAACAGTACTGCTTGAGATTTCTGGTATGCTATTTTTCTATCTCCCATTGCTATGGCGATTCCTAATGAAGCACTATTTGTTCGGCCACAGGCATTTAAAAGATTAGAAAAATCGGATATATCATAGAATTCTGAACCAACATCCTCATTTTTCAGTAAATATCTATTTACTATTAATTTTTCTACGATTTCACTGGGGTCTATATCAAGTTTTACCGAGGCATATTCAATTATTGCAGTAGAAATCTTTTGTTTTTCATCCTTATTAAGTTCATTTAGGGTTCGTATATCACCCTTTGAATTTTCCATCAATATCCCTAAAGTTTGTAAAAATATAAGAGTTCTATTGACATCACCAGTTAATCCAGGCAGATTAATCTCTTTAGAATAAGCAATTGCTTCATTTAAAGGTTTTAACGAAGAAAAATTTAAATCATTTATTATTTCAATAAGTCCGAGATTCTTGGCATCCTCTAAAATTATTGAATTTATACCAAAAAATGATTTGTTTGGACCTTGATTTTGAATATCACCGATTGCTCCTACAAGGGCAATTGGTGACATATCAATATTTTTTTCATTTAAAACCTTCGCAAAAAAGTAGCTTAAACCAGCTCCAGATATCTCTAAACTTCCATCAAATCCAAAAAAATAAGGATTAAGGTGCCATTGATATGAATTTTTATGGACTTCTCTAATTAAATCAATATCTTCCTTAGATGATATATTCTGAGGTAGATGATGATCTAATATAATAAAAGAATTAAAATTTTCTTTTAAAAGTAGTTGTCTTTGAAGTTCTAGGTACTGGCCACTACCAAAATCAGTAAATATTAAGAAATTTTTAAATTCTTTAACATTATCAGAGATTTTTTTAATTTCTTCCTTTTCTAATTGACGTAAAACGGTAATTTGAAAGGGAATATTTTCTCTAAATAAGGATTTACCTAGGATTGCACCTGAACTCAGTCCATCAGCATCTAAATGTGTATATATATGAATAGATGAGTTCATTTCTTTCAAACTTTCAAGAAAGTTATCCTTTACAATCTTTATGGCTTCAATAAACTTTTCTATTTTGTTTTTCGAGTCATTCATCATATATAGAAGTAGATAATCATAAATGCAAAATTAATATTATATTAAATTAAATTATCAAATTAATAATAAATACTCAATTAAAAAAAGTAAATTTAATAAGGTGAAAATAAGTGCATCACGTAAAAATTAATGAATTGGCTAAAAATATCACTGAAAAAATCATATACAATAAGGAATACTATAAAGCAAAGATACATAAATTAGAAAATGGTTCTACTATTCTTGATATGAGTAAAGCATCTTGGGGTGGAGGAAAACTTGTTGGTGAAATTTGCATGGGTGGTTTAGGGACAGTTGAATTTTCTTCTTATAATCTTGATGGACATTACATACCAAGTGTTAATGTTTATACTTCAGAACCACTAATCTCGTGTATGGCTTCTCAGCTAGCGGGTTGGAATGTTAAATTGAAAAAGGAAGTTGAAAAAGATGGAGAATTGAAAAAAAAAGTTATATTTCAATCCTTAGGTTCAGGACCTGCTCGTGCTAAGAGTCAAGTAGAAAAAATATTCGAAGAATTAGATTATACTGACGATTCAAATTGTGCTATTATTGTTTTTGAAACTCCAAAATTGCCAAATGAAGAAGTTATGGATATTGTAGCTAATAAATGTGGTATTGATCCAAATAATACATATGCAATATGCGCTCCAACTGCAAGTTTGACGGGTTCTATTCAAGTAGCCGCTAGAGTAGTAGAAACAGGAATCCATAAATTACATGAAATAAAATTTCCAATTGATAAGATATGTGATGGTTTTGGTGCTACAACGATTGCTCCCATAGCAAAAGATGATCTTGGAGCAATGGGACGTACAAACGATTCAATAAGTGCTGCGGGTTTAACTTATTATACTGTAAATGTTGAGAAAGAAAAAGAAGAAGAATTATTTGAACTTCTTAAAAAAGCACCGGCTAATACATCTTCTAGCTACGGAAAACCCTTTATAGAGACATTTAAAGCTGCAAATTACAATTTTTATGAGATTGATCCGGGATTATTTGCTCCAGCAATTTATACAGTAAATAACATTAAAACAGGAAAAAGTATAACAATCGGAAATGTAAATCATAAGTTATTAAAACAATCTTATGGATTAACCGAATGAACAATGATTATTTTGTATAATTCATAATTCTCATGATTTTTTTTTAAATTAAAAATAAAAAGGGGAAATTAAATGTTTGTTAATTCTGTTTCATATTTAAGAATCTCCGCATCAGATATATCTCGATCATACTTTATCTTTTTTTGGATACCCAAGTATGCACAAGCGAGTTTAGCTGCAGCAGCAACTTCTGCTTTTTTAAGAGTAATTGAATACTCGTCCTGTTGAATTTGTTCTTCTTGATACGAACTCTCCTGAAACCTTCTATCCTGAAATTGAGTAGATCGCTGATTTTTCATCTTATATAACAAAGAAGCCATTTTTTGAGCAACTTTAAAAGGTAATTGATTTTTTACTACTAATCGTATAATATTATTTACATCAAAATAATTTAAGGTTTCAAATTTTGCGCGAAGATAACTTTTAAGATTCTCTGAGTTTCTTTCACACTCTATCTCTGTCCAATCATGAATTGCAAGTTTTCTTCTAAAATATACTAATTCCCAATCAATATCTAATTCCCTTAATAACTCAAGTAATTTAATATCATTTGGTTTTCTGGATTCTATGATTAAATAAAGTTGAAGTCCATAATATTTATGTTCTTGTTGAAGAAAAAATCCTCTTTGTTGCATAGATGCAAGGATTAACACTTTAACTGAAGCAATATTATCGGATAAATTTTTTTTCCCACAACTTAGATATATTACATTTCCCTCTTCACTTATATATTCACAATCTAAAAATCCTAAAATACTTTCTTTATTTTCTTTTATAAATCTCATTAAACCACTCAGAGTCGGTTTAACATCGAACTTAATCAAATCATTTTCTCCAATTGTTGCATAATCATTATAATTGCTACCAATTGCCAACTTAATTGAATTCAATTTAAGTTCTTTATCTAATCCGAATACTTTCTGAAACGCTTGATTTATTGGAAATATTTCTTCCTCTAATATTTTCAAATCAGCCATCGAACTTTCATAAGGTTCGGGATCATTTAGTATTTTATTTAAAACAGGAGCTTCTGAAGCATCAACTTCAATCTCGTATGATTTTGCTAAATCTTTTCGAATAATACAAAATGATCGCTTTTTTTTATTGTAGATTGAAAGTAATGTATGGTCATCAAGAACCGCTCGAAACTTTTCAATGAATTTACTCTCTGTACTGTCAGATCCTATCCTTCTTCGGCGAATATTTTATCAACTGGTTATTTTATAATATTTTATTAATGATATTAATTTATTTATAAAATTATTATTTTAAATTCTTATCTAAAATTTAATATAACCTATTTTTTTATTAATTAAAAGATAAAAGACTTTTAGAAGTAAGTAATTTTTAACTTTTATTCTAACTCTGCTTCTGTGAAATAAATCTCTCCTTTTTTCACATAAGTAATTGTAGAACCAAAATTATTACGCACGGTATATTTATTCCCTTGGACTTCTAAAACCTCAATAGAATATGATAATCTTCTTTGATTCATAATTTCATTAATAATTTTTTTTTCCTCAATTGCGTCCATAACTATAAGTTATTGCACTACCCAAAAAAAATTTATTATTTTTATTTTAAATTCATGTCCAAAAATGTATTTCATAAAGGAGTTTACATTAAAAGTGTTATTTAAAATTTAAAAATTGTTTAATTAATAATCACGAATCAAAATAAAGATGTTATATAAGAATAAAAATCAATTTAAAGTGGAATTTTAGGTATTTTTACTAAATTTGAATCAGATTATCATGATTTTATAGAATTTGTAACTAAAGTTTCCATAACTGATGATTTAAGGGATATATTCAGATATCTTAATGGAATATTATATAAAAGGCTAGTTTACTATGAAAAAATTCAAATAAAAAATTTTTGTTGTCAAAATTGTTTTAATATATTTTTTATGAGGAAACCATTATTCATTAAAATTTTCATAATTAATCGATTTATCTAATCATTTAATTAACCATTTCCTAAGTTATATCAATTAACTTTAATTTGAAGCTTTATTTTCTTATTAAAAAATCGAATTTTTTTTATTAAATATCGTATCTTTTTATATAAACATGTGTTTAATTAAATTATAAAATAAAAATCATGGTTTTTATTCTTAAGGACTTCTCTAGAAACTTAAAGCATTTTTCTTTGACACAATATGGTTAAACAAAAACTTGATATCGGATTTTTCACTTCTATGTATTCACAAGTGAATGGAACTGCAATTGCTTGTAGAAATCTTGCTGAAGCAATTGCTAAATATACTGGACATAACGTACATGTATTCGCACCTGGGATTGAAACCCCTAAGACCAAACCTCAAAATCTCCACCTCCATAACTTTTTTGGTGCAAAGATAGCTCCTAAAACTGGTTTTGTACTCAGTTTTCCTCTCCATAGGTATTTTTTTTGTTCTCATGATTATCTAGATATTGCACATATTCATACACATGCGAGCTTTGGATCTTTAGCAATTAATTGGGCTAAATATTTGGGTATTCCGATGGTAGGGACACATAATTCCCCACTTTCATTTTATACAGCCCAGTATATTCCTGTTCTTGGAAAATTACTTTCGAGAATGGATTGGGTTTGGCGATATGAAAGACATGTTCTTGATAAATATGATCTTGTTTCGGTTCCAACGAAATCGAAAAAAGATTTACTTAGAGATCAAAGATTTAAAGAACCTATTGTATGTTTGACCAATGGAATCTCTGATTTATATTTTACTGATGTAAAAGAAAACGGAATACGAGAAAAGTACAATTTGGATAGTAAAAAGATTCTTTTATATGCCTCAAGGCTATCTCCTGAAAAACACCAATTAAGTATAATTAAAACGTTCAAAAAAATCCAAAAAGAAGTACCAGATTCACACTTAGTACTGGTAGGAAGTGATGGACCATCAAGCTCCCAAGTTAAGAAATTAATTAACAAGAAACATTATAAAGATAATGTTTCTTACCTAGGTCATGTACCCTTTACAGATCTATTAAAATTATATAACACTGCTGATTTATCTTGTCTTTGGTCATGGATCGAAGCAGAAGGTTTAGTATTAATCGAAGCAATGGCACAGGGTACTCCCTGTGTAGGGGCTAACGCAACAGGAATTTCAAATGTTATTCAACATGGTAAAACAGGGTATCTCGCTGATAATCTTGATGATTTCAAAGATAAGGTCGTGACTTTACTCAAAGATGATGATTTACGAGCAGAAATGGGCGAAAATGCGAAAATGGTTGCTAGAAACTACCAAATTAGTAAAATTGCTAAAACTTGGATAGAAATATACAAATTTGTAATTAATGAACTTTATCCTCTCCGATATTATAAACAAGAGAGAAAGGAGCGAGTAGAATTAGTTAAGGAGTTTATCCACAAATTACCTATTATCTCTTTTTAAGAATTTCTAAATCTTAAAAGTTAAACTTTTTTCTAATTTCATTAAGTTTCAAATTACATTTATAGCAAAATCTACTAGATTTTTTATCAATTTCATTTATTTCATTCGAGAATCGCATAACGCACAAATTATCGTGACAATGATCAGGACCTAAGATTAAATGGCCAACTTCATGGCAAATTTCTTTAATAACTCGTTTTGCAAAAATTGAATGATTTTCTGGCGTATTATAATAATTTTCTTTTAATTCAAATGAGGATATTACTGCACAACGATGTTTTAAATGAGCTTCTCCATATAAAAATAAAACATTATCATCGGTGCTTGAATATATCGGAAGATTAGTAATTGCAATTATCATTCCAAGATTTTTCTTAATTCGTTCATCAATTAAAATTTGATAGAATTTATTTGTTGGATGTATTTTAATTTTATTAGAAGACTTCTTCATTTCTTTGTATTCCTTTTTCACACCTTTAGAAAAAATCTCACTAGTAAAATTATATTCACCCAAATTTTTAATATCAAAAAAAAAAGAATCAAATACATGATTTAAATGATTTTTAATTTTTTCAAAGTAAATGATGTCAAAATCTCCAAAAAAAAGAATTCCTAATTGACATGGCAATATTAACTTTTCTGATACTTCATCTATTAATTCAAATTCTTTAGGGTAAGAAATTCCTATTCGTGTAATTAAATTTTTTAATTTTTCTTTGTATTTACGAATTTTTTGTTCATATCTCTGAAGGTTTGGCATTATCAGACTAAAAAAAGTTACGTTCTATAAGAAGTTTCTTTCAGCGGTGAAGATGTCAGAAGATTAGGATTAAAATTGTTATTAATAGGTATTTAAGTTATGATTAATGTAACAAATTAAAAAATTATATTATATTTTTATAATCATTCGAGAATATGACAGAATTACCAGAAGATAAGGAAATTATTAAAAAAGATTTTATCCCTCACTTTTTTCCGACTTATAGGATAAAAAGAAAAATGTATCCTATACCAATTATTCTCGTCGTGGCTATAGCGGGGATTTTAGCCTATTTAGCTTATATTGAAGCAGGAATTCGGATAGACGGCGGATATTTTTCAGAAAGTGAAATGGGCGCATTAGGAGGACTATTTAATGGTTTAATTTATACAGCGCTAGCAGTTGTCTCAGCATTTATAATTATTTTCGTAATTAAAAGAAAAGGTATTGGTGTTTTAATGTATATCTTTGGATTTAGTTTTGGATTTATTGGATTTTTCCAAACTTATTTTTTTGGTTATATTTTAATATATTTATTATTTTACAAAATGCCACTTTTATTCTATTTATTTTACTATGAATTGATCCTTCTAGCAGCAGTGTTTACAATAATAATGCTCTATTTATATTTCACATCAAGATCAATAAAAATTAAAAATTTTATTGTTCTATATATAGGCCTATTAATTGGAGCAACAATGGGAGTTTTTATGCCCTTATGGACTACTTTAGCCATCCTAATTGGGATTTCGTGTTGGGATATTTTCGCTGTGCTTTATAAGCATGGACCAATCAAGCAAATGATTGATATTGCATCATATCCAGAGGAAGGGAATGCTTTATCAGAACCTGAATTAAAGCAAAAGATAGAAACCGGAGAATATGAGTATGACACTTCGAAATTAGAGATTGGAATAGGTGATCTCGCATTTTACAGCATGCTTACTTCTAGCGCTCTTATTCAATCTAATAACTTAATAGTGATGATTTTTACTGCTTTTGCAATATTAATTGGTACTGGGATTACTATTTCCGGATTAAAAAGAAATAAAATTCTACCTGGTTTGCCCATTTCAATTTTTCTAGGAATAGGAACAATGATGCTTTCATGGTATTTGTTTTCAACTTTTTTTATTTAATCAAAATCACATTTTTTTAAGGAAATAAAGCTTAAGTTTATGTTTTAACTAAAATTATTAACATTGGAAATGAAGATTAAAATGATGAGTAATATCGATGATATAAATTTAATAACTGTTATTGGTGCTGGAACTATGGGTCATGAAATAGCCCAAGTTGCTTTAATGGGTGGCTTTAAACCGGTAATACTAAATGATCTAAACAATATAATTCTCGAGAAAGCAGCAAACAAAATTGAAAATGGTTTAAAAAGATTAGAAGCTAAAGGAAAGCTAAAAGAGGGACAAACAGCTTCTAATCTGATGGAAAATCTAATAAAAGAAGAAGATCTAAAAAGGGCTGTTTCACAAGCAGATTTCATTGTTGAAGCAATACCAGAGATTATGAAACTTAAACAAGACCTTTTTGACAAATTAGGGACATTAGCCCCCAAACATACAATCTTAGCTACAAATACATCAACAATGAGCATCACAAAAATTGCTTCTTCTTCTGGACGACCAGATAAAGTAATTGGATGTCATTTTTTTACTCCTATTGTTGTACTTAGATTAATCGAAATTATTAAGGGTGATAAAACTTCAAAAAAAACAGTAGAAATTGCTAAAAAAGTTTGTCAACAACTTCCTGCGTTAAAAGGAAAGAGATTTTTACCTGTTCTTGAAAAAGAGAGTCCTGGCTTCATTGTGAATCGGCTTACAATAGGAACTAGTGCTTATTTGAATTGGCTACTTGATTTTGCAATTGAAAATCATATTCCGTTAGAACAAATAGATGCGGATGCAAAAGAGTTAATGGAGATTGGGCCATTTGCAAGATGGGACTATTTAGGTCTTGATGTTATTTATAATGTCATGAAATATTTTGAAGATGTAATCTCTCCTCAATTTGCTCCAGGAAAAATTTTAACAAAATTAGTTAATGAAGGAAAATTAGGAAGGAAAATAGGGAAAGGGCTTTTTGAATGGAAGGACGGACAACCAATTATGAATAAGGATATTAAAGCTGGACTTTTCGATCTCGACCTTGTTATGGCTATTCAATTGAATGAAGGTTGTAAACTTTTAGAAGAGGGTATTGTTTCGGGGTATAAAATAATTGATGATTCAATGATGGCTGGAATGTCTACGCCTGGACCATTTAGTGCGGGTAAAAAAAGTTTTGAGAAGTGGACTAAACTTTTAGAAGATTTCGTAGAAAAATCAAATATTAGTTATTTAAAACCGTGTGAATTAATGAAATCTGGTAAATTTATTCAAATGCGAAAATAGTAAATTAACAAAATACTCATATCCAAAGGTCTATATTAGAGTTTTTAATTGCATCTGGTATTTCTTGTATATTATTTTCTCCTAAATCTAAAACTTCTAAGGATAATAATTCACCTAAAAATTCTGGGATAACTTTAATATTATTTCTCATTAAATCTAAACATTTTAATGACTTGAGATTCTTAATGAATTCAGGAATGACGTCTATATTTTGATCCCTTAAGACAAGTTCTTCAATAAACTTTGAAATCCTTAATTGTTCTGGAATAAGATTTATTTGAAAACTGTGATATCCATATAAATATATTCCAGTGATGTTTCCATTAAGGTTTACTATATAATCGCAAGCATATAAGCTTGAAATATCCTTTTTTCTTAATAATTTTTTTAATTTCATTCCTGTAAGAAGCTCTAATAAACCTAATACTGGAGCTTCCTCAGGAGTGATTCCTTCATCAATATATTTTTTGATAAAATTTTTCTTAATAAGTCTGAATAATGAATAAGGAAGTCTATTTAACTTAGAATTATTAGTGTAACTTAACTTTCTAAGTGATTTTAACTTGGACCATTGAATATTTGGGAATTTTTCAAAATTATTCCAATCTAAATATAAATATTTCAAAGCTGAAAGACATTCAATTGAATCTGGTAAATTGGTTAAATTATTATCCCAAAGATTTAAATATTCTAAGTTTGATAAATCTCCAATGGAAGCAGGTAATTCAACAAGTTTTCTTCCGGCAAAGTCCAACGATATGATATGTCTATCTCTTTTAACAGGTTTAAAAAACCCAACCTCTAAATCAGGATTCAATTGACTTTCAATTTCTAATAAAAAATATGCTTCTTTCGAATTTACTTCATAGATATCAGTAAGTCTTTCTAATAATGTTGTTTTTAAGGATTCTAAAATTTGTTCATTAGATTCTTTAAATAGATTAAAAAGAGTATTTAATACATAGATTGATTTTTCATTTTGGATTACGCATCTCAATGGATTAAAGGATATTTTCGGAAATTGATAAAAAAGAATTTTAGCAGCAAGATTCCGCACTAGATGATTTTCATCTGAAATTAAATAATTTTCAAGGATTTTAAAATTCTCTTCATCTCTAATAACATATTTTCCATATTCTTCTATATATTTAATTCTATAATCAATACTGGTACTTTCCTCGATTAGCGAAATGAGTAAGGTATTAACTTCTGCTTTACTTAACTTATTATTAACTAGATCATGAATAATTTGTTCTAACGTTTTAGGTTTACTCAACATCATATCTCTTAGATATAAACAATGAGCAATAATAAATCAAGCTCAAACAAAAATTAATCAATAATGACACATTATAAATGTTTGTTTGTTAATATAAAAAGGATTATATGATTAAAATGATTAAAAAGCTAATAATACTTTAACCATAATGTCTGAAATAGAAAACCCTCCTAAAACTGGTTTTGAGAAAATAATTGATTATTTTAATGAGAATCTTGATATAAACCACCCTGTTGCCATTGCAAAAATTGTCGAAGATACTGAATTTTCTTGGAGTTTTGTTAAAAAGACTCTAAAAAAAATAAAGGAAGAATATGATGGATTCCATTTTGAAAAATCTGGAAATACATGGATTATTTGGAAAGATCGTAATCATTTAATAAAAAAATTAGATAATACTTGCTCTCGTCTATTAAATGAATCTGAGAATGAATGATAAAATTATTGCTTCGCTATTCAACCTAATAATTTAAATTATCATGATTTAAATATTTGAATTATAGAATTTTCTATCTCAAATATTTTAAAAGGATCAACACTTGTATTTTATTTAAAAACACATGAGTATCATGAGTGTTCAATTAGATTGAACACAAGATATTAAATTAAAAGTCATCAGATATTTAACTATATGTAAGTGAAATATATTGTGTTATTACACGACATTATTATCATATTCACGAGATGTTTATAAATTTTCAAAAATTGGACCGTATTTATTTAATATATTGTGTATTGCTAAATTCTAAGTAATAAATTTAAATTAAAATTGAATAAATAAGATTATGAAATTCAAACAAAAAAACTTAGCTGGTGTAATAATTGTAATATTAAGTGTTATAATCTCATTAGGTACCTTGATTTCCTCAAATTCTATTTATACTGTTAAATTCAAGGATGGAAGCGATCTATACAATCACCCTATCTTATCAGATTATGATCAATTTTCACAAGGTAATTTTTCTGGGTATGAATTCTCTTATTATAATCTCTCGGTTTATCTCGATGAAAAAACTTCTACAGTTGCAGGTAATCTAACTGTTGATTATTATAATGATGATCCCGTAAATTTTACTCAAATTCCTTTCCATATTTATGCTTCTGGAATGCAATTTGATAAGAGAGCCGGATATATTGAAATTTTAAACGTAACTACATTAGAAGATCCTCAAGAACAATTGGATTATGACGTTTACTCTAATATTCAACTAATGTGGGTAAATCTAACTTGTAATTTAGAGCCTGGAAATCGTATTTCCTTTATAATATCTTTCAATACAACGCTTCCTGATGGAAATAGTGAAAAGTTAGATAGGGCAAGTGATTATGGTTGGGATGATAATCATTCACGTATATTTAAATTTGCGTGCTGTTATCCATTACCCTGTGTATATGATGAATTTGATGGATGGAATATTGATCCTTATATATTAATTGGCGATCCATTCTATTATGATATGGCTTATTACGATTTAATCATCAATGTACCTGAAAATATGACTGTTGCTGCTACTGGAGAATTAATAGAAAGCATGACTATTGGAGAAAGAACAATTCATCACTACAATCCTCATCTTCCCGTCAGAGAAGTAACTTTTTCAGCATCTCATTATTTTATAGTAGAATCCGATATCATTCCTTACATCAATATTACCGTTTCCAGTTATTTTCTACCAAAATCTTATGATTTGTGGCATGATTTTGCTTTAGAAATAGCCATAAATTCTGGCAGTCTATATCATAATACATTCGGAAATTATTGTTATTCAACTTTTAATGTTGTTGAGGAATATACTCATTATGGTGGTATGGAATATCCTTTACAAATATATGCTAGTGAAGCAGCAGATAATTATACTGGAGTAAATGGACCTCATTGGTATCTTGAATCTATTATAGCCCATGAAGTAGCTCATCAATGGTTTTATAATCTGGTAGGTGTTGACGAAGTTGATTGGGGTTTTTTAGATGAAGGAATTGTCTGTTGGGTTTCAGATTGGTATAAAGATGTGTTTCACCCAGATTGGCACATGTTTGAGCCATATTGGGGGCTAGATCGTGTTAGACATTATTCGCTGAATTACGGATTGCCAAATAAAATTAATCAATCGGTTCCTGATTGTTTAATAAGTGGAACTGATTATTGGTACTTAGGGTATACGAAAACAAACACTATACTCGAAAAACTAAGGGTGACATTAGGTCATGAGAACTTTATTGAAGGACTTACATTGTTTTTCCGGGATAATTATTTTGAAATTGCGGATTTGACAGATTTACAAAATGCATTTGAAACTGTTATGGGAGAATCTCTTGATTGGTTCTTTTTCCCATGGTTTGATAATCCTTACCTTCCTAAATATAATATAGCTAATGTAATATATGACGCTAAAAGTAAGATAATCAATATTACAGTTAAAGATACCAATGAAGATTTAAACCCATATAGCTATTCACAACTTATTCCTATTAAAATCTATAGCAGTGGCTTAACCTTAGAATATTCAGATTATGAATGGATTAACGGAACAACGTCTTTAATTATTCCTATTGCAAATCAACCTGTACGAGTAAGATTAGATTATTCTGATTTTGTTCTTGTGCAATTTTCAAATTATGGATTAAATTATTTAGAGACGACAGATATAACTATAGTGAATAGATCCGAACAAAAAATTCCAGGATATAATATTTTACTTATCATTCTTTCTTTTAGTGCTTTTGGTTTAATAATACTCTTTAAAAAAACCCAAATACCTAATGAATAAATAATTCTATTTTTTTTTTAATTTAGTTTGAATGTACTTATGTAAGTTGAGTAATTCTTCAGTAGTACATCTATCTATTAAATCCAATAAATTTTCTGACCATGATTCCGTGCATTGTTCACATTCAAATATAAAATCAAAGTTTCCACTTTTTTCTTTACTATTCATGATTCCTAACCTTATTATATTTGTTATTTTAAATAGGAGACCTGCTAGAAATATAATCTACAACGAATACTCAGAAGATCTTCTCTGCTTATTGAGAAAACATTAGTTCCTCTTTCTTTTCTAAAATTTGTTTTGTGAGGAAGAATATCTTTTATAACTCTAAAAAATACTCTATTGTCCTTTATCCATAAACGATCTACCATGACATTTATTTTATAACTTGTTCCGGTGCTATATATTTGAAAAGCTGAAAGTGACTCTAAATTTGTCTCCATACTTTTTTATTAATATGTATAAATTTAAACTGCTGTATATAAAGAAAAAAATAAGATCAGATACAAAATTCAGTGATGGCGAAATGATCTGATCAGAATTTGTTTCA
>JAHPZE010000013.1 GCA_019058365.1 Promethearchaeota archaeon | reverse complement strand
TGGAGGAATAAAAAATGGCTAAAAAGAAACATTCTTTCGCATGGAGCCCAATTCGTCGATTGATGAAGCAACAGGGTGCTAGCATCGTAGCTCGAAATGCAGTTGATTTATTAATTGATCATTTAGAAAAAACTGCTTCTGCTTTAACTGAACAAGCAAGAACTTTTACAATGCATGCGAACAGAAAGAAAATAACTAAAAACGACTTACTTTTGTCGATTAAATACAAATAAAGAAGTTTTTTGGGCTAAAAATAACTTTAAATATTTTTTTTCTTTTTTTTTCTACTCTACTGTTATTATTTTTAAAAAGATATAATAATTGTCATTTACTATATTATAATGACAATTGAAAAAATGAAAAATACAAATGACTGAAAAAAAAACTCAAAAAGTCTCATCAAATGGAAGGATTATAATACCGAAAGAATGGAGAGATAAGTTAGCGATTGAAGATACAAATGAGATTGAGTTGGAATTGAAGGATGATAAAACCATTTTAATCAAAAAAAAGACACATCCTCTTGAGATTGAAGATAATTTATTTGAAGGAGTTGCTCCGTTTACAGAGGAAGAGTTAAAAGAAGCGAAAAAATCGTTATTTCCTAATAAGGATTAATCACAAAAGTATTTCTTGATAAAAAATGACAGAAAAAGTTGTTATTGATGCTCAGGTTCTATTTTATTTCCATTATGACTATCAGAAAATTCCATCAATACTCCAACAACTAAAAAAAGAAGTGATAAATGGAGAAGTAATTGTAATAGTACCTACAATTGCAATTGCAGAATTGTTTTGGAAAATGAGAAAAGCGGGGAAAATAAATGCATTTAAAGAGGCTCTAAATCGATGGGAAAGCTCAGAAAATATTATTATCGATGATTTTGATCTGGAAATCATTAAATTGATGTTAAATAATGCTAAAAGCCACGAATTACACGATGAAATCATTGCTATGACATGTAAAAAACATACTACGGACATTATTTACTCTACAGATAAAAACTTCAAGGAAATATTTAAATTACAACTGAAATCTTGGCAATAGAGGATTACATTAATCTATTCACAACATGAAATATTTATAATGTCAAAAATATTTTTTAATAAATTCTAAGCGAGCTAATTCAGGATCTTCTCCATTCTTCAAAATAAAATCTTCATAGTTCTTATAAAGTTTAAGCATGTCATCATACAAACCGATGTATTTCTCATTTGGTTCTATAATAACACTTTTTTGAAAATCTATAAATTTATTTATAATTTCATCCCAACTTTTTATCTTATTAGTCAAATCATAATATGATTTTGCTGATCTGAATGCCGCACCTAAAGCTGCTGAATTAGTTAATTCAAACATACGAACCTTCGTGTTAAATATGTTTGCCATTACTTGAAGAATATCCTTATTTGCAGATGCTCCTCCTGTAGCATAAATTTCAGTTGGTTTTTCTCCGATCCATTTTGAATGTAATTTCATAGATAAAAATTGAGCTTCAATTATACCTCTGACATTTCCCTCTATATCATTTTCATTGAAACCGAATCGATATACATGAGGTTCTAATACTTGAGGAACAATCTCAGGAAAAAAGTAGGGTAACATTAGTTTTCCATTATTTCCCGGTGGAGTGTTATTTAAAATTTCTGAGAATTCTTCCCAATTTAGGTTAAAGTTATTTTTTATTCTCTCTCTGGCTAAAGAACCATTTTTATAACATATTAAGCTCATATAATCGCCCGTTGGTGCACCAAAAACATGTCCTTCTCCTTTAAAGTCAAGATGTAAATCTTGTAAATAACCTAAATAAGTATCACTTGTCCCTAAACTAATCGCAACTTTCCCTTTTTCTATTAATCCCACTCCAATAAGACTATTTGGATTGTCCCCAGACCATGCAATCAAACGAGTATCAGGACTAAAACCAAATTTTCTTACAAAATATGAAGATAGTGTTCCAATAATGTTATAAGGTTTCGTAAGTGAGGGTAATTTATCTCTTAGATTGGGAGCAGTCGCTTCTAAAGCTCTAATGTCCCATTGCTTAGTTTTTATATTCATTAAATTCATGCCCGCTCCATCGCCATGATCAATAGGAGCATTTATTCCTAATAATATTGAGGCGAGAAATGAGCTAACTAGATGAATTGTTGATGTTTGTTTATATAATTCTGGTTCTTCTTGGAAAAATTTTCTTATTTGTGGTCCAGAAAAGCGTTCAAATGTATTTGAACCTAATAATTCAATAGTAGATACTAATCCCCCTAATTTCTCACGGATTTCTTCACATTGATTAGTTGTACTTGAATCCATCCAAACTGGACTTGTCGGACGAGAAAACGAGTTTTTTAATTGAGAAAATAAAGATTTATGTCGGTTTAATTTTTTAAGATTACTTTCAAACTTGTTGTTTAAATAAACCGTTCCGTGTTGTTGTCCGGATCCTGAAACTGCTTTAACATTATGAATGGGAATTTTAGTAGTTTTCATTTTTTCAAATAATAATTCTAAAGCTTCTATCCACATAAGAGGATATGAATGGATGATTTTTTCATTATCCAAAATAATAACGCCATTTCGGGTATTATATTGTGGTAAATCTTCATCATAATTGATACGCTCTCGATATAGTACCCTACCTGAACCAAAGTCAATAATAAGTGAGGTTAAACTCTGTGTTGAGCAATCCAATCCAAGAAATAAATCACTCATTATAGATTCCTCTTGAGATCAATTAAAGAAGGTTATTATATTTAATGTTCAATGAGATGAATTTGTAGCCACCATTATAGCTCTACATATTTTAAGATATAAATCATCAGACAATTTATTATATTCTTTTTGTATTTTACCTTTAAATTGTAGCTCATTCCAATCTACCATTGCGACAATCCAAGCGTTATTACAAGCCGCAAAAATTTGCTTTGCCTTAAGATCATACTTCTCTGGAGGGACTATATCATTATGGGTAATTAAACTAAGGGGCTCATCAGATGCTATACAATCAAGAGCATCCTGGAAAATATCAACATATTGAACTAAAGATTGTTTTTCAGCAAATTTCTTAATCTTTTTAATTTGTACGATTAATTCTTTATGCCAGTATTCTAATGGTGGATAATCTATTTTGGGGTGATTATAATTCTTCGAGGTTAGGCCATAAGTAACGGACCAAATTCTCTTTTTATCTTCAAAAGGGTTAAAATTCCACCTAACATCCCAAATATCAGAAAGTGGTTCCTTGAATGCTTCAATTATCCATCTATCTCCGTCTCCTATAAGGGAAGCAGACATTCTGTCACCCCCAGTAGGAGGAAAATGGATCTTTAGATGTTTAACACCACTTTTTCTTAAGTATTCAAACCATTCATTAGGAGTATTTGTTAAAAGAATCTCTTCTGATGTCTCTCCATTAGAAATCAATTCTATAAAACTAATTTTTTTACATGAATCAGTAGTAGAATGATTAAGATCTAAACTGATGGATTGGTTAGTTAAATACACATTACCGTAAGAAGTAAGGGTAACCATTTGAGCTAGATCAAGTTTCATGTATTTAAATCAATTACATCCTTTAAAAAATTAGTTAGAATCTTATCAAGCTGAGACTAAGTTCCATCATTCTAATTCTTAAGATTTAATTCTTTCACCAAGTTTATAATAATTGAAATCTCCCCCTGTAGCCCAAATTATAGGGTGAATCTTCCTCCAATCGAGTTTAATATCACCTTCTTCTTCAAATGTGTATTGTTGATTTACATAAGATTTAATTACCTTGCCAATAATTCCTTCACCATCGCCATAGTCAAGGATTTCATGTACTTTACATTCTATATTTACTGGACATTCACGAATCATTGGGGCTGTTTTTAATTCTCCGTAAAAATTATCAAAGAGGGAACTTTTATCAATATCTCGTCCAGATTTATTTCCACAAATTTTTGTTTTTTCCACTAAATCCTCTGAAGGGATATTTACACTAAAGGTCATATTCTCATGAATTCCGATTGCAGTATAGCGCTTTGGATATAGACTAAAGAAAATATATTTGCCAAAATCAAATGGACAACTATAACCAATTACCAGATAGTTGGGCTTATTATGTACATTAGCTCCCACCAAAATTACAGGTAAAGGACTTAAAAGATTTCCTTCAATAATTTGTCTATTTAAGTTTTCTTTATTCATTAAATCAAAAAAAAGTTTGAACTTTATTATTTTTTATAATTTTTTCCTATCTCAAATGCCGGTGCAAGCTTTTCTCCGACTTTCCAATAATTATTTAGAGAATACGTATATGTTCTAAATTTAACAATATCAGGTATTCCTTCTGTTAAAATTTTCTCATCAGCGTAAACATTTACTACTTTTCCGATAAAAACTTCATGGCCTTTATCGATCTCCACTAATTCCTTTATCTTAATGGTTTTAATAACCTCACATTCAAGATTTAATGGTGATTGGCTTACCATTGGTGCTGTTTTAAGATCCCCGTAAAATACATCAAATACTTCTGATTTATCTATTTCTTTACCTGAAACGATACCACAAAAATCAATTAATTCTGCTAAATCTTCCGAGGGGGTGTTAACGCTAAATGTTCCATTTTCCTTAATTCCAATATTTGTATAATGAGTCTCATAAGAAGCTATTGAAATTAATGGTGGCTGACTTTCGACAATACCGACATATGCAAGTGTCTCAAAATTTGGTCTTCCCTTCACATTTGCCCCGATAAGAGCGACTGGCATAGGAAATAAATAGGCTTTAGGAGAAATTTTATTTTTATTCATTATTTCACTCTTTTAAGATCTATGAATATTATAGGATTTGATAATATAAATAGGTGAAATTATTGAACTTAGAATGAACTTTAAACCGATATTTAACTTTTTAAATGTATTTATCAACATCATCTATAATCTCATCAATTTTCAGCAGAAATAATGGTTTGATAGTGGACTTTAAAAACTGTATTAGAAAATAAGTATTAACCAAAAAGCTTTATTACCACAGATGTCTGCTTTTTCCACGAGATCCTCCGAAGGAATGCTTGCTCCAACTAAAATTACAGGCAAAGGATTTAAAAGATTCCCTTCAATAATTTTTTTATTTTAATATTTAATTATATTCATTAATATTAATTTTTAAAAAAAAGCAAAAATATATAATAGAATTTTTTTACAATTCTTTCAATATATACTCCATAAAAATGAGTTAATTTTTATTAAAAAAACCATCCTTTTCGTGGTTGAGGATGATCAAAAGAATTTAAAGTTATTTAGAGCACTCTTAGAAATCTTACCTGATTGCGAGATTAATACAGAAGAGAGAGGGTGGATTGCTCTTAAAAAAATAAAATCACTTTCTCCCGATTTAATAATTTTGGATATCCAACTGCCAGAAATGAGCGGGATAAAAATATGCCAAGAGTTAAGAAAGTTAGATAAATTTAAAACCACACCAATCAATGCTGTTACTACATTTGCTTTGAAAGGAGATATGGAACAAATATTGATGATGGACTTTAATGAATACATTTCAAAACCAAAAAAGATAACAAAATTTAGAAACTTTGATCAAGAATATTTGCAAAAGGAAGGTAAGAGTGTATGAATATATATGCATTTTTTTCATTTCTCGGAGCTATTATTTCTTTCGCTATCGCAATTTTTTCTTATTCAAAAAATCCTAAAGGCTCATTAAATAGAATTTTTGCCATTTTGTGTCTTTCCGTATCATTTTACGGTTTCATAGAATTTGGATTGAGACAAGCTGATAATTTAGAAGAAGCTTTATTTTGGTTTTTCTTTACTCCTATATATGTTTTAATTGCGACCTTATGGATTCATTTTATGTTATTATTTTCAGAGAAATATAATATTAGAGATAAAAAATGGATAATATTTTCTATTTATCTTTTTACTATGGGATTAGTGTTTATAAATTTCTACTTATATGTATATAGAATGGAAATAGAGTTAGATTATTGGGGTTGGGATTATGGTGATCTTACAAATCCATTACTGAGCTTTTTTTTATATCTTTCATTTACATATATACTGTTTTGTTTTGTTTTTGGACTCTATTTAAGTATATGGGTATATTTCAATAGTTCTAGTAGTAATAAAAAACAACAAGCAAAGTTTATATCAATTGGTTGTATAATTCCTGTATTATTATTTTTATTAACTGATTTTTTTATTTCGACCATTCTTCAATTGAAATTTCCTTCCTTCTCGGTTTTTGGTTATTCTTTTTCGTGTCTTTTTATTTTTTATGCAATATGGAAATATGAGTTGTTTTCTCTAGATTTAACAATTGCTTCGGATAAAATCTTTTCTACCATATCAGATTACCTGATTCTAACTAATTTAGAGGGCAAAATCTTATCATCAAATCAAGGATTATGGGATTTGCTTCAGTATCAAGAAAAAGAGTTAAAGGGAAAATTATTCGTGTTTTTATTAGCAACAGAGCAAGATCGCAAGTTATACCAGTATCAATTTCAATTACTCATAGGCGATCAAAATGGTGAATTTCTTAAGGATATTGAAGTGGATTTTAAAACAAAGGCTAATGAAAAAATAAAAATATCCTTAACAGCCTCTAAGATTAGTGATAAAATCGGAAATTTACGAGGAATAATATATATCGGTAGAAATATCACTAACACAAGAAAAATAGAACAACAACTTAAAGAAGCCGTTCAAAAATCTCAGTTTAAATCGAAATTTATGATGTCAATGTCTCATGAGTTGAGGACACCACTTAATGCAATAATGGGGTTCGTCGATCTACTCTTGGAAGATCATTGTGGTCCCTTGAATAAATGTCAGAACGATTTTCTTTCTGATGTAAAGCTCTCTTCGAATGACTTACTGGAATTAATCAATCACCTTCTGAGCCTTTCAAAAATCGAAGCGGGAGAATTAGCACTCGAAATTAAAGGAATTAATATAGATACCTTGCTAAAGCACATTCAAACTATTCTCAAACCTTTATGTAGAAAAAAGAATTTAGAATTTCACATTGAAAAATATACTACTTCAGAATTCATTAGTGCTGATTTTATTAGGTTAAAAGAAATTTTATTCAACTTACTTCACAATGCGGTTAAGTTTACCCAAAAGGGAAGAGTGACCTTAAGAGTGAAAGAATTGAATGATTGTTTTGAATTTAATATAATCGATACAGGTATTGGTATCGCTGAAGAGGAGTTTATCAATATTTTTGAAGAATTCAAGAAAATCAAGAATCCAGAGATACAAGATTCACAAGGCGTGGGATTAGGATTAGCTATAACCCATCATTTAGTTAA
The DNA here is from genome assembly GCA_019058365.1 of Promethearchaeota archaeon. Lineage (GTDB taxonomy): Archaea > Asgardarchaeota > Lokiarchaeia > Sigyniarchaeales > SOKP01 > Loki-b32. The sequence continues at coordinate 105,908 of JAHPZE010000013.1, read as the reverse complement.
TCTTCACGGAGGGCAAATATCCTTTTCCAGTGAATTAGGAAAGGGTAGCACTTTTACTTGTACTATACCGAAATAAAAATATGAATAATGCCAACTAAATCGTAATTATTTCGGACTACCAGCTATACAATCTAAGGTTGCTTTTTCTATAGAACTGAATTAGTAAATCTAAGGAATTTATACAGAGAAGAAGGAAAGAAATTTTGAATAATTTTTCCCTGAACTCCTCTAATTTAACTGTGTTTTTCTTTTTTTTTAATAAAAAATATAACATTTATAGATGTGATTGAAGAATTTAAAATGAAGTTTAAACTGAAGTTCAATTTTTTATTGTATTTTTTCAACACTATACATGATCTCATCGATTTTCAGCAGAAATAATGGTTTGATAATGGAGTTTAAAAACTTTAATAGAAAATAAGTATTAACCAAAAATATTATTTTAAGTCTAAGATTATAACTATTGGAAATTGATAAAATATCAATTAGTGGGTAACAACATCACATGACTGAGACTAATGAATTAGCTGTTAATGGAGAAATAAAAAGAATTTTGTTTCAATCTATGGAATTAATAATGAACAATATTAAAGCTAATATTGATCATTTAGACAAGAATTTCAAATATACCAGTAAATTTATTGATTTAGTCCTTGATGGGTTAACAAATAAGCGTAGATTTTTCTTGTTAGCTTCTGGTAGAAGTGCTTTTATTTTAGAGTGTTTTGCGACGAGGTTAGTGCATCTGGGAGCTGAAGTATATATAGTCACAAACTTAGCAAGCATGCCTGCATTACGAAAAAAGGATATTTTGATTGTACTTTCTGGATCTGGGACTACGGGAATTGTTGTTAGCTTATTAAACAATTATGTAAATACGGTTAAACCTTATGGAATAGTTACTATAACGAGTCATCCCGAAACGGTAATCGGGAGAATAGGTGATATAACTATTAAATTGAAAGGAAGAAGTAAAAGAGATAAGGCAGTTGGAGATACAGCAGTTCTTGCACCGGAAGGCACGATGTTTGAAATTGCTGCATTCTGTTATCTAGATGCTATAATAGCAGAATTAGCAATAAAAATGGGTAAAACAAATAAAGATTTACTTGAAAAACATTCGCAAAATACTTAAATCAATTTATAACTTTATTTTCTAGTTATATTTTTTTAATAATTATGCGCCGATTTATAGTGTTTTTACGAGAATTTTACTTCGATGAATAAAAATCTCCAAATCGGCGCACACTTTACATAAGCAATGCTCCAATTGCAGCACAAAATTCTGAATTTCTTACAAATATCGCTTTCTTTTTATTGACTTTACAAATTAAAGATAAGATTTTCTTTAAAATCTTATTTCCTTTTAGAAATCCTCCACAAAAGACAATATCTGTTACATCATTATTCTCCGCTATAATTGTAGCAATTGTACCTAAATTTTCGCCAATTAGACAGATTGTAGAATTAATAAAATCGCCTTTATTTAAAGATTCAACATTAAATTTATCATCAATCTTACCTAATGATGCAGCAGTGAATTCTCTGAACAATAAATCAACTCTCTCGTCATCCAATGAGTATATATCAGAAACCTTCAAATCTACATTATATCTGTTTCCTTTTTTTGCAAGGTTTAAAGCTTCTTCATAGTCATTCAGATTAAATTGAGCTTTAATTAAACCCATAAAAAAACCGCCACCGAGCGCAGAACCACCTACATGTTCATAGTTATCATCTTTTAAAACCAATGATGTTCCAGTACCTATAGTTACTATTAATGCTCGCGGGAGTTCTTTCTTTTTTTCTATTTTATAGAGGAATTCAACCCCCTTAACATTTGCTTCGAATTCATTTATTATCTTTGTTTTGAAAATTTTTGAATATTCTTTATACAAATTAAAGCTCTTTCCACCCGTAAAGTTAAGAATATTTTCATGACCTTTTTTCGAATTTAAAAATTCTTTAATCCTTAGAATACTAGTTTGAGTTGGAAAGGAAAAAAAAGTTAATTCCGTACATTCTAAATAAGCAATTTTCGAAAGACTTTGTCCCATATCGATTCCAATGCTATCTGATGGAATTTGAATAGCATTCTCGTTTATAATAATTTTTGACATCCTAGTTATCACTTAACTTAAAATTCAATACTTTCATTATTTTATATTATTAATTTAATATATGAATTTTGTAAAATTTTTTCATGCTAGTCCAATCAAAATCGAAGAAACTTGAAGTTGCTATCAGTAAGGCTAATACGCCAAAAGAAACTTTGCTAAAAGGAATTGAAATACTTGGAGGCATTTCTAAATTTATTGATGAAGGTGACCAAGTTTTTATAAAATTTAATTTAAATTTACCGGGAGGCTTTCCTACAAATACTAATTTTGATGTTTTAGAAGAACTTATCAAATCTTGCAAGGAAGGAGGAGCTAGTAAAATCTCTTTGGGTAGTTTTCCTGTCAACGGCATTCCAATTAAAGTCCTTTCAGATATATTAAACTTGAAAGATTATTTTAAAACTATTGGTGCAGAGTTGGCATTTTTAGACAATAGCAACTATTATGATAATAAAGATTTAAGCATAGAACAATTGAAAAAAATAAAAAGAGATTCCTTTACAAATGTTAAAATAAATGAAAATGATTATCCTATCCCAAATATAATTCTTAATTCAAATAAATTTATATCTGTTAATCAGATAAACGTAAATCCCTTATTCAAATTCAATTTATCCTTATTAAATTCATATTCTATTATTCCAGCAAAATATCGTAAAATTGGAAAAACCCAGCATAGTACTATTGAATATAATTCTGCTGATCAATATAAAAAAGATATTATTTCAAACATTTTAAATATATTTACAGTTAAACGCCCTAATTTAGTAATTAATGATTTATTTTATTTATTAGAAGGTGCTGGTCCTTTTATCTATAAAGATTCTAAAATAAAAAAGACTAATTTAATGATTTTAGGAGAAGATGCGATTTCGGTCGATCTTATTACTTTAAAGATACTCAACTTTGAAATAGATGATTGTGAATTACTACAACAAGCACAAAGCAAAAATTTCAGTGTACCAAAAATTTCAGATATTAAAGTTCTTGGAGAAAAAATTGAAGAAAATAGTATGAATGTTAAATTATGCTTTTCAAAAATTGAAGATATTAAGCTGAAAAACATTTTCACATATCCGGGTAAATACTGTTCTGGATGCTTCAAACAGGCTTATCATTTAATAAATTTCATGAAGACATATATGGTAAAAGATTTAACATATAATTCTACCAATTCTTTTTTAATTGGTGAAAGTCCAATAGAGCCAGAAAAAATGGGAAATGTTATTCTATTTGGAGATTGTGCAATAAATAGCACAAAAAACTATAAATTTAGAAAATTAATAGTTGAGTCCAGAAAAAATCTTATAGCGGAAGCAAAAGCTAAGCTTTTTAAAGAATCTAAGTCGAAGAAGAGACCTAAAATCAAGGAAAAACCAAATAAAAATATTTTGGAATTACCTGGGTGTCCTCCTGATATTTTCAAGTGTTTAGAATTAATAATGAAATATTATGGAAAGAAAAATGTTCCTAACTTAAACTTACTTACAAAAATGAACGAGTTTTGGGTAAATGGGAAATTACTTGATGAATTAAAGAACTGGGAGGTGCTTTAGTTAATTGATTAACAAAAAATTTAGGGATAACTGGTCAAAAATACTAAGTTTCAATAAGAATAGAAATATATTGGAAGATCCCGAAAAAGTAAAGGAAGTTGTAAGAATACCGTTAAGCCCCATAACTATAAATCCAAATATCTTATACTATTTTTTTGAAATTTTATATCCAAAATTTATTAATGACCAACAGAACATTCTTGATATAATTATACATGAGGTTGATAAAAAAAATAAAATATTAGGTTTATTTTTATATAAAACTAAAAAGGCTGGAATCCACGAAACTGTAGAATCATTACCGGATAAGCTATTTAAGATTAAAAGTCTAGAAATTGAAAGGTTAGATGATATATTTAGCAAAGTACAAAGCGTTCTATTGAAGGAAAAAAATATTCAAATCTCATCAATTCGTATATTCAAGAAAGAAGCTATTGACTTGATAAATAACCACTCTGAAAAAATTGAGGAAGTATCCCTTTTTGAGTTTTTAAATCGAATTATGGATTTAATTCAAAAAATCTTAGAAAATGATTTATTTTTAATCTACCCTGAGCCAATTATCTTTCATTTTCTTAAAAGTGGTATAAAATTATTAAATAAAATACAACTCAGTAACTTCTTTAAATTTATGGAAGAACTTCTACCAGAGTTCAATACATCTCTACTAATAAACGGAAATAGAAAAAAATTAATAGTTCTTTTACAAAAAACAATTTTAAAGTCTGAAAAGTCAGATTTAACATTAAAATTCTTTACTCCAGAAGAATTAGGAATTAATCTGAATGATTCAGATATAAAAAACAATTTAAGCATCATACAAGAAAAATTAAAAACTGAGAAGGTATATTGTCTAAATCAGAATGATATTTTATCCTTCATTTCAGATCTTTTCGAACTTTTATTTCCTATAACAAAAGAAAATCTAAAATTCTTATTTCAAAAAGCTCTATTTGGATACCGTAGTTTTGAAACGCACTGGGATATGGTACCCAGACCTACTATCTACAATAATCTAGTAAGATTTTTAATTAGACTTATTGGATTCAATTTAAATCTTAAAAAAATTTCTCATTGGGCAATTCCAGAAGTGATTTTCAATTATATTGATTTCTATTTTGGATTGAATTCTAAAATCCTACTTATTATTTCAGATCTCAACAGAACTAAAAAAATTAAGGGTTCTCAAGATAATATTTTAAAGAATTCCTGTGTATACACAATCTTGTTAGAATTTGAAGATAGTAGGTTGGAAAATATAAGAGTAATTAATAAAGAAAAACTCTTTTCAGATATTAATTCTAATTCATTATCTTCAATTAGAAGAGCCTCAATAGAAAAATTTGGTTCTCCCTCAGTTATTATTATTCTCGATAAAGTATTACTTCAGAGTATAGTCAAGAATTTTATATTTAATCACTCCAAATTTTCTTTTATCCCTAGATTTAAGACGTTAAAGTTATTGAAAAATGAGAAATATTTTAGAATGTATCCAGAATTTCCTGTTTATCGATTAATAAAAAAGAAGAGATCGATATCCTTATTGAAACTCTCACTTCCAATCATAATTGACAAATTTGAATTTTAAAAGATTTAAGAGGCTCATTAACACCTTTAAATAAGTTTTTATCTTATTTGATAAAACCTTTAGTGACTAATAATTCTGCATTCAAAATAGCACCACCCGCTGCACCTCTTATAGTATTATGACTTAAAGATACAAATTTATAATCAAAGACATTATCTTCTCTAAGTCTACCCACTGTGACAGCCATTCCTTTATCATTATCTCTATCCTTCTTCGGTTGTGGTCTATCAATATTTTCTAAATAAATAATTGGTTGGGTGGGGGCAAAGGGTAAATCTAACTCTTGAGGTATTGATTTAAAATTCCTCCATATTGTAATTATTTCATCTTTTTTAGGTATTTTATCTGTGAAATGTATATTAACCGAGGCTGTATGACCATCAATAACAGGAACTCTAGTGCAAGTAGTACTGATTTCTATTGAATTATTATTTATTATACCATCTTCTCCAACAGTTCCAAGAATTTTTAAAGGCTCTCTTTCAGTTTTTTCTTCTTCTCCATCAATATAAGGAATAATGTTATCAACCATATCCATAGATGACACACCAGGGTATCCTGCTCCTGAAACTGCTTGAAGTGTTGTAATTATTAACTTATCTAATTTATATCCTGCTTTTTCTAATGCATAAATTGGAGTAAGATAGCTCTGCAGTGAACAATTGGGTTTAACAACCACGAAACCTTTTTTAAATCCCCTTCTTTTTTGTTGGATTGGAATTACATTTACATGTTCATAGTTAATTTCTCCAATTATCATAGGAACATCAGGAGTCCATCTATGTGCTGAGTTATTCGAGATAACTGGGATGCCTTTTTCAGCATATTTAAACTCTATATTTTTTATATCTTCTTTATTAGGAAGACTTATTGCTGAAAACACAAAATCTACCTTATTACTCATTGAATCAAAATCTTGGACATCTCTAACAATGAGATTTTGTAAATTATGAGGAATTGGAATTGCCATTTGCCATTTTTGTTCAACCGCCTCTTTGTACGTTTTATTTGCTGATCTAGGAGATGCTGCAACATCAATAATTTGAAACCAAGGATGGTTTTGTAATAACCTAATATAATTCTGTCCTACAATACCAGTTGCACCTAATATCCCAATATTTAATTTCTTCATTCGAAATCCTTCATTTATCAATTTTAGTTTTAGTTTTGAAAATATTGATTAATTTTTAGATAATAATCAATGTCAATTTAAAAGTTTTTGTTCTTAACAATTATAATTTTACCAATTTAAATAAAAAAAAAAATTATACAGTAATAATTATTAATATTGATAAATTATTTGAAAAAATAAAAATGAATTCTAAATAAAGAATAACTACTCCATCAATATTATGGAACCAAAAATAAGAATTGGTTAATTGAATTAACCCAAATGTGATATTCATGCCGGGACCTTTTGATGAACTGGAGAAAGAAGCTGAACGTCTAGAATATCAATCTAAAGAAGAATTTAATAGAAAAAATTTTATGGTAGCAATTTCACTTTTAGAAGAAGCTAAAGGAATTTACTTGAAACTAGGATTTCAAGGAAAAATTGAAATGATTAACCAACGTATTGCGAGATTGAAAAATTTAGTCAAATTTGAAAAACAGGATACAGTAGTACAAACTAAAGGTGAACAAGATTTCCAAGAACGTGTTCAAAAAGTTATAAGCGAAAAGCAAAGATATGAAGAAAAACAAGTAGAAATTCAAAAAGCACTAACTCCAGAAATGAAAGAAAAACTTGAAAAAATAAAATTATTAAGAGAAAAAGCTGAAAAAGAAGAGAGCCTAAACAAATATTCAAGAGTTCTAGGAAGATATGAATATATTTTAGAATTATATAAATCAATTCCAAGGGAGATAATGGATACTAGAAACGATATTTATGAATTAGAAAAAAAAATATCTTTTATTAGAACAAAAATATAGATGGTAATCTTTCTTTTTATTTATTAAAATATTAACTAAATTTCTATGAAAAACCCTTTTAGTGAATTTTATCACGTACCAAATTCAAAAGAATTATTAGATATTGCGTTTAAAAAGAGTATGAAGAGCTCCGCTCAAGTCTCTAAAAATGCTCCAATTCTTATTAAGGCAAAGAAGAAAGAATCTAAGCGTATACAGGTAGCTATAGAAGAACTAATAGATAGAATTCTAAAAATAATAAAAATGGTACCGATTATTGATGATCTTCCAGATTTTTATAGAGAATTAGCAAGTATTTTAGTTGATATTGATGAATTGAAATTGACATTAGGCAAATTAAATGGTATTTTACCAATTCTTAATAAAATTGAAAGGGAACACCTTAGTAGGTTAAATAGAATTGAAGCTCCAAAAGAGGGTGATCAATTAAGAAGATCTGCTTTTGGGAGGATCTCTTCCATCATAAATAAGCAAAACAAAAATCTTGAATATTTAAATGAGATTAGAGGGAGTCTAAAAGAAATACCTTCAATTGATTACACATTGCCTTGCATAGTTGTTGCTGGTTATCCAAATGTAGGAAAAAGTAGTATTGTAAAAAATATCTCTACTAATAAAAAGATTGAAATTAAAGAATATCCATTTACAACTAAAAAGTTGAATATGGGCCATTTAGAAATTGAAAGACGATTTGATAAGATTAGAATTCAAATAATGGATTGTCCGGGTATCTTAGCTTTAAGAGCTAAGAGGAATTACATTGAACGTCAAGCAATATTGGCTTTACGGTTAATCTCTGACTTGATCTTATATATATTTGATCCCACACCCGCTTGTGGATACACTGTTGATTCTCAAATTGAATTATATAAAGAGGTTAAGCAAAATTTTGCCAAAGATGGTAAAATAGAAATTGTAATTGTATTTAACAAAATGGACTTAATGAGTTCATCTGAAATTGAATATTTGGAAGAAAGGTTGAATTTACAAGGGGATGATTATTTTTTGACTAATGCTTTAACAGGAGAAAATTTGGATAAAATTTCCAGTTATTTAAAAGAACGATATGCGAAGTAGGAGTAATAGATCTCGTGGAAATACGATCCCTCATTCAATTATCTAAAAAGTATTTTCCATTCTCGAAGATTATTAAACTTGATTTCATCATTTCATCGATGAGTTTAATTAATGATAAGTGGACTGTGTTATGTTCAGAAGAATTTTTACAATGATAAAGATTTTCTAACCTATTATCCAACTTATCAAGGTTAATATGATGAACATGACAATCTGGCTTTAAATACTTGCCATTAATAAGATAATCTTTATTTAATTCGGGTTCTTGCACCAGATGCTTTTCCATGATGTAACGATGTTCCCTCATTTGAATAGAATTTACTTTTTCTATGGCAAAAGGATTTCCATAGCTTTTATCTAATTTTATATAAATTATTTTTTTACCACTGGTATTTTTTCCTATGTATCTATCAAAACCTCTATATTTTGCAGGAATACTATGTTTTCCCTTACGATATCTACGCGCTGTTCTTTCTGAAATCCCACATAATTCACTTAATCTACTATCTGTAAGATTAAATCTTTTATCTCGAACAATACGCTCGACCCATCCTTTGTGTCGATATAGTGGATTCTTTTCTGAACAATCTTCTTTTGGATTTAGTTGTATTTTTTCAATTGGAGCATTATTCCTTATCTTATATTCAATATTCCAGTCCATACCCGACCAGTCCATATTTTTAATTGCTTTTCTTACTTTATCCAAATCTTCATAATTATTGAGAGTTTTTTGTTTTAATACTTCGTTTTTTTTCTCACGATTTAAATTTCGATAATCATAATCATAATTTAAATAATAATTACCCTCAAAAAATGATACTTGACTTAACTTAATTAAACCACTTAAACATCTATTTATGTTTGAGTTATTATGTTCCCTTTTATTTTTATATAACCAAAGATTTTCGATTCTATTGTCTATCCTATTATGATTGATATGGTGCACGATACTACCATCTTTAATATAATAATTACCAATATTTTTAATTAAACAAGGGTGCCGGGATAACTCTTCTGATGTAAGCACTTTATTGAGATGATTTTCCATCACAATAATATGTTCTGGTCGATAAATTCTTCTATCCCCTATTGGGTTAAATTCAGGATGTTTATACTCTTTTGGCATATATAGAAATCTATAATCGTTTTTGATATAATTTCCGATTTCTTTTCTAGGAATATCAAACTTTTCACGCCAATTACCGATTGTTTTATTATTTAAGTTTCCACAAATTTTGGCAATAGAAATATCATTCAGATTTAACTCTTTATTGGTATAAACCCATTTTAACCACTTTTCGTGTTTGTATAGAGGATTTAATTTTGAGCAATCTTGATAAGGATTTAACGTGATTGCCTTATATCCACTACCGACATAAGCTTGAATCTTCCAATCCTTAGATATATCACTCCAGTTAACTTGCTTGAGATATTCTTTAATTTTATCGGTCAATGTTAATTCGTCTTGAAAGGGTTCAAATTCTTCTGTGGATTGATTGACGGTAAAAACGCTCTCAGAATTTAAATCTGGAAAGCATGGATTCTCATTTCTCCCTCCACCTTCTCGCTTTTTACAACGTAGGTCTTCGTCGTGTTTTTGTATATTTTTATCATCCATAATATAATAATATAGTATTATATTATTAATATAAATCTATATTATAAAAAAATAAATTTATAAAAATATACATAAATTTTAAATATATATTAAAAAGCATTTATAAAATTTAATAATATAATTTTTAGAAATATCTTATTAATTATAATAGAAACGGTTTAGATATTGTTTAAATTATCATTTTGTATTATTTCAATAAATTTATCTAAAGATTTATGATGGATTTTATGATGGATTTTGAACTTCAAATAAAGTCCCATGTGGATGATATGAAACAGAATATTATGAATATTTAATGGGTGACCAAACAGAGAGATTTGATACCTGTTATGAAGCTGATGGAAGCTTGACATTTAAAATAAGTCTTCTGTAGACGATTTGTAAAGAACATTTAGATATGTAAAAGTCATCTAAGCTCTTACAAACTCTATTCTGGAAAAATGGGGAAGGATGGGGTTATGTAAATAATGTTAAATTTTCGCCAAAAGGGAATTATCTTATCAGTTGCTCTTATGATTATCATGTTAAACTAGGAATGATAAACATCTGTTGTTCATTAGATTTTTATTATAAGATGATTCAAGAAAAAATTGATCTCTCTCTAAGTTGTTTTTTTTCGATAAATTCCCGAATTTCCAATTCAAAATCACCAATTGAATTGTTTGTGGCAATCGTTTTTTCACTAATTTTACCAAGGTCTTGAATTTTTTTTTTTTAAGGAATATATTCTTCAATTCATAATGCTTAATCTCCGGTTTCAATAATAAAAGGGATCTACATTAATAATAGACTTGGAAGATGGAAGCTTTTTAGAATTAACAATTGGAGTGATATCCTCAAACTTGCTTTTAAAGATTGATATACATCTAAGGAAAAAATATTCATAAAAAATTCAACAGAATATTAAATAAAATAAAATTATATATATATTTAATGAAAGAAACAGATTTAGTTAACAACTACTTCGAAATAAGAAATAAGGAAGAATCAAATTATATCATCGTAAGAGAAAAAGGATACCGACAGAAAAAAATAGACATCATTGAAATTAATTTTGAATCAAAATACCCTTTCCATGGAATAGAATTTAAGATTAGTAATTGGAAACTAGGTTTGAAGCAATGTTTAGGAAATAGAATATTAGTTCCTTATAATTCATTAGCGTTATATTATAAGTTTGAGAAAAATGTAAATATCGAGGAGTTTGCTAAATATGGTATTGGTTTAATAATAATTTATGATGATGATTATGCACAAAAAATTCTACCGAAAAAAAATAATTTGTTAAACTATAGCAAATATCAATGTATCTATGAAAAAATACGAAATATGTATCCAAAAACACTAAAATATTGTTTAACACCTTATTCTTAAATTAACAAAAATACATTAATATTAAAAAAAAATAAATACAAAAATGGATATTTTTTATAGATTAAACTCACCAACAGATCTAGCAGATTTAAATGATAGCTTTTCTCATAGTAATTGTAAGGGATTTTACTTATTTTTAGATAATATTCAATTAAATAAAAAAAAAACAGCTTTTAGTAAAAAATCTACAAATTATCTCAATACTGTAAAGTCTCTGAAGAAAAATATAATCTTAACTTACGATTTTAATAAAAGATTTAATAGACCTGATTATCACTCACCTAGTTTAAATAAATTAACTTTAAGAGGACTTGAAGAAAAACTGAGAAAAAATCTTATATCTGAAAAGAAATTTGAAGAAGAAAAAGAATTTTTTAATTCAATTTTGAAGAATAACGAAGAAAAAATAAAAGAAATAAAAAAGCTGGAAAATAAGAAATACTGTTTGACTTACTTTAGAGAAATTCTAGAATATTATTCTAAAGCCAAAAAGTATTTAGAATTTGAAGGGATAGAGCGATTTATGACTCAATCTAATCGAAGTAAAACAAATATTCTTGGACTTGAAGTACCTTTAATTGCGAATTACAAAATTGAAGAATTAAAAGATCCTTATTTTAAACCTATTCAAGATTCAATAACCAAAATAAATAATCACCTTGTTAATTTTTGTAGAAATAGTAGAAGAGAAGAACTCATATATCCTTTAACTGTAATGACTAAAGATGTAAGGGAAATGAATCAGTTTTATAGAACCCAATTAAATTATTTAACGAATTTTAAAAAAATATTGATATGGGTAATTGATTCTAATGAACTTTATAGTACAAGGGAAAATGAACAATTATATTTTAATATTATAGGTGAATTGAGCAAAAAGTATCATGTTCTCATTAAATATGTTGGATTAAAACAACTTCAGAAATATAAAAAAGAATTAAGTAGTGTCTCGATTATTTTTCGCGAAGATGCATATTCAGGGTATAATATTAATATTCGGAGATACGCTAAACCAAAAAGAACAAGAAATATTTTAGATCCGAAAGATATAAAGCATAAAAATGATATAGATCTCTCAAAAGGTGATTTAAATGCCGAATTTCAATGCAATTGCAGTATCTGTACTAATTATGGGATTCATACTTATAAAAAAGCTCTAGACTTATATCATTTAAAAAGAATCGAAGAAGATGATGAATTTTCCGAGGAAATTTCCCCAAAAAGAGAAGTAAAAGATGAAGAAAAGTATAGACGCAAAATGTCAAAAAGACTTCAAGCAAAATATAGAAAAATTCATAATTTTGAGACAGCTAATAACTTAATTTTTATGGATCTAGATGATTTCATAAAAAAATATCCTAAAATTTCTAAAGAAATTAGCTAAAGGTGAAAGAAATGGAAGATAATGATTTTAGATCTAAGGAGATAATTGAAAATGAGGAATTAATCCTTCTTATTCTATATTATTCTGAAAATTACTATACTTTAAAAACTCGATTAATAAAATTATTATTTGTTTTTGAAAAAATTATTCCGATTAATGAAGAATCTGATCTGAATTTAGATTTTTTTCCTTATAATTATGGGCCTACAATTGATTATGATGAATATGAATTATTAATTAGTACGTTAAAAAATTACAAGTTTATTGAAGTGGAAGAAAAATGGATTGAAGAATATTCAAGTCCCATATTTAAGATTAAGATTCTAGAAGAAGATGAAAAAGGAATAATTCAAATGATTGAAGAAAAACTTATTCCAGAAAAGCCAGAATATAAAATCGAGTTAATAGAAAGAATATGCAAACTCTTCCCTAATCACGATAACAATGTATTGAATCAATTTGTTTATTATATTAGAGAAGATTTTACAGAAAATAGTAGAATAAAGGATAAGATTTTCAATTTATCTAAAAAACAATTACAAATTAAGATTATAAATATTTTTAAAGAACTTCGAGTTCGCTATTTAAATGTTTTTCTTGATTATGTGGAAGCAATCTTGAAAGTCTTTAATATAACTGAGACTACTGCTGATAACTCCATATTCAAGGAATTATTCTCCAATTTACAGTTAGGTATAAAAAATAATAAATTTATAATTACAAAAAATATCATCCATAATATAGATCAGATCAGCCTAAAAGATAAAAAATTTCATAAATTGAAGTTATCATTATTAGACTTATTATTAAAGAACTTGAATAATAAATGGGATAATGAGATTATAATTTCAGTTTTAATATATCTTTTAAAATCTCTAAGTCTAGATTGGCCTTTAGAAAGTCCTTCAGATCGTAATATTTTTGTTTCATTAACGTCTCAATTATTTCAAAATTATAACTCTTTCTATACGCCTGAGGATACATTCACGATACTACAGAAAACTAGCGCAACAGAAGAAGAAATTTTAAGATTTATTTTAGAATATGAAAAAGATTTAACTCTGAAGAGGGGAAAAAATAAAGACTATCTTGAATATGGTAAAGATTTTACAGAAGACGATGAAAAAGAAGATGAGATCAGTCAAAAAGTAAATTTATAAGCATTATACAATGGAGAATGACAATTTGGATTTAATATTAGATACTTCTGCTTTAATTCATCTCTATTTTGGGAATTCTAATACTTCAAGAAAGATCAGAAAACAAATCATATCATATGAAAAAATACATATTACAAGTATTATTCGATATGAATTCAGGAATATTTTTTTGGATTTCTTCCGCTTTATTGAAATCTATAAATTATTAATAATTAAAATTCAAGAAAAGGAATTATTCATAGTTAAAATCTTTCCAGAATTATTAGAAGAGATTTCTCGGAAATATCATCGAAGAGAACAACAATTTGGGAGGATGAGGATAATTTATGAAAGAATGTTAGAAGAGTATCAAAAAAAAACTATGGAAATTATGGTTAAAGGTCTTAATAATAGTGAAAATATAAAGGAAATTTTAATCGATAGACTGAAAACATTAATTTGGGATTTTAAAATAAAGCTTAAAAATGTCTATGATGATTTAACAAATTATAATATTTTAAATGATTTTGAGTGTTTATTATGTAATTGGGAATACTTTTATGATGCTGAAAATGATGAGTTTGCTATCAATGAGAAAAGTACTTGTTCACAGATCTGTTCGGATATTGGAAAAAAAATCTTAAGTTTTGTACATATAAACCAAGAATTTATTGTTCAAATATTGGAAAAATATCTTGAATTAAGTAAAACAAAAAATATAACTAATTATGATAAAAAATTAATTACGGCTTTACAGAATATTGTACATGATAAAAATTATAAAATAGGAATTAGAGATTGTAAAAAATTAGGTGATCTCTATATTTCTTCAGTTATCAAACAAAATCGTAATATTTTAACGAGGAATAAAGCTCATTTTATGTTATTATTGCTATGTAAAAATAGAGAAAAATCCTTAATTTTATTCTAATTAATTTTGTGATTTAATGCTCGGATAATTAAAAAGATACTTTTATTAATTTGGATTCTTTTCATTCTTTTTATAGTATTGAATTGTTTCTCTCCTTTTTTAAACTTTTGATCCGATTATTTGGATTTATCATATGGTAAAATAAATCAAAAAAAGAATTGAAATTTAGTTTATTGATTACTTTATCATAAATTAAAACTTTAAATAAAAGAAAATTTTATTTAATATTTATTCCTAATTGTTTTAAGGCTTCTTTTACATTATCTTCGTACTCTCCTTCTTCAATTGTCCCATCAGAAGCATCTATTTCAATTTCTATTTTATCAAATTTTGTTTGGATATAATTCAATAATCCCATTAAAGCTGAGACTCTTCCCTTAGGAATAATGAATTTTGGAATATTCATTTTTAAAATTGATTTTTCAGTTAGAATTTTTTTATCCTCCTCCTTTACTTCAGATTCAGATATTGTTTGTTCTGGAATACTTTCAGTTATTTTACTCTCAATAGTTATTTCCTTTTCTTTTTCAACTTTTTCAATTTCTTCTAATTCCTTAAAATATTTTTCGCAAAATTCTGGAATAATTAATATTTCATTTTCACTGAATCCGACATCACATTTTTGTTTCCAATAAATAGGTTTGGTTTTATCCTCTTCAACTATACCTAAGCCAAATAATCCTTGTTTAACACCTTCTTTTATTGAGTTTTCCAAAACACTCTGATCCACCAATCTGTTTTCTCCTAATGTTTTTAAGAAATTATCATGAATATTTTTAGTGGAAACAAATTCTTTTCCCTTAAGATATTTCTCTTTAACGCCTAATGGAACCATTTTTTCAATGATTGTTCCTTCTGATTTCAATTTATCATAAACATCTCTTGTTAGGTTCATAGTTTCTCCATATGTAGGTATTCCAAGATCAACATCTTCAATTATATTTTTCGAAGGGATATTTAAAATCCTATAAGTTTCGTTGATTTTTGTCATTATGGTTTCCTTTTGTACTTTTATAGAATCAGAAATATTTTTCTTTTCCTGCTGATTTAATTTTAATGAAGTATCTTTTTGTACTTGTTCTAGCGCAATTTTTCTTTTTATGGTAAAAAATAATTCTAATCTTTTTGTTTCTAATGGTGAGAGAAAAAATAGTGTATTTCTATATACTCGAGGTATTGTTCCCTTGTTTTCAATAATGGAATTCATAAATTCACTATCTTTCTTTTCAAGAATAATCAATTTTAAATTTTGATTATCATCAATATCTTTAGATTCAGTAGGCCAAATATAGATTTTGTTAAAATTCCCTTTCTTGATTGAAGATATAAGGTGTTGCTTTTCTTCGTTTAATATTTCGTTATCCTCGACATTTTCTGTCTTATTTATAATAATTTTATTGAGATTTGGTGTATTTTTGAAGAAAATTCTACCTGCTTGCTCTTCTATATAAAAGAGTTTTTCATTTTTTAACATATCTACAGCTTCTGAAACAATACTCGAAGGAATTGAAGAAATAGTAGAGGATCTCTTCATTTCTTTAAAATTTGCCCCATTTTCTTTTCCAGTTGAAAATGAAAACAAGAATATAGCAGTTGAGCATCTAGTCCCAAGTTGAAGTCCTTTATAACTTTCCCCTAATGAAATATCTACTTTTTTGGATCCAGAATTGTTATCAGTAATATCAGCAGAAATAATACTATCATATTCATTTCCAATATTTTTTATTAGTTCTCTTCTGAGATCCTGAAATTTTAGGTCAAAATCGGCTAAAGTTATGTATTCTATGTTTTTTTCTCTTAAACAGTATACTGCTAAAGATAAAAATCTTAAGACACCTCTAGTTCTTTGAAAATTCGGAAAACTTCCCCATTTGTGATAAAGACAATCGATAACATCTGGAAGAAATGGATATGAAGAGAGAAATTTATCTCTATACTCAGATGGTTCAATACCTAAAGGAAGTATATTTTTTTTTTAAAATTGTTCTAATTTATTTATCATAATTTATAATTATATATAAAATGCAAAAAGTATATAAGTTTAAATTGCTAATCTATGGGGATATTTTTTATTTTTATGTTGTTTTTTGTTTTTATCGTAAGTTGATTTATAAAGTTTTTTGCTAAATTAAATATAAAGAGAAAATTTCTTATCAGGAGTCAAAGTTTACTGTAATGAAAATGTTATTATTATTATGGTGAATACGCTGGATTAACAAATCAGTCTCACTAGAAAAAAAAATTTTTTTTATTTCTATCAGCATTTCTGAATTATTAAAATATATATAAAAATTTTTATTTTTTTCCCGTATTTTAAAAATTCTTAGGTAATTAAATTCTAAAATAACGTCATAACCGTGTTTCTTATAATAATCGACAAGTTTGTAAAAAAACAAATCTTTTTCAATAATTCTCGTCTCTGTATCACGTATTTTTGATAAATAATAGTTTCTGACGATTTTATATAAAATTATGATTTTCTCGCTCATTTCCATGCTAGTTTGTAATAATAATTCAATATTTTTTTCAAATTTTTCTACATTTAAGTCATGATTTAATTTTAAAACAAAAATCTGAATTTCATTTTTATTTTTAAATTCTTCATCATAAAAATCATCATCTTCATCATACTCCTGATGTATAAAAACATTCAATTTAATTTTTTTGATAATAATTTCCTCATTTCCAAAAAGCGCATTTTTTATGTTGTAGAGTAGTTGAAGTTCTTCTTTAGAAGTTATCCATCTACCCAACATAAAGTGCAATTCATACGAATATAATTTATTGAATGGCCTGATTCTGAACGCTAAATTCCCATTGGGATCTTCCTTTAATCCAAAATTAATGTTTTTCCGTTTATAAAATTCTTTAACTTCATAATTAAATAGTCCGTAATCAATACGTCTCTCCTCAAATTTAATATTAGGAAAATTTTTTTCTCCAATTACATCTAATAATAAGTTTATACCATCAAGGTTAGCAGACGATAAATCTTTGTATTTTTTTATTAAAAATGAAATTAAATTATTCTCTAAAAATGTATTATATTCTTGAAAATTAAGGTCTACCCGCAAATAATTTAGCAAAGTCGACAACTCTCTCGTACTAAAATTAACTGCAATTTCAGAAAAATTACGAATAATGAAATTATGGCTATTTCCAAGTTTTTTAACAAAATTTAATATTGTATTTCTATAGTGAAAATTTTCACTTTTAAATACCGTTAAAAGATTTTGAGTTATTTTAGGATCCTCAAGTAAATATTCATTTTCATCCCTGCTCAAGTAATCTGATTCAATAAGAGATACTATAGCTGTTTCTTCACCTGTAGAAAATCGTTTAAATACCTCGTCCTTAAACACACGTCGTGCTTGTTGATCCCCAACCTCAGTAAGCCGTTTTAATAGTGGAAATGCTAAATTACTATGAAGCAGATTAGTGTTATAATCATTTTCAACCCAAACCTGTAAATTGGAGCAGTGACCTTTAAATTCCTCTTCTGGCGAAAGCAAATGATTTGTTGTACTTCCATTCTCTTGCGAAAATTTATCATTTACCAGAGCAGCAGCATCAATTGATTTTATTTTGTCAAATTCCTCATTCCAAGGATAAATATTTAAAATTAATTTTTTACATTGCATAAACAGTTCACCATCCACGTAAATATTGGTTTTTTGGTTCTCTAATTTCAGTTCTAAAAACTCATTTAGTATAAAGTTTTTCATTTTTTTAAGTGGAATTTTTTTAATTTTATTTAATATAATATTACTTTATATTATATATATTTATCATTTTTTAATATAAATATTTTTATTTTTTATTTTTTTATTATGGGGGAGGACAGTGGATTTGATGAATCTCAAGTTTAGATGTTTGAATTTGAAGGTTTACGTTGTGGTAATGATTACAGTTGGAAAAACAAGTTAATTTCAAGTTACATAATTAATCTTATAACTGTTTTAAAATTTTACTTATATTACTCCTTTTTTCAAATAAAAAAAGGTTATATTTATATAATCTTATTATTTTTCAATAAATAATAAAAAAAAATTAAAAAAAGAAATATAAATCTCATATTACTCCCACACATGTGGGGTTGAATCGAATTGGAGATCAATTAAACCTAAATACTGTAAATTATCCCCACACACGTGGGGATGAATCACTTAGAATTAACGTTCTTGATGAAGATAATTTCATCATATCCTTACATACGGGTTTGAAACGAAATTATAAATTATTCCCATTAGTTTTTTCCTTCTTTCTCTATATATTACAAGTATTGCGATCAGTGAGATCAGCAATGACGATAAATGAATTATAAAGATTTAATATAAGTTGTTTTAAAATATCTGTCCGTAATTCATCTGAACGATTAGCTTCAAGAACTGGAACTTTTTCAATCTCAGGTTTTAAAAAATTTTCATATAAGTTTTTTGAATTATGGGCTTCATTTTATCAAATTATTTTTTTTAATTTTTCTAAATATAAATCATTAATATCATAGTAGATAGTATAGATTTCATTCTCGTTAATATTATCAAAAAGCAATTCCAATACTTTCTTAGCTTTAAGTTTTTCATTATTTTTAAGATAAATCTTTGCTTTAATATAATGCAAGTAATTCTTCCTCGTATCGTTAAATTGGTCGAGAATTAAATGTTCTAATAATTGATCTAAATATTTAGCAATTTCAGTAGAAAATTGACAAATAATATCCCTATTGAAAAAGATCTTTTCCAGAATTATATTATGGGATGTTTTATCACTCCAATTAATTGATTGGACAATTTCAATAAATAACTTCAACGCAAAATTTAGGATTTCTCTTTTAAATTCGTCCAATAACTCGTGTTTTAAAACATCCAATATTAAAACTCTAAAATATATGGGCTGCTTATTCAATTTATTGAAATCTATGAGTTGATCGATTTCTTTAAAGATTTCATTAGGGCTTATCTCTTTTCCCTCAGTTAGATCAAATAATACCTTACTTAATATCCATATCTTAAAATATTCATTATCCCATTTCAAATCTGCATCATTATTAAACAAGGTTAATAATTGGTATGCTTTAATTTCAGCTGCTTCATAGTGTTTTTCTCTAATATCGCGTAAAATTTTAAAATATCGGATTTTTTCTTTTGGATAATCATCTAAACTCTCAAGATACTTCAATCTTTTTGAGATCCTATCATCAAGCTCAGGATATTTGAAACAAGTTAAAAGAAAGGATACATATCGCTCTTCTAACCATTTAATATTCCAATCTGACATGCTTGCTTCTTTATACTTCCTAATTTCCTTATTCCGATAATCATCAAGCACCGGTAGAAATTCATCCAACTTATTCGCTTTATACGCAATTTCTCCAAATGATTTCAATTCATATTGTTGAATTTCAGGATTTAATATCTTATAGATTTGATATTTTGTCTCTAGATAATTATAACTATTTAAAATTAACAATAAACTTAGAAACTCCGATATTTTCCTATCAGTATTTAATGATCTCGTAATAAAATCTAATAATTCACGTCCTTGATTAAAGCTCTTATCTTCAATGAAATTTAAGACTTCAAACAATTGCTTTACTTCAGCATTTTCAGATATTCTAACATATCTCTCAATCTCTAAAGCCCACTTAAATGGATACCAGGTTAAATTATTCTTAAAATATTTAAAAACCTGTTTTTCTATTCCATAAATCTTGATTTTTTTATGATTTATCCTCCAAATAGTTTTAAATAGATTAGTTATATTATAAATCTTGGATATTCCCCTCTTGAATCTCAAAAAATGAAGATTTAACAAAATTGGAAGCAAAGAATTTGGAATTAATCGATGTAATTTTATGTTCAATTCATTATATTTGTCGAAATCATTTTCATAATAGAAATATAGCACTTGTAATAGACTAGAAACAATAGGATATGACTTTTCGACATTCTTCTTTTCTATTAATTTAAACATTTCATCAATATATCCTATTATAGCATAGGAACTAGCGAGAATTATTTCATAATAATCTATATCTTCTTCTGAAATAGAATTTAATTGATCTTGGAGGATATCAAATAAGTTTTTTTGTATTTTTAGTCGTTTCCGTATTAATAAACTAATATTACCGATAGATCTTTCAATATCGGTTTTAAAAATTAATTCCTCCAGAATATTTTCTTTTTCTAATAATATATTGATTTTTTTTAGACCATTTTCTATCTTATTGATATGATATTTCTTTTCCTTGATTTTTAGATATTCTGGAAAAGGACGGATAAACCATAAATTAGTAGTAATTTTAGATTTATATCTAATATCTTCATTAAAATTTTGATAAGCTTGTTCATAAAACATATTAGCTTTATCTAAATCATTTAAATTAAAGTAACACTCTGCTAAATAAATTGTATTAATATTAAAGGGTGATAAAATACTATTATGAATATTTTCCAAGACTCTAGGAGTTTCTTCATTAAACCTTTGAATAAATTCTAAACATAATTTATACTTTTTCTCATTATAGAGGTATTTTATTAGGGAATTCTTTATTGAAACTGGGTCATGCTGTATATTTATGCTTCGATCTACAAATATTCCCTTATTTTCTTGATCTTTAATATAAATGGCATGTTCGATCTTATCCAATAAGATTAATATTTCCTCAACAATTTCATCAGTATTTACCCCAATTTTTTGATAACAAAAGATTAGGTCGTCTGTTAGTATATTCGCCGTAGTATTGAATGGTAATCTTTTATTTAAATCAGTTAGATAATCTATATAGATTAAAATCGCTTGGTTATACTTTCCTGCTTTTTTATATAACTCTGCAAAATTAAATTCATGAATTTCATAAAGATATGAATGACCTATTATATGTAAATAAGGTATATTGTAATTAATCTCCCTTTTAATTAGTTCAGCTAATTCAAATAACTTAAGTCCTTCCCCAAATCTATTTTGTTGAAAATATAAGAAACCTAATTCATTTATTGCCCAAATATTCTTAGGTGTGATATCGAGAATCTTTAACAGAGTACTCTCAAGGTTTTTTTCTCTATTAAGTGCTTTTAACATTAAAGCTTTAATTTTCAGAGGTAAAATTTGACATTCTGAATTTTTAATAAGTAAATTAATTGCTTTTAAACGAGATCTTAATTCTTTTAAAAATAAGTTTCTTTTCTCTTCAAATTCGCTAACATTACCTTCATTTACATCAAATTCAATATTTGACATAAGAATTTTCGAGAAATCTTGAACCTTTGAAAGGAAAATAAGCTCCTTAGATTTTCTTTCCTCCGTACTAAATCGTTTATGATTATTTAGGAAAATTCGTAGAGCATAAGATTCTAAAAACATATTGGGAAAGAAATCCATAATTTTTATATATATTTTAAGGGCTTTAGCAATCTTACCATTTCTTTCCAAGGCTTTTGCATAATCATATTTAAAATCCACATCAGAAATAATTGAATCAAGAATTTCTAAAATACGTAGATTAATTTCATTAAATCCATGGGAATCTAACTTATTAATGAAAAATCTGATGATTTTAATAAATTTAGTTAAATCTTCTGTTGAATTAAATAAAATATTTAAAATCTTTACTAAATCCTTATTATCTTTAAACTTGTTATTCAATAACTCTATAATTATATTTGAATATGCAAATAATAGGTTATCTGGGTAGATTTTGAGAGCTTCGTTTATAATTAAATCTATTTTGTCTATATTCCATTGTTGAATGGAAAATAACAAAAATATCAGATTTTCTGACAAAAATTCGTCAGTTGGATACAATTGTAATAGTCTCTCATTAATTTCAATTGCTTTCTTTCTATTAGGAAATTTTTGATTGAAAAAAATAAAACCAAGAATAAGGAACTGCTCAGTATATTTACTTTTCAAAGAGGTGCCTTCAGAAATAAGTTGCTGAATAAATGGTTCTAAGCTTAACTTCCATTTCTCATAAAACCAAAAATCAGCTCTTAGTTCCAAAGAATAGTTATAAACAAGAATTTCTAAGAGTTGTAAGTTATTTTTCATTTTATTTTTATCTTTAAAGTATTGATCAACTAGCAGATCGATTTTTTCTTTTATTAGATCTTTAGAAGCCCCTTGGTTTAGTAAAACAGGTGGAATACCTTCAGAGTCTGAGGATAAAAGCCTTCTTTTCAATTGAAAATTAATGAGTTCTCTAAGATCCTTATTCATCAGATTAAAAGGCATTTTAAGTGGTTTTCTTGTTGAAACAAAGTCCTCTATCAAAATTTTTTTGATAAAATATGAGATTTCTAGTTTAAAATCATTAATGAAATCGCTGTATTCACTATGACCTTGAAAAAGTTCATTAATCACATTATTTGTCATATTTTGAATTAATTTTTCTTTAGAGAGATAAAAGAACTGTTCTTGCCAATAAAATATTTTAAGATATCTCTGGATTAATGGGTAAATTGCTTTAATTAATTTATCTGATTTCAACAGATAAACTACTTCGTTCCGTCTTTTAATTATAAAAAGCTTTTCTCTCAAGTAGGTATTGTTTTTTATTGTATTTATAATCCCAGACTTATATGGAGATGTTTTAAAACCCTTTGCGCTTATATCATTTTTCCAAACGGGATGATGTTTTAGAATTTCGGAAATTATTTCCAATAAATTAATTAATTTCATATTTTCTGGCCCAGAAATAAATTCTTGAATTTGAACTAATTGAGATTCATGTAATCCATCAAAAAATTCAAAGATCTGTAATGTCCAAGGTTCTAAAGTGTTACTGGATGCTTTTAAATAATTTTTTAAAAATAACTTCTTATTTCTTGAAATAAAATCCCAGATTATTTGGTTTATTTGAAAATCTTTAATGATTTCTTCCATATATTCTGTCTCAGATTGTTTCAAGAATTCGGAATTAAATACTTCTAAACCTTTTTCAGTTAATTTAAATGAACTATTCTTTGACTTATTTATTCCTATATGCTCGAGATAATTACCCTTTTTTAAAAAATACGCCTCTTTTAACTCTTTTAGGCTTAATTCTTCATTCTCAATATTTTGAAGCCATTTTAGAGCCCGAGATAATGTAGAATTTGGTAATCTCGTGTTCTCCATTATTTCTGAATAACTCATAGGTTTAATATTATACCCTAAAACCTTGATTATTTCTAAATAATCCGAAGTTTCAAAATTTTTCAATTCTCTCACATTGAATATTATTACTCTATTTAATTTAAGGAAGTTTTCATATTTATCCCTACCAGATCAGGTAGTGATTTTCGATACGAATTTTTTTATTTTTAATTTTTCGATTTAATTAATGGATAAGGTTTTTTTTTTAGAATCTTAACCTAAGAAATAGAAAAAAAATGGTAAAATTTGAGGAGTTGAAAAAGAAATTAGAGCTGATCTTCATGGATTCAGACTATTCGATGCAATTGAAGAAATACTTAATCTTTTAGAAGATTGTCTCTCTTCGGGAGATAAAAATCTATTTATTATTCATGGCTACAGAAATGGTCAAGTATTAAGGAATTATTTTCGCTCAAGGAATTTTATAGAGGATATGGCACATGAAGGATATATATTGAAAGAACTGAACTGTCCTAATCCAGGAGCATCAATATTTAAGTTAATCTAATCCAATCATGTTGAATAGCTATTGTAAAATATATTGAAAATAAAACTAAGGAGGTGAAAAGGATGGGTAAAAATAAGATGACAGCAAAATCGGCTCGAAGAATACAATCTCATGCTGATAAAACCAGGAAAAACCAAGAGTTCAAAGCAAGAGCTCAAAGTGCAGCTGCGAAGAATAAAAAATAGTAGTAGTTCAAAAAAAAATTTACTTAGGGAATATAGAAATTCTTAAAGTCATAGTATCCATTTTTTGTTAAGATGTCTATGATTTTATTGATTTCTTCTTTAATTTGAATATAATCATATTTTTCATAAATTTCTTTAAATATTTCATTTAAAAATTGTTCAGTTCTATTATTAAACCAATCTAGATTAGTACCTTTTAATATTTCTAATATCGCCTTGACTACATTTTCGAAATCTAACTCTAAATATGACTTTAACCTTTCAATAACATCACTCGTATAAATGTAAGTTTTTCCATTGGATAGTTCTAGTATAGCATTTAATATTTGGAGAAATTCCAATTCAATTTCTTCTAATTTTTTAAATAGAACAAGAAACCATTGTAATTCTTTAAAATATTCCTGTTGTCGTTTTTTGGGAAAATTTTCTAAATGTTCAATCCGATATTTCCATAGATTAATTATAAGTTTAATATATCTCCTTTTTTCATCATTTTTTGAGTTTGATATTATTGTATCATAAAAGTTTACTGTGCAATATCTCATAATCTCTGCTGTTAATTCTGGAAAAGCAACATTAAAAAATTTTGCCACTAATGAATCATCAGATAAATCAACTTTTTCATTCAAATAAACCAAAATAATATGATGAGTAAGAAATGTTTTTACATCATAAGATATATTCGGACTAGTTAATTTATCAATCGCTTTATCATATACTTTTATTAGGTGTTTAAAAACTTTATAATAAACATGATTGGGATAGCCTATAATAAAACTCTCCCAAGATATATTCCACAAGTCTCTGTATTGCTTTTCTTCAAGAAAAAGTAATGGAATTAAACTTTTGCACCACATCTCATCAGTCTCAAATAAATGATACAAATGAGAACTGATAATAGATCTAATTCCTTCAGAATGTTCGTAATCAGGATTAAGAAATTCTTTAATTTGATCTTTAATAATACCTAAATTAAGTTTTTTAGCTAATTCAGTTTTTTTAGAGAAAAAAATTAAAAAATTAATAAATAATTCAAATATAGAGCCTGTTACAGTGTCCTTATAATAGAATAATACATAACTATTAAACTCCTTAACTTCCTTATATTGTAAGTGTTCTTCCTTTATATCATAACTTAATTTCTTAATAATCTCTAAAATTAGATTTGCATCTTTTTCATTCAATTCAATTGATGTTGTAGCAAGAAACTTTGATATAAACTTCGCTATTTGTTTCTTGATCTCTAATATAGAATTCTTTAATTCTTCGATACCTCTTTCTATCTTTAATTTATCCAAATTATTTAAAATTTCATCAAATAGAGAAAAAACTGAGAAATAATCAATACTCTGATCTTTAGTTAAAAATTCTCTATAACCCCTTATAATGCTAATTATATATAAACACGGGATATCGTTAAATTCTTTTAGCAGTTTCTCAAATTTTTCAGGATATTCCTTAATAAGGTCGCTTAAAGATGAACTAAGATTTTCTTTAGATTCTGGAGGAAATTTTTCATTATCTGGTTCCCAAGATTTTAGAAATTTCTTTAGGTCTTCATCGTTTTTGGTTTCCATTTTTTTTTTTAATTCTGATGAATCATGGAACACAATGGGTTTATATAGTTTTCTTAAATATTCTGGGTTTTCAAGATTTTCGCTTTCCTTTAGTAAAAATTCAAATTTTTGTTTAAAATCTCCCTCAACGAAATCTTTAATTGGATTTAATTTTCTAATTTTCCATTTTCTTGTATATCTCTTTTTCCATTGTTCACATTCTTCGGAAGTTTTAAAAGATTCCTTTGAAATTTTGCTAAGATTGGGACCATTATCAATCCAACATAGGATTTTAATTTTAGATTTTTCATCAAGATTTTTAAATTGGCTTTTAATAAGGTAATAGTACTCATGCCAATACTCTTTTCTTTCAGAAAATGATTCTTCTGTTAGGTACTGAGAAATAAGATCCTTAAATATCTCAGGATATTTACTAATAAAATATATTTCCAGTCGTCTGAATATTGGAGATTTAAAACCTGATAATTCATTAAAGCAACTTCTTATCAATTCATTGTCAACCTTTTCAAAAATTCGAAAAGTGTCTCTAATCTTGGAAACTAATAAAGATTTTACATCATGTGGTTCATATTCACCAGATATTGCTTCAATTGAGGGCTTCCAAATTTCGGAACCATCCTTTTCTATTTCTTTTAATTTCGGAATTTTTATTTTTTTTTTGAATATTCTTTCATTTAATTTAATGAAATCAATATGTTCCTGTTTAATTTTTTCAAATAAAGCTTGACACATTATCTTTATAAAATCACAAGATTTCTCTTGAATTTCATGATCTATTAATAAATCAAAAAAATCTTCATAATCATTAAATATAAGGTAAATTTTCTCTTCAATATCTAAATTTGCATGCGGTAGTTCAGGTTTACTAATTTGGAAAAGTATATTAAGAATTTTATATAGACCATCTGATTGTTTATCGGAAATTAGTTTCTTTGTCAATTTTTTTATGGTAATAATTTCATATGTCCCATAAGAGAAATTCATCCAGTTTTTAATTGTTGGTAAAGATTTTACAACATATTCTGAAGGCATATTCAATATAGAATTCAATAGAAAACGGATTGCGATGTAACTTTTTGTGTTTTTGAATTGATTTATTATTTCAAGTACTTTTTCAGGTTTTGCATGAGATACCTTTATTAAGTAATTTCCCTGTGCCCAAGAAGATATCATAAATTTTTTCTCTATTTTTTCTTTTGGTTCTGAAAAGAACCCATTTTTTATTAACAATTCTAACCATTTTGGAGATTCCAATTGTGTAAAAAAGTAATGAGAATGGGAAGGATTAATTAAGAATGTAATTAATTTATCGATATCTGCTTGAGTGGGCTCGTCTATTAGTAATAAGTTATCTAATTCAATTAATACCTGTTCATTAGGTTTTAAAATTTCTAATAGTATATTTTCAAACTCATATAATTTCTCTTCGAATTTATTTTGATCAACCATAATATCACTATAATGAGCGATTGCGTGAAAAAAATCATGCAATTCTAACCAATTTTTAAATAAAAGATTAATTCTTTTCTCAACTGGAGTCGGAAGTTTATCAGGTTCTTCAATAATCACTAACTTTAATCTTTCTTTCAAAGATTTTTCTTTAACATAAATTTTGGCATAATACAGCTGATCTAAGTCCTTTTTTTTAATATTATTATTTATTTCTTCTTCTAATTCGATTTTTTCAGTTTCATTGAATTCAATACTAATTTCTCTCGCAATTATACCACTTAAATGACGAAATGAATTTGCAGATTGAGAAAATCTGTCAGGATTTTCAAGGTCTCCAATTACTTTTAATGCTCCCATATAAGCTTTACCTGCTTTAGCATTTAATTTTGTTAATTCCTCAAAAATTGTCTTTTGTTTTACATTCATATTATTAATCATTTCAAAACCCTCTTCTTTACAAAATTAAAAATACATACAAATGAGTGAAAATTCCTTTTTAATTTCTTTTTAATCTAACTCCATCGCTTTTAATCCAGCATTTATAGGATCAGAATAAAATGAAATTTCTAATTTATCAAGTATATAGCTTGGAATATCTGCAAAATCAACCTTATTTTCAGAAGGGATAAGAACTATTTTAGCCCCAGAATCAAGAGCAATTTGCAATTTTTCTGTTAGACCACGAATTTTTCTCAAACCCCCATGAATAGTCATCTCACCTAAAACAACCAATTGAGACTTTACTGCAGTACCTAGTAATGCAGAAATCATTGCAATATAGAAAGCAACTCCCGTTTCAGTTCCTTCTTTACTCTGCATCAGATTGACTATTTGAATATGAAAATCATAATCTTTAATATGTTTATCGATTGTTAAATCACTTAGATTTGCTTTAATAAAATCAAAAGCTGTTTGAATTGTTTCTTTCATAGTTGATGAGGGTGCCCCAGTTATTCGTTTCTGACCTGTTCCTTCCATTACTTTAACTTCAATTCTAAATAAACAATTTTTTCTTTCAGCAACGTCTAAGCCAATAGTAAATACTGTTCCTGGTTCTAACATTTTAGGAGGTATTAAATCAGAAACACCTTTTTCAGGAACATTTACAAATTTTTCTTCACCTGTTTCAATATCTATGTAAGAAAAGTTAACTTTCCAATACTCAATACCACCCATTTTCTTTAGCTGCTCTTTAATCCTTCTTCGCATTTCCATAGCTAATATCAAATACTCTTCTAATTCTTCTTTATTAAAAATCCCATCTGGATGCATTAACTTTAAATATCCCGAAACTGTTTTTCGAACAGCTTTCACGTCTCTTTGGTTTAAATGATCCCCTAATCTGAAAAATTTATTTAAAGAGGCTGTAAAATTAAATTTCCTTAATTCTCTTAAAACTTCAGCAAAATAATCAACAACAAAACCATAATGTTTACTGAAAAATTTTGGTATTAATTTTAATACTTCCCAACCGGGTAAGTAAAAATGGAATCGATCAATAAGAGCTAAATTTTGCATTTCAGGTGGTAAAGGTGTGAATAAATGAGAAGTTTTTAAAATAATATCAATATCTCCATCAATGTTTCCATTAAAAACCATAGAGGCATTAGCATTAATTTCTTCTTTTCCTCTTGAAAAACTCCCAGATTCCATATAATCTTTTAAAATCATCAATGTGTCAGGATTACTAAATTTAATGCCTGCAACCTCGTCAAAAGCGACAGTGTCCCATAATCCGACCAATCCAATCTTACCAGTTCCCAAATGCATAAATAAATTTGCTACTGTCGTTTTTCCTCCTGAAATTAATATAGAAAAAGGAGACAATTCTCTAAATGTATAACTTTTTCCAGTAGATCTTGGCCCAAGTTCAATTAAATTATAATTATTTTCTACTAAAGGAATTAATCTTGATAAAAAAAGCATCAATAATCTTTTACTAAATTCTGGATTTTTTGGTTCAAATCCCATACTACGCATTAGAATCTGGAGCCATTCTTCATTAGAAAAATGTTTTCGTTTTTCTCTAAACTCATTGATATCAATTGTAGCAGACTGAATAGGGTTAATCTTGTCGATAACAAATGGACGGTGATTTTTCTTATAAAAAATTTCCTCGTCATATTCCATATCTATTGATGCCCAAATACCTCCTTCAAGAAGTTTTTCAAATTCTATAACGTTTTTTTCATTTATATTAATGTATTTTAAATTTAAATTTGATAATTCCGCCCAATATTTATTCTCAGTTTCTACCAATTTCACTTTAACCTTATCAATTACCTTGTATGAACCTCTTTCTTTTATAAAAGATTTTATTTTTTCAGCTTCGTCCGGTCTAGCATAATGCGTTGCTAAAAACTCTCTCACATAGTCTAATCCTTCATTGATAACATCTTGATTAGTTGAGGAACAATATTTTCCTAGTAAATACTCCAAAACGTATGTTGGAACATTAGCTCCACTTTTTAATATACTCACAAGATCCTTTCTAACGATTTTTCCTGGAAAAGTCTCGCTTATTTTTATATCTAAATCGTCTAATTCTACCATAAACACATCATTAATATATATTAAAAATCATCTTTAAACTCTTTCTTAATTTCTACACGTGTTTTATCTAATATTTCTTCTGTGTCATTATCTTGAACTATAATTGAAATTTTAGTCCCTTTAATTATGCTAGGTTTAACTAATCTTAACATCACTTTATTAACTCCTGGGTTAATATCAATTATAGGTATATTTGTAATACTCTCATTCTGCAATTCTCCCCAGATTTTTATTTTTCTGGTTCTAACTAAAGGATCTAAACCAGTACTTTTAATTGTAGAATTAATGATCACTTGAAATAATTTATTATATATTCCTTCAAGTTCTTGGATTTCTATTAATGGTCTCTGTTTTATTTTTTTATCTTTAATTTTAATTATAATATGAGGTATTAATAATTCTTGTAGAGATATACCTCCATGGAAGAAAGAATCCTTTTTTAAATAGTATATACTCCTTGGATAATAGACATAGAAACCTATATCATCTTCAATTTCCTCTCCAATAAAATCTGGAATATCTGATTTTTTACTTATAAAAAATCTCCTTTTCTTTATTATGCAATCTTCTTGAAGATCTTCTAATTTAAAATAATCCTCCTTATCATCAAAAGCTAAAAAGCCATGATCAGTTAAAATATGAATTGATGTGAATCCAACTTTTATTAATTTGCGTATTGCTTTAATAATATCATTCAATAATTGGCTGAAGAATTTAATCCATCTTTCACCTTTACTTTCTCCCATTTCATCAATATCATTAGAGAATAAAATCACATTTTCATAGTTCTTCAATTTTTCAATTTCATTTTTAGTTTTTAAATTTAGGAACTTATCAAGATTGATAAAACCACATTTTTTATATTTTTCTTTTAAGAAGTCAATTCTCTTTCTTTTTGTATTTAGATCGTTCCCACTAGTTTTTTTAACAATCAGATTTTTATTATCTTTAATCTCGTAGCTTAAGTCATCTGTAATTAAGTTACTAAATCCTATATTTGTAATGGGTGGTCTTGAAGCCAATAACGTTTTAATTTCACTCTCTGTAAATTCACTTTTTAATTTCTTATAAAGTTCTTCCCCTAATTCATACCTTAAGGCATCAATCAGTAAGAAAGCATTATTCTTACTCATTAAATTGGGGAGATAATTTTTCTGGATTTTTAGTTCTCTAAAATGTGGTTTGGTTTCAAAAATTTTATTAAATTTGGTATTAATTATGTCTAAAAAATCTAAATACAATTTTTCAATCCAAGTAGATATATATTCCAATCCCTGCTCATACCATTCAAACTCTTTTTGATGCCTGTAGATTTGATCAATTTTATAAAATTTCTGTATATACTCATTAATTGACAATTCAGAAATCGAGTTAAATTCTTCTAATAATTCAATAAAATCTATAAGGATCGATAAATAATTCCAAGCAGCAATTTCACCCTCTCTTACCCAAAAATTTGAAGTCTTCCTTTTTATCAAACCTTTATACCCTAAAAGGATAGAATTAAATTCATCTTTATTATTGCATGATTGTATTTTTTTATTTATCAAACTAATTACAATTTCCTCACTTTGTAAGAGAGTATTAACTCGTTCAAAATTTTTTTCGATAAAAGTACCTAAATCATATTCTCGCTGAATATCAAAACAAGCTTGCTTATATATCTCTTTTAATTCAATATCATTTTTTATTTCTATCAGGAGATCAGTACATTGCGTAATTTTAATTTCACTTGGGGGTAATTTTTGAAGTAGAGGATAATCACTATCTTGCGTATCAACATACATCTCGACAATACATAAGAACTTGATAAATTTATTTTCCCAACTTTCGAGTTGATCTGAAAAATCAAACCCATATTTCTTTTTGATTTCATTAATAAATAAATTTCTCTTCTCAAAATCAAAATCTATTAAATTTTTAGGATTTATTAAAAGTTCTTTAAATTTTTTATGAAAGTCTTTTATCACGGGTGTCCCAAATTCTTCATTCCAAAAGCTTAATGGTTTATCGAAGTGTTCCTTTACCATAGAGGGTAATAACTTTATGATTTGCTTTCTTTTTTTTGTATTACTAGGAAATATTATTCCAAGACTTTCCATAAATCGATAAAGAGTATTATGATATTTAGTAGAACATACTAAAAGATCCATTAAATACATTAAATCCTCGTTTTCATCTAAAGGAAGATATATGACTACTGGATTCTCTTTATCATATCTCAATAATTCATATTTAACCTCTAAAAGACTATTATTGTACACTATAACTTTAAATCTTTTTGAATTTTCAATTAAAAAACGGAAATCTTGTTTTTTGTCAAAAAAAAAGATGAAAGGGAGATTATTTTTAGATAAATTTAACCTTTCTATTAAATCTTCATCCAATTTATTTACTAACATAAATTAAACTACCCTATTTATAGATAAAAGTTTATTTTTCTGAAAAGGTAAAATTTGTTGTTTGACTCCATTATCCTCATCAAATTCAATGTTCATATCAATAATTTTTTTTAAATTTTCAGAAAATTTTTGAAGATCTTCAATTGAATTTTCAATTTCAATATAGTTTTTATTTAATTCTTTGATTGTTAAATCGTTTGATTCACTTTTTAATGATTCTGTAATAGTTTTAGATTCTTCTCTAAAAAACGTCAATCTTTTCTCAACATGTCGATTTCTTAGGATTAATAGAAGGTTTTGGTTGAGTTTATGATAATCGATAAAGCATTGAAAGGATCTCTCTTCACTGGATAAATGCCAAATCATTGGTCTCTTTTTAAATTGAGATATGTGATTTTTGAAGAAATCTTTTTCAATCCAATCACTTATAGATTTACCAAAAAGATTACTAATTTGCTTAACAATATTATCTGTAAAATCTTCACCAAAATATTTATCAAATTCTTCCAAAATTCGTTTAAATAAAATTTCTTCATCTATTAATACTATACCGGTTTCTTCTCTCATTAGTATATCAATAATTATTTTTGTTATGAAGTTCTCTAATTCTGATTTAAAATCAAATTCATTAACGAGTTCTAATTCATTAATAATATTGTAAACACAAATTGGATTAATATTTAATTGTAAAGAAATATAGGATAAATGATCAAGAATTTGAGAAGGATTTTCTTTTTCATACAACTCTTTTATTTTATTGCCTAAAATATCAAGTCTATCAGAGTCAACTTCTTCTTTTATTATTTCTGAGAAAAGCTCTTCTAATTCTAAGTTCTCAGGGAACTTATCAAAATTTGGTAAAATTGGCAATAATCCAGGAATAAATCCATTTTCGATAAAAATTTTTTCCCGATCATTATTATTAATATCATAAAGACTGAAAATATTTCTTTCAATCTCTGCCTCAAATATCAGAATTTTAAGTATTAAACTTTCCTTATATCTTTTGAAGACCTTATAAAGTTTTATAAGATTCACTTCTTTGCTTACTATATCTATTGCATATTCAATGGCTGTTCTTTTATGCTCCCATTCAGTTATGTCGAAGGAAATCAATTCTTTTTTAATTCTTATGATTTCGGAAACAAAATTTGATATTTTATTCTCAAAATTTTTATTCGGAGAAATATATGGTAATCTTTTTAAATCACCAATGGGAGTAGCAATTGTTGGATTTAAAAAATTTAAAAAATATCCAATCAAACTGGAATTTAGATAACCTAAAAGATAATAAAGATCATAACTTTCCATTGGAAATGAAGAAGGTCCATTTAAATCAAAAAGACAATTCTTTGGTAAAAGTCTTGCATTAAATTTTCCTCCGACTAATGTATAAGTAATGCCTTCTAAAAAATAGTAATCTTCATTTCTTGGATAATGAGATGCAAATTCTTTAAGTTCTTTTCCATCATTTTCCCAATTGATCACATAGTATAAATTTCCATACCATTTATTATAAACACCACCTTTTGCATAAAAATGCCACTTTTTTTTTTCTATCGTTCCATACTTAGCAATTTTTGCTTTATTAACCTCCCACCAATATCTTAAAAACTGATCATTATCCGAGGTTGATATTCCTGTTTTCGGAGGAGCTATGTTACCAAATATATCACTACGATTAAAAATATCTAAGATTGAACGTGATACATTATAAACAAAAGGAAAGTTTTGAATATTTTTAAAGACCTCTTGATTAATTAGATACCTATAATTGAGATTTACTAAATTCTCAATCTTTTCATATGTTTTATCAAATTGTGTTAAATCAAAAAAAATGCTATCATAAATATTATCCTTTTTTAAATCTATTTTTTTAAAAATTATTAGAATTGTTTGTAATACTGCACCTGTATTATCAGAAAAAGCTCGTTTACCTAGATGAATTACTTTTTTAATATTAGCTTCATCAAGAAATTTAGCTCGTAATTTTGTATAGGAACTTAGAAACATAAAGCTTTGCATTGCGACTAAAGCAGCATAACCATTTTTCTTCAAGAAAGATAATGCCTTTTCCAAAAACATCATACAATAATCTAAGTGGCTTGACGGGTAGGCTTTTTTAAATAAAGATTTTAAATCCACTTTTAGATTACGTGTATTTAAATAGGGCGGATTTGTAATAACAATATCATATTTTTTTTGAAATGCATCAATTAACCATATACCTTTTTCTTCCTCTTGAGCAAATAGTTCTTTATTTACATTAAAAGTTTTTGTAGCATTTTGTAAAAAAATTGATAATTGGGTTAAGATCTCTTTTTTTAATAATTCCCAATTTGTTGAATTATCTTCTGCAAATCGTAGTATTCCTTCTCGATTTTGTTCTACCTCTTCGTTTATTAACTTCTTTATAATTTGATCAATTTTAGACAAACTCCCCGTTTTTCTTATATCTTGTAAGTTTGACCAAATAGTTACAATAATTTTTTTTAATGTTTTGCTTTGCTCAAATTCATTTATAAATTCATTTAAAATTTCTGTTTTATATGAGATTATATCTGTAGTAAATAAGTTAAAACGAGGTATTTTAGATTTATCATCTACGGATTTTTCTTTAAATTTAATATAGAGAATTAAAGCTGTAATTTGTATTGCGCGTGTATCGATATCAATACCATGTAAATTCTTTTCTATAATCTCTTTAGCAATGTCTTTAACAGCAGTCTTACCTTCCTCCAAATACATTTCATACAACATATCAAATAAGTAAATAAGAAAATGTCCTGATCCACATGCAGGATCTAGAATTTGAATCTTATTTAAATTTTTAACTTCTCTTCTCTCTTTTATTAGCGATTCAACATAATAATCCCAATTTCTATGTAATTGAGTTTTTGGATGCATTTCTACCCACATTGAACCAAGAGAATTCTGTGCAAGAAATCTAATCATATAATCTTCTGTATATAATTGTGTTAGGGGAATAATATCTGATTCTTGAATTTTATTTTTATTTTTTTTTAATCCACTATAAATTCTTTCTCTTTCATTATCGTTAAAATACTGATACATCCATCCTAAAAATTCATCATTTTGATAAATTTTATTATCTAAACTATTAATTTTTTTAATTATTTCTTTTAAAATTGTAATTCTGGGTTTGATTAACATATGGATATCTTTTGGGTCAAAAATAATTTGGATCTCTTCAGTTAATTCATTAAGAATTTCAAAAAGACATTGAAAGAAACCTTCATCTTCACTTTTTTTAAATTCAGGATGATTTTCTAAAAAATTTCTATGGACATAACTTTTACCACCATAATCAGAATTGGTCATTATTATTTCTTCAATTAGATCTCTTGATTCTAAGCATTTTAACCCAAAAATACGGTTTAACCAATGATAAGTTGCTTCAGTAATAAATTCTTTAGTAGATTCTTCGATCTTTAATCCAATTTTTTCCTTTCTTTTAATATAAATTTCTAACTTCTTTTTAATTTCCTTTTCTTCATCAGATAGAAAGTCTAATTGTTCTATACCAAGCCATTTTCGATTTAAAAAGATTCCATAATGTCTTAGAACGAGTTCTAATTCTTCTTCCATTAATGTTCTCAATTCTAAAATTAGACTGTTTATTAATCTTTTTTGTTCAGAATCCATTTAACCCCTCTTATAATATTACATTCTTCCCTTCATTTATTAGTTCTTCAATCTCTTTCTTTAATTCTTCTAAGATTTTGTTAAGTTCCTCAATAGACTGTATTTTTAAGTTTCTAGAACTAATTTTCAGTCGGTGAATTGGGACGCGTTCTGGTTCTTTGACCTGATCTTCATTATACTGTTTTATTATGCTCTCTTTTTTCTTTTCTGCCGATAATATAGCTACATCAATATTTTCTAACTTTTTCTTACAATTCTTACAAATAAAACTTTCTTGATGAAATTGTAAGTTTTTACAAATATAATTTCTATCTATTTCCTTGAAATATTTATCTGGTATTCCATATTGTTTTAAATCTTCTAAAATTTCAGAATATTTGTTAAATTGTTTTTCATGTAGTTTAGTAAATACAATTTCAAATATATCTATACTTTTTTTGAGAATATCATTAAAATCCTGAAATTTTTCGATTATATCCTTATTTTTAATGATATTTAAAAGCTCATCATAGAATTTTTTATATTGATCTAAATTTGATTTCTCTCTAGTTGAAATTTCATCATCTTCAATTTTAATTGTTTCAGGCATATTTTTAAAGATTTTGAAATTAGAAATCCTTTTAGCATCAATGAAATTTTGAATTTTTTGATGATAATCTACTATTTTATCCAAATCCTCAACTTTTTCCAAATATAATTGAAATTTTTTATTAAATTTATCTGCCTTTATTATTGGTTCATATAGTTCCTCAATAATATAAAAAAAATCTTTTAAAGCTAAATCATTTTGAGTAAAGATTATTTTTTGATTATTATTTTCATTAATTAGATTATTTAAACAAGTATCAATGCCATCACTAAGCTTAAGTATATTATCTTCAGTGGAATAGTCAAAAATATCTTTCAATGATTTTTTGATATTTCTTCTATCATTAAGAGTTATATCTTCTCCTTTTTCATATTTCAATAGAGATTTATTAAAATTTCTTGAATTAGTAAAAACATTCCCTTCAATTGATTTTTTAAAGTCATAGATGTTTTTGGAATTATAGTTAATGAAGATATTAACATTTCGAAATAAAGCAAGAACTAAAAATCTTATTAGGTTTTTTTCCCATCCATATGGAATTCCGGTAAAATAGTTTAAGATGTCTTTTCCACTGATTGGATTCCCAATTTGGTTTTCTTCTTTAATTCTATCAAAAACTTCTTTTACTAATTTATTATCTACCAATAAACGTCCATCCCCATCAAAGATTTTTAAATCAGGTTCAATATCTTTTAATTTAGTATTATTTTCCTTTAATAATTTATTGATATTGGATTCAGTCACACTGTACTTTTCAAATTTAGAATAAATATATGGTATATTTTCACATATTTGTTCTTCAAGAACTTTATCTATTGAAATACTTTTTTCAATCAAATCTTCAACATTTGAATCATAAATTAAAAAACCTGTCTTCAAACTATCCTCAAAGTTTTTAATGACTCGTTGTTGAAAAGTTTTTATTGAAACTTCTTTTTCTCTTAAAATTTCATTCTCTTCTTTACTTTTTTGTGGATTTCTTTTTCTTTGCTCAATTACTTTATTTGTTTTTATTATTTTCTCTAAATCATTTTTATATTTATTAGTTTCATTCGGAAGCCAGAATAATATATTTTTATTTTTGGGATTAAGGCTTTCAGTGACGATATCATCTTTTTTAATAAGCCCAAATTCTAAATAGATTGGAGAGTGAATTTTTAACAGAATATCACCTTTAGATGTAAAATTTTCCTCATCTAGATCTATTTTTAAATCGAAATATGTTATTTTCTTATAGTTTATTTTATTTTTATTTTTAAAAATCTCTTTAAGAAGTTCTCTAGCTAATAAAGTTATTTCTCTGGATTTTACCTGCGTACTAGAAATATCTTCTTCAATATTTTTTTCAACCCTTGATAAATAACGATAAACTCCATTATCCTCAACAATAAATGTTGCTCTAATGAGCTCATCTAAAGCATTTTTTACTTTATTTTCAAAATTAGTTTTTTTAATAGTTAAATCATTAATAAGAACTCTTATAATATTCTCGAATGTATTAGGGACATAATCTAATTGTTGTAGTAGATAAATACATTTTAAAGCTTTTAAACATATTTTATCGTCATCTTGATCATGAATTTTTAAATCTGATGCTTGAGAGATATCTCTTACAGTTTCAGAATTTATTTCTGAAATTATTTGATCATAAATGTTATTGAAAGTAATTAATCGGTTTAATTCAGAATCACCCATTCTAATATTCTCATCTCTAAATATACTCTGTGAAACATTTATCATGCTTCTCTCTGTCCCTGTGATTTTTCTAGTATGACCTGCTTCTTTTCGTATATTAGCAAAAATACTTTGAATGATTTCTATCTGGTATGATAAAAATGGATAATCTTTAATAAAATTACTTTCTGTTATTTCTGGTATTGCTCTATTAGATTGAAAACTTGAAATGAATGATATAATTCCTTGGAAATTTATAAATAATTTTCTTAATTCTTTTTCAGCACTACTTTTTTTCTTTAAAATTCTTTCTTCTAACACTTTTTTAATATTTTCTGAAGTTAGATTAGTTGGTAGATAAAATCGATCTTTAATTTTAGCAAATTGATTCTCTTGACCCTTCACACCTTCAATAATTTCATCTAATTTTTCTTGAGCAGTGACTACTAGCCATAACCTTCCTTTTCCTTGAATTGCAAATTGTTCTGCTATTGATTGTAACTCTAAAAGTAAATCATTCGAATCTCCTATAAATTGACCTATCTCATCTATAATGAAGATAAAGTGATCAGATATTTTTTCTGATTTGCTAGCATTAAGAAAATTCAATAATCTCTCTGTAAATTTTGTAGGACTTAGTTCAAAACTATCTATTAATTTGTTATACCACATTTCAGCATTTTCTTCAGAAGAGAAATCGTAATCTGTTAGTTTGTATAATGCTTTTTTAATTGGTCTCTTTGAAAATAATAATGATTGCCTTACTTCTTCCCATTCTTTTTTCTCATCTTGTCTAATTATTTCTTTAAATTCATTAAATTTATCATTTAAAATGAGTTCAAGTTCTAATTCTGCTATCTGTAAGTGTTCACAGAGATTTTGATATTTTAAAAACATTTGATACATTGTTTTTGTTATGCTCTTTTTACTTAATTGGTCAGATTCGGATTGTATCTGAAACATAATCACATGAGAATCAATATTTTTGTCAATTTCAAATAGACTTCTGTTTATATCATTTTCATAAGCGCAGCCTATTAACCTATCTCTAAAAAGTTCATGAGAATTCTTCATAACACCGGTAGTTGTTTTTATATTATCATTTTTTAATAAATGTCCTAACATTTTAGCAAAGTGAGATTTTCCGCTTCCGAAAAATCCTGAAATCCAAACACCTATTTTTTCAGTTTTTATCCTAGCGGAATTAGCATAATCCTCAAAAACCTTTAGAAAATATTTGTCTAATTGTTCAGTGACTACATATTCCTCAATTTCTTGACCAAAAAATTCAATATCATCTACATTTACAACACTTGTTATTTCACGCGTTATTTCATTGATAAAAATATCTTTAATTTTCATTTCTTCTAAACACCCTTTGATTTTTATATCCTAAAAGCTCTATAATAATCATCACTTTTAAACTTATTAAGAAAGTATAATTCATCATTAATTATTGTACCAGGGTAAAATGCAATAATGGGAATTTTAATTTTTTCAAGATTCTTTAAAATATTTGAAAGTCTACTATATGGGTATAGTCCTCCAACATTAGTAAAAAAAATTATATCTGGATTATTTTTTTCTAATTTTGAATGAATATGATCATTAAAATATCTTTCACACACATTAGAGAGTTCTTGGCGGACTAATTCTGGTTCTTTTTTATCAAATTCAATCATTTCCCCTATTTGATTTTTTTCTTCGAAATAATTAAAAACAAAATCTCCAATTGGAATTTTTAAGATCTTTTTTCCATTCTTTTTTAAATTTTTCTCTAAATCCTCGATATATTCGTAACATTCCTTTTGATCTTGAGGATCATATATTAGAATTACAAAAGGAATTCCTGAAAATTGATTAATTAGATGGATTCGTTGAGTAATCATATTCTCTAAATTTTTAAATTTTTCTCTTAAACTCATTTACTAAATCCTCCAGAGAGTTAATTTCTGTTTTTAATTCATAAATATTACCAGATTGATTGAAGATAAGATAACCCTTTTTTGAAGCTTCGTGCAAATATTCTATGATCTCTTCTTTTTCAAGAAGTAATAAGTTGAAATCTTTATGATTTATTATTCTATTTAAAGGATTACCCTTTATCTTCAAATAAAACAAAATATATAACACAACTTCTAAGGGAACAAAAAATTCATAAAACTCTTTCTTTCTACTTCCCTTTAAGATTTTAAAATCTTTTAGGATTGCTAAAGTATGTCTAATTAAACGTGCTCTTGTCTCCTCTGTCCAATTGTTTATTTCTGGATGAGATGTATTTGATACTGATTCAAAATACTCGATTATTTTTTCTTTATCCACTTCCTTAAAACCCATTTTATATTGATTAAATATAGGTTCAGTAACTAATTCATATACTATATATTCATATTTACAAAAATAATAATAAATTATCAAATCTTTGATAGAGGGAAGGAGTTTTGAGTTTACAATCTTTTTTAAAGATTTTAAATCAACCTCTGAATTTTCTAGGAATCTTGATTTTAATGCATACCATATTTTCTTACGTGTACTATCTGTATTTTTTGCTAATAGATTGTCTTTAAGTATCAAGTCCTTTATTTCTTGAATGGATTTACCATTAGCCAGTCTAATTAATACTTTCTTTGTTTCAGGTATCAATGATAGTGCTCTGGTGATTTGAGTATCAAATTGCTTCATTTTATCAGTTTTTGTCTAAATTAATTAATTATTCTAATTCTTGGTTAATTTATATCTTTTTTATTAAACATATAACATACTTTGAACTCAGTATATAATAAAAATGAAATTTATTAATTTTTAATTTTAAATTCAAGGTTAAAACTACATTTCTCCCAAAATCTTTTTTCCTAATTTCTTTTTTTATCGTTATTTTGATAAGTTCCTATTAATTTTATTCAAACTTGAATTTTTAATTTTTGCCCTTCCCCTCAAATTTTATATATATGTAAGTTCTTCCACCTTTGAGACACCTTCTTTTATATCTACTTTAAATAGAGTATCAGCTAATTCTTCAAGTTCTTGATGGTGTGTAACAATTATTAACTGAGGAATTGTATGACTTTCTTTTTTGAAACTTTTCATTGCTTCAACTAACTCTTTTCTTCTTAGCGAATCAAGATGAGTCGTTGGTTCATCCATGATTATTGTAGATATCTGGCTCGATAAAATTCTAGCTATAGCAAGTCTTAAGATAATAGCAACAGCAACTTTTTCACCACCGCTTATCGAATTAATAGAAAGTACACCGCTTCGCCCTAAGATTGAAATATCCAAATCTTCATTAATGGAAATGTCTGAAATATTAATGTTGAATGATTCTAAGTAGTCTTTTGCAAAATTTGTTATCTTTGGGGCAAATTTTTTTCTTATAGTTTTTTGTAATCCTTCTTTAGAAAACGCATCTCTTATTTTTCCTAAGACTAATTTAAAATTTCTAATTTTTTCAAAAGATTTCATTTGTTTAAGTAGATCGTTAATTTTTTGTTTAAGTTCATTTAATTTTTGGTTTTTTTTATCTAATTCAATGATTTTTAGATTCACACTATTTTTTAGCTTTTCTAAGGTACTACTTGCTTCATTGTTCTTTTTTAGAACTTGTTCATATAGTTCTTCGTTATATCCTAAAGAATTAATTTCAGAATCAATTTTTTTTGATTCAGAGATAAAATCATTCAAAATTTTTTCTGTATTGATTAAATCTTTTTGAAATTTCTCTAATTTCTGACTTTCACCTTTAGCAACAATATATTCCTCTTTTAATTTTCTAAGTTGATTAAGTTCTTCTTCAGGTTTCTCAGGAATTTTCTTTAATTGATTAGCTAATTTTGAATCAACTTCCATAATCTTAGTTAATTTAGTATTAAATTCATTGATCTCATTTTGTATTTCCTTTATCTCTCTCTCATTTTCCAATGCTTTTTCTGCTGCAATATAATCATTATATCTTGGTTTTAATTCTTCAACGCTTTTTTTTTCAATTTTGCTTTGATCTTCCAATAGTCTCAATTTTTCTGTTGCTCTTCCCTTCTCTTGTCTATTTATCTCAAACTCTTTTAACTGAGTTTCCAGATTTTCAAATTTTTCTTTTAACTCTTTATATTTATCTAAATCTAAACTTTTTATGTTATCAAGTTGATCTCTGAATTGATTTTGCTCCTTTCCTAAAGAGGAGATATTTTCCCTATTCTCTTCGATTTCTTTTGTTTTACCACTTTTCTCTCTTTTAAAATCCGTTATAACTTTCTGTTTATGGTTAGGTGATAGTTCACTTGAGCATACAGGGCACTCATCGCTATCTTGAAATTTTAATAAATAATTGTCAATTTCTTTAATTCTACCTTTAATAGCTCCATTAGAACTTATTATATTTGATATATTTCCTTCTAATTCTTTTAATTTACTATTTAGTTCTTTCATTTTTTTGTCTTTTTCTTTTTTCTCTGCTCTGGGTAAAACTTTCAATGCTTTTTCATTAATATTTTCAATCTCATCCTTGTATTCAGTTAATTTTTTTTGAGTGTTTTCAATATCTTTTTTCAGTTCAATATACTCCTTTTCAATTTTTCTCAAGTTCTCTATTTCATCTTCTTTTTGGCTTAAACTCTCACTAATTTCATTAAATTCTTTAAATTTGTCTTTATTAATACTTAAAATTGTTATCCATTGATTTACCTTTTCAAATTCTTTATTCAATCGTTCAAGAGTTTCGGTAGTAATTTTTTTATTCCTAAAGTTTTCTATATATTTCTCTAATATTTCAATATTCCTTATTTGAGGTTCTAATTCAGTAACTCTTTCCCGAGCTTTTTTAGCATCATTGACTTGAGTAGTTAGATTATTAACTTTCTCATTAGTAGACGAGATCTGTTCCCCTTTCTTTGTTTTCTTACTTTTCAGTTCCTGATGTTCTTTTCGCTTGTTTTCCCAAAGTTTCTTTTTATCCTCTGTTTTTTTAAAAATGTCTTCAGCAATTATGACATCTTTTTTTATTTTATTAATATCTCCTGTAAGTTCCTCAATTTCTGAATCTAACTCGGTTTTAGATTCTTGCTCTCCTTGTAATTTTGTATTAATTATATCAAAATCATTCAATTGATTATCGAAGTAATCTATGACATTTCTCATTTTATCATAACATTTCTCTAATTTTTCAATGCCAATTAATTTAGCAATAGTTTTTTTTCTTTCACTAGGCGTACCATCAATTAATTTTGTTATTTCTCCCTGTCGAATAAAAACTGAATTAATTATTGCTTCTTTATCCATGCCTAAAATCCTTGCAATTTCTTCACTTACAGGAGTTTGCTTTCTTGCTGTTATACTTCCATCCTTTTTCAATAAAGCATATGGATTGACATCTTTTTCACGTACTCTCTCAATTTCATATGCAATACCATTATGCTCAAATAGCAAATTGACTTTTGCCTTCTTCGTTCCTTCCCTTATTAAATCATCAACATTATCACCCCTAACTTGTACGCCGCACAAAGAATAGAAGATAGCATCAATAATAGAAGATTTTCCTGAACCATTTTCTCCGACTATTACTAATACCCCCACAGGGAAAGGGAATTCAGTTTTTTGGTGTGAGATAAAGTTTTCCATTTTAATTGATTTAATTATCATCTTTTTAGTCATACTCCTCCATAAAATTTTTAGCGAGACTTATCGCAGAATTTATATCACGTTCGGATAAAATATCATAAAGATTTTTAGTAAATTCACCAATTTCTTCTTTTTCAAAATATTCTTTAAATATTGATAAGAGATTTATTGCATCTTGAGGTATTTTAACCTCCTTTATTCCTGCTTCTCGAAATAGAATACGATGAAAAATTACTTTATCTCTTACAATTCTCTCTATTTGTTCTTGAACATAACTTTTTTCTATTTTTTCTCCAAATATTTTTAAATGTAACAAGGGTTTTTTATCAAAAATTAGAGAATCAAGGATTTTTTC
The DNA here is from genome assembly GCA_019058365.1 of Promethearchaeota archaeon. Classification (GTDB taxonomy): domain Archaea; phylum Asgardarchaeota; class Lokiarchaeia; order Sigyniarchaeales; family SOKP01; genus Loki-b32. The sequence continues at coordinate 61,480 of JAHPZE010000013.1, read as the reverse complement.
GATATTAGCAACATTTAATTCAATAGAGACTTGAGGTCTAATATCGAGAGGAATAAATTCATAATTGATATCATCACTTTCTAAATCAACAAGATAAAAACCTTTCCCCTTGTTCTTCCAAGAAGAGATCTCATCTTTACTCATAATCTCTGTAGAACCAGAATAAACTAATAGCCCATTTCCAAACTTTAATTCATTTTTAGCATGTATATGACCTAATGCATAATAACTAGCTTTTCTTGGGAGCTCATCTAATGTTAATTGGTAAGCACCTTCGAATGGCAAATATTTTTTTATCGCTTGATGTAAAATTAATACTGAGTGTTTATAGTCTTCAGCAATTTTATCAAATCTTTTTATCTCTTCTTTTAACGTTCCAACATATCTACCTTTAAGATTTGATATTCCAGCAAATAATACATTATCTATTTTTGTCGTTTCTAGCTTATAATTTGCTCCAAGAAGGTGAATATCAAACAATTTATGTGGTATTATTGCTTTTCTCTTAGGAATATCATGTTCTCCTAATACAGATAGAAATTTAATTTTGCCCCTAATCTTTTTTAGAGCATCCTTTAAGGTCAATAATGCTTTTATTGGAGGATGGCTTCTTTCGAAAAGGTCTCCTGAATGAATAATTACATCTGCACGTTCTTCAATTGCTTTATCAATAGCTTGATTAAATGCATCATAGATATCTTGTTCTCTTTCATCAAGATTATATTGTTTATATCCTAAATGTGTATCAGCTAAATGAGCAATTCTCATATGTTATTCACTCCAACATCTCTCTTAATTCTTCTAGTTCCTCATGAGCCTGCTCTGCTTGTTCTTCTTCTCCTTGTTCAACGACTTCTCTGGCAGCTCTTAAGCTACTAACAACATCAATATCCGCGCCACCCTCTCTTGTTACTCGCCTTCGAATTTTTACCATTACTGGTGCCCTTGTCAAATTACCAACAATAACAGCTTCTCCAGGATTTAAGCCGGGTAGATCATTAAGTAAACTTTCACTCAACTTTTCGGAACTAGTTCTTATTGCATTTTGATCTTCCGAGTTTGTGATTCGTAATATTATTTGACTATTACACTGGCTTAAAGCGTCTTGATCAATTTTATATGGTCTTTGCGTAATTAAAGTTAAAAAAACTCCAAATTTCCGTCCTTCAGCAGAAATTTCTTTGACAGTTTCAATGGAATAAGTTCTTCCTTTATTTGGCAAGAATCTATGTGCCTCTTCCATAAATATAAATACAGGATAAGGGTAAGTTTCATTTCTCCTTTGTTCATATATTTCAGAAAGAATTCGGTTAGTTATATAATCTGCTACATTGTCTGATAATCCTGACAAATCAATTACGGAAATTTGTTGAGGAAGAATGATTCTTGAGATATCAGTAGTAGCATTACTAAAAACTCCTAATCTATGAATCCTTCTTATATATCTTACAGCATTCCTGGAATCATTAGTATTTAAATCTTGTAATTCTTGTAATAAATCATTCAAATCATAACCGTCTGGTCCTACTAGGGGTCTATCAGCATTTGCTCTCGAATTTTCTCTTAAATTAGTTAATGCGTCTTGTACTGCATTTCTAATTCGAGTAAATGACTCACGAATGCCGCTAATCATAAAAATTTCATCAATTGTTAAATCAGAAAACCTTACTTCATATTGTTGTATCATCCTTCCTATATCTACTTCTGAATATCTCCCTGTACTTTGAGGCGTTCTAAAAACATTAACGCGATCTATTCTTGTTCCGTCAATTCTTGAACCCAAAAACACATAATCAGCGTGTGGGTCTATGATCACGATAGTTGCTCCTTTTCTATGTAATTCTTCTGTGAGCACCCCAGCACAATAACTTTTTCCCCCTCCTGTTTGAGCCAATATAGAGAGGTGTCTTCTAAATCCATTTACAGTAATATATACTGGAACATCAGATCGAGTAATTAAATGACCTATATGCAATCCTTCTTCTTCTGGGTAAGAATAAAATTGTTCTAAAAGTTCATTAGGAGCTATGTGTACAAAATTACCTGGATTTATCGCTCTTCTAGGCTGAAAGACATTTTCTTCATGTAAATATCCAAGGATACGAGTTTTAGCAAAAAATTTTGAATCTGCTAATCCTGCAGCCATAATTTTTTCTGCATCTTCAATTTTCAGACCTTCAGGAAGCGCTCTTGAATCCGCCCATACTTCAAATATCTGACTTATTATTACAATTGGTATTTCTTCTAAGTTCCCTTCCTCAGTTTCTATTAATTCTTGTGATTCTATAGCTACATATTCTAACCGGTTTACATCATAGTTAGTTGCAAAAATAAATTCAGATGTTTTTACTTGTCCTATTATAATTCCAATTTTACGGGTATCTAACACGTCTATAACCTCTTGGTGTTGCTTTTTTACCTATAATTTCTTCAAACTTTTTTAAATATAATTCTTCAAAATCTTTTCTGGATAATCTAACTTCATTATCCACGGCTGTAAGCCAAATATTATAATTTCCCAATCCACAATAACCTGCTGAGATTAATTTAAGGATTTCACTTAAGTCCAAATTTACTACTTCAGGCCACCCAACATCTAAAAGCCTTCTATCTATACCAAAATACCATGATGGAATATCTATTCTTAAAGGTGTATCTGCGAGGATGGGTAGAATATGAAAAGACACGATGCTCGGAAAATCCAGCATCTTAGTAATAATTTTTTTAGCTTGATTTAAAAATTTAATATCTTCTGATAATATTGGAAAGCTAGACTCAATATAACCCTTTGAATCCACCTTAATTTTCTTTTCAGCCCGTCGCCATCTCGCACTTCCCCCTAATATAAGTGGTTTTGTATATCCTGCGTGATGAGCATTATTTAAAATCAATAAAGAGTCTGGTTTTCGGGCAATAAGTTCTTCTGTAAGTAAAATGATATCGTCATCTTTTGTACTTTTTGCAAGTTTAATTGCATTTTTTGGAAAATCTAAAGCTTCTGAAAGTAATTTATTTAGTAATTGGGAGTTTGAAATTTTACTTTTTAATATTTGTTTTATTAAAAACTCCCGGAAAAAGGAAGTTCGACTTTCTTTACTAATACCAATTAGAGGTATTTTTTTCTTTTTACATATATCCAATAGATTTAAGTAAGTCTCAAAATATTGAATCATAAAACCCTTGTTGTTATCTAAGTTCAACTCCATTGGTAAATGAGATAATCTCCCATAAATAGAACCATCAATTAAAACATACTTTGTAAATCCCTTTTTAATAGCTTGTATTGCGACTGAATGCTCCGTCCATTCCATTACTCTTCCAATATAATCAGATTGTGTTTTAACATTTGAAAAGTCAAAATCTGTATAAACTTCTTTATATTTTTTTTGATTTCCATAAGCCATAGCTCTAGAAACAAAAAAAAATCCACCATTATTAGTCGGACAATGCCCCCTACTACTATCAATAGCTATTACCTCTTGAGTGGGATCATGATTTTCTATGTCATGATCAATCCAATAAAAAGGAAATAACTTCTCGTATAGCTTATTAATTTCCTTATTTTCAAAATTCTCTAAAATTCGCTTGGTTTTTTCATTTAGATTATTAATAAATTCAATCAAGAATTCTGGCATAATTTATCCTCCCTTTATAATCACAAATTATTCAAATAAATTTTCTTCTTTTCCAATTGTTTTAATTTAGTTTTCATTTTTGTCTTAAATGCTCTAATATTTTCAAATTTAATAAAATCTGAAATAGATTCCAATTACAATTATATTTAAAGCTCTATTTATACTATTTTTTAAAGAAAGAATGGTAAGACTTACCAATTTCTTTTATGTGAAAAATTATATTATCCCCTAAATTAAGAGATTTGAACTCCACATCCATACCCTCATCCCTTAATTCTTCTTCCAAATCTATTAGTTGTGTGTAATATAGAAAAACATCAACATTTTTTAACACGATAATGAGCTTTTTTCCATCGTTCTTATAATCTTTGACCTTTTCTACAAGCTTACTCAATGGTCTTTCAGAGTTATACAGTGTTTCTACTTCGAAGATGATTTTACCTGCTTGGATATCAGGGTAAATTTCTTTTCCATCTATTTTTTGTTCTGTTTTTACAGAACCCCTTGAATATTTCTTTGTTTCATACAAGTATTTTACAATAAAGACCTTGATTCGAAAATGCAGATCACTCTCGTTTACACCTCTATTAACTAGAATTGGAACACTCATTTCTTTACCCTCAACATTAATCTTCTCAATCTCCATATTTCTTAATCTTTTATTATATTCACTTTCGCAACTACTAAAGAAGTTATCGAAGTTATCTCCCCGCTCCCATCTATCGTCGCCCTTCGGTGTTACAAATCCCCATATTAGGCTACATATCTTCTTCTTGAACTTAACCAAGTCAGAAATCTCCTTAATTCCTTCTTCGGTAATATCTAAAATAATTCTTCTTCCTAAATATAAGGGCTTTACTTGGATTATTCTGGGTCTAAGATCTTTAGTATGAGTTATGAGTTTTTCTTTAAATTCTTCCTTTTTATCCATCGGAATTTCAAAAATATAGAAACCAAAGTATTGAGAATAGAATTCTTGTAGCTTCTTGCCAAGATTAACCCAGTTAATATTCTCATTGCGTGATATTTTTCCAAAACCAAGTTTCTTTGCTTTATCATCGTCAACGAATATGATTCTATCACTCACATCCGTTTCTTCCTCTATTCTTTCTTCTGTTATTCTTTTCGGGAGGGGCAAGCCTTTAATTAGTTCTCTATATATTTCTCTACATAATATCTGGAGAGTGGCACTGTAATTGTCGTCTTCCGTCTTAGAAAGTATCAATACTACTGGATCTTCCGTTCCCAACCCAATAGGAAAGCCCTTCAAGTCTGTATCGAATAATTCTCCAAATAGATCTAATTCTTTCACTTCGAATATTTCACCTGTTTCTTCTTTTTCTGCCTGTAGTGTAATTAACTCTTCCTTCACCCTCGATTCTTCCGAAGTTTCTAAAGACAAAATTTCTTTTGAGATTAATGCAAAACCGTGCTCTTCCAGTTTTGATAGTAAGGAATTTATAAAATTAACATTTCTAAAGGTAGAAAATAGGTAAAATAGGTTATCTTTTAAGAATATTAATGTTATTTCTTTATTAATAGCTTTAATGGTGTCTATAAAAGTTTTGTAGTCGGGTTGGTCAGTTATTACAATTAATGCCTTCTCTCCAAGATATTTCTCGTACATTGGTAGATACCAAGGGACTATTATCACTGTTATATCTTCTTTATTCTGTAATGTTATAAATCCCTTTAGAATAACCAGATCTTCGTCAAGTTCTATTAACGAATCAATTATTTTCGATGATAATACTACCTCTTTCAATCTTTCTTGGCTTTCAATTATTTTTCTTTTACGAACACTTAGAAATACCCTCAACTCATCTAGTAAAAGTGGATTTAAAGCTATTATCTCACTTTCTTTTGATGATATCAATCCCTCATATGAATCAAATTTATCCCACGCTTCCAGAGAGACCTTCCACAAGAACTCTCTTAAATTATTTCTTCTACAATATCCATCATTATTCAAGAGATAATCCAAACCAACTAATTCAATAATCTTCTTTTTATATAATTTAATAAAAGTATCATAATTAGGTTGAGTAATTTGTATTCGTTTTTCTAGAAAAGAGAGTAATTCGATATCTAATTCATTATCTAAAATATATGGAAATCTGTAATGACTAAAATGAGTACCTCTTTTCACTGCAATAGAGATTCCCGTTTTATTAATAGCATTTATAATATCATTATCATTCTCTATTTTTTTATTAAATATAATCTCATAAATAGTTTTAAATCTATTAACATCGATATTCACTTCAATTTTAATAAAAAGTTTAAGATAAATCCAAACAATTTCTATTGATATTTGATCTAACCTTTCTATTGAAGATAAGATAATAGATTTTACATTATAATTATTAAATATTATGGATAAAAGTTTTTTTTCCTTAGAGTAATATATGTCAGAACCAGGTCTAGAACCTAATCCTAAAGTAAATAGATCCATCCTTGCCTTTCCTTCAATTAATTCTTCAAGACTTTCTTTAATTTTAATGAAATGATCTCCTTTTAAATTATATTTCAGTTTAAGTATATTTTCCAAATGATACCATAAATGATTTTTAGTAAACTGCCCATTATCTCTATAGATAAAAGTTCCACTATAATTAGTTGGTTTATTTATAGAGATTAATAATGCATCTATTAAGACTTTACCATCGATCTCTCTCATTCCTTCTTTTAATTGATTTATTGCTTGTTCTATAGATATTGGAGGGTATTGTTTTTCATATATAATCTCTTTAGCTCTTTTTACAGAATAATATTCTTCTTCCAAAACCCATTCGCAAACATTTAAAATTGATTTAACTAACTCAATATTATCAATTTCGCCCACCGCATTAAATTCCACATTTTTATCTGGTATTTCCAATACTCTTTGACTATTAGAATAATTCAGTGCTTTATCTAAACGAAAACCGATTTCTTTTGGAGAAATGAGAAGAATCACATTATTTACCAATTCTTCTTCTCTAATTACGGGAAAGTAATATTTTTTCGTCCACCAATCAACTGCGTGCAATACAATTATGATCTTTCCCCTAAATTGTTTTAATTCATCCCTATTAACCTCATAAAATGGAGATATAAGGACATTTTCTATTTCTTTAATCTTATTTTTCAATTTCTCCTTAACTTTTTCATACACTTCTACAAAAGCACCTTTCACTTCCTTTCTGACCAAGACATTATTTTTATAAAATAAAACAGCTTTGGATTTTATTAATCCCTTAAAATCAAAGAGCACTGCGTTTTCTACCGCATTTTTTGCATTTATAAATATGTTCCAGTTGGTTTCTAATTGCCTTTTGAACGCATCCTCATCAAATGCCATCCAATTCTTTAGCTTGGAGATATTTTCCTCACTCATTAGAATCGATAGGGTATCGATTCCGAAGAAGTTATATGATTCGGTGATTCCCAATAGGAGCAATTTTTCCAAGATTTCTTCTATTTTTGACTTTTCCACGACTTCCGAAAGGATGTCTTTAAATGGCTTGTAATGGACTATACTAACGGTTTCTACACCTAATTTATCCTTAATCTCGTCCATTTTCAATATAGCAAGAGTTTTCAGGAAATCTAAATCTTTGCAGTAATTTGCCAATACTTCTTGTATTTTGGATTGTTGCTCCTTCCTTAATTTCCTAATCACTTTACTAACAGCTGGAATGTCCAAGAACAAATCGTCTAAGAAAAAAATAGTTAATACTTGTTCCAATTCATCTAAGCTAAGTATAATTCTCGGAAGGTATTGTCTGAAACTCCATTTATTTTCTTGGGCAAAATAAAGCACTCTCTTTAATATTCCACTCTCACTCAAGAAATCTTCTAATTTCCTTCCGATTTCAATAAAAATGTGTTTTAATAAATCATCTTGCTTTTCCGCTACTTGTCGTCCCTCAAATGAAACAGAGAAATCCTCTGAATCTCTCCTCCTAACGATAAATTCCTTTTCTTTTAACTGAAAGTAAAGCTTATCAACATCTTTACCTAAAAAGATTAACTGCAAGAAATCTTTTATCTGAAATCCCGTTATGCTCAACCCGCCTTTATGCCTATCCACGAAATTTAGTGTCATTAGAATTAGTCTTTCATCTTCCGTGAGGGATATTTTCTTTTCTTTACCCTCTGATTTTTCTTCTTCTTTTGCTTTAATGCTATCTTCTACAATTTCCTTTCTATCGATGACTGTTTGTATAATTTTGGATTCTTTTTTTATATCTTCTTTCTTCATTGATTTCTTCTCTACCTTCTCGAGTTTCTCTTCTTCTTTTTCATTTCTCTTTCTTTTCTTCTTTTCTTCTTGGATTGATCCCATCTATGGCACCTTAAGATTCTAACCTTAATGTTTTAATTTAAAATTTTTTGCATTATAGAATTTTTTCTTTAAAGAATGAAAATGATTAATTATCATCCTGCATAAATATATCAAATTAAAAATGATCTTCTCATTTTGATTATTAATAAATTCAATCAAGAATTCTGGCATAATTTATCCTCCCTTTATAATCACAAATTATTCAAATAAATTTTCTTCTTTTCCAATCGTTTTAATTTAGTTTTTATTTTTGTCTTGTTTGCTATAATATAATTTTTGATATTCATCTATATGAATTTTTACCTTGGATCATAAGGTACAATCACATCTTCTTTACTTAATTTAGCTAAATTCTGAACAATATGAAGTGGTAAAATAGTTTTTGGTTGAGAAAATAACGAATTCCAATCCAAATACCGTAAATCATTAAACATTTTAGCAATTTGAGAAATATCTATGTTGTTATTCATCTGATGAGTAAGCTCAATTCGAGTAGTTGCCGCTGTTCCAAACCTTGGGCGAGAAGTAATTAGAATCGCTTCTTTAGGGCTACGAATTAATCCTGAATAGTTAATCTTATATCCTAATTTTTCATCTCCATAGAATCTATGCAAACCTCGCTTAATAACCGCAATAGTCTTAATATCAGAGTCATTTGTCATTAAATGCTCCTCCATCAAACGCTCCTTTGCCAAAAGTGATCCTTTTTCATACTCCTTAACCTGTGGATGGGAAATAGGTCCATCTTTAAAAAGGTACATACAATCTATTTTTTTCTCATTTCCAATTTCATCATACGTAGAAGTCGCAATTTCGAAGAACCAATCACTTAATATTTCAGAAATAATATTTTCTCCTCTATGCGAGTCAATAGAGCTTTTATAGAGAACTTTTCCATAATTATCACAAACTGCAGCATATGCAGCTGCTTCTTTTCTACTTTCGGGATTACGTGAAACATCAAATCCCAAAAAATAATTATTAGTAGCAGCATTTAATCCTCCTGCAGGTTCTTTAAGATGCCAGATCGCCTCTCCACTTTCTAAAAATCTTCCATATGCTTTTAGAGCAATATTATAGTTTTCAAATGAAAGTCGTCCTTGAGAACTGGCACTTAAAAGTTTCTTAAAAGTGTTCCATTGTATCATTGCACTTTTTATAAAATTTTTTCCAAGTCCTCTTTTTGCTGCGTAATAGGTTTTAGTTGTTTTAAATTTAGGTAAAATGACAAATGATATTTGATTCTCTATTTGTTGACCAACACTTTGACATATACGCAAATACCTATCTGGATGAATTCTATCAATAGGAAAAATATTCGTGAGCTCAAAAGTTCCTAAATGCAGTTTTTTAGCATGAAGATTCAAGTACTTATTAAATGTCATAAAATTATCTTTTTCACTTGATGGACCTATATAAGATACCTTTATTTCTTTTTTTTTATCTACTGGTCCAAATTGAAACATTCCACTCTTTATATCTGGATCTTGCCATGGTTTTAATGGATCAATAGTGTTATCATTCCCAAATTGAAGTTTGGGTGCTTCTAAAGAAATTATAGTCCCGTAAGGAGACTTTTCCCAATTATATAATTGTCGAGAAAAAGTAATTTTAAAATCCCCTAAATCTAAGCCATGATTTAGGATCTGATCAAATAAATTAAATGTCTCATTAATTCTTTTAAGGGGAGCCTGAATTTTTTTTTCGTCAAATGTATCTAAAGGAATTAAAGGATCAGTGATGTCAATAACAAGCTCAAGAACTTCAACTGGATAAGGAATGGAGAATTTTAAGTTTGGAATTTGAACCATAACTATTGGAAAACCTTCTGGTTTCAGTGAGATTTTATTCCTAGCCAACCACTTTCTATGATCTTCGCTTGATTTCATCCAAAAATCAAAAATGGTATAGTTTTCCCCGTTTATACTGATTTCATATTCTTTATAAGTTCTAGTAATAACCTCGGTAATAGTTCCTTTATAAAGTTGGTTTCTTTTTACACTAGGATATTTAATTTTTTTTCCAACAAGTTGTTTATAGATATCCTCTTGTTCTTCTGGGGTTAAACTATTTATTAAATCTTTCAAATGCCATTTCCATTTAGTAGAAGGATCTAACCAAACACCGATATTACCATCGGGAAATACTTCTGTTTCTAAATAAAAAGCGTCATGAAATGCAAAAAATTTTGTTTTATATGGATTTCTTTTATAAAATTTTTGTCCTTCAGGTCCAGTGTATCCTTTTGAAAAGGCTTGTCGTCTTAATACATTACGAATTATGTTTGAAAGAATATAATTATGATCCATCGAATTTAATGTAATTTTGTCTTCTGATAAAGAAAATCTATATTTATCCACTGTTAAATTCTTAGGAGGTTCTATTTTATTACCAATAAATAGTATTTTATTTCCAAACGTAGCAGGATAAAAGCGTTTGTTGAATAATTGCCATTCAGCACCCTTTACTATTCTATAATAATCATCTGGGCTAATATTTGGATCTATAGTGTAATACGGTAATTTTATCATATTAAAAACTACTTCATTTGATATAAATAAATTCGAATTCATAATATTTTAAAATTTTGTTCTATATTACTAATGTTTCATTTTTGATATATAAAGATTTCTATCATAGATCTTTTCTTTATAAATTACTAATTTCAAAAAGTTTATATTTTTAAATAACCAATGTTAATAATGTAGATTAATTTATTAAAAAATAATATTTTTTATGTCAAAAGAAAACAATCATCTTAAAGATTTAGTAGTTAAATCTGTAAAGGGTGGTATTAAACACAAAGAGTCCATTGTAGAAGATTCCCCTTTCTGGTATCGAAGGTTTTTTTATTCTGAAAATCCTCTTGATGGTTTCAATCCTGAAAAGTCATTTACACCTCATCTAATTAAATTATTTGTGAACCGTGAATCAGAAGTTAAGGTTATCTCTGGATATTTTGGAAAAGCAAAAAAACTTCCTTATAATATTCACATTGCCATTATCGGATCTAAAGGTTCTGGGAAACATACTACACTTAAAATAATTACAAATTATATAATTGAATCTTTTCCAGAAATTACATTTGAGTTTTACAATTTAGAGTTTTCTTTCAATTACAAGACTAACGAATCAATGTCTCAAAAAGAAGTAGATAGTTTAGATAATCAAGAACTTGATGTCCGGATTATCTCATGTGCAGGAAAAAATAAATATCTTTTTTTGAAAAGAATTAAAGATTACAAGGAAAACACAAAATTAACTTTTTCAGTTTGGCATACAAGAGACTTTCCTTTAGAGAACGATATACTTGTTAATAGAGAAATATACTTCAACAATTTCTCCCGTAATGATATAATCGAGATCTTTAAAAGACGGACGGATGAGTTTTTAATCCAGACTGAAGAATCAAAACATTATTATGATAAAATAATTAATGAGCTATTACCGAAAATTGCGAAATCTTTTCAAGGAAATTTAAATTTATGCTTTCTTTTTTTTAAAGAGATTCACCAGCAGGCACGAATCATGAATTTAAAAACAATCCCACAGCAACTTATAGAAAATATTATAACAAAATATTTAAACGTAAAAAAACAAAAAATCACAGCCAAAGAACAAGAAATAATTGATTATTACTTGAAATTAGAAAATAGAATTTATATTACCACGCCAGACTTAAAAGACGACTTGGACTATGATAGAACTATTGCGTGGAAATATTTAGAAAATTTAACCAAGAAATATGTGTTTAAAAAGATAAAATATGGAAATCCATCGCGTTATCAAATGAATGAATTATTTTTAAGTTTTTATGAAGATATTTTACAAAAGGAATTTATATTTAAGGAAAAGAGATAATATATGCCATCGTTAAGAATCTATTTTGATATTGCGATAAAGGATGAAGTAGATATAATTAGGCAACTGATACTACAGGATAATAATTATTCAGCTAGTTTCGACAATAATTCCAATATTCTTCAAGCAGGATTGTATAAGAAAATATTTGAACCCGTAAATGAAAATTATTATATATCTGATTATTTTGAAATCGATGTAAAGTATATACCCACTATTAAGACTGAATTATCTTACTTTAAATATACTGAAACGCCTAATTTAAGTGAAACAAAGCAATATCCAATTTTAATAAAAATAGTTTTAAATCCCAGAAAAAGAATATTATGTTTTTATACAAGAGCTAAAATTTCAAATAAATTAAGCGATGATCTTCTTGCCAAACTAAAAGAGAAATATCACTTTATTTTTAGATATCAACCCATTTTATTTCAATATAAAAGGGATCAGTTAAATGCTCTTGTTAATGCTTTAGGTATAAAGGATTTTACTGCGATCTCTTGTTGGGATCGTGATAATAAAGTTATTATCAAGAATCCAAAAAAAATTACCGAAACTAAAAAATATTTAGACATTGCTAAAGAGCAATCAAGAGGGAATTGGACTCATTTAAAAGTACCATTTGAGGAGCTGGGTATAGAATTGCGAATAAATAATAATACACAAAATTTTATCACTTTTGAGAATAAGTATATTGATGATACTCACTTGGTTAATGCGGTAGATTTTCTAATTAACAAGATCATTGAAGTTGAAGAATTCAGCAGAAAGAAGCAGACGTATATAAATTCCTTTTATTAGTTATATATTTTCGTATTTGTGGATCTTAATAAAATATCCAAAGAAATTTTAAAATAAATTAAACCTAAGAAAAAAGTGAGAAAACAATTGAGATTAGCTATATAGGAATCGCATATTTTCTACATAAATTATTTCTAAAGTCAAATAAAGAGTAAAATTATGATTGTTAACTGTAATATATGCGGTCTTGAACTAGAGAAGGATAAAGAAGGTTTTTATTATTGCCCTGAATGTGATGAATTTACCTATTTCTCCTAAGTTATAGTAAGCTATTTAATGTTGCCAAGTAAATGATTTTTTTTTTCCACATTATATTCTCTCTTTATTTCATTAAGTTTTTTTGTATCTTTTTTCCACATATCGCTATAATTCATGAATATTTTGTATAATTTGTTCAAAAAAAGGAATTCTCTTACCAGCTTCATAAGAAATTTTAATAAATTCTTTCATAATAGTAACATTTTTCTGGCAATCTTTTATTTTGGGAAATTCATATAATTCTCTTAATTTATTCATTTCTTGATTATAATAAACCTTATCTAACTCTTCTTTTAAAAATGAAGTTAGATTTGGAGTCAAACATGCCCAAGTTTTCTCAATTTTTTGCTCAAAGGCATCTGTTATATTTGTGTCTTCCATAATTTTCCTGAGAGCAGTGTTAATCTTTTCGTGTTTTGTTAATTCTTCCCCAGATTTATCGTTATCAGTATCAAAAATAATAAATGTGGGGATTTCTAATTCTTTAAAGATTAAAGCAGGTCGATCTAAATTTGTTTTTCCTAATACAGGAATAATTGAGATTCCATGTTCTTCAAAACTAGGTTGATTTATTTGATGGTTAATTGCCAATAAAACAGCTTTATCTTCTAATCCTTCCACTAGAACAACCTTATCCGAAAAAAAACCTTCTGAAATTTCAATTGTCATAATAGAAATCAATCGACTTAATAATGTTAATTTATCATATTTTTTTGTATCTGGAATTTTATAAAACTCTTTTATTTTTTGAGCAATTTCATCAAGATCTACTTCTTTTACGAATACTTTATATTCATCATTTTCTTTTACCTTTCGCAATATTCGAACATCCTCGACACTCAACATATCAATAAGATAAGGAGAATGACTACTACATATTATTTGAAATTGGAAATCTAAATCCCTATCTGGCTCTGTTAAACTCTGAAACAATTTTTTTATAAGTTTTATCCTGTTCGGATGTTGATACAGCTCGGGTTCTTCTATTATTAAAAGAATTAAATCATTTTTAACATCAGTAATTTCAGATCCGTTGACACTCTCTCCAGAATCTTCTGAATATTTTAATAAAAATCTCTGTTCTCCGATATATTGCAAAAGAGTAAAAAAGAATGATCTTTGAACTCCATGTCCTAAAAACGATATTGGACCTTGAAAACCAAATTCTTTTAATTCAGTTTCGTATTTTGTTGGAGAAAATTTGACCTCTCCGGATTGATGTCTTATAAAGACCTCACATTCAGGAGCAAAATGATGGATTCTTTCACTTAATTCTTGGCTTAATGCACTTGTCTTTGGTTTAGTTTCATTATCAATATGTTGTTGATATTGAGACTTAACATCATCTATAAAATCATTTAATTCAGTTGTATCGGTGTAGGTTCTTCTAATGGTTAAATCTATTAATTCATTCAAGTAAGTCGACCCTTCTGCTTTTTCTTCTTCACTATATTCGTGCACTGCTGGGACAAAGAAGAAATCCATATATTTGCCTAATTTTCCTGTACCTACACCTGGCCAACCAAAGAATTGACCGTTATCCATGATTAATTCTAATTCATCTGTGTGTGCTTCTTCCCATGATGAAAGTTGATCTTCTATTTGATCTGCCCTTGAGACTCTTGATAATGAATTATATTTTTCTTGAGTAATCAGTTTATGGTATAAATTCTTTTGTTGAGGCTTACTATCAGATATATCTCTAATTTCGGTGAATCTTCTATGCATTTTTTTTACTCCATGATACTTTTGAGAGAATTTTGGATTATCAGTGTTAATGTCGCCTTTTGCTATTTTAATGACTCTTAGTTTATCTTCTTGAATATATGGCTGAAATTCTTCTTTTTCTGCCTCACTTAAATTAAAAAAGGTTATACTTACTTTAATTTGGTTTGTTAGATCTTTATTATAATAATCTTCAATGTTTAAATCATATTTTTGCTGTTTAAAAAAATTGAGAGCATGTAATATAGAAGATTTACCAACACCATTCTTTCCTATTAAAATAGTAAAATTACTTAGTCTTATTGTGAGGTTCTTTATCCCCCTAAAGTTCTTAACATTAATCTCACTTATTTTCATATTGAATCCGAATTCTTGTCGATTATTATTAAATTCGAGGAGATTTATTCAAAAATCTCTTCTACTATTATAGATTTATTTATGAATAAATAAAGATTATACATAATTGTTAATAAATATTTCAAAGCTTTTTTAACATGCAAATATAAAGGAGAGAAATTAGTGAATATAAAAATATGCTCAGCAATCGAATCAAAAAGGATTTTAACTTTTATGTATAATAGACATTCTCGAAAAGTTGAACCATATTGTTATGGAGTATCAACTAAAGGAAAAGAATTATTACGGGCTTTTCAAATCAGTGGTGGAAGTAGTTCTAACATATCTAAGGGGTGGAAATTGTTTAGTGTAACTGAGATTTCAAATCTAAAGGTTTTAGATGGAATTTTTCAAAAAATTAGGTATGGATATAATCCTAAAGATTCAGCAATGTCCAGAATTTATTGTAAAATATGAATTAAATATAATTCCAACATCTCTAAGTACTTAAATATTAAAAATTCATAAAGAAGGTGAATGATTTAATTGTTTTCTGAGTAATAAGGATAGTCTCAGAATGTTTAAATAAAAAAGGAAGAATTTAGTTTATATAGAATCCAAATTGAGGAAATATAACTAAGATTTGCTTTTTTTGATTTAACTATTCTAAAATAGTATTTAACATTGTTTCAATCTCCTTTCTCAATACTGCTCTGCTTTCAAGGATATTCTTAACTTTTTTAATTATTTCGTTTTTAATGTGTTCATCTTTAGGAAATGGGATAATAATATCTTTTGTTCTGTCTCCTATAGTCGGAATTGTAGACTGAATTACTATATTAGCCTCAACTTGCTTTTTAACAATAGGTTTATTTAGAAGATATAAGAGCAAAAAAGGATGTAATTTCTTAGGTTTTTCACATCGAAGTATCTGGAAATGACTCTATACTAGACACTCAACATCACTTTCTTCACTTAAAATACATGTTGTCCCTATTAAGCGACCCCCATCTTTTACAAAAAGAATATCATTTACTTTCAGATCTTGTCGAAATTTCTCATAAATCTCTTTAGAGACACTATGTAAATAATCAATTTTTAACTCCCAATTTGAAAGGTGTAATGAATTGGTATTTTGGACTCTATACTGCTCTGAAATTAAACAATGCTACACATGAATATTTTACAATTAATTATACAATAACTGATAGTCTTTATAGAAATAATCCAATTAAGATAAATAATTCAAAGTTTAAATTTCATAAATTAAAATCCTCATTACTCAGGTTTGGAATAATTGAAAATAATGACAGATATTCAGATTTAGAAAAGACAATTTTGGATTTTATTTACCTATGGATTTATAATAGTAAACCAAAGAAAAGGATTTTGATGGATATATCAGATTATACTAAAAATTTGTCAGAAAGTAAAATTAGAGATTATATTCATTGGTATCCTAAATCTGTTAAGGAAATCGTTAAAGAAATTATTTGAAATTCCTTTTTTGTCTATTTAAGTAGGTTAATTAAAAACTTATTATTAAATTAGAGATCCAAATAACACTAGAAGTTTTTATGCTTATCAAGTCTCTATAATTATCATGAGAGATCCTAAAAGAATTAAGAGAATTTGTCAATTGTTAGAAAATACGTGGAATCGTTATCCTGAATTAAGATTGGGTCAATTATTAATCAATTTTGTTTTTGGAACTCAAGGTAGAGATTCTCATATTTATTTTAAAGAGGATGATGAAATAGAAGCTAATTTGGATAAATTAATTAAAGATTTTGATAAAAAAATTAATAATAGACAAATGGGATTTGATCAAAATGAAAATTAGAAGACACAACTTTAGTTCTCGTAAATGCAAAAATTGTGAAGTCCTTAAGACATTATCATTTCAAGAGAAAGAACCAAGTCAGGAAGAATACTTATCACATTTCACGTCTCCAGAAAGTATTATTGAGGAAATGAACAGATTACACAATACATTTATAACTGTAATTGAGGATCAAAAATATTTGATATTTTGGGCTGAAGCAACAAAAAGGTATAGCCAACTTTTAAATAAATATCATATGGAACTTTCAACTGCTAGTCCTAAAAACTTTCAATTTGAGTCATCATTAATGGAGGAAGCTTGTAATGGTTTGGAAGAATTCGGTTTATTAAAAAAAAGTACAAAAAATCAAAAAAATTGAGAAATTCAAAAAAAATGATAAAACTTTTTTAATTTATTGAATATATTTATATATAATTATCATTATTTAATAAATAATATAAATCTAAATTAAAAAAATAACGCAAGAGGAAATTAAGAAAAACTTGGATAATGTCGGACTACTCACCGACCAAAAGGGATGAAGGAAAAAGTTCATATTTTAAGAATAATAGTAGAAGCGGTGTAACCATCACACAATACTAAGAAATTCTATCGTCAAGGAATTTAGCGAGATTTCGATTTCGGTTAAAAAAAGAAATATTTTACCCCTGCACGTGGGGATGAATCGTGGAAAACGCGAAGCTAGGGCAAGCAAAATTAATTTTACCCCTGCACGTGGGGATGAATCGATATACTTGAAGATCTTTTCTAATATCGCCTCATTTTACCCCTGCACGTGGGGATGAATCGGGTGAATAATCATGACAAAAAACGTAGAAGGAATTTTACCCCTGCACGTGGGGATGAATCGTCGCGCCCCACAGTTTATACATTCAAATATCTATTTTACCCCTGCACGTGGGGATGAATCGGAATTATAACCATTTGTTCATAAATAGAATTTATTTTACCCCTGCACGTGGGGATGAATCGAAAAATTAAAGAAATATTAAAAAAATATATACATTTTACCCCTGCACGTGGGGATGAATCGCCATTCAAGAAAATGTGAACCATCATCTATTTATTTACCCCATACACATGGGGATGAATCGGAGGAATACGATGTCTGAAGCAGAATTAGGCAATTTACCCCATACACATGGGGATGAATCGGAAAGATGAAAAATTATTAATAATTATGTTTTTATTACCACCTTGCACACGGGGATGAATCGAGTCAATTTAATATGGATAGTTGGATTTATGAATTACTCCCGCATACGTGGGGTTGAACCGAAAGTATAAATCATTCCCATTAGTTTTTTCCTTCTTTTTCTATATACTTTCTTAAATTTTCCTATTCAGTTTATCAAATTAAACTTCATTCTGTAATGTAATTCATGTTTAAACTGCAATTTATTTATTCTTTATAGTAATATAAAGTTTTAGTTATAAATTTATTCGAATAAGTGCCTTTCTTATTTATACCTTTTCATGTAGATAATTTACTCCAAATATTTAAAAAGGTTTGGAGATATTATGAATTTGGGAAAGTAGAAGAATTTCCCTATTGGAAAAAGCGTAGCTTTTTAGTATCTACCTATTGGGTTACTTTCCTATTTTTTTATAATTTTTTATTTCAGGCATTTTATTCTGTAGTGATTCATCAAAATAATTTTTAAAAAATTGAATACGATAAGACAAATTATCTTGTATGAAATCTCTGCCTTGACTATAATTTTTTATAAATCTATTTATAAGAACATCAGATACCTTCGTAATAGCTTTGTTGAATTGTTTATATCGTTTAAAAAAATCTAATCGAAATTTAAACTCATTTGTCAAATTTTTCAGATTTGTTTGTTTAGTTTTACCTTCATGGGTTTTAAATAATAAATAAATCTGAGAACTCATTAATAATTCTACCAATCGTTCTCTTACCTTCTCTCGAGTTTCCTCATTTTTTACCTTCAAATCTTCAAATCTCTGTTTTCCTTTTTTATTTATGTTGTCTTTAATGATCTTTTTAATATGTAAGTTCATAGAGGTGTGCTGTATATTCAATGTTTTACAAATTGAACCTAATTTAATGTCTTTATCTTTATCAATGGCTAATACAAATAAACCGAAAACCGAAGCTGTTAATATATTGTGCCAAACTGTATCAGATAATAACAATCGAATTACTGCAAAACATAGTTTAGTAATATCCTCAAGCTCATTTGGACTTTCCATTTTGTTTTTATAAGCTTGATCTATTTGCCGTAAAATATTTTGTTGTTGACTTGCTGTGTTGAAAGTATCAGCCAGATTCTTTTCAATATACCCTTTAATTTTTTCTACGTCTGCTTCAATGGTTAAACTATTAAAGGTATTGTTTATATGTTTTATAATTCGCTTGTATTTCTTGGTATTTTCGATTTTCAGCTCATATATGTTTCTTATTTTATTAAGAATGCTAAAAAATTTCTTTTTATCTTCGAAGTCATTTCTGAGATTTCCCTCAACATAGTCGAGAACTTTAGTTATTTCCTCTTCAGAAGTTATATTTTGTTTAAAATATGAATCGATCTCTTTAATTGTATTAGTATAGTCAAATGTTGGAGATAGTTTTGCTTTTAAAATGTCTGCAATTGTTTTTGTAGTATTGTCAAATTCTTTCTGATTTGAAAAACTATCTTTTAATTGGTCAGTTAGAAGTTTAGTAATTTCATCAATATTATTTCCTGCTTCTTTTTTCTTTTTAACTCCATTTTCAAGTTCTGATAAAATTAAGTCAAAATCATCTTGGTAGACATTTAATTTTGGCTCTATTAATGCCTGTATATCATTTATAATATGCTTAAATTCAAAATTTGTGTGAAATTTATTTTTAAATTTTTCTCGAATCAGTTTCAAATCTTGAGCGGTTTCAAACATAAAAATCAAATCTTGACAAGCCTTTTGAATTTTATAAAGAAATTGAGAATTTACTACAGTAAAATTACTAAATTTCAAATTAAAGAATGAATTGAAATGGGAAATGGAAGATTCTTTAGAAAAGTGCTTTCTAAAAGCATTTCTAACTCCTTGAACAATAGAGATAGTTTCTAATAAAGCATGATCTCTAATTTCAAATCGATTTTTTATAAAATTTATATTTTTTTTAAGGATTGAGAAGTAATATATACAGTCAATAACAAACTCTTCATTAAATTCAAGTAGACTTTTATATTTTAACTCTTTCAAGAGATTTAATAAATTTTTGTCATTTTCACTTGTAAGCTTATAAATATCTTTTTGTAAAATGAGATTTTGATAAGTTTTGTGAAAAATTTCTTTAGCATTTTGAAACTGATTTGTTAAATCTTCTTGTAATAGGTTTTTTGTATAATCTATTTCAAGTTCACTATCTCTGGAAACTAAGATCTCCATGTTATTCATAAAGTAAACGGAAACATCAACATCGAAAAGTTCTCTTTTAACTCTTGTTGAGAAGTCTAAATCTTCCAAATTCTCTAAAATATAGTTCAAATTTTCTTTTTCATTATAAGTTTTTAACAATTCCGTTAGAGAATAAGATTTTAAATAAAGAAACTGATAAATTTTCTTTTCATCTTTTCTTTTCCTAATTGAAATCAAATTTTTTTCTTCTAGTGTATTTATATGAGATTCAAACGTATTTTTAGTAAAGGTTTTTTTATTTTTTTCTTCACATGTTTTAATATAAGATTTAAATGCCTCTTCAATTGTAGTTTTTTCATTATCACCAATAGCTTTCTTGACTCCGATTAATATCAACAAATCTTTAACGTCTAAACTTTCTAAAAATTGATTGTTATAATTTATTTTCTTTTGTTTCGTTTTTTTTAAGAACTCTTCATAGTACGAGTAATATGGATCTATCCCTCTGTTTGCCTTTTCTTGTGCTTTTGATAACGATTCATAATCATTATAATACTTAAAATCTAAAAGAAATCTGTGATATTTTTCCTCATCAAAAGGAATTTCAAAGATCTCTCCTGTAGTTTTATGTTGAACAAAGAGAAATTTTGAACCATAAGATTTTAAGAATTCTTCAAATTTTAACTTGCTTATATAGAAATTCTGACTTTTACTCTCTTCATCTTTACCATATTTTCCAAAAAACACATTAGGATTATCATATTGTTTATCTTGATATATTTGATTTACTATATTTTCATTTGGAGTTATTAATAAATCATATATCTTATTAAAATTATTTGTATGTTTATTCATTAACGAAAAAACTTTAAAAATAGCGTAATTTTTATTATTGTAATATTTTATTACTTTAGGAGGGCCAATTTTATGGATTAATAATGTTCCTTGACGTATGGTGGTGTTCAAAACTCTCGGATTTATGTCTTGGATTGATTTGAAATCAAATACAAGATATTTTTTTTTATCAGATAATATAACATCAAAACTTTTATTGAGAAATCGTTTTAGATAACGTGATTTAGTAAAACTAAAGCGGAAAACCTTTTCTGTCTCATACATTTGTTTGATATTCTCAATGATCTCAGAAACTTTTGAGAAATCATCTATAGTCGCTAATTTTTTCTTAATTATTTTTTCAATATCCTCATAACTTTTTGATTTTTTAATTTTTTTTTCAATAATCTCAAAAGAGAGAAACTTTCTACGTTGAAAAGGATTCTCTTCTATATATGCTTCAACATCTTTTTCATTAATTCCAATTTGAATTTGAATTTGATTTTCAGCATCGTTAAAAGTATACGGTATTCTTTTCAGAGTTGGATCGATAAATTCCTTTAATATCTTACGTTGAATTAAAGCTATTCCTTTATTATCAACGCTTAAATTTTCTTTTAATATAGTTGACATTTTACGCCTTTTAATAAAATTCTCTTGGAGGTTTCAGTGATATTGATTAGTCTATTGAATACATAAAAAATGAAAAAATTAATATATATAAATATTTATAAAGATGAAAAAAGTATTAAAATATTTTGTTAAATAAATAATAATATACTTATTTAGATTTATATAAATATATTTAAATGAAATATTTCTTTTATTCAATTCTAAAATTTCAAAACAAACACAAATAAATATTAGTCAATTAATTACTTCAGAATTGGGATGACGAGAAAAATGAGACTATAAAAAATGAGTAATAATCTATTCAAAAAATGTAATAATCCAAAAAGAATAAATTGGTTTAAACTACAAGACTTTATTACATATTATTATAAAAAGTTAAAGACATTTAATTTAGAACAGGAAAAACAATTATGTTTAGATTAATTCTTTATTTCTTTTATAAACTTAATCCTAATGTTAGTAATTAATTTTTCACTCTCTTTTTATTTATAATCTTAATTATATTCATTATAATTATGACAACTAACATTTTAGAATCGGAATATCCCTCTTTTGCTGAAAATGAAGTAATCAAAATTGAATTTTTAAATCACACTATTGTTGGAAAATTTTTGAAATGGAAACCTAAAGGAGATCGCCCTTTTGGTTATTTTCTCTATTTAGAACAAGACTATGATAATTACATTGAGAATCTTAAAAAAGCATTAGATGATAATTCAATTTCTTCTGAGGATTTTAAATTTTATAAAGATCGATATGAAGAATATAAAAATCGTTCTCTTAACGATCAATATATCCATTCTATTAATGGAAAGCCTTTCAAATGTTTTCCTCAATAATCTTTTTTTTCTATTAAATTCTTAGAAAGGTGAATAAAAATATTGAAATGTTTAAACTGTGGAAATTTAATTACAGATGGTTTTACTATGTGCTCAGAAAAATGTGCAAAAGAATATTTTAATTATATCAATGGAGAAGATTTAAAAAGTCATTTTGAATTTAGTTCTGAATATCAAATTGGATCAGATGGATCTTACCCTATAAATGAAATTGAAAAAAGATGTAAAAATTGTCAAAGTGGATATTGTAAAAAACATAAAAATAAAAATCTTATATGTAATGGTTGTTATAACAAAGATGTTTGTGGTCATATTACTATTATTGGTCTTACAATTACAAAAAAAGATGAATAAATAATAAAATAATAAAATTGAATTATTTAATGAAATTAAAGATATTTTTTCAAAAGAAAGACATATTGAAATTATTATTATCTTTAATAAAATCGATTTAGCTAAAGAGACAGAAATTGCATATTTAAAGAAAAAATTAAATCTTATTGATGGTCAATTTTATTTAACAAATGCTCTCTCAGGGGAAAATTTAGATAAGTTAATTAGCGATTTAAAAGAAAGATATGCAAAAAAAGAATGATTTCCTTATCTTAGGACTCGACATAGGAGGTGCTAATACCAAAGCAAGTCTTATTTTATTCAATAATTTAAATATTATAAAATCTGATTCATATATCGAATATTTTCCTTTTTGGGAAAAAAGTGTAAATGATATACCCAAAACGCTCAAAAAAATCGTCTCAAATCTTATTGATAAAAATGGTTATAGTTTAAATAATGTCCATAACATCGTAATAGCAATTACAGCAGAATTATCTGATGCTTTTCAAACAAAGAAAGAAGGAATTCATACTATTTTAAATGCGCTTACAACAGTTTTTGAGAAGGATAAATTAAAATTCATTACTAATAAAATTAAATTTGTTGATTATGAAACCGCTAAATCTGAACATTCCTCAATTTCAGCAGCTAATTGGGCTTCAACCGCTTTATTCCTTGGAAAATTTATATCGGACTGTATTTTAATTGATGCAGGATCGACAACTATTGATATTATTCCTGTTCTTAAATCATTTCCCGTTCCAAAGGGAAAAGATGATATTTCTCGTCTAATAAATCATGAGTTAATCTATACTGGAGGTTTAAGAGCAACATTACCTTCTATAACTCACCATGTTCCTTATAAAGGGAAAAATATACGTATTTCATTTGAAAAATTTGCATTAATCTCTGATGTACATAGAATTTTAAACAATATTTCAGAAAAAGACTACATTAATGATACTGCTGATAATCGTTCTAAATCATTATATGACTGTTATGCTCGCCTTTCTAGGATAATCTGCTTGGATATTGAAACAATTTCAAAGCAAGATTTAAACCTTATAGCTAATTATATTTACCAGAAGCAATTAGATATTATTAAAAAAGAAATTAGAGCATTTATGAATAATCTTATTGTAAGATTCCAAGAATTTAAAGATAACCCAAAATTTGTAATAACTGGTTTATCAGCTGATTTTCTCATTAGAAATACGCTTCAAGATTTAGGATTCAGAAATATTTTAAGTTATGAAGAAATAACTTCTACTCCTAATCATGTTAGCTCATCAGCTTTTGCTGTTGCGGGAGCATTTTATTATCAATTATGATATATATATAATAATATGAAACACAAAACTGTGATATTTAAAATTGGAGGGAAAATATTAGAGGATTTTGATAACCTAAATTCAACAATTTCTCAATTAAGACAATTATATAAGAAAAAATTAATCTCGAATATAATCTTAATACCCGGAGGCGGCTCATTCGCTAATTTTATTAGAAACGCACATAGTGAATTAAAATTCACTGAAGAGCTTGCTCATTGGATGGGGATTATTTCTATGAATTATAATGGATTAGAGTTAAATAAAAAATTTCCTAATTTAGAAGTTACAGAAGATTTTAATCGGTTGAAGAATTTAAAAAAAAGTTTCTGTTTATTTTTACCCTTTCAATTTCTTAAAGACAATGATAAGTTACCACATAGTTGGGATGCTACTTCTGATTCAATAACTCTATTTTTAGCAAAAGAACTGGGATTAAATGAATGCTTTTTAATTAAAGATGTAGATGGGATACTAAATAACAAAAATCAAGTAATAAAAGAAATCTCAACTTTGGAATTTAAGGAAATGAAAGAATTGGGAAAATTAGCTGAACTAAAATCTGATAGAGAAGAATTAAAGGAAAGATCAAAACCAATAGACCCTTATTTAACGATTCTAATAGATAGATATCAAATCTCATGTATTATTCTAAATGGGTCAAAAAATAAAACTCGAATCTTAAAATATTTTCAAGCGGTTAAACCGGAAGAAGAAATTTATACTAGAATTAAATGAAAAGCTTTACAAATAAATAAACTTGGATTTACTGACATTTTAATAAAGATTTATAATTAAAGTTTTAATTAAATTGAACCTAAATTATAATTAATATAATTTTTAAAGTAAATAAAAATCAAGAGTCAAATTAAAATGGATATTGAGGAAATGAAAAAGAATGCTGAGTTTCTAATAAACAACATGAAAGGAATGGATATTCCTGGTTCCACTACTGTAAATATTAGATATAGAAATATGGTCAATTTTGCTAAAGTATATGGAATAACTGATCCAAAATATGTTGGACCCGAAGAGGAAGGAGTTGTTGCATGCCATGCCTTTGCAAATTACTTTACAATCAAAGCGATTTATAAATTATTACTTGGATTTAAATTAGACCAAGATGGTAAAGAACGTGGAATTATGCTTGATCCGGGTAAGCTTTTACATGCTGGGAATCGATTTAATTGGGAGGGATGCGTTGACGTTAAACCTGGAGATAAACTAACAGTAACAGGAAAATGCATAGATATAAAATTGATAGAAAAAAATATGATGATGATTGCTGATTTCTTAGTGCATGTTAAAAATCAAAATAACGAGCCAGTTTGCAATATTACAATTTCTGCTGGTCTTCGTAAAGGAGGGTATTAAAATGGTTAAAATTTCAGAGTTAAAGGTTGGTCAAGTATTAAAAAATGAATTTGAGGGACTTACTCGAGATCTATTAAAACAATATGCTAAAGCATCAGGAGATACTAACCCTATTCATACTAATGATGTTATAGCTGAGAGGGCAGGACTTAAAGGTGTTATTGGTCACGGGTTACTGAGTTTTGGCTTTATTTCAAAATTATTCGAAGATTTTCTCGAACATGGGAAATACGGAAAAATTATCGATATTAGTGTACAGATGAGAGGAATGGTAAGATGTGGAGATCTTCTAATCACTGAAGCAACAGTTAATAAGATAGAAGGGAAAAGAGTATATTTTGCTGTAAAACAAACAACAATAACGAGTGTTGATATAAAAGATAAAGAAGGAAAATTAGTAAAACAATTTGAAGCCGGGGAAAGAGGTTACATTTCTGAACAAGATATTGAAAGAGGTTTAGTAAAAACTAAAGAAGTACCCGAAGGAACATTAACTTATCGAGAAAGAATAGCAACTCCTGGAGAAGCTATTATTGAACTTTTTGAATAGTAATTAAAAAGTTCTCTAAAACTTTTAATATCTTATTCTTTTTTTGTTATTTTTTCAAGTGCCATTTCAATTCCTTTTATTCCATTATTATCCTTTACGTTATTAGCTACATTAAATAGAAGATAATAGTACTTTAAAGAAGGTCCTAAATCAATTTTTTTAATTATTTCTTCACCAAGCTTAATTATCTTTTACTTGTGAAATTTTTTATTTAAATAATTACAGTAATTAAATTCTTGAATTTTGACTAGATTGCGTGGAAAATTTTATATATAGATTTATTTTTCGAACTATATTTAGAGTTTATAGTCTCTTTAAAGTATCTACTCTAAAGTAGAAAATTTTTTTGTTCTTCACATAATTATTTTAAAAGATTTTTATACTAGTTTAATAGATCAAATATTTGAAGGATCAATTTATAAAAACATAATTTTACCTACCGCTTTGACAACTCGAGAACCAATTGATCATCAAGAACTATTAGATACTGAAAAAATTGAGAGTTTAATATTAAATGGATATAATGAAAAAGCTGCTGAAGAAATATTTAGTTTAATAGAAACTTATCAAAATCATTCTGATAAAGAGTTAATTTATCGAAGCCTAAGCTTATTAAATTTAATCTGTGATAAATCACCAGCTATATCAGAGAGAGCAATAAAAAATATTTCTCATTTTAATAACGATTCAGATTCTTGGATTAGATTAGTTTCATTGGAAATTTCATATCAAATAAGCCTATTTAGACCAAATTTACTCATTGAATCAATAGAGAAAATTAGAGGAAGATTATACGATCAAGATCCCTCTGTAAGGAGATTAACAGTAAAGATCATTGGTAATCTGATTTTATCTTTACATATTGATACAAACAAATTGTTAGAGATAATTGAAGAATATACAGAAAAATTAATGGATAACGATTGGAAAGTAAAATTACTTGTAATTAAGACTATTCAAAAAATTTTAAATCAAGATTATACAAAAATTCAGAATTTAGAACCTTTGTTATCTATGGTAATTATTAACCTAAGGGATGAAGACGATGATGTGGCTCGAGCAGCGGCAGAACTTTTAAAAATTCATGGAACCTATTTTCTTTCGAAAGAAAAAATATTCTATATTCTATTGAATCTCCTTTATAATGAAGAAAATAGAGTTAAAGAACTCATTATTTGGTTATTTGGAGAAATTGGGAAAGAAAAATCATCAGAGATAATCTCAATAATTCCAAAATTAATTAACTTATTAAAAGAAAAAGATTATCGGATTCAGTTAAAAGTTATTGAAGCGCTTGTGAATATAGCTGAAAATAATTTTGATCAAATTTGGGCAAATTTATTACATTCTATGTTAGAAGCAAGTGATTCTAATTATAGAAATTCATTAATTAATGCAATTTTTCATCTTAGTCGCAAGAATATAACTGAAATATTCCCATATTTATTTGAAGAATTGGAAAATCCGTCTGAAAATATAAGAGAAGGTATAGCACTCGTTTTTCAACGGTTATTTGAAGAATATCAGATTGAATTAGAAAATGAAATCACTAAAATTATATATCAATTAGAATCACGGTTTTGGAGAGAAAGAAAAAAAACGATTAATCTACTACAACAAATTTGTTTTATTTTAGAAAATAAAAAGATCGCGGTCTGGATTACAATTGAATTGAGTAATGCTTTAAATATGGAAAAAGATCCAGAAGTTAAAACTGAAATCATGTATACATTAAAAAATATTAGAGTAAGCTTTCCAGATATAGATGAAGCCATTAAACGAATTAATAATGAATTATCAATTTTTCATAATAGAATTATCGAATTCCAGAAAATTCCTGCCCAATTTAGGGAAAAATTAAATTCATATATAGAAAATTTCAAATTTAACGATACAGAAATCCAGTTAAATGAAAAATACAATAAAATTTTAAAAAAAATTAAAAAGTTTTCCCATCTAATTAATAGATTTGAGTATAAAAGATTGGCTTTTGATTTAATCGAAGAATGGGAAGAAACGAGAATTCAAATAATTGAAGAATTAAGCATTATTAAAGGTTTTATCTCTGAAATTTGTGAAGAAAAAAAAGCTGAATTTGCGTCTAATTTGAAAGAGCATGTTAATACAATAATTAAACGTATTGATGTTCTAAAAGCTGAATTTGACTATGTGAAAGAAACCAAGTTTGAAATTAAATTAGACGAAGAATTATCTCATGGTGGGTTTGCTTATATTGAAGAAGAAAAATTGGTAAATATCACCCAAATTAGGAAAAAACTCTTTAAAATGGATGGTGAAATTAGAGAAATATTAATATCAAATGTAGAATTCAACGAAATATTTAAAAACCTTTTACAAAAATGGGTTGCAACTAAAATTGAAATTCAAGAATATTTAAATGATTTAGATCGCCAAATTAAATTAATGAAAGACAAATTAGTTGAATATGAAGAAGCAGAACCTATAAGCAGTACACGTATTAAATCTAAAATGATTAATGGGATTACTAATGAATTAAGTTTTCAACTTCTTCAAGGACATATTCAATCTATTATTACAGAAAGAATTGAAGGAATGAAAAAATTTAATACTGATTTTAATAACCTCAGTTCTAAACTGGAATTTTTATTTAAAAAAGACGAATTTTTAGATGCTAGGAAATTATTAGAAATGAATTCAACACAAGTTCAAAACTTTATTGAAGATTCAGAAAAACAAATTAGTACAATCGTCGGAAATGAAAAAATATTTGAAGATAATAATGTCTTTAATTTATATATTAGACCTTATATCAATAAGTTTAATTCTTCAAAAGAACTTTTAATAAATCGATTAAAAACTTTTAACCGAAAATCGAATAATAAACTTTACTTAAACCAATTGAAATATTACTCGAAAATATTGAATCCAATTAAACTGGACCTTTTATCTTCCTATATGCATTTAGATATTGAGCGATTGAAGGATCTTATTCTAAAATTTATAAATAAGAATAAACTCAATACTAAAATTATTAATGACAAACTCTATTTCCAACAGATTGAATCGGAAATGCCAGATTCAAAAGAAATTCTCTTCTTTAAAAATATTAAGACAATTGGTAATGAAATTTACCTAAACTTTAAATTGATGAATCCTTCAAACTTTGATTTTAAAGATTTACAAATATCGCTAAAAACACCATCATATCTTAATTTCCAAAGAAAAGAAAGTTTTCCTAAGTTCCTCCAAGTAAATGAACTTAAACCAGGAAATATCTTTAAATTTAATTATGTCCTAAAAGTAGATAAAAGAAAAGAGTTGAAAAAAAATCTATTTGACCCAACTGCAGATGAGATAAAACTTGATCTTTATTACAGAGATCAATTTAATCTATCTAAAAAATCAACAAAGCACATTGATCTCTTTATACATTGATATTTCGAAGCGTTAACTATATATCATAAAGTATTTCCTCTTATTGGATTTATAAATAAATTCAATTTATTGAAAATTTAAATAATATATTTGGAAAAAATTAATATATCCAACTCTTCTAGATAAATCTACTAATATTAAAAATAGAATTTAAAAACTGAGGTGAAAAATGCAAGAATTGGAAAGTTATCGATTAACTTTGCAAACAAAATTATTCGGGTGAGACTGTAAACTTTCTAGTAAAAAATTAGAAAAATTGCTGGCTAATGCGGGATTAACTGGAGATATTGAAGATTCTACGCTTATTCCCGTACCAAACACGAATCTGATGATGGCGAAAAATATAGACATATTCACTCCTATTATTGATGAGCCAAAAATAATGGGAGAAATCGCTGCTGCTAATGTGACAAATGATGTGTTTGCATTAAACGTTCCTGAAATCTCTGGCATGCTTGTTTTCCTAGGATTGAAGAAAAATATGCCTATGTACATCGCTGAAGGGATGTTTAAAGGAATCAGAAATTTCATGGAGAATAAAATTAACTCTAAGGTTTTAGGAGGTCATACAATATATTCAGAGTGGCCTTTAATAGGAGGAGAAGCCTCAGGATTCGTTGAAAGAGACAAAATTATTAAAAAAGACTATGTGAAAGAAGGAGACAAAATTATTTTAACCAAACCAATCGGAAACCAAGCAATAATGGCAGCATATAGACTTCAAAAAAACAATCCTGACCTTTTAGAGAATTTTAATATGAAAGAAATCGAAGATTCTATAGACTTAGCAGTGAAATTAATGATAACACCTCTGCAAAATATTGTTAAAGCAATATATACCTTCAATGATATATCATTTATACATTCCATGACTGATGTAAGTGGCTATGGTCTTTCTGGGCATTTAAGAGAAATGCTTCAAAATTCACATCTTTCAGCTATAATTGAGAAAATCCCTAGTATAAAATTAACACGTGAATTAGCTTATGAATTTGGTTATAAATATGATGAATGTGAAATGCCTGAGACTGCTGGAGGGATGCTCCTTTCTGTAGATCATGAATATGCGGAAGAATTTTCACAAAGACTCAATGAAGAATATAATGTGAAAAATTGGATTATAGGCACGATCGATAACATAAATAGACCTAAATATGTTCGCATTTCTAATAATGCGGAACATATTGAAATAACAAAAATATAATGATGTCTATGAAATAAGCAAAAACACAGTATTGTGGGGGCTTATCGAGAATCCTGTTGCTCAACAGCATCAAAAAATATTAGTAATTCTTTATATATCTTAATTTTTTCAAAAATTTCATTTTTACTTACTGTTATTAGTTATAGTCTTGTTTTTTTAAT
Organism: Promethearchaeota archaeon; assembly: GCA_019058365.1. Taxonomy (GTDB): domain Archaea; phylum Asgardarchaeota; class Lokiarchaeia; order Sigyniarchaeales; family SOKP01; genus Loki-b32. Next base: position 30,643 of record JAHPZE010000013.1, on the reverse strand, counting down.
TATCGAAATAATCAATAAATAATATCGAAAAGATTAATAAAAAGAAAAAATTACTTCAAATACCATTAAACTAAAAAATAATTGGTATAATGAAGATGACAACAGAAAAAACTGATTGGTACCCAATGTGGAAAGAATTGGGTTTAGATATTGAAAAACATGATCAACTTTTAGCAGTATTACCAGATATATTTAAAAAAGTATTCATTGATTCACAGAAAAATAGACCAAAAGGGATGGGATTCTTTGATTTTGTTGTTGGTGATATACACGGTATTCGAGTTAGCGAACTTAAGAAAGCAAAAGAAGAGGGTAAAAAAATCATTGGAACTTTTTGTTTGTACATTCCAGATGAGATAATATTTGCTTTAGATGCTATTGGTGTCGGTTTATGTGGAGGAACTAATTTCTCCAACTTTGCTTCAGAGGACTTATTACCAATAAACATTTGTGCTTTGATTAAATCTGCATTAGGATTTGGTATTGGAAATATTTGCCCTTATTACGCAATAACAGACATTTTGATTGGTGAAACAACTTGTGATGGTAAAAAAAAAGCATGGGAGGTAATTGGTGAATTTAAACCAATATACATTGTCGAGACACCACAATGCAAAACTCGACCTCAAGCTAAGGCTCATTTTCTTGAGGAATTAAAAGGATTAATTAAAAAATTGGAAGAAGTAACCGGGAACAAACTTTACGCTGAAAATTTGAGAATATCGATGGAGAAAATAAAGAAGAAGAGGGAACAGTTAAAAAGATTATATGAGACAAGAAAGGCAGATCCAGTACCAATATCGGGAAAGGATGCTTTATTAGTCTCTCAAATTGCTTTCTACGATGATCCCGAGCGTCAAATTCAAATGGTAGGAAAACTTGCTGATGAGTTAGAAGAACGTGTAAATAAGCATGTTGGGGTCATGGAGAAAGGATCAAAAAGGATTTTAGTAAGCGGAACTCCTATGGCAGTCCCAAATTGGAAAATACATGATTTAGTAGAATCTAAAGGAGCTGTTATAGTAGCAGAGGAAACGTGTACTGGGACCAGATACTTTGATTCTGAATATGAAATAAAAGGAAACACAATAGATGAGCTTCTTGAAGTTATTGCTGACAGATACTTAGGTATTAATTGCGCTTGTTTTACTCCAAATGAAGGACGTAAAGAGGATATTACAAAGCTAGTGAAAGATTACAATGTTGATGGTGTTTTACTTTATACATTAAATTTTTGCCAACCCTATGATATAGAAGCTATTCGTTTAGAAAAACAGCTTAAAGAAGAAGGTATACCTGTACTTTCAATATCTACTGATTATTCTTCTGAGGATGAAGGATCTCTAGAAACTAGAATTGAAGCATTCCTCGAAATGTTAAACTAAGGATTTTAAAACTAAACTAAACCCATTTTTTTGAAATTTGCGAGTAAATTTAATGAATTTAATAAAAAATAATTGTATAGTATAATATATTGAAAATCTTAATTGAATTGGATAAAATTATTAATGTGAGGTGAAAATGGAAAAACCAGCATATAGGCTTACAAATGACGTTAGAATTCATGGTTGAAGCTGTAAGCTAGGACAAAACGATCTAAATAAACTATTAACTAAGGTAGGACTCGCTGGAACCAGTGAAGATGCTGCTATTATACCAATACCACATAGTGATTTGGTTCTTGTCAAAAATATCGATATATTTACACCTATCATAGATGAGCCCGAAATTCAAGGTGAAATTGCTGCGTGTAATGTAACAAACGATATATTTGCGATGAACGTACCTGAGATATCAGGAATGCTTGTATTCTTAGCTATAAGTAATAGAACTCCAATAGAAGTTGCTGAAGGAATTCTAAGAGGAATAAAATACTTCATGGAGAAAAAGATTAATTCCAGCATTGTTGGGGGACACACGATTTATAGTGAATGGCCATTAATGGGAGGTGAAGCTTCTGGATATGTACTTAAGGATTCAATTATTCGAAAACAAGGAGTAAAGAAAGGAGATAAATTAATTTTAACCAAACCGATAGGATTACAGGCAATTATGGCATCATACAGGCTTCTTAAGGATTTTCCAGAAATGCTTGAACATTATTCTGTTAATGAACTCCAAAAATCGATTAACCTTGCTATAAAAATAATGACTACTTCAAATCAGAATGTTGTAAAAACAATTCATTCATATAAGGATTTTTCATTTATCCATGCGTTAAGTGATATTACTGGATTTGGTTTGGCGGGTCATACTGCTGAAATGCTTCAGAATTCAAAATTATCTGCGATCATTGATACTATTCCTTCGATAAAATTATCTGAAGAATTATCTCATGAATTAGGGTATTCTTTTGATGATTGCATGTGTCATGAAACGGCAGGAGGTATGCTTCTTTCTGTCGATCCTACCAAAGTAGAAGAATTTACAACCGTGCTTACTAGTAATAAAATACCAAACTGGACAGTTGGCACAATAATTAAAGACGAACTAGGTATAGTCAGAATTTCAGAAAATGTCCAAAATCTTGAAATTACGAATATTTAAAGATGTTAATGAAATAAGCTTAAACATTTCATATGGGTGCTTATTGAAAGTTCCACCTGCGAAGTGGCATCAAAATTAGCGTTATGTTCTTTCCATTATTTTACCATCAAGTTGTGTAACAATTTCTCTAATTTCATTTAAGACTTTGTCTATTAATTTTTCACCATTCTTTACATTAAATGCAGTTATAGATACCTCCACCTCAACAGATAAGCCAATTCTAGGATGTGTTTTAATCCAAAGTTGGGGATATTTTTTCTCTAACTCATTTGTATATGCTGCGATCTGACTTTCCCCAATGCCTAAAAAAATAAAGCCTTTTTCAATGAAGTTACTTTGTTGCTCTTTTAAAATTGGTACTATTATATTTCTAAAAATAGCTTTCATCTCGGCAGGTACTCCAGGAAGTATGAAAATTGTTGAATTTCCTTCAACAATCTTGACTCCCGGCGCCGTACCTACAGTATTAGGTAAAGGAATGGATCTTTGTGGGAGATAAGACATCTTTTTTCTCTCTTTTGTCATTCCTTCAAGTTTAAGAAGTCCTTTATGAAATGCGTTTTCATAAGCTTTCTTAATTGAATTATAAGCGTGCTCATTTAACTCTAACTTTCGATTTATACCAGAAGCAATACCTTCTAAGGTCATATCATCAAAAGTAGGTCCAATTCCTCCTGATGTTATAATTATATCAGGTTTACGCTGTAATATTCTTTGAATTGTTTCCGAAATGGTCTTAACCTTATCTCCGATAGTGGTAATCCTTTTAACTTGATGTCCATACTTCGTAATTCTTTTTGCCATCCAATTAGAATTTGTGTCTTGAGTCTTTCCAATAAGGATTTCATTTCCAATAATCAAGAGTTCAACTTTCATAATAAATCCTTAAAAAAATTTAAAAAATTTTTATATTGAAATAAATTAACTAATTTCATTAAATCTTTCTTTAAAGTCTAATTTAATAAAATTAGATACTTTTAATTTTATATTATTCTATAAATCAGAACATTAAACATCGATTAACAATGACAATTGAAATTGATGATGCAGGAACAGGAGATTTAGTAGGAGATGTATTTATTGGTCTTTTAAGAAAAGAAACTGGAGAATTGGTTTTTAAAACATTACCTGTTCAGCTTTTTCAAGGCGAAAACTGGAAAAACAAAAAGCCCTTTGAGATTGTTGTTGAACTTGTACAAGAAGGACTAAAAGAACTAAATTTTCAAAATCATACTGAAAAGATAGAAATTTGTAGAGGTAATATTTTTGACCAAGTAAGGAATTACTTTATAGAAGAAGGGATACATTATGAAGATGCTATAGTCGAAGGGAAATTACAGGATGCTGTTGAAGGAAAACTAATTGAGCACCTTCAAAATGATTTAGGCGTGAGATCAAAAAGGTTAACAAAGAAAAGTGGAGCCAAAAGATTCTTTGTATTATTTAATTGGGTTTGCTATGATATTTTTAAAAGAGAAAAATATGTGAAATCCGGATTTAAAAAATGGAATACAGTTTGGCGAGATCGTGCTATTGAGAAATATAAAAAAATTAAATCTTCATATAGAAATATAAAATCATGAAAATTGTTGTTTTTGCGCCTCATCCCGATGATGAAATTTTTGGATGCGGTGGTAGTATCTTAAAGTGGATGGAAGAAGGACATGATGTCCATGTTATATATGTTACAGACAATAGAGTATTAATTTCATGGGGATTAAAGTATAACCAACTCCTTTTAGAAGAAGCAAAAGATTTCATTAATCTCAGCGAAGATGAAATTGCTAAAATTGCTTTAAAAGAAGCAATACAAGTTTCTAAGGCTTTTGGTTTCTTAAAAAAAAATGTTTATTTTTTTAAGTTTCATGACCAAGATGCTATGAATAATGTTGATTTTGGGGTGATTTTAGCTAAAGAAATAATAAAAGATGCAGATAGGATTGTTCTCCCTAGTGATAACAATAATCATGTAGATCATCAAGCTACTCATACTATAGCCAAAAGAGCAGCGAAAGAAGCTAATTTAAAAAATGCTGAATTCTATATTTATGCCTTGTATAATGTTTTAAAGGCTCCAAAAGAAAAGCAAATCAAAATAAATGTGGTACAATATCAAAATAAGATTTATGAATTAATGAAAGGATATAGAACCCAACTATGTTTAAAAGATACTAAAATGGGTTGGGAATACGCATTGAAAAGAAAGAGATCAGAACGATTTGGAGTTTTTAGATTTGAAGACATGAATAAATTTGAGAACTTCTAATTCAAATCTGTTCCACAATTCTTACAGACTTTATCAGTTAGAGCATTTTTATCATAACCACATGCAAAACAAATAAGATTATTACTATCTTTAGGCTGCTCAAAATCTATCCTATCAGCTGGTTTATTGACTCCGTCTGAAGGGTCTTGTTTACTTGGCTTGAATATTCCACTTTCTTCTGCTTTAGCACGCTGTTTTTTAACGAATTCTTCATCATGGGGAGTAATTATCGTAAAGTCTTCTGAGGGTTGAATTTCTTTAAATCCTTTTGGTAATTCTTTAAATTCAGAATCTTCAATAATTTTCGATTCACTGTTAACAGTTGATTTTAAAATGGAATTTTGATTTATTTGTTTTCCTTCCTCTCCTAGAATCTTTTTTGATGATATTTCTGGAGTAGGTTCTTCTTCTAGATATTTTAAATCATCTACATATATTTCTTCTTTAAATTGCCCAGCTTTTAACTCTTTAATGTGTATAAAAATACCTTTAGTCCTATTAATAATCATATTCTTAAATGAAACGTCTATTTTTGGATATTTTGAAAAATTAAGTGCCATCTCAGATATATCTATCCATTCTTGGATCGCAGCCTTTATATCACCTTTTTTTTCAAATCTTTTTGCTATTGCAATTTTCATTCCAAGCTCTTTATTAAATTGTGTAATGTCCATGATAGACTCTTTTTTTATTCTTTTAAATACAATGTTTACAAATAAATTCAAATATAAAATCTTTTTTCGAGTGGTAATACAAAATTTAATATTTTAAATCACTACTAGTTATATAAGAGTATATAATATCTCTGAGAACAATAATAACTTAAGAGCAACTGGTTTATGTCAATTTCTCCTCTTTCTTCAAATGAGATAAAAAATTTAAGAGAATTAATCGAAAAAAATGGATGGAAGATAGAAGGAACTATTGAAAACTATTTTCGCTATAGTTTAAAAAAGGAGAAGCTACTCCTATTTACAATCAAATTTCCAATAACTCTACCAATAAGAATTAACGTCCCATTTGAAGTTGTAAGTTTTCGAATTTCAGTAGCTTTTCAATTCTGGAATTTAGAAAAAAAAACTTATAGAGTAATTCTTTATCTTATGAAAGCATTGCGAAATTTAGCAATATCTTTAACTCTTGAACATGTTTTCCCTTTACAAGGTAAAAAGCAGCAAGTTAGTAATCTATTAAATTTATTAATTCCAGAACTTATCAACAATGAAAAAGAAAATTCATGGTTAAACCGTATACGGATTTCACTGATGAATAAAAGAGATAGACTTAAAGACTTTTCTAATACAAATTTAAGTAAAATTGTAGAATCCCTTCAAAATACTGGATTAATACCCAGCTTTAAAATACCTTGGGAATTAAAATATGGAATTCCCAAGCTTAGAACCTCTGAAACTTTACTCTTTTCAAATGATAGCTCTTTAGACGAGTTTTTTATTTTAGAGAAAGGCTACTTCACATATTTCAAAGATTTAGAATATAATAAATTTCATCTTAGGGGCTTATTTGATAGTTATACACCTTATATTTTAAATGAATTATTTAAAGATAATTCTGAGTTTAAATTAGAATCATTTGTTGAAAATTGGATTCAATTTACACGCTTAATTTTAAATTCTCTAGTAGAAATCATTCAAAAAAGAAATATAAACCAAACTGAATTTATTAATTTTCGACCAGTTAAAGAGCTCATCTATGGGAATCAAAATTTTATAGAAGATCACAATAATTTCCCCTTCTCTGCCTTAAGTTATGAAAGTGTAATAACAAAAGAATTATTCAATATCCATAATGATTTATTCAATAAACCCCCAACTAATTTTGAAGTAATTGAATCAATAAATCAATATATTGAAGCTGAAGAATTAATAAAGAACTATAGATTTGAAGAAGCAGCTAATATTCTGAATGATTCTTTAATTGTATTTAACAAAAATCAACAACGTAAAATTGTCGTGTCAATCTTATTAAAATTGAGAAAAATCGCAAAACTCTTAAACCACGAAGATACAGCTCTTAATTATTTACAAAATGCATTAGGTGTAGCAAAATCTGGAGAAATTCCAATAGATTTTATTATAAAAGTTCATTATAAACTCGGAGTTACCTATTATAAAAGGAAGGATTTTCAAGAAGCACTAAATCATTTTAGAATTATAATAACCTTTTTAGAAAAAGAAGAAATTTCTTTTAGAAAAGAAGAGTTTTTGGGGTCAGCTTATCTCTACATTGGTTTAATTCATTTAGAACAAAATGATGTTGATGGTTCTAAAATATACTTTAAGAACGCATTCCTAATTGGAGATAATAGTTTAAAAGTGAAATTAAAATATTTTCTGCACCGAGCAATTTTTTATAAAAAACGAGGCAATCTTACACTAGCACAGAAATTTTTGAAAGCAGGATTTGATACAGTTGGTTTAAATTTTGAAAACAAGAAAATACTTAAAGTTTTGACAGACTTAATGCTTGAATTGTCCGAATTTTATATTCATCATAAGAAGGATTCGCGAAGAGCCTATTATTTGCTCAAAAATCTTGAGAATGAAATATATCTAAAAGAAATAAGCAATATGAAAAGGGGAATACGTTGGAATTTATTAATGGTTGATTTCTATAATACTTTTGAAGAAAATCATGATAAATCTCAGTTTTATTTAAAACAGAGTCAGAAATTAAGAAATCAACTTCAAATGATAGGAATAAATGCTTAGAATAAGATTTTTTTTATTATCTCGAAAATTGAGACCTTTTAGCCCCAAGACTGTCTTTTTGACCTCCAAATCGGCCTTTTACAATTCTAATTGCATATAATTCTCGGAATCGCATTCTTGGAATTCTTTTCTTTTTAGCATTTATACCACTTCGCTCAATTTTAGGAGTTTGCATTTTGACTTTTCCTGCTTTTGTTAAAGAACCATGAGACCCGGGCATTTTCTTTTAATCTACTCGATTTGATAATTATAATATAAATATATAAATAATTTCAAACTCTTAAATTTTGTTATCTTTATCATGTCTTAAAGATCGGACTCCAATTTTTTATTAAACATTCTCATTAATACAATATTTAATTTCATTCCTATTTCAAATTAAAACAATGTCTGATAAAAATTTAAGTGAATCGAAAGATAGCAATTCTGAGAAAGATGAAGAAAAGATATTATATGGAGTTGATAATTTATTCTGTTTTGCATGTGGAGAAAAAATCAATGGTAATACAGATATTTGTCCATATTGTAATACACCTATTAAATAAGGTTATTTTCATCCATTTTTTCAGCTCTAAACAGAAATGATAATAAAATCCATAAAACTGAATATATTAAGATATTTCTTAGGAATACCAATGAGTCTTCATTATAATAAGCTAATTTTAAGAAGTATACCAAAATTAACCAACAAATATTCAATGCAATAATATAAATACCTAATTTTTGAGAAAATGTTTTCTTTTTCTTCAAAATCAAATAAATGTCGAGAATGAAGGGTACCACATGAATATAATCATAATAGAGGAATAAGAAAAAGAATTCATAAACAAAAATTATTCCAAGTGGTACAATCGAATAAATTAAAAAATTATTTATATATAGATTATCGCGGTAAATAAGCCATGCTAATGAAAATGAGAAATACCATTGGCTTATTGTAAAAATAACTAAATTTGTTCCTGGATCTCCATGTAGTCTTACACCATAAAGAAAAGTGTCTAATGGTTGCCAAGAAAAAGGTATCAAAAACTGGAATATCATGGAAATTACTATTGCTATTGTAACTTGGATTAAAGTTATAGTTCTTAGTTTTAATTCACTAAATTTAAACTTAATTCTGCTCATTTGAATATCTTTCAAGAGAGGATATATTTTCTAGAATAATGCAACATATATGATTCTTAACAACTGAAAAAATCTTCATATAAATTCTTGAAAGGTAAATTCAGAGTCTGATATCAATGAATAATCCTATGAAAAAACTAATCAAAAAAATAATTAGATTTTAGGATTTTTTTACTTTTTTACCTATAACGATTGTGACAATTGGAAGAATACCAAATAAGAGGAATAGATTATATCCGGGAATTCCTCCACCACCTTGACCATATAAACAAGAACCATTATCGCTAAATATATTTCCTTGGCAATTTTCTTCTACAATGCATTCATCATTTCCAATTAATGTATTACCGAAGATGTTGTTATAGTTACTCCTATCCATTAAATATATCCCAAAACCGTTATTATTTGCTATATTTTCAGAAATAGCGTTGTTATTACTCCTCTCTAAATATATTCCATAAGAATTGTTATATACATTGTTTCCCGAAATTACAGTATAATTATTAATTAATAATGATATCCCCTCGCTATTGTCATCTGCAGTATTTCCCGACACCGTGCTTTTATCACAACCATATAAAAATATCCCTCCCCTGGCGTTATTATTAGCCATGTTCCCCGAAACCATGTTAAAATCACTAGCAATTAAAGCTATCCCATCGTTATTGCCATTTGCGGTGTTTCCCGAAATGGTGCTATTATTACAACCGCGTAAATATATCCCAGCCCAATTAGTTGAACAATTATTATCAATTAATTGACCATTATTGACATATAATAAGTTGATTCCTGCGTTAAGAACTCCTCCTGAATTATAAACTGTACAATTTTCAATTTTAAAGTAAACATCGGAATTCTCAATCAAGATACCAATTCCAAAACCTCCTGTATCTATTATTAAATCTTCAATTATATAAGGGTTGGAATAAGTACCAATCCCTGTACAATTTCCTGTAGCTTTGAATGCTGTCCAGCCAGAATTACCGTTTATATGGATTGTTTCTGATACTAATGAAATTTTTAAATTATCATAATCGAAATTGCGATCAATGTCAGTAAACCTTAGATTGGTGATAATTATAGGTAAGAAAAGAAAGTTGATTCCTAAAATTAATAAAATTATTGTTTTTGTTTTTCTCTTTGATTTCATCCTGATTTCACCAAAATTTAAAATAATATTTTTGAAACACTTTAAGGTAATAAACTATTTAAAATTAGGTTTTTATCCTTACAAAAATTTTATAGTAAAGAATCAACTCAATATTGTGCTAATTGGGGGGCAAAAATATAAAGTTTCTTTTTATTTTTTTAAATAAGTTATTTTACTATTTCTTGTTTATTAAACGTCTAAGATTGATTAGAAAAAAATATAAATTTCATATTTCCTTTAGTAAATTAACTTTTCAAAGGGGACTTGGTGTAGTTTTCCAAGCATTACCGCTTAGAAAGCACAACCCGGTGGCACAGCAGGCTCCAGATCCTACAAGCAAAAGCTGTTCCGTGGACACCTGTCGGTCGGGGGTTCAAATCCCCCAGTCCCCACATTTGTTTCAAGGCATTCGATGAAATTTTTTTCGGTAAATTAAAATAAATTAATTAGAAATGAGAAAATTGATATTTCAATCTCTTTTATTAATTTTTTTGAATTCTTTATGATTAAATATTTTCGTGAAAGCCCGATTTCACGATCATTTTAATATTTATTATTCTAATTAGATTTTTTTAAGATTAAACCTTTTGAAAGTAAGTTTAAACGCATAAATCGTTCATTCTTGTAATTTAACAATCGTTTTTGCTTATTATATTTAATAAATCGATTAATTAGGATAGATTTTCTAGTTTTTCATGAGGAATCTATAATCGGAGGTGTTGTGTTATTAAAATAGAATGGGATTTATTTAAAATAACATATCCATATGTTTGTGATAAATGTGGATATTTTCATTGGGAAAAAAAATCTTTATGTGAGGGATGTGGGAGTAAAAATACGATAAGGAAAAGTACCAAAAAAGATTGGAAGAGATATAAATTAAATGAAGTAACAGGAATAAAAAATGCTTCAGTTTTAGGATAAGCTTCGCATGTAATTACAGGTTTGTAGTGTTTTCAATAGCAATATTCTTATTATAACAATTTTTCTCTAAACTCCTTATATATATTTTTTGGTTTCCAATGTACACGATTCATTAATAGCGGATTCATAATTTCACGATCATTATGGTGAAAATTTAAAAGTTTCTACTCTTAGGGAAGTTCATTTGGTAGTAATCAATTATATAAACCTAAGAGCGAGAATAAAAACCATAAAATATTAAAAGTTAATATAGGTTTTATATTAAATATCGAATCTAAGTAGATTATAAAAGTTATTAAGATGTTTCGAATCGAAAAAATTGGAGATTTCCATTTTTATATTAAAGTATTAGGCACTTTTCCCCCCTCTGTTGCTGAGCGATTTATCACTGAATTTAATGAAAGTACAAAAAGGTTAAATAATTTCTCTGTTATAGTTGATGGATTAGATTTAATAATACTGAATCTTAAATCATTTAAAATTGTTTTGGATTTCCTAAAAAAGAATAATGAAAGGTTAGTAAGATCTGCTTACATCGTTGCTAGGAATCCCGTTTTAGATAAAGAAGCTCAAATCTTACTGGATAGGGCAGATTCTCCAAAAAGAAAAATAGTAAATAATCTTGAGGATGCAAGAAACTGGATTGGATTAAGTAAAATAGTAATCCAGAGAGATTAATTTGTAAGTTCTAATCATTATTATATAACCTTTTTCTACATAGCTCTATTGCTTTTGGATTGTTATCTACTCCAATCCAATTTCTTTTTAATTTGTTTGCTACAGCTATAGTTGTGCCTGTTCCACAAAAAAAGTCTGCTACAAGATCTCCTTCATTGGATGAGGCTAAAATAATACGTTCTAATAATTTTTCTGGTTTCTGAGTAGGATAACCAAGGTATTCTTTTGATAATAGGAGGAAAGAAATAAATATTAAAACCTATACTCGTAATTTTCTTTATGATCTAACTAATACATAATTTGCTTGAAATGATTTACTATTTTGCAATTCTAAGTTGTAGATATAACCTTCATAAAATTTGCAATTTATGTCTAATATTGGAGAAAATACATAACTTTTATTTTGTTTTCTATGACTCCTATTTTTATTTTTATATAGACGAATATTATAAAGATTATGCCTTAAGTAATAACCTAATTCTCTTGCTTTTTTTCTATTTTGATTTTTATGAGCAGATATGCCTAATGCAGGTAACTCTCCCAAATTAATCAAAATTAAATAGAATTGGTTCGCTAATTCAATAGATGTTGTATTTCCAATAACCACATCTTTGGTATTGCAAACCCAACCATCGCCTTTTAGCCATCCATTTATAAGTTCTTTTAATAAGTCATTTGGAGCTGATATTAAATAATTATGAATTCTTTTTTTTGAGGAACCAGTATTAAATAAGCAATATATTAATTCCCCTAATTGCGTACTATAAAAATTAATGCGATATGCATGGCTATCAATTATTTTAATTAGTCTAGGTTTAATACTAAATACTTTTTCCCCAATACAGACAATTTCTTTTGCTAATTTTTTTTCATTAATATTTATAGTAAAAGAAATCCCTCTACACTTTTTCTCATATCTTTTATTAGATGTAAACAATACCATTCCTTCAGCCAGATAATATCCAAACCATCTAAAGAGTTCTTTTGTAAAATTTAAGATTTCAGGAATTTCATTACGAATATAATTTGAAATTGTACTTACGAAATCTCTTGTTCTTAGTTTATAATTATTATTTCTTTGATTATGTTTTGGAATTAGTAGTAGATCCCCCTTTTTTAATTGGTTACCCTTAAGAATCTCAACATTTTGTTCTATAACATTAACCCTCATCTTACCATACTTTTTACGACAATTATCACGTATTTCTTTTCTTATAGCATAAAATGATTGATCTTCTAGGGATTTTATTTTAAGAACTTGACCAGCACACTTAAAAACTTTGATTCTCCCCCTGTACATAAATTTTTTAACATTTTGAACTTGATCTGTTAATGATGAATCAATATATATTTGATCTTCAGCTTTGATCTCTGAGATAACTCTTATTGTAAAGTTCTCCTTAATTACCTTAACATTTGGAGGAAACCCTCCGTGGAATTTTTTTTTTGAAATATCAGAATAAGCATCCATATTATAACATATTAATTGATTAAAACCAATAAAAACATAAAGAGGGTGATCTTTTTTTGATAAAAAATTATGTATCCCATAAGATCTCTTGGAATTAAATAGTAAGGTAATTCTAATTATTATAAAACTGAAAGAAGTAATATTTTATTTCGGTTACTCTATTCTCTAAGATTATTATTTAATAATATAAGTTTGATATTGTTTTATAAACGTAATCTTTTATTAATCTCCTCTCTTCTTCTGTGATATCATATAAATTATATACTAATTTATTTAAAAGCTCTAATTTTTCATCCATCTTTCCATTCTTTTTTTCTAATATAATAGTTTCTGAAACAAGATTTTCAATTTTCTTAATTGTTTGATTTTTAAACGCATTCAGAGATCCTCTTCGTAGAATAATGGGTAAATTTTTTAAAAATATTGCCCCTATCTCAATTTCATTTTCTTTTTTCTTTCCTACAATATCAATATAATATTTCATTAATTCTGAATTAAGAACAGCAATTAAATATTTCAAAGAAAAGGCTGTTGCTTTCTTTTTGGTAATAAAATAAGTATTATCAACCCAAGTTTTATCATCTACATATGTAAAATTGAAAAATAATCTTGGAATTCGATAACCAATATAAATAACTTCATCATATTTATCTATATTTTTATCACTGTTTCTCTTAATCTCAAATAAATCTGATTTTGATATTTCATTTGATAAAAAATATTGATTTAATTGCTTGTTATTCCAAGCTTTTTCTATATTATGAATGACTATAACAAATTTAATTAATAAGGGATCTACAATAAAGTTTTTAACTTCACCCATCTTACGATAATTTCGTAAAAATTCTTCAGGTAAAGTACTAGGCTTATTCTCAAATATTAAAATAGGCTTATTTTTTTTTCTAAATGAATTTGTATATTGATTACAATTATAATCATCTCCTAATTTGGTTTTAATTCGTTTGATTTTTAAAAAAAGTTCATTATATATTTTTGATACAAATGCCCAATTTTCATTATTATCCCATTCATTTATGTTAAAATTACCCAGATCTTCTAAACATTCAGCCAGATTTTGAGTATTGACTATATGAGTAAGATTTTCATTGAATATATAAGCTCTAAACTCATTATTGAAATCAGTTGGATTCTCTTTAGTGTAATAAAGTATTGAGTTATGAATATCAACACCCTTAAAAATGAGATTTTCTCGAAAATCGATTATCTTTACAAGATTTACTTTTTCTTTAAGAAACTTTTTTAAATAATTAGCATATGCAGATTCTAACCAATAACGTGATGTTATAAAAATAAAATCCCCTCCATCTTTTAATAATTCAAAACAGCGAACAATAAAATCATAATAAATATCACCTTGTCCATGATGATATTTTTTTAAAATTCCTAACTTTCCAATTAATTTTTGTTCAAGTTTTGGAGCAAAAGTTATTCTAAAGTAAGGGGGATTCCCAATTATAATATCAAATCCGTTATTTCTTTCGAAAACCTTAGAAAATTCCATAATCCAATGGAAAAAGTTAAGATCTGAAATATCAAATGATTTTATAATTATTTTTTCTTTACTTAAATCATTTTTTATTGCTTCATTCAATTTATTATTAAAATCATTTGTAATAACATCAATTTTATCTTTAAGTTTTTTTTGTTCAGAAGGATCTTTAATTGTATAATAATTTCTTATGTATTTATTCCGTTCCATGAAGATTTCAGTTAGATCTGCTTTTTTAATCCAAGAGCTAATATCCTCAATATCTATTTTAATCGTTTCAGTATTGGTATATCCTATTAAAGAATTTCCTTTTCTTATATTAAAATCAATATTAGGTAAAGGTTCTGGCTCTTGCTTTTGAATTATCCATAACCATAATCTTAATTTACATATATCAATAGCTGCTTCTTTGATATCTACACCATATAAATTATCCTGTATGATTTCTTTTTTGATTGAATAATCATCTTTCAGGATACCTAATTTTTCCATAATTTTTTTTCTTATTTGAAAAAGAAAGTTACCACAACTCAAGAGAAATGCTCCTGATCCCACAGCTGGGTCACAAATCTTTATATTTTTAATAATTTTATTATAAAATTTCTTTAAAATTATCTTCTGGATATCATAGATATCTTCAAATTTCTCAATATATTTCCATTGTGAATCTTGACTTTCTTTTAAAAACTCAATAAATCTTTTTTTTATATAATTTTTAATAACCTCTTCAGACATAAATTCGGTTATAGCTTGTGGAGTATAATATACACCACTTTGTTTTCTATCCTCTATTGTTTTTTCTAAAACATGACCTAAAATTTCAGGATCAATTGTATTATCAATCTTAAAATTATTTTGAATATCTTCATATTCTTTTTTAAAATGAAATGTTCTCAAAAATTGAATAGCTTGGATAAATGATTTTCGCCGAATTTTTAAACCCTTTCTATCAATAGGTTTAATTCTAAATAAATCACCATTTAAAAAAGGGATATTATAATAAGTTCTTGGAATATTTTCTCTTTCTTTTAATGGTGTATTCAGACTTTCAAAATACAATTGATTGATCCGACTATAAAAATTTTCAGGTTCAGTATTTTTCAAATCATTAAGGGTATCATTCCTTATTATTCCGTATTCTGTCAATATTCTTATGAAAATTAATCGAGTGAAATTTAATCTAATAAAATCTTCTTTTTCTTTTTTTGTTGAAGCGTTCAGTACATTGTTAATAAGGCATTCTTCTTTGGTTATAATTTTCCTTTTATTATCCTTATCAATATATTCTCCTCCATGAATTAAAGCAACATACCAATTGTAAAATTTTTCTGTTATATCAATAGCTACCTCTAAAGGTTTTTCTTGAATTTTTTCACCATTATAGACATTCTCTATTAATTCCAATGCTTCTTTCACAGTTATATCTTGCTCAATAACTCTAATTTCATCTTGCATCTTTTTTGTTGTGATCAAGACCCATTCCCGACCATTTGTCACTAAAGCATTGTGTTGATATCCAATATTTATATCTGAAATCCAAGTTTTTGCTTGATTTATTCCATGATCTTTTTTAATTCTAAGATCTTCATTAAATGGTTCCCATTCAATAAGCAAATTATTAGTAGTGATAACATCTTGAGAAGGGATAAATCCATCTGGCTTCTTTAAATTCCCTAAACTAGTTCTCTTATGAATTTCAGAATGAAAATTAACTTTTGGAAGAATTTTTTTAAGACAGGGTTCAATTTTACTTCTTGTATATGCTTCTGGATCACTTTCAATAATTAAATACTTTGATTTTATTGGTTTTCCAATTTTTATTTTATGATGATATTCTTTTTTTACGCCTTCCAAAATAGCATTTTGAAAAATTCCAAATATTTCTTCTTTTGAAATAGTCTTATAATTAATTGTTTCGCTTGCCATTGGAACTATTAAGTTTAAGTAATTTTATTCAGAAAAAAAAAATTCAAGTATTTTAACTGGTTAATTATGTCTAATAAACGCGTAAAAAATTATGTAATATCTATGTGACATAATTGTTAAATTTTCTTTAAGATGAAGAAGTAAATTTTTATTAAATTTGGAGAAGGATATGGAAAAAGGGCGATTAAATAAGAAGTTCTTGGAAGAGTTCAAAGAATACGATTTCTCAAGTATTAATGAAAATAAAATCTATTTAGTAGGATCTATAAGATTTAAAGATTATTTTATAAAAATCGAATCAATTTTACAAATAATATATAATAAGTTAGTTTCTATTTGTTCTATCGATGGTCTTATAAACAAAAACAAGTTTTCTACTAAAGAATGGGATATCCTACAAAAGATTGCTTTAAATAAATTACAATATCAAGATGCTATTTTAATTTTAGATGTTAATGGTTATATTGGAGACCACTCAAGAGAGGAGATAGAATATTTTAATAAAAAATTGAAAAAGCCCATATATTATTTATCAAAGTTAAAAGAATCCAAATAGCTATATATACAATTTATTACACTTTTTTTCATCACTTTGTTGAAGTAAATCATTAAATTGATTAACTCGCCATATTTTAAATTAAAGATTGAATTTAATTTGTAGATATTTCAAATTGTAATTAAAAATCACACACCTAAAGGGTTAAAATCAAAATGGAATTGTTCCAAGTTTTTTGGGACGACCGTAATAAATTATTTTTAGAATTTAAAAAAAATAAAAAAGAACAAGTTTTATTTCTTCCCGAAAAAATAAAACGATTAACAATGCAATTTGAAATTTCAAAACAAGAGCTTCCTCATAATCAACCCCCATATCTAATTGCCATTAAAAGATTATATCACTCCTCTGAAACTTTATCATTTTCTATCGAACTAGATGAATTGAAAAATACTGAGGGATTGCATATTAAAATTCTAAGATTATCAATTTTTCTATTTTCTGGTCAAAGATTTCAATATCATTTTGAAGAAAGTTTCAAAATCTCTGATATTTGGGTTAATGATGATTGTTATAATGGGTTTGAATTTGAAGATTTACAATTAAAAGGAAGAATTAAAGGTAAAATCACTCAGGAGAAAATATTCCAGGAAATAAAAACTAGTGTCCATGAGAATACAGAAAAAAGAACTTTACTTTATCAAAAGAGTAAAATAGAAAAATCTTCCGAAGAAGATTCTCTAACGTTATTAATAAGTGAAGGTAATAAGACATTAAAAAGAATAGAGCAAGCCTTACAGAACTTATCTTTCTCTTTTCAAAATACATCACATAGTACCATTCAGTATATTCCTTCAGTTCCAAATAGGAGAGGATCTGAACCCGGAATTGAGAGAATTAAACTTCCAACTAAGCCTGCTTTAATTCAAGGGCAGATATCTCCTAGCAAATTAATGGTTATCAGAGAGATGAAATCAATCTTTAAAGAAAACATAGAAAGAAATTCAGAATTTACTATTCGAAGTATACTAAAACCATTATCTGAAGAAGAATTAAATGCAATGAGACCTAATGATGAAGACTTAAAGAAAAAAGAAAAAGAAGCTATTAAAAACCAAATTAGAAGACTTAAAAAACAAGAGGATAACGAAATTCATTTAGAAAATTTGAAACAACCAGAATAATTAATAAAATTTTATTTGATCATAAAAACTATATTTATTATCAACTCTATAAGAGATAAAAGCTATTACTTTATGAGAAATCTTTGACTATTCACCATAATTTGCAACTTAAAAAACACAATTAAACCGAGGTTAAACAAAATTTTATTAAATTACTTCATAGGTACTGCAGGAAGTGGAAAAAGTACTCTTACTGGAGATATAAGAGACTATATTGTGAATAGGGATCCTGAAATCTCTGCAATTTCGTTAAATTTAGATCCAGGGGTAAAATTAATGCCCTACCAGCCTGATATTGATATACGAGATTATATTGTACTTGAGGAAGTCATGGAAAAATATAGTTTAGGACCAAATGGAGCGATGATTCTCGCCTCAGATTTAATGGTGAATTATCTTGATGATTTAAAAGATGAAATTGATGACTATAATCCAGATTGGATATTTGTAGATACTGCAGGACAATTAGAACTTTTTGCTTTTAGAGAAACGGGTCCATTAATAGCAAGTACTTTAGGTTTTGGTTCCATTCAAAGAGCAGTTACCTTTCTTTTTGATTCAAATTTTGTACTTAGACCAAATGGATTTATTTCCACATTATTACTTGCTGCCTCCGTCCAATTCCGATTTAAAAATATTTCCCAGATAAATGTGCTCTCTAAAGTAGATCTATTAGATGAAGATCAAATCGATATGATTGTTAATTGGAGCCAAGATTTTCGAGCTCTAGAGGATTCTACGAATGAACGTGAGAAGGGATTAATTAGAGAATTATCAATGTTAATTTCAGATGTTTTCATTCAATTAGGTTCGACTTCAGAATTAATCCCTTGCTCAACCAAGGAAGAAAAAGGTTTAGAACTACTATTTGGATATTTACAAAGAATTTTTGATTCTGATAAATCTAAATTCTATTAAATCGATCAAACTTGAAAAAAAAATGAAAATAATTGGCCCTATTGCTGGTACTGGTTCAAGATTACGTCCATTTACCTTAAGCAAACCAAAAGCATTCTTAACGGTTGCGGGTAAAACTGTCTTAGACCATATTCTTCTTAAATTCAGTAATACATTTGATTCTGATACTGAATTAATTTTAATTGTGGGTTATAAAAAGCAGCAAATAATGGAATATATCAAAAATCATTATAGTGATAAATTTAAATTAACATTTGTTGAACAATTTCCAAGAGGATACAAAGAAGGCATACCTTATTATTGGGGTTTAGGTGAAGCGGTCTATTTAGCACATAATAGATTCAAAGAAACAAAAATGAAAAGTCTAGACCAAGATAAAAGAGAGGGATCTCTTATTTTCCTAGGTGATATGATACCCATTGATGAATATTCATATTTGCTTTACAAATATTGGGAATCCGATGTAGATGGAATAATAACCGTCATGAAAATACCAAAAGAGGATGCTAGTTCTTATGGAGTAGTAGTAGTAGACAGCAATAATTTAATCAAAGAACTTGTTGAAAAACCTAAAGACTTTATATCTGATTTAGCTATTGCGGGAATATATTCATTTTCTAAAACTGCAACAATATCGCTTTTTAAAAATATAAAAAAATATCTGGATCAGAGGCCCAATAATCCTAAAGAAGTTTATATGACAGAAAGTTTACAGGATCTAGTGGATCAAGGTTATAAGATCGCCGCTGTAGAACTAAAGCAAGGAATATTAGACTTTGGAAGACCTTCTGAACTATTAAGAGGGAATAGATATTTATTAAAACAAAATTCTATTAGTTCTGAAGATTTTCAGAAATTTAAAATTACAGTTGAAAGATCACACCTAAAAAATCCTGTTTTTATAGGATCGAATGCAAAAATCATAAATTCTGTAATTGGACCATACGTTTCAATAGGTGATCAATCAAGTATTGAAAATTGTATTTTAGAAAATTGTGTTATCGAAGAAAGAGCTCATCTTAACAATATAATTTCACAAAACTCAATTATTGGGAGTAATGTAAAAGTCGAAAATATCAGCAAGGATAATGTGATAATTGGGGATAAGAGTATTTTTTAAATAACTTTCAAATAATTGTATGCTAAACCTTGAAAAGTATCGGTTATAACTTCTATATATTATAGTTAAATATTAATTATAGAAATATTAAAATACTACATAATAATAACAAGAAATTGATTAACTTTAAAATTAAAAAAATACAATTTTAATGATCAAACATGCCATATCATATTGCATTTGATATTTCTCACAAACCAAGAGGTAGAATTGATGAAAATCTTACTGAACTCCGAGATTATTTAAATTCAAATGATTTTATTTGTTATAATTATTTAGAAGTACCAATCACAGAAGAATCATTAACACCATATGATATTCTTGTTTTTGTATGCCCAGATTTTGCTAGAATCTCTTCTTTTGAAATAAATACTATCGTAAATTGGGTGAAAAATTCTGGAGGAGGATTACTATTATTATCTCATGCAGGTGGAGATAAAGGTCGTGGGAGTAATTTATCTGAAATATCAGAACAATTTGGAATTATTTTTGAAAATGATCAAGTATTAGATGAGCGGATTAACTTGGGAATAGAAAATATACCTTTAATTTCTGTATTTAATATCCCACATCCTATTACTGCGGATATAGGTACCCTATGTTATAGATCAGGATCTTCACTTTCGATTATTGGAAGTGGTGCGTTTTCAATCGCCGATTCAAATGAAACATCTGAACCTTTTTCATGTCCTCTTATCTGTGTATCAGAACCAGAAAAGGGACGAGTTTGTTGTATTGGAAGTTATGAATTATTTAGAGATAAGATAGGCGGAGGCTTTCAATGTAATAACAACCCCCAATTAGCACAAAATATTTTTAAATGGCTTGTCTCTGATTTTCGAATGGAATTGAGAGCAAATGAAGATGTTCCGGTTCCTATTCCTCAAACATCCATAAGTGCACAAAAATTATCAGAACAACAAGAAATATCTATGCCTTATACTCCTGCTAATAACAGATCACTAGATCTTGATTTTTCAATGAAGATTTCTAAAAAAAGTGACCTCGTAAAATTATTAAAAATATTCCAAAGCCAAATTAATACTATAAAATCTACAGTTGATAAGTTGATAAAAGAGGCGATAAATTCAGATGATGGAATATTTGAGTTAGAAATTTCAGAAAATAATCAAGTATCTGAATCTTCTCAAATGATTAATATTAGTGAGCAAACTGAAGATCTCATGATAGATAATTCTGAAGAAATAAGTAAACAAGATATTGAAGATACTATTCTTCAAGAAGAACCATCTTTAACAGCTCTTCCACCAAAACCAGAAAGATTGAAAAAAGATGAACGTGAATTAAAGCCACCTCCTAAGCTTAATACTAAAACAAAAGCCAGATCCAAAAATGAATTAAAAGATGAAAAGGAAGGTTTAAAAACAAAATTAAGTTCAGTTCAAGATTTATTGAAATTTATTGATAAAAAACACTCATCAGGAAAATTAAATGATGATGAGTATGTTAAGCGTTCAAAGAAACTCCAACATGACCTTAAGAAAACTAAAAAAAGAATGGATATAATTGATAAACTTTTAGAAAAGTAACCAAAAAAAATCACAAAATCTTTTTAATTCAGCCACTCAACTGAATAAAATTTAATAAAAGATAAATTAAGTAATATTACAAAGAAAATTATTTAATTACATCTGTGATAAAGCAGGTTTCAACAATTTTTACACCCTTAATCTGAGAGATCTTTTCCTCAATTAAGGGATTGAAATTTTCAATTGAAGGAATTTCTACTCTCATAAATAACCCGCAATCCCCTGAAAGCCTCCAAATATCCGTAATTTCTTCAATTTCTAATAATTCTTTTAAAATTCGTTTAATTTCTTTGAAATCTGGCTCAACTTTTACAGTAGCCCTTGTACGAGGCTTATTATCGACAGTATAGTCAATAGTAAACTTTTTTATAATTCCATCTTCTGTTAATTTTTTAACTCTTCTTCTTATAGTAGCCTCAGTCTTACCTACATTTAGAGAAATGTCGTTAAATGACATCCTACTATTGTCTTTTAATAATTCCAAAATTTTTAGATCAACGATATCCATGACATCACATTCTTATAATTGTATTCTTTTTTAATAATAATTTTTTTTAATTATTAAATATAATGAATCATTTATTAAATTTTATTTATCAAATCTACAATTTTATTCTTTTTTTGCAAAATTTTGTATATATTGTTAAAAGAGTATGTATGAAAAACCTTATTTAAATTTATCAATCTATTAATATTCAGTAAATTTTTTTCTTTTTCCATCAAACTATATACTTTACTAGATAATTTAAATTTTAGAATTAAATCATTCGAAACTCCTTCTTTATACAATGATAATCTCCTTTTTACCTTATAATAAGCTTAAACTACGCTAAAAAGGTAAGATAACACCTAAAAGTATTGCATAAGGTAATATCTTAGAAGAAGATGAAAGTCGTATACTATGTATCATTAAATTTCTTAATCAAATTTGACGATAAATTTCGAAAAAAAAATCAAATCCCTTACAATTAGTAATTGCTCCGGACTATTTAATTTTTTTTTCTTAGCATTAAATCTAACCCTTCTTTTAGATATTCAATAATCTTTTATAGAATTCCAAGTTTTTCCGCTATCTCCATTCGAATAAAAAAAATTGATAGCCAGAACATCCGATAATAACTAAAGTTTAATAATGAAGCATTTCCAAAGAGTTTTGCAGTTAAAAAAAAAAGTTAATATTGGAAAAATCGAAAAAAAAAATTAAAAAAATAAAATTCTCCTAAAGTCAGTTCCTTTTTTCCTATCTCTTTTTAAATAATGCTAGTAAAACAATACCCAAGGCTCCAAGACTTGCGATGATACTTCCACCTATCAAGAATATGAAGTAAATATTATTTCCTAGCGTATAATTGTCTACAGGAAAATTAGCTTCTAATTGAGCTACAGGAACTCCAAAATTTTCTCTGATATTTACTAACCATTCTAAAATTGCATCCATCTGGTTATATGTTAGTCCAAAATGATTCATTAAATAATCATAATTTAAATCTCTTGCTCCCATTGCCTTAAACCAATACGCAATCCCCTTATATTGAATTAGTGATAATTCTTCTTTCTTTGACCATAATTGTGCTGAGATCGATTCATTGATATTCAATCCCGTTGGAATTCCTAATTCCCATCCGCTAATTTGACTTAAACCTAATATTGGACCCAGATCAAGCCCACTTGGAAAGAGCATCCCCTCAGACCATTGATAATAGAACCCAAATTGAGCATAAGTCGACATTTTGGTTGCTGTATAAATATATGTTATTGCAGGTGTTACGTTATATCTAAATGAGGTAAATAACCAGGTTGTGATTAAATCTAATTGGTTTGAACTCAAACCAAAAGTTCCAATAATCTCATTTTGAGTAGCAGGATCTCCTTCATATGCATTCATCCATTTTACTATACCTGTTCTATTAACTAAAGAAGACATGTTTTTTGCATCAAACAGAGCAGTTGCAATAGCTAATGAAAGATTTGATTTTGTTGGAATTCCTACTTCAAATCCTTTAACACCAACACCTAAGGTAATTCCTTCACTATTAAGCGTACCATTAGCCCATTGTTCCATGAGTAAAATTTCAGCATAATCTAATATAGACATTCCACTACCAATCGGGTGCGGAAGAGGAAATATTAATGGAACTAAATTAATAGCAACTATATTAGCTAACCAATTAAAAAGTATGTCCATTGTAGCATTATCTAACGAGAAATTTATTTGTATCTCTAACTTTAACGACTCTGAATTTTCGGAATTCCCATCTATAGCAAGGTACCAAGTCCAAATTCCAATATCGTTAGTAAAAGAATAATTGTTTAGAGGATCCCATAGATCCTTAGCAGTTTGTAATGTGATATTTGTAGGGATTGGTATACCTGCTTCTAAGCCTAATACATTATCCGTAATATTTTCGCTAAACAAGATCAAATTAAATCCAGAGGATGCCATTGAAGCATTAGCCCATTGACTATAAAATGTTAGTTCTGTAAAAGCTGTTAAATTTAAAGGAGCATACTGAGATTTAACTATATCATCAAACAAGTGTGTGTTTATATATGCTGAAAGATTCTGAAGCTGACCAGATGACCAGTTGCAATCATATGCATTTTCTATCGAAGTTCTATAATTTGAAATATTTGCTTCAGCATAAGAATAAAATTCAAGCCAATCTAAAACACCTGTTCCTAATTCTAGATCAGTTAATAATCCTGGGACATTAAAATCCCCGTTCAATAGTTTTGTTATAGTAATTAAAGTATAATTAAGAGCATATGCCCCCCCAGTTATATATTCTGAAATACCTTGTACTGCAGAGGAGAAATCATCTTGAAACGAATAATTGTTAAAAAATGCATCCATAGCACTAATAATTGAAGAACCATTAAGCGTTACAACATCATTTATTGCAGTACTAATAGCTAAAGCAGCTCGAGATGCATTAATAAATTTTGGCAACTCTATAAGTGTCGTATTTTGAAGATATAAAAGAGTTGTGGGAATACCTTTTATTAATGCCCATTCTTCTGTTATAGGGAGTAACCCATTAGAGAGTCCCTCAAGTGTCTCTGAAACGCCTAAACTAAGATAATCATCTTCGATGTCGATTAAAGCCTCCTCTTCAACAACAGATAAAAAAGGAGCAACTTTTGAAGAAACTTGATCAGTGAGATAACCTTTAATAAACAATCCAGTTGGTAATATTCCTAATCCAATAACCAATATCATTACTGAAAGGTTTAATTTTGATTTGTGTTGCATAATAAATATTTTGAATTGTATAATATTATTAAATATTTCCACTTAAAATACATTGAATCTTATTATTGCTAATTTATTCCTCCTATAGTAATATTCAATTAGCTTCATTAAAATTAATTAGTTAGATATTATGAAAAAGTTTTTTTTGCAAAATAAAACTTTTTAAGGAGTCCATATTAAAATGAATAACATGGAGAAACTCATAATTTTAAAGTTTTTTATACCATTTGCTGTTTTGGCCAGTATCTTTTCAGGACCCATTTACAATCTCTTAATGTTTTTGAATCCCGAAATTCTTGAATCTCAGTGGTCAATTTTTGTTTATAACATCCCAATTGCGAATTTAATGGCTTTAAGTTTCATATTATTTTCAATTATATTCTTAATTTCAATAAGATTTGTGGATAAGATAGCTAAAGAACCTTTAATTATAGCGGCTATAATAATAATTGGATATTGTTCTATATTTGCAAGTTTATTATGGACATGGGAAATAATTATTCTAGTTTTTCTTATTACGAGCTCTTTACTTGCATATCTTATTCCCACTCTGATTAGATTTACATCCAACAAAATACAAAATAAAGGTATGCATAGCAAACTAATTTTCCCAATAAGTTCTTTCATATGGGTCGTTATCTCATTTGCGTTATTTTTCAATAATGGAGATGCTTGGAGAATTCTTTATTTGGTAACTGGTATAATTAACATTTGTGCATCATCAGCAATAGTATTCATTTGAAATCCCTCTCTACTAAATTTACCAATAAATTTTAAAGAGGGGTGCCACTATTAAAAGAGATAAAGGGTGGAATTTAACAGTAAAGGTTATCAATTTTTCTTCCTGAATACTTAACCCCTAAGAAAAAGAATATTAATATTATCATTATTATTATTATTGATACATAATTTCTTTATCTACATCATTAAAATGATAGAATGGGTAAAACAATGTCAAAAGAAATACCAGAAAATGTAAAAGAGTCTTTAAGAGCTATTGGTCTTACGGATTATGAGATTTCTATATATCTAACATTAATAAGTAAAGGTCCTATGGATGCTAGAGAACTTTCTGAAGCGTCTGGAGTCCCCTACTCGAGAATCTATAACATTCTAACTCAACTTGAGAAAGAAAAATTATGGATTATTAAAGAAGAAGAATCTCGTCCTTCGCGTTATTTTGCTAAAAGTCCAGATGAAGCCTTAATTATTGCTAAGAAGCAATATAATACTAGTTTCGATGGTCATTCGAATAAAATTATTCATACATTAACACCAATTTATCAATCTCATGATACTCCTATTAAGATTGCTTTATATATTCATCGTGGAAGGGACGTGTGTGTTAACAAAGCATTATCATTAATTAATTTAGCAAGGACATCAATTTATCTTGTTTCTACTAAATATGAATTATTGGAAATGTTTTATGAAGATATGAAAAAAGCTAGAGCACGAGGTGTAACTGATTTGCGACTTCTCGTAGAGGCAGAAGCATTAGAAGATAAAAAGTTTAGAACTCTGATAAAAAAGTATAACTCACTTTGCGAAATAAGATGGAGAGATCAAATTTTCGGTAGTGCGGTTGTTATTGATGAAGGAGAAGATGCGTTTATTATGCTTTCTGAAAGCTTTTTTCCTAAAAAAATGTCTTATTTTGGGATTTTAACAGACCACGTGGCTTTTGGGCCAGCTTCCTTGTACTATTTTGACTATCTTTATAAATCAGCAAAAGAAGCAGATATAGACTAATTCTCTGGGTAAGTATTATGAAAAAGAAAATTTTCACCATTTAATACTTATTGCATTTTCTGGACATATATCTATACATTTATAACGGCGTGTACAAACTGATGGCCAAATTGCTGTAATCTTCCAATGTTGAGGGTCAAATACATTTTCTTCTTTAAATTTTAAATCCTCATGTCTTAAAAACACACAAGGATCACATACATTTAGGCATTTTGCACAGTCTTTCGGATCAACATTACCTTCGGGACCACATTTCGAATAATCAATTTTTATTTTTGTTTTTCCCATACAACCACCTAAAAATGTCCATCAAATCCATGAAATTCTTGCCTTGGTATAAGCTTTAGAGCGTCATGTTTACAAGCATGACGACAGACTCCACATCCGAAACATTTATTGTAATCAATTATAACTCTCTTAAGGGATGGGATATAACATATAGCATTCCATTGGCACATAGATACACAAGCTTTACATCCTTGACACTTATTTTGATCTAAATCAATTATATATTCTGCTTTAGACATTATCATTAGATCATAATAATTTCTTAAGCGGAATGCACCATATTCTGGGCTCTCGCAATTACATATAGCATTTATATATGGATAAGGTTGATACCAAACAGTAGATACTAATCCATTTTTATTATGTTGTTCTATTCTTTCCATTGCTTCTTCTCGAGAAATCCGATGTACTCTCTCTTTAGGTATAAATCTCGGAAGTTTTTCTAAAACTTCTGAAAGCACTCCAAAATTTATGCAACATTGATAATTTATGCCTTGTTGCTTCTTGCGACACATACAATAGGTTTCAACTATAGGTTCTGCTGCGAGTTTTGAAAGAATAATTTGAGCGTCTTCCATAGGTATAACTTGCCCAATATGACCATCTGCCCTAATAGGATTCGGATGTTTAACAGCTCCATGTATCATTCGCTCAACACTCCATCGAAGAATTTTTCCTATTATCGGCATCTGTAATTTGTAGCCCAAAGCTTTTGAAGATATTCCAGCAATCTTTCTGATGTATACCGCTTCTCTATATTTTATAGAGTAAACCGATTACCACTTTAAGAGAAAGAAAAACAGATAGAATTTAAAAAAAGA
Source organism: Promethearchaeota archaeon (assembly GCA_019058365.1). Classification (GTDB taxonomy): domain Archaea; phylum Asgardarchaeota; class Lokiarchaeia; order Sigyniarchaeales; family SOKP01; genus Loki-b32. The sequence goes on along the minus strand of JAHPZE010000013.1, from coordinate 2,935 downwards.
TAAAAAATTGATTATTTTAAAAAAGCTCGCTTTCCTAAATAAATAAAAAGTTCAGATAATTCAAAAGGCGTTAAGGGCATTGTTAGCTGAGCCATACTTGTGCGAAGTTCTTCTTTATCTTTCCCTGCGAGTATTATCTTTTTTATATCTTCAACGTAATCATCCATATTCAAAAATAATATTTCAATTTTATCTACTCCCGTGAGTTCTTCTATATCTTTATCTAAATGTTCTTCAACATCATTAAGCAATCCTAGTTTTAACTTGGGGTTTAAATCATACTTTTTTATAAGGCGATTCATTTCTTCGAGGATAATGTTCAAACTTAAGTTCCAATCAGCATTTTCTTTATATTTAGGAATCAATATCTCGCTAATTATCAGCTCAAAGAGAGTAGTTGGTGCTTTCTTATCAAAATCTACCTCTGTTCCCGTACTTAATTGTAGTTTTTTTATTTCTGTCATATCATTCCTCAATTTAATTGAATATTTTTGTTAATCCTTATTAATTAATGGACTAAGTTATAATAAATATTTTTATTCTTAAAAAATAAAAAATTAGCAAAAATTCTTTTTTCCTTGTATCAATAGATTATAACAATTATTCGCTAGAATTTGAATTTATAAATTTTTATTTTTATACAAATATATCAAAAATTCTGTATTTTAATAAAATTAATTAAAAACCATGTAATGATTTGATATATGAATAAATTTGAAAAAGCTCAACAAATACTCCAAGAAATCAATGCAGATGGTTGGTTAATAGTTGTCAATGAAGATAATGATATCCACTCTCGATATTTATTAGGAGTTGGGTCTCATGCTCTTCACGCGATTTTAATTGCCGCTGATGGCAACCATAAAGTTTTCCCCGTGGTTATGGAAGCAAATATGGTTAAAAATTCTCTTAAAAAAAAGGGAGTAGATGCAGAAGTAATTCCGTTTAATTCTTTAAGCGAATTTGTTGAAAAATTAAAAAATTTCGTTAGCAAACCAAAGATAGCTCTTGATTTTGGAGAGAATATTTTTCAAGAGAATACAACTTCATATGCAGATTATATACCATTTGGTACTTATTCAGCACTAAAAAAATTATTACCAACTACAGAGTTTATTTCAGCAGCACCTATAATATATGAACTTAGAAGCGTTAAATCTGCAGAAGAACTTGAAGATTTACGGAATGTATGTAAAGCCACCATTGAATTACTAGAAACTGTTCCAGATTTCGCAAAAATCGGCATGACTGAAAGGGAAGTAATGGCAAAATTAGAATATGAATATGCGAAAGTAGGTAAACCCGCTTTTCCAGCAATCGTGGGCACTGGGGAACATTCTGCTGACCCACACCATAATTCTTCAAATGAAAAAATAAAACCTGGTCCTCTTCTAATTGATACTGGTATGCAAATTGATGAGATGTGTTCTGATATTACTTGGACATATTGGGTGGGTAATAATCCTTCAGAAGAATTCAAGAATGCCTACAATGCTCTTTATGAGTCAAAAATAATTGCAAATAAATATTATACTGATGGTACTCCAAGTCGTTTACCAGCAGTAAAATGTCGCGAATATTTAGCTGAAAAGGGTTATGATCATGAGAAATTGTTTTTTCATGGATTAGGACACGCGTTAGATTTCGAAGCCCATGGCGTTGGTCCTCGAGTAAGTTCAAAAGCCCCTGAATATTCTATACTAAAAGAGAATATGGTGTATACAAATGAACCTGGTTTATATTGGATTGGTAAATGGGGGATACGATTAGAAGATGATCTTATAGTCGGTAAAGAAAAATGTGAACAAGTAACCTATAATCCTAAAGATCCTCTAGTGATCTAATATACTCTTTTTCAGATCTTTCTCTGGGAAAATTATGAAGAAAAAGGAAAAAAATTGATAAGTATGATATTCATTACTACTATATATTTTTCTAAAGATTTTCTCAATTTGTTAAACTAAGCCTTAAATTTATAAAAGGCTTCTATTTATCATCTATAAAAAGTCAATATTTCTTTCTTCTCTGGAGTCTTAAAAATATAAAACATTAGATATTCATATCTCCTTTTTTTCTGAACTTGCAGGAAAACTTTTAAGATCAAACCCACAATTGATACAAAAATGCTGGTCAGCCTGTTGTCTCTTTTCACCACACTGCGGGCAGAACCTAAACGAATGTGCAGCGTTAATGCTTATATGAGGGCTTGTAAATCCTTGTTTCATAGGTATGATCATCTCTTGTGTTCTTTTAGAGCTCATTTTTGATACCCCATACCCAACTATCGATAATCCCGCACCAAGAAATGGTCCTATTACCCCAAATCCAGCATCGATATAAGTCCAAAAACTTAAACCTGAATATATTTGTGAATAAATTTCCAAACCTACCATCCATATTATAGTGCCTAACATCATCAATATTGAGGGACTTAACCAGCCTACTCCAGAAACCCCATTCTTCCTGCTTGAATTAGCTTTAGAAATAAGTAGTATTGCACTGACTAGTATTATTACAGTAGAAATTATTGAAAGACCAATTTCTACAGGACTTTCAGTAAACTGTGTAACCGTCAAATACCCTTCATAATAGTCATACAGGCGAACCGACATTAATCCCCACATCCAAAACTGCATAGTGTTATAATAACTGGAATAAGAAGCTGCTGGTGTTAATAATCCTATAAGTGCTAAAATCCCTCCAATAAGGGGGAGTGCCCATATACTATTTTTATTCTCGCCCATTTTTCTTATCCATCTCAAATATTTAAAATTTGTAATTTCATGATAATTTTTGACTTACATTTTTTTAAGATATGTTCAGTTATAAATGAATATATTTTAAGAAGCTTCATACCCCCAATGAATTTAAAGGAAAAATAAAGATTAGCTACAAAATTCAGTGATTTGAAGACCACTTGGTATTAAATTGTATC
>JAHPZE010000012.1:107116-114817 GCA_019058365.1 Promethearchaeota archaeon | reverse complement strand
AAAAATTAAAGGTGAATAAAGATTTAGTGTATGAAGGGAAATTAAAAATTATCGTTAAAATTAAAAAAAGAAAAAAATAGTTATTCAATTTTCTTTAAGTGTCTTAAGCCCATAAAGAATAAGGGAAGAGATATTACAAGATGTATGGAAATGAATATTACCATAGGAGTTAATTCCCAAGCAACGAAGCCAGGATAATTATCTCCCATCCATACAATCAAGAAGATAAGACCCATGAACACTCCCATTTGGATACTCATCAGCTTAAATATATTTATTCCCATGTGTCTTCCCTTCTCTTCGAATGCAGGACTAAATCCTTGTATTCCAATCGCTTCAATTAGTACCATTATACCATACGCTAAATAGGCGATGAAAAACACCACCATATAAAACGTATTAAACTTAAATAGGATTGTAAAGAAGATGGTCACTCCCAGAGCTAATATCATATTAATAATAAACATTGCAAAAATATAAGAATAGACCAGACTATCGACGTTTCTTGGACTCCTTTTATATACCCAAAGCAAGTCTTTACTCCCTACAAAGATGAAGCTCCCCAGCATAAGCCCATAGAGCATCCCTCCCATGAATACTATCATTAGTCTTGTAAATCCACCCGATAGAAAACCACCTGGAGCTTCTCTCATAGAAAATGAGAAGACTAAACCATAAACGCACGTAAGACCACCCAAATAAACTAATTTGACAATATTTTCCTTTTTTCGGAAAAACTCCTTGAACTGAGTAATTATTAATCCCTCCCATTTTGCACCAATAATCCGTCTATTGAATTTATAAAAGAAGTTCTCTTTTTCTATAACTGAACTCACTTTTTCAACACCCCCTTCAAGTGTGTAGAATTTATCTGCTTTTTTATAAGAGATGTATAAGATCATTATAGGTACAAGAAGTACAAGAGCTAAACTCATCCATATATTTAAGATATAGCTGCTTAATAATGTAGGATCGAATGTATATAGTATAACATTAGAGAACCATAATGGTGGATACCACATAAGATAATTTTTGAATTCTGGATGTTCCATGATGAACTGAAAACCAAACTGTAAAGCGTAGATAAGTGCAACCATTCCAATTGAAAGGAGTATCAATAGTGCTTTAGCGATATCTCGTGCTTTTTCACTCTGAGCAATTTTATGTTCTATCCAACTCATTATTATGGTACCAATTAAGGTTGCCAGAAATACAAGCCCAAATACACATCCATAAATTACCAAGGTTTGTGTAAACGTCAAGTTAAAAATTGGATTCAACATGTTTACCAAGATAGGTGTAAGAGCAAACACGTAAGAGAAAAGTATAGGTATCTTTCCTAAGAACTCTCCCAAAAAGATATCCCCTGCGGTGGTTGGGGATGCCAACAGGATTTCTTTAAACCCTATCTCGGTTTGACGATATATATTATTTAGAGGATAAATCATAACCATAATAAAAAATATCATCATCAACTGTTCAATAATCATCGCAATGGAGGGGATTAAAATCTGAGAAATCTCCTCCATCCCCACTAATGTCGGCATAAACAGGTCAAAAATCAAGGGACATAGATAGAACGCCCAAAAAATAAGGAAAGAATATAACACTAAGAAAAATGCTAACCGATTCTTACGAAATTTAGAGGTCCTAACCCTCATTTCATTCTTAGCAATTTTCATCCATCTAGCCATATTATATCACTTCCTTTTCTTTTTTACTTTTTTATTGAGATTTTCACTATTTTGACCATTTTCACGCCAGGATAATAAATCCTCCATATGAGTTGCCCCCATAATTTTGAGATATGCATCCTCTAAGTCTTTTGCATTTTGAGATTCTATAATTTCTTTAGGGCTACCTTGTAATTTCAATTCTCCTTTATCGATAATTCCTATAATATCACAGAGTTCTTCAGCCGCATCAAGCAGATGAGTACACATAAAAATTGTCTTATCTGCTTTCTTAGCCAAATCAGAAATGAGGTCCTTAACCATTCTCGCTGCAGCAGGATCTAGATTAGACGTAGGTTCATCCAAAAAAATAATCTTGGGATCCTGAATTAATGCTGCACACAAACATACTTTTTGCTTCATACCACGAGAATATCCCTCAAGCAAGTCGTTCTCTCGCCCCTCAAGGTCGAATATATCAAGAAGTTCATCAATACGACTAGATATGGTTGCTTTCGGTAAGTAGTACAGCTCGCCAATGAATTCCAAGAACTCTTTAGCAGTTAATTTTGAGTATAATCCAGGTGATTCTGGTAGAAATCCACAGATCATCTTCACATCATTGGTTTGGGTGAGAATATTATACCCCCCTACTAAGGCTGTACCATTTGAGGGAGAAATAATACCATTTAACATCCTGACGGTTGTAGTTTTACCCGCTCCATTTGGCCCTAATAGACCATAGGTAGTACCATATGTGATCTCAATATTTAAGTTTTTTACGGCTACAATATCACCAAAATTCTTTGTGAGATCTTTGGTTGCTATTGCCAATTTTTCCATTTTACTTTTTACACTTCCAACTTTTTTATTTTATTTTTTATATTTTCAAATTTTTTATTTTATATTTTTTTTATAGATTTTTAATTTTCAACTTCTTTCTCGAATAGATCCTCAAACTCCATTCCTAATCCCAATGCAATTTTTACCAATATACTTTCGTTAAAGCTTGAGGTTAGCTCGTCGTCATCTATTTCACTCAAAGAAGCTAGTTTATCGAGGTTAATATCAGCTATTTCAGCAACCTCTTTTGATTCTGCTAACGATTTAACCTCTAAGATTTCTTTAATTAATGGTTCCTGATAAAAAATATTTTCCAGTGGTTTTTGAAAAATTTCAGTTAGTTTAAAGGATAACGTTAAAGAAGGGTTGTAATCCCCTTTCTCTAGATAATAAATTGTCTGGCGGGAAACACCTACTTTATCAGCTAACTGTTGCTGAGTTAAGCCAAGCTCTTCTCTATAGTCTTTAACATTTGACTTAATTCTTTTTACAAATTTCAGATGTTTCTCACCAAAATTATTTTAAACTTTAGTTTTAACATTGAATAATTAAAAAAAAGTATTTTCAAGCTAATTTAAAAAGATCCTCAACCTTACACTTTAGAACTTCTGCTATTTTGAAAGCTAATGCTAAACTTGGATTATATCGGCCTTCTTCCAAATAATTTATAGTTTGAATTGGAACGCCAACTTTTTCAGATAAAACTGCGGCAGTCATATTAGCGTTTTCTCTTTTTTCTTTTATTGTTGTTTTTAAATATTCTCCTTCTCGCATTTTTGAAAGAATGTAGCTAATAAAGTTATCGAACGCGATTTCTTCAGGTTTAAAGATTTTATCTTCTAAACCGCTAGGAATTGTAGAATATTTGGTTAGCCTATCTTTTATCTTCTCCTCGATGACATTAGGATTAAGTAATCCCGGAATGTAACCTTCTGGACGGATTTTACCACCGCCTCCTCCACCAGCCGCACCGCTAGCACCGGCAGTCTCAACCTTTACGGTATATGTTTTAAACATTCTATCAAAGACTCCATTAGTTATATTAATGTTTTGAATTCTGCTATGTGGGATAGTAGCTCTCACTCTATTAAAAACTCCATGTTGAATTACGAGATCACTTTCTAATACTTCAAAGGAAAACATCCTTACAAATCGATAAGAATACCAGATTGCAAACAATAGCACAACTATAAATGGGATCACTACTGAATAAACAAGTATCCATAAAAACCAGTCAAATAGGGGTATTTCTTCAAAAAAGTATAGGAACCAAAACGTCAAGATCATCCAAGATGCATAAAACACAAAATAACTAATAATAGTTTTAAATATCTGTTTCTTCGCATAATTACGAGAGATAGTTCCTTTGTATTTTTGATCACGTCTACTCATTTTATTTATCCTCCATTTTTATATTATTTTTTTTTATGTAAACTTTAATTATACTAAATTTTTGATATTTTAAATCTTGAAACATAATATTTTGAAAATTAGTTTCATTATGTAATATTTATTTACATTCATATTTAAACCTATCTATGAAAATTCGAGAATGTAGCATAATAGTATTATTTTTGTAATTGGATGGATGTTAAGTAGACTTTACAGTATTATTAATTGACGATCAGTATATTTTTTTGATAAAAATAAAAAAAAAAAGAAAAAACTTGTATTTATAGATTTATGGAGATAATAGAGGGTAAAAGATAGAGTTTTAAACGTTTTTTACGTTTATAATGTAATACAATTCAAAATTTATTAAAATATTGACAATGTTGTGAAAAAATATGGGAAAAGGTAGTGGATTGGCAATTATCGCGTTGATAATTGGGATTGGAGGTATTGGTTTTGGTGTCTATTCAGTATTTTTTTTACCAAATACAATTATACAACAGGCTTCTGGTAGATCTGAGATTACTCAAATATGGACTGTTGAACAAGCAGGCGCTTTTTATACTGGAAGTAGTTATGGCGATATGACGGACATGGATGTTACCATAACAGTGCATGCAGGAGAAACAGTTTATGTCATGTTCAATGCTCAAATTTCAAATGGTCCTACTGGTGGTAGCGGATGGCTCACAGGAGGAGTAAGAATAATGAGGGATAATGTTTTAGTACCAGGATCTGAAAGATATTTCATAATTGACTCAAGCGTGGGGACTAGTGTTGCTATGAGCATAACGACACATTTTATCATCGAAGGTCTAGCAGCAGGAACTTATGAACTTAAAGTCCAAGCTACAGCATTAGCTGAAGTTGGATCAGATAGAGTTGAAGATGGATTATTAATTGTCTATACTTATAGATAATTTTTTTTTTTTTTATTTTTAAAATCGTTTAATTTTCTTAGGTTACGATCTAAAAGGAGTAAGAAGTTCTAAACTGATTCAATCTTCCCGATTCTGTCGAAGGATATCCAACTGGGAAAGTGTCAAGATGCTGCTGTGATTCTCAATAAATTTCTATCTCGGATTTTGATATTCTAAATCACTATTAATTAAATTTTAAATAAATATTATAATTAATTTTGGAAAAAAAAAAATATAAAGGATTAAACCGGACCATAGTATTCTGCACTATTTCCTCCAAATACTAACCCAAACTTTAAGGTATGTAGACCAAATTTTAAAATATCAGCCACATCACCCAGAAGCTTTAATAATGAGAGATTTTATTCTTGAGAAGGGTTTAGCAAAATATTGGCATTATTCTAAATCCAAATATTTTTTAATAATATCCTTAGATATTTTTATTGAAAATGGAGTTATCTACCACTAAGATTCTGAACATTTTTTATTTGAAAACCGAAGACTTAAATAGAAGATATTATGAATTTTAAGGTTTGTTTAGAATAAATCATATTTTTGTAAAATATGTTCACATTTTTAGAAATTTAATTGACCTACCCTCACTCTCTCTTTTGTCGTCACGTCATTTACACAAGTGGGAAAATGAGGGGAAGGTTTAAATAGGTAAAAAGAATATTATAATTAATACATAATAAATAATTGATAATTCATTCAGATAATTATATTTTTATCTGGAGGTTTGTTCAAAAAAATAGAAAATAGATGGAGAATGAGCATGCAGAAATTTACGTGCGGTGTTAAACATAACTTCGACTCGGGGGTTATAGTTGATAGTGATGATCGAAAAAAATACGAGTGGAACTGTTCCACTTGTGAAATGCAAGGTAAAATAATAACAAAAGAAGATCTTGAAGATTTTAAAACCAGTGGAAAGGTTATTTGTCCGCTTTTAACATATGAATAAGAAATTTTAAATTAGATATTTTTATTGTATTCTCTTTTTTTTAATTAAATGTAAAGTTATATAGACTAGTTCTTTTTGGATTATTGAAAATATTAGATGAGATTAGTTATTGTCTCAAGTACTCCTAAAAGTATTTAATTTCTTTATATCTCTAATTATTATATTTCTAAATAATTATCAATACTTTTTAATGTATATTTGTTTACACTCTAATGATATAAAATGTCTAAGGATTATAAAATAAAGAGAATAAAGAGTATCGATACACTTCGTGGTTTTTCTATAGTTCTAATGATTTTCATACATATGTTTTCTTGGTGGGTTAAACCTGAAGATTATTGGTTGAATTCGCTTATTCATTCTTTTCTTGGCGATATAGCTGCAGGTGGATTTTTATTTGTTTCAGGATTAAGTGCGATAATATTTTTCAAAAGTAGAGTGGTTAAAGCTAAACTTCTTAGTAATACAAATCTAAAGCGAGCAAAACATGAATATTTGGTCCGTGCTTTACTTATTCTATTTGTAGCGATACTTTACAATAGTGCTACAGCTATTGGGACATTAGATCCCTCAAATATCTGGAAGTGGTATATACCACTTACAATAGCTTTTTCTCTAATATTAGCGTATCCACTGTTAAAAACTTCAAAATCGATCAGATTAGTATTTGCTGTAATTATATGGATTGCTAATTATTATATTGTTTTATTTCTTTTGCCTTATGAAGGACAGTTTAACATATTTGGAATAACATTTTTTATTTTATACAATAATATAGGTTTGCATCCCATTTTAAATTATTTCAGTTTTTTTATAGTAGGGACTGTCATAGGTGATATTATATTTGAAATGTCTCTTAAAAAAGATAAAACAGAAAGAAGATTAGTATTCAAGAATAAATTGTGGCTTCCTACATTAATGATGGGGCCAATTCTAATAATATTTGGAGTTCTATTTAACTTTCCTGATTTTTTATCTCATGGAACACTTTCCTCGATGTTTTATTCATTAGGGATATTATTATCTTCATTTTCAATATTATTAATTATTGAAGAATTCGAAGTTATTAAAGTAAAAAAAAGCTATAGATTTTTCTATTTCTACTCCTATTATTCCTTAACAATATATTTTTCACATAATATCATATATTTTATATTTTTAGATCGATTAAATGCAATTACCATCTGGTTTGCCGTAATAGGAACATTTATTTTGTTAACTTTGCTAATTAGATTCATCTATAAAAAATATAGTATAAAAGCTTCCATAAAAGCACAAATTGGGAGGATATCATTAATTTTAATTAAAAGGATTGAAGCCAAAAAAATAAGGAATAGAACTATTGAAAGTATGCAATAAAAAAAAATATATTAGTATTACTTTAAAAAATTTTTGGTACTATTATTGGTTTTAGTTATTAAACTTAATTAAAATGAATATCGTTTGATTCTTTTATTAATTAATATTAGCGATACTAATGTGATTGTACTTAATATAATCCATATATAATATCCAGGGATTGCATTATCTCCGCTACCCTCATCACCCTCAACAACAACCTTAAAATTTTTGCTGCAATATCGACCGTATACATCATAAGCCCGTACTTCTAACCAATACACACCCAAAGACAATGAAACTCGATTAGTTATCAAACCATTACTATCAATCATAAAATTAATAGTATCATTAATCCACCACTCAGAAATGCCAGAAATATCATATGCATTTAGATTATAGCTCAAATCATTACCATAGTCAATTGTTTGGTCAGTTGGTTCTTCAACCCAAATGGGTGTATCCAGTAGAGTTGTAAATGACCATATTGCTGATTGAGTAGAATCCTGACCATCGTTAGCAATTGTATACCATTGATAATAAAAACCTTCAGAAAGCCCAAACCATTGAA
>JAHPZE010000012.1:13450-107016 GCA_019058365.1 Promethearchaeota archaeon | reverse complement strand
TTGAAGCATTTCCTCCACTTAAAACGCCTAGATCGGTTCCGATCAACGAATCATCAGAAGCATCATAAAACGACACATTCATTGTGTCTCCATCGGGATCGGATACATTTACACTCAATAAAGGATTAATAGACACATCGATGGTACCATTCATAGGAGAGGGTTTAGTTGGAGTATCAGGAGCGGTGCTAACGGTAGTAAATGACCATGTTGCAGATTGAGTGAAATCCAAATCATCATCAGCAATCGCATACCACTCATAGTATGTCTTTCCAGAAAGCCCAAACCATTGAATTGAAGCATTTCCTCCACTTAAAACGCCTAGATCGGTTCCGATCAACGAATCATCTGAAGCATCATAAAACGACACATTCATTATATCTCCGTCTGGATCGATTACATTCACACTTAATGTAGGATTGATAGACACATCGATAGCACCATCTGAGGGTGAAGGATTAGTTGGAGCATTAGGAGCTGAATTAAATCCGCTTATCGATAGTTGACATGTTCCATATCCTTGTACAGCTCTAATTGACCAATAATAAATACCAGAATCAGAGGGGGTAAATATCAACGATTCATCAACTCCCAAACCACTATTTATACTTGAAGTAAAAACAACAGGTCTACCTGTAGCTGAATCATAATCTTCATCATAAACTATAATATCAAAATCTCCAGTAGAGGGAACATCAAGAGAAAAATTATACGATTCTCCTTTGGTTGCATCTAGGGAAAAAAGGAACACTTTTGATTCATTTGCAAAAATACCTGATCCCCGGTTGAGATAAAATGATTCATTTATCATATTATCAGTTGTTCGATGAGTAATAGCTTGAATAACAGCATCTGCTCTTACCATCCCATAACCCTCTACATTATCTCTTCCTATTCGATCTAAAGAGGGATTCTGTGGATTTCCATCTCCATCTCCATCATATGTTTCACCTGCATTTACTTCCCATGTACCCATACATATTATTTGTTTTACCTTTAGAGCATTGGCTTGTGACCAGGCCCAACTTCCCTCAGTTTGAACGATTGCATCAATTACTAACTGGGCAAGTCCTGCAACATGCGGACAGGACATTGAAGTTCCTTGCATACCTGTATAATCATTTGCTACTTGATCTGACATATAACTAGAATCTTCCCCATAATTTGAATCAGCTGCTACTATTAAGTTTCCAATCGACCCAGTACCAGAATAAGCTGCAGTACCACCAGGTGCGATAACATCAGGTTTATAATATATGTTATCTCCATTTGAACTATAATATACTACTTCAAAAGCATCATTAACAGCTCCAACTGTTATACATTTCTGTGCTGTACCGGGACTACCAATTGAAGTGACAGTTCCATCATTACCAGCTGATGTGACACAGATAAAGCCTTCATCAACAAGGTTATTAACTGCAGTATCTATCGTTGGGACAACATAACCACTAAAACCTAAAGACATTGAGATTGTTGTAATGTTATAAGCAGGATTTTTACCATTATTTAAAATCCAGGTGAAAGCATCAAGTAACATTTGATCAGTCCCACTTCCAGTATCATCCAATACTTTTAAGCTAATAATCTTACTTTGTGGAGCTACACCTGTAAATATAGGTGTACCATCATACTCTCCATCTAAAGTATAAGCATATTCATGTTCGATTGAACAAGTATAATTTCTATTGAAGGTTCCTGAGTCTGCTGGTGCTATATAAATTAAATAAGAATCAGCAGAAAGATTTCCTAGGTTAAGTTCTATTGGGGTAGTCGAATAGAGACCATAAGAAGTAATCAAATCCAAAGTTGAATTCATTACTCCAAAATATGCCTGTCCACTACTATTATCCCAATATAATCTTACAATAGTTTCTGGAGTATTATCATTATCTTTAATCTCGAACCAATTTAAGTAAGTATAATTAATTGCTGATAGAAAGTGATTAGAAATTGTCTCGTTAACAATTTCAGGATTTGTGTCAGCCATTCCAGTTCCAGCTGCAATAGAAGCACAATGAGTTCCATGATGACCATAATCATATCCTGTACTGCCACTTGGGTAACCTTCTCCTGAAAAATCACGAAAATATAGAAAATTAGCCATATCTGGATGTGTCGAATCGACTCCTGTATCTAAAATGGCAATAGAATAGTGAGGATTACCTTTAATTGTAGGAATTGCGTTCCATACATACGAAGATCCTCTTACTCCCATATTTATTGTACTTGTATCCAAATGAGCAGTACTATAATATTCTTTCTGAATATATGTTACCTCATCATCCGCAGCGACAATATCAATCATATTAATAGGCAAAATTGCATATACCGCATAAATTAATTCATCATAAATATTTTCAATTTCTGCACCGTATCCTATTAATCTCTCAATTAGAGCATTGTTAGGTTTTTTATTGACACAAATAGAAACCTTAACTTTTTCACCATTTTCACGTAAAGCATTAGGTGATTCCAGTTCTAACTTGGTTATTCCATTAATTAATGCTGATAAGGTATCATCTATCTTATCATTATCAGAATCCACAAGAGAATTTGGATAAACCACTTCTGGATCTGATAAAGATTCGATCTCTTTAATAGAAGCTTTCGTATCAGTAGAATTAGGTATGTTATAAGGATTATAGCTTAATAATATAGAAGTTGTTATACTAAAAAGAATTGCTCCTAATATTATAACAGTAATTTGTCGAGATCTAATTTTTTTTAACATATTTCTCTCATCATTTTATATTTTTAAATTCTTATTTACCTTATTTAAGAAGCAAAAATTAGAAATCTTCTTAGATATTGATACTTAATATCACAAGAATTTTAAATTTTTATAATAATAAATCCAAATTCTCGATCTTAAGCTATAAGCTAATTCATAATAACGTAGGATACATTAAAGTATTAAAAAAATAAAGATAATAATGTTTTAAAGAGCGTAGGATTTAAGAAGATGCTTGATAATGTAAAAATTTTACCAATTCATTTTTCTCCAATGAATCTATTAAAAATAAATATTAAATTCCTATTGCTTTCCTTTTCTATTTATCATGGAAGTATCACTAATTGATCCATTTTAGAATTTTATAGATGATTCTAAAATTTTTTTTATTCCACGATTATGAAAGTCAGTGAGTTGTGGTAGCATTGATAATATTGCCATTGGGAGAGGAATTGGTATTGGAATCTTGAAGAAACTCTTTTTCCAATCGATTATCATTAATCCAAATATATTCTCTAAATGGATAGCAATTTCTTTAATAATTTGAAATGAATATGGTTCTTTTTGTTCTGATACTGATGGAAGAAAATCTTCGATGTTTTCAAGTATATTCTTAATTATATCGAATGCGGGTACTTTAAGAAAATATTTTTCAATCCCTATAAGTTGCTTTTCTAAATCTCCTATGTTCTTATCATGAAATATTAATTTAATATCAATATCATTCTTACGTTTATGTAAGATTGAGATTATCTTTTCATCATAATGATCAAGAGGAAGAAATGCAATAATTGTTTCTTTGGCAGTATCTATCAACATATGGATATACTCCTGAAGTGCACTTTCTCCCGCAATACCGATAAAAGGAATTTCTTCAGCTTCTTCCGTATCATAAATTTCATCAATTATTTCGATACTTTTCTGCCCTAAATCTTGAACCTTACGTGAATAGTTAAGGAAATATTCTTGAATTACTTCTTTTGGTTTAACTAGATACACTTTCTTTTTTTTTTTAGGATAAATATCAATAAAACCTTTTTGTTGAAGTTTAATCATTGTTTCATAAATTTTAGGTTGAGGAACGCCACTATATTTATGAATTTCACGAGCACTTAACATTTTATAACGTATTAGTGTAGCAAGTGTTTGGGCTTCATATTGAGTGAATCCTAAATCTTGTAGTAATTTTTCTAAGTGATTCATATTCTTAGATAGGATTAAAAAATAGATTTTTCAATTTCAAAATATTTAAATATATTTTTAGATGTTACTACTAAAGTAGTATTATTTTAAAAACTTTTATATGTTATACAATAACATAAAAAAAATAGAGTTTTTATGATAATCAATGATAGATATCTCAAATCTTTCAAAATCGTTTGGAAGTTTCAAAGCTGTAGAAAATCTCAATCTTAATATACAAAAAGGTGAGATATATGGTCTTATCGGACCTAATGGTTCGGGAAAAACGACAACTATCTTAATGCTCTTAGATATCTTAAACCCTGATCCAGGAGCTAAAATAACGATTGATGGAAAAGAAATCCCTAAAAGGATTAATGATATTTATTATAAAATTGGTTTTATGCCACAAGAGCTCTCTCTATATTTAGATCTAACAATTGAACAAAACTTACGTTTTTTTGGAGAATTATATAAAATTCCAAAATCTACTCTTAATTCTCATATTCAAGAAGTCCTTGAATTGATTGACCTAACAGAATTTAAAAAAAGGATAATCTCCAAATGTTCGGGAGGGATGCAAAGAAGGTGTTCTCTTGCTGTAGCACTACTTCATAGACCAGAAATTCTAATTTTAGATGAACCTACTGTAGGGGTTGACCCAGAACTTAGAATCGAATTTTGGAATTATTTTAAGGATATTTCAAAAGAACGTGGAGTTACCATTCTCCTTACTACTCATTATTTGGCAGAATCAATTAATTGTGACCGAATTGGTTTAATGAATAAGAAGATATTAATCTCTGGGACGCCCATGGAATTAATGGAGAAAGTAAGAAAACTCAAGAACCTCGAAAAATTACCTGATATGGAAGAAGTTTATATTTATTACACTCTTCAGGAGAAAAAGAAAAAATACAAGGAGGGAATTAATCATGAGCTTTAGTTTACGGAGGATTATAGCAATCACACGAAAAAATCTTCAAACATTATTGCATGACAAAAGAACATTAGGATTACTCATCATGATGCCAATCCTTATGATGTTTCTTTTTGGATTTGCTTTTGGGCAACCTGTTCGACATGTACCCATAAAAATTGTTAATCTTGATGAAGGTGGAGAAGGTATACCGTTTTTAGGGATAAATGATACCAAATTTTCAGAAATCTTCATAGAATCTCTTGAAGCGGATGATAGAGTGGATGTTAAACTATTGAATTTAGATACATTTAATCTTTCAAAAGAAACTTCCAAAATTTACGGTGGAAACGATTATTACGCACTAATCGTGATACCTATAAATTTTACGGAAGATATGGTGAATATTTCTATTCATATTCAAATACCCATATATATAGATGGAAGCGATCCACAGACGATAGGTTCTGTAATAGCAGCAATCTCAGAAACTATTGGGAAGGTAATGAATGAAATCTCCGGGGAAGAATCTCATATAGCTTTAGATTACATTTATGTTGCGGGTAGTCCAGATTTAAGGCCAATTGATTCTCTTGGACCAGGAATTCTCAGTTTTGCACTCTTTTTATTCATGATTTTAACGGTTACTGGGGGATTCACTAAGGAGCGTCTGACTGGAACTTTGTATAGAGTTAAAGTAACATCTACCTCCAAATGGGAAGTAATGTTAGGGTATTTATTGGGAAACTCTTTAATTGCTTTAGTCCAAAGTGTACTTCTATTAGTTATTTCAATTTTTTTCTTCCAGATCCATATTGTTGGTAATATTTTATTGTTATTTTTTGTCCTCTTTATCTACGCAATGTCTTGTGTTGGATTAGGTATTCTTGCTTCTACTTTTGCCCAAAATGAGCTTCAAGCATTTCAATTCATTCCATTACTCCTAATACCTTCAATGTTCTTTTCAGGATTTATTTTTCCTATAAATGCTTTTCCAGTAATCTTTCAATATATCTCATATATTCTACCCATGACCTATTCGATAAGAATTAGCAGAGCAATTATGATTAATGGATTTGGTATTGATATGTTTTTTATGGATTTTCTGGTTATGCTTCTATTGACATTTCTATTTATGCTCCTTGCAGTTTTAGCTTTCAAAACGAAAAAAAAATAAGAAAGTTGCAATAATAAAATGATAGATAATATAAAGAAAGAATTTGATAATAATCCTATGAGTAATTCAAATGTACTCATAGAATTAAATCAAGTTGATAAACATTACCCAAATACCATTGCATTAGATAATATTTCATTTCAAATTCATAAAGGAGAAATATTCTGTTTAATTGGACCAAATGGAGCAGGAAAATCAACATTGGTAAAATTGATAACAGGACAGCTTAAACAGACTAATGGAACAATTCGAGTTAAAGGAAAAGATCCTTATAGTGAACGAAGATCATTATTCGGAGTTTTTGGTCTTGTTCCACAAGAATTAGCTTTATATAATGAACTTACCGGCTATGAAAATTTAGATTTTCATGCACGATTATATAGTATGCCAAAATCCGAAATAGCTCCAAAAGTTGAGAAGCTATTAAAGATTGCTGGTCTTTTTGAACGGAGGAATGATCAAGTTGGAACTTACTCAGGTGGAATGAAAAGGCGTCTCCAATTAATCCGAGCGTTACTCCACGAGCCAGAACTTCTTATTTTAGATGAACCAACAATAGGAGTAGATGTGCAGACTCGAAGTGCTATTCATGAATATATTCTTGAATTAGCTAAGCAAGGTATGACAATATTAGTAACTACCAATTACATGGAAGAAGCTGAAAGATTAGCTGAAATTATTGTCATTTTAGATACAAAGATAATTGAAGGACCTGGACATTTACGTGAGATTCAAGAACGCGTATTTCCAAACACTATTTTTGAATTTAAAACAACACAAAATAATCTCACATCTGAGTTTTATGATCAATTTCTCACCCAACAATTAAATGGTCAGATTTTAATGGAAAAAAAATTAAGTGAAACACATTCGTTTTTTCAAATTATGTTTGAATCAAACAATATTGAAGAAATTATTGAAAAATTTCTAACATATACTAAAGCTCATAATATTCCTATCGAGGAATTTGTATTTAAAAAACCAACATTAGAAGATATTTTTCTGAAACTTACTGGTAAGGAGTTTAGAGAGTAATGGAAAAGAAAAATAAGGTTAAGAATAAAAAACGGAAAGTTTTTAACATAAAACTTTGGCTTCATGATTTAAAAACAGTAATACATAAGGATCTAATCTCCACTAAAAGGGTTAAAAAATATTTTCTGGCAGGTATTATCCCTCCAATAGTTATTTTGATTGTTTTTTCATCATTTGACATGATTAATAATCCTGAAACATATAACGTTATAATAGTTGATGATGATAATACTGACTATTCTAACATTATGGTTAATTATATAAGCAACATCACTAGTGAATTTGCTCCTTGGTTTAATGTAATACCAATCGATTCTTATCAGGAAGCAAAAATGAAAATAGACAACTATGAAGTTTTAGGACTTATTTACATTCCTGTTGGATTCCAAGCAAACATTACTAGTAATAGCACTGGTATTAAAGGAACTCTATATTTAGAAGTCCAAAATATAAATGATGATTATGTAAAAAATTATATTCAAAGATTAGATGAAGCGGTCCTTACTTTTAATCAACATATACATTTATCTAATGGTCATGTTGACAATTTCGAACTTATTGCAAAAAAAAGTTATGTAGTTAATCAAGATGTAAGTCTAATAAAGGGTACAGTTATAGGTGTTATTGGTGTTTATGGTATCATCTGTGGTCTATTATATGGTGGATTAAATATTGCAAAAGAATATAATGACAATACAATGATTGAAATTACAATTAGTCCGATTAAACGTAGTGCTTATATTGCATCAAAACAATTAATCGCTATTCTTTTAGGATCTCTTGTTGTTATAGCTTTTTCTCTAATTTTATTTTTAATATTTAATGTTAAATTTCGTGGTAATTTAGGAGTTGTTATTTTAGCATTCCTCCTCTCGACTTGGTTTCATACATGTTTAGGTGGTTTAATTGGATTGAAGATTAAACAAACTATGAATGTAATGTTGATAACGATAGTTATGGCAATCTTTTTTTGGTTTTTTTCAGGTGGATTTGCACCAACAAGAATGTTAGGAGAAACAGTGTATGATATTTCAAGATTCATTCCTTCGACTTACTGGATGGAGATTTTATTTTCAGAAACTTTTTTACCAAATTCATTGTATGTTTTACCTAGATTAGGGATTCTAGCAATATCAAGCATTGGGCTTACCATTATTTTCTGGATTTTAATTTCAAAAGAGGGATTTAAGCTATGACTAAAAAATCTTCAAGGAATATTAAAACATCAATTGGAGTGCTTAAAAATGAGATCTCAAAGAACATTAAAATAATTCTTCGAGGACCATCTCGTACCTTATTGTTTTTATCTTTATTATTTCCTATAACCTATTTATTTTTTATGAATATGGTTTTTGGATCAGTGAATTTTAATTATCCGATTGCTCTTGTAGTTCCTGATTATAATTCTGATGAAGAATTAAGTACTGCCTTAGGACACAATGAATTACCTAACATTGAGGAATTCGTGGATTATATAAATAATAATGAATTAGTTGGCCCTACTCTTGTAAAGAGCCACATACAAATGATCGGGATTTCAGCCCAACAATTTGAAAATGATTTACAACTTGAGAACGTTGTTATGGTTGTTATTCTTCCTGAAAATTTCGAAAATGTAATCCAATCTGTGAAAAATGGCACATGGACAAATGGTAATGTTACGATCGAGTTAAAATGCTTAAATATTAATGAAGATTATCTTAAAAATTTATATTTTGGATTTCAGCGTAAACTTAAAGCATACTATGATAATATCCTGGTTAATGAGACTGAGGTTATTTATGTTTATAATAATGCAGACCCTGAAAGAGAAACCTTCCCACGAATGTGGACAATTGGTACAGGAGCAATAGTATTTATATGCTTAGTTTCCTCAATGATAATTGGGTCTGCATATATATTTATTGAGAAAGATAATAAAATGACCCCAGAATTTGCACTTGCCCCTGCATCTAATCAAAATTATACTTACTTAGGGAAAATTCTTTCAGCGACTATTCTAAGTTTTGTTATCAATTACGCATTAGGTATGATTATTATTTTCTTGTGGATTGGAATCCCATTTCCAGTAGACTTTCCAGGCTTTTTATTAATTTCTCTAGTTACAATTTTCTTGGGAGCTATAATAGGCACTCTACTAGGGGCTTTAATTCCAGAACAAGTATTTACTTTCCCAATATCCTTGTTTACCGTTTTAGCTTCTCTATTTTTATGTGGAGGATTTATAGCTATTGAAATGTTTGGTGAACCTCTTCGTACGATTGCAAATTGGATACCTTTTACTTACACCTATACAATAGTTAATAATACTGTGTTAACCGGGGATGCGCCAAGTGTATTTCACATTCTTGGCTTAATAGGGTATATTATTTTGTTTTTTGGTTTGGGTTTATTTATTTATAGAAAATTTGTAATAAAACCTAATTAATTTACTGGAAAAATTGTATATCCCCATAAATTGAGTATAAGATCTAATATAATAATCAGAATATATTTTTGTTTTATATAAAGGATAGTTTCAATTCCGAATTTTATAAACTTTTATTCTCCTCTCTTTTGATGAGTTACAAGGAGAATTGGATAATATTGAGGAGAAATATACAAAATTGGAGGAAATATTATTAAGGGCTTGGAAAAATATCAATGGTAAGATTATGAAAAAATCAAAAACAAGAAAATTAAAAGAAAAATATTGTAACTTTTTGGAGATAAATTTAGAAGAATTTCCAAAAGATTATATTATACATCATATTTGCGGCCGTCATATCCCCGATCCTGACAATGTATATAATCTCTATGCCATGCCAAAATCGAAACATGAGTTCTGGAGTCATAATAAAGAAAGACGTGTATTAAAAGGAAGAAATTTTAATTTTCAAACTGGTTTTTATGAACAACCAAACGAGATCTGGGAAATAAGAAATTGTGAAGATTTGAGATGGTTCAATACTCCATATTCCATACATGAAACAAAAGATTGGAAAAAACATGCGAAATATTGGCGAGACCGATAGGAATATAAAGATCAATTTTAGATTTTTTTTTTGATATTTATGTTTTATTTTGGATTTATATGAATTGAAACATTCCTTTTTATATAATTTTAAAAATAAATCAGCTCATAAAAGCATTGCTCTAAAAAATTTTGGACTTAATGTTATTTTTGAAAGAGCAGGAAGTTTGCCAAACCATTTTTCTCCGACATATCTATCATTACTTGTATTATGAGTAGAAAGGTCTTGGTTTATATATGCTTCATAAATATATTTTCTAGCCAATTTATTTTCGCTAAGTAGTTCTGTATATAGACGCCATAACGATTTTACATGTGAACCCTCATTATATATAAGATACTCAAGGGCATTACCATTTTTGAAGTACGGAAAAAGTACACGTTTAATTTCTTGATCATATTTACTTAATTCTAATCGGCTAAATTTACTATCAATTTCAAGTAAAGGTTTAAGTGTATTAGTACCAATTTCAGCACATGCAACTCCAGGTAACAAACCTTCATAAAAAAAAGCAGTTACGATTCCTGCAGCTTCTCCCAGAACAAGAACTCGATCTTTCGAGAAAGAATTAATTGGATGTTTGGATATTTCCCCAACAACAGTAGTTGATATGTCATATTTCAATCCATCTATAAAAGGTTGAATATGTTTATAATTCTTTAGAATTCTATCAAGTTTATCTAAAATAACTTCCTTCGGATCATTTTTTCCGCCTAAAAAACCAGTTAAAATTCTTTCTTTTCCCTTATTAAAGAAAAAAGGACCATTAACCGAGATCTTTGGATTTATGTGAAATACATAATTGTATTCTAAATTTTCATTTATTTTATCTTCATTTCCAAATAAATGGATTAGTGCTCCAGTGTAATGATCAGGTATATCGAATCCTAAAGATCGTTGTAGATCAAATCCTCGTGAACCTGTTGCGAGAGCTAATAGTTTAGTATTATACGATTCCCCTTTACTGTTGATTAATTCCAAATAATCAATATGTCTATTAATTCTCGAAATTTGTTCATTAGAATTAAATATACCTCCTTGTTCTTCAAACTGACTAATTAACTTATCCAATAAATTCTCAGTGTAACAAATATTACCTAAAGGTATTCCAAATTCGGTGGAATCAATAACACCATTAAACTCATCGCTCATATAATTTGACTTAGTGTGAAGGGAAGGAAAGATATTTTTGTCATCCCAGTCAATTTCTTCCTTGATAAAAGGGCGATTATGTTCAGGAAATATATTTGTTCTTATAGGGATTTCTTTTTTATAATCTAGGGCTTCAATTAGGAGTGTTTTAGCATATTTCGAAATTTTAGAAGCAAATGTTGCACCAGCAATTCCCGCGCCAATGATTATAATATCATACATAAATAAGGAATTCTCTTGAATGGTTCTAAATTATTTGTTATAATCTTCCTAATGTTTTTAATTTTTAGTTGGAAAGTTTTTATAGGTGTGAATGCGTACAATATCATGAATAAAAATTTTTTATAAATTTAAAAAAAAAAGATTAAATTAATTTAAAGGTGGTAAATTATAGGATTAAGATTGGCTTCTGGGCTTGCTACAACTTCCCTGTTTGCGTTGATGTACGCGGTTGTTTTTGTGATAGGTGTTTGGTTTTTACCTTCATCGATATGGGGTTTAATTATCATAATTGCGATAACGGTGGGAATAATACTTCTTCAATATGGCATATCTCCGTTGATTGTAGGTTGGCTTTATAGGATAGATTGGATACCTTATGAACAATTTGCTGCAGAATTCCCCCATCTAGCAGAATCTCTTGATAGAGTAGTTTCATTTCGTGGTATAAAGATGCCACGCCTCGGTATAATACATGATTTTAATCCAAATGCGTTCACGTATGGTTGGTCAAAAAATTCAGCAAGAGTTATTCTTACAGACGGAATTTTAAAATACTTAAATAAGAAAGAACAAAATGCTGTGTTTTGTCACGAGTTAGGGCATGTTGTTCACTCGGATTTCATATTGATGACTGTTGTATTTGCCATTCCATTGCTACTATTAACTGTTGCTCGATGGGCATATTATGCCAGTTTTTTTTCAAGGAGTAGTAGAAGTGATAGTGATGAGGGTTCTTATCTTCGACTTGCTTTAATTGTTATTGCTGTGTTATCCTTTGTAAGTTATTACTTGAGTTATTTAATATCCCTTATAATTAGCAGAGTTCGTGAATATTATGCTGATGAGCATAGTGCAGAAGTTTTAGAAGATCCAAACCCACTTGCAACTGGACTAGTTAAAATAGCGTATGGATTATTAGTAGATGGTAATGTCGAAGAAAGGAAGAAATCACGAGTGCGAGCACTTAGAGGATTAGGTATTTTTGACCCAAGTGCGGCAAAAGGATTAGGTATCATCAGCGTTGGAACAACACAAACTTTTTCTATGGAAGCAATTCAAAAAGCCGCAGCTTGGGATTTGTATAATCCATGGGCTAAATATTATCAAGCTCTTTCAACACACCCATTACCAGCAAAAAGGATTATGCGCCTGAATATGTTATGTGATCTCTATGGAGTTAAACCAGAAATTGATTTCTCTGATGCAAAAAGATTAAAAGAAGAACAAGCAGGCAAATCAATGTGGGATGAATTTCTATGGGATATTTTCATGAAAACAATTCCTACACTTGTTTTCATCGCCTTGCTAGGATTAACTATTGTATGGATATTCGATCTTGCTGGATTTTATAATATTGCTTTTCTAGCGCCTGTTTATGCAAATATGTGGTCTGTATGGGCTATTGGATTTTACATTATAGGATTTATGTCTATAATAAAAACGAGATATATGTATAAGGGTGGTTTTGAAGATAAAAAAGTGTTAGATCTCGTTACAAACGTAAAGGTCAGCCCAATACGTTGTATCCCTGCCTATATAGAGGGAAAAATTGTTGGGAAAGGGATTCCAGGATATTATTTCAGTGAAGATATGTACTTCCAAGACGACACGGGTTTGATGTATGTGGATTATAGGTTTGGAATTGGTATTGTAGACCTGATATTTTCCCTTAGATCTGTTAATCGTTTAATAGATCAAAGGGTGAGAATTAAAGGTTGGTATAGGAGAGGTCCAAGTCCGTATATTCAAATAGATACAATCTGGTCTGAGTCAGGGCATAGACACAGGAATTATTCTAAAGCATTTAGGTATTTTTGGGCGATTTTAGCATTTATTTTAGGCATAGTATGCTTTTTCTTTTACTTACAAGGTTAAAATATTAAATTTGGTTTTTTTAATTCTTTACTCTTTTTTAATGTTCGTTGTTAATTATATTAAATAATGTTTTTAATTCTACTAGCTAATTTAGTTAGGTTTAGTTCTGCCATTCCTAAGGGTACCGTTTTATCATAAAGGACCACAACTAAAAGTGGATCCAATTTCCAGGGAATATCAACCATTCTAGAAAACACTTTTTGTCCATTACCTAAACTATAATACATTTCAGGAAGAGAAATTGCACCAACCATATATCTAATCTCTAATTCTTTCAAAGAATTAACTAATATCTCATTTGGAAGAGAAGTATAAATTGTATTGCCTTTAGTAGTTAAAAGCGCAGCACCAATAATCTCATTCTCAAGCATTAAGCCTTCAAAGACATCAATTACTTTCTCATAAAATGTTTTACTCATATATAGTTCATCTTCTCCCGCGACAATAGAATCAAGAATTTTTTCGAATTTAGGGTTCTCAAGTTGTTGGTAATCTTTTATTTTAGTAGTATCTGGATACTCCTCTAAAAATACGTCAGCTATTCTTTCTAAACGGGTAGTCACAAATAAAAGACTCGCAGTTGAGTCTGATAAAATTGAAAAAATTAAATCCTGGTGAACCTTAAAAACAAATCTAAATTCTCTCATTTCAAGAATTTCTGGAGTTTTTCTTGAAATTACATTCTCAGAAAACGAAAATATTGCTGAAAAGAAAGGAGTTATTAAATTAACCTCAATATTATCGAAGTCTTTTGTAAAATGTTTATGAAAAATGCATACACCTGTTCTTTTTAAAATAAAAAGCGAATGAATCTTCATTGAGATTGATACCTCACAAATCCTATAAGTAAAATTATATAAATACAGTCTTTTAAGTATTTTTAATATGTATTTTAAAAATAGAACCTTATTCTAATTCTATTCTGTTTTCTACTAGTTTTGATTTAATTTCTTCCCAAGATGCCATTCTATTAATAAGAGCGGTCCCATTTAAACTCACACCTCTAGATATCCCTAAATTTTGAATTACTTCCCTCTTACATGTGTCTATGATGTTAACATCTATGTTTG
This sequence comes from Promethearchaeota archaeon, assembly GCA_019058365.1. Lineage (GTDB taxonomy): Archaea > Asgardarchaeota > Lokiarchaeia > Sigyniarchaeales > SOKP01 > Loki-b32. The sequence continues at coordinate 92,636 of JAHPZE010000012.1, read as the reverse complement.
AATATTGACTTAGTTCTTTTTTAAACGTATTGATCATATATCTTGACCATGGACATTGATTATTGGAAAAAATTTTCATTTTACTCTTTTTATTATCTTTGGGTTCTCCATATTTCGGATAAATAAGTTTTGGTTGTGTAGTAGAACCTAAATTAAGAAATAGAAGAACCCGGCTGCCATCTCTATCGACCTCTTCGAATCCATATTTTTTAAAGAATGAGATGGGCATGTATTTTATGGATGTTCCAAACCATGAATCTCCATCATATGCTATAACACTAGCGCCACCAAACTTTTTTGCTCTTTCAATAAATGACTCAACTAATGCCTTTCCTACTCCTTTAAGCCAAAAAGGTGGTAAAATCCACATACAATTAATAAAAAGCAAGTTATTACCTTTAACCGGCTCTAATGCTTGTTCTATAGGGATATATTCAAGTAACCCCATTGGTACTTGCTCATGAACTGCTAAATCTGAATGGAGCATTTTCCCAGCCCACTTATAATGGATCTCTTCGTGTCGAGGGTTTTCAAGTGCCACTAATATTTCAAGTCCTTTAGGAATCATCTTCTTGATCCAACAAATTCTCTCATCCATGCCATTCTCCATCAGGACCCTTGTTTCTTGATCTACGCTCGGATCAAGGCATATTGATGAGATTATGTCTAAATTTTCCTCTATTATCTTATGTATTTCCATAAAAATTATATCTTTTCAGAAAAATTTAAAATCATATACTCATAAGAATTTGAGAAATTGATTAAGTAATTTACTCTTTTTTTATCCAATCTCTAAGTGCAACTTTAACAGAACGACTCATTTCTTGTGAGAAAGCAGATCCTGTTTTCCGCAAAAAATAATCCTGTCCAAGATTCTCTGCTCCTTCAACTAAAGTTTCTTTTTCAAACTTTTGAAACATTTCAACGAAATCATCCATATTAAATCTTCTATAAGTATCGGTAAAATAGATAAATTTCTTAGGAAATCGTTGTGTAGGTATTCTCTTAGAAGGATCTTGTTTGGGATATCCAAAACAAAGCATAGTTATAGGAAACACCCATTTTGGAAGATTAAACATTTCTCGATGAGTTTCGATATTTTCTATAATATCTCCAATATAACAAGAGCCAATTCCCATTGATTCAGCAGTAATTACCGCATTCTGAGCAGCAATTAGAGCATCACAGCAAGCAAGTAAAAGATCGGATTCTTCAGGAGTTCGATAAACAAGATTTTTATTAGCACACAATTCTGGTACACCAGAAGCTCTATAATAATCATACCAACGTTGCATATCGGCTAAGAATATAAGAATGAGAGGCGCTTTTGCGATATGGGGCTGGTTATCACACGTATTTACTAATTTATCCTTCATTTTTTGGTTTCGTACTTCAAGGATAGAATAGAACATCATATTGCCCGCTGTTGGAGCGCGCATAGCACCATGAATAATCATGTCTTTTTCTTCTTGAGTCAATGCTTTTGGATCATATGCTCTTACAGTACATCTGTTATTTAACACTTTTATAACTTCATTTATCTTTTCTTTTTCTATCATAATTTCTCACATTTTAATTAATTATGCAAAACTAATATATTATTAATAAGGTTTTAGAGTTTTCATAGAACAACATAAATATAGAATTTAATTTAATTACTATTATGAAAAACAAGCCTCATAATTCATCTCTTATTTTAATAATATTATTCATCGTAATCCTTTCCTTAGTTTATTCTGTCCAGAATATGATTTCTCCAAATCTAGAGATTATTTCATATTATTTTGGATTTGGTGGAGCAACAGCTCAATTAGGTGTTTTGACATCTACGTTTACAATTCTCTCGGGTATTTCTATTTTAATTTTTGGATATTTAGCGGATAAAATCACGAGGAAATGGATGGTCCTTGTTGGCGCTTTATTTTATTCAATTTTTTCAATCTTAATCATTTTTGTTACGCCGAACCTAGATGGATATTATTTATTTTTTTTTCTTACTTCATTGAATGGAATCGGATTTGGTGCCATTATACCCAGTGTCTTTTCTTTAATGGGTGATTTAATATCTCAAAATGATAGATCCAAGGGATTCTCATTTTTTTCTATTGCTTCTCTTTTAGGGATGGCTTTAGGGTTAATAGTTGCTACTATATATGGACCAATCGATTGGAGATTATCTTATTATGTAATTGGGATATTGGGATTCGTAATTGCATTTATAATTATTTTTTTTAAGGAGCCATCTCGAATTGGTAAAGATTACATTTTTTTAAATGAAAAAAATGCAGTAGAGTATACTTATAGGATAAAAAGGTCTGATTTAAAAGAGATATTCAAAAAAAAGGCAAATATTTGGCTAGTTATAAATTTTGTTGATACAATACCCACGGGTATTATATTATTTTTGATCTTTTATTATATGAGTGATTATCATAATGTTCCTGAAGATATATCTTTAATATTCTTAGGAACCATACTTTTAAGCACTCTTGTTGGCACTGTAGTATTTGGAGTTATTGGTGATAAATTATTTAAAAAAGGTAAAAGAAATGCTCGAGTATTATTGGCTCTAATAGGAAATATCATACCCATACCCTTAATATTTATTGCTTTAATAATTCCTTTTAACGCTCCTAATAACGTAACTGTAGGTGAACTTTTCGTAATTCCTGAAGCTTTGATAATGTTAATCTTAATGATGATTGGTATGTTTGCTAATGGAGCTGTCAATGGTAGCTGGTATGCAACAGTAGTAGATCTTAACCTTCCAGAACATAGGGGAACTACACTGGCGACAGCTAATTTTTTCGATATAATTGGCCGGTCCCTGGGTCCTTTAATTGGTTCATTTGTAAGAGATGCATTTGGTTCTGTGTACGGTATGATGATGTCAATTATTTTTTGGTTAGCAATTCCATTTTTTTGGGTACCAGTTCTTAAAAACGTGGTGTCAGAAATGGATGCTACAGAAAAAGTTTTTTCAGAGAGATTAAAAAAATTAGAAAAGACCTAAACTTCTTGCTTTTTATCTCCAAGCAGCATGTTTTAATATTGCTTTAAATGGACATCTGTATTGGCAAGTGCCACACTCAATACATTCACCAATATTTTGGGCATTAACTTTCCCATTTATAACTTTATATACGTCAGCTGGACACCCATTTACGCAATCTCCTGATCCCATACAGCGATCCAGATCTATTTCTACCCAATGATTATCTTCTTCCCATCTTTTTATATTTGTCAATATTCATTCATCTTTAAAATGTCAACTGTTAATAGAGATATTATTATATAAATTATAATCAAAAAAGTAAATAGCTTCAGATTATAATTCTAAATTGTGATTAAATTGGAACTTGAAACTCTTTTTAGCCCAGAAAAAATTGGTAATATCCAAATTAAAAACAGAATAGTGCGTTCAGCAACTCATATGCGAAGCACAGAAAAATATGGGTATGTTGGTGATAAGCTTATTGAGATTTACAGTGAATTAGCCCGTGGAGGTACCGGATTAATAATATCAGGTTTCACAGCAGTAGATCCTGGGGGTACTGCTAATCCGTATCAGGCGTGTTTATATGATGATTCATTTATGCCAGGCCAGAAGAAATTAATAAAAGCAGTTCATGAATATGCAGATGTTAAAATTGCTATTCAAATAGCTCATACTGGTCGTCAAGGTTATCATCCTAAATACCATCCAGTAGCACCATCCCCAGTTCTTTTTAAAATCACTGGATTAACACCGCGAGAATTAACAGCTAATGAAATAGAAACATTAATACAAAAATTTGTAGATGCCGGAAAAAGAAGTTATGAGTGTGGTTATGATATGGTGCAACTCCATGCTGCTCACGGTTACTTTTTAAGTAATTTCATTTCTCCATATACTAATAAAAGAACCGACGAATACGGTGGAGATACTCAAAAAAGAGCAAAGATTTTGATCGATATTTATAATGGTTTACGAGATGAATTAGAAAGTAATTTTCCTATAATCATTAAACTACAAACAGAAGATTTCATTCCAAATGGATTAAGCTTAGAAGAAGGTGTTGAATATGCTAAAATTCTTTCAGAAATTGGATTTGATGCCATCGAGCCTAGTGGAGGGGGGGGAGATGCTCAAATTTTAAGTAAAAAGCCATATCCAAGTCTAAATATTAAATCCCCTGAAGAAGAAAATTATTTCTTACACAATAATAAAAGGATTAAACCATTTCTCAATAAATGCAAATTAATTGCGATGGGGGGAATTAAAAATCCTATTTCTGCTGAAAGAATTCTTAAGGAGAACATTGCTGATTTTATTTCGCTGAGCAGACCACTAATTTATGAACCAGATCTTCCGAAACGTTGGCAAAATGGTGATATTTCGCCCGCAAAATGTATTAGTTGTAATGGTTGCTATATGACTATGATGCAAGGCCCTGTTTATTGTGTTACTAAGAAAAAAAGAGAAGAAAAGATGACAAAATGACTTTTATAAATATAAAATAAACATTTAAATAAACCTACATCCCAAGATCATTATTATAAAATAAATTTAAATAAAACCTAAAGAGGAATCAAAATGTCATCTGAGAGGAATGTCAATGTGTTTGCTGCTTTGATTTTAGTACTTAGCATTATAGGGATAATTCTACTGGCAACTCAATGGTTTGCTGGCTTCTATTATACTGGTTACGGAAATAGGTATTCTTGCTTTGATTGTGACTACTGGACACCAGCTGATTTAACTGCACAAATTCTCATGTTAATATTCTTAATAGCACAAATAGTGATAATTATAAACGACCTACTTCCAAAAAAATTTATTCACAGAGATCTAGATAAATTTGGATTACTCCTAGCAGGTTGCACAGTTCTTTTAGCAATTATAGGGTTAGCCTCGTTTGGTATATATTATGATGCATATGACTGGTGGCCTGATACGGGTTTTTACGGCAGTATTATTGCGGGAATACTCAATACTATCTTATTCTTCTTAAAATCCAAAAATAAGTAAGTACAAATACATAAATATTATTATTCTATCCTTATTTTTTCTTTTTTTAATATTCTGATTAACTGCATAAATTATAATTGACTTTTTAAAATTAGCTACTTTCAGATATTTCAAAGCAGAATTAAAAGGAAACTATGGAAAGAAATTATAAATCGAATATTTTCAAAATTTATATTTTTTCGTTTATCTTAGGGATTCACACAGTTAGAGGTGTGTATATACCATTCATGATGATTTGGGGCGGTCTTTCTTTTTTTCAGATAATGATTTTACAGAGTTATTTTACTGCAATGATTGTTCTTCTTGAAATTCCTTCTGGAGCAATAGCTGACTTTTTAGGACGTAAAATAGCATTATTATTATCTGCATTATCAATTGCTTGTGCTGCACTGATTTATAGTATTATTCCAAATTTTATCTTATTCATGTTAGCAGAAACTTTATGGGCTTTTGGTTCAGCCCTAATGTCTGGAACGAGTGATGCTTTTGTTTTTTTCTCTTTGAAATCTTTTGGGAATGAAAAGAACCTCTCAAAAACTTTAGGAAGATCTCAAACCCTGAATTTAATTGCATTGACAATTTCAGCACCAATAGGATCTATTATCGCTTATTTTATCTCTTTACAATTTACAATGACTTCTTTAGCTTTTATATATATAGGGGCTTTTTTAGTTGCATTAACTTTTAAAGAGCCAAAAATGACAACTAACAATTATACACGAGAAAATTATTGGAAGATAATAATATCTGGGTTTAAGGAATTACGGAAAAATAAAATATTAAGAATTCTAGCTCTTGATTGGATACCAATTAATGTGTTGATATTTTTTCTGTTCTGGACCTATCAAGTCTATTTAGGTACAATTAACATACCTCAATTGTGGTTTGGATTTATTTTAGCGGGTATGAATATAATTAATGCAATTTTTTCAAGTACGATACCTCTATTATTAAAATCATCTAAAAATAAAAAACGATTTTTAATCTCAATCAATTTGATAAATGGAATCGCATTTCTGCTACTAGGAATAACTACAATAATTCCTTTGGGGATTGCTATTATTCTGACAATCGTTGCTTTTGGTTATACAAGATATTTAATATTTGTAGATGGAATAAATATACAGATTGCATCTGAAAATAGAGCTACCGTATTAAGTACAATAAATATGTTTGCAAGTTTACTAAGAGCAATCATTTACCCGATTGTGGGGCTCCTAGTGGAATGGAGTGTCTTTAGTGTTTTTATCATGACTGGAGTTTTAATTTTATTCTTTACAATTTTCACGCGCTCTAAAAGTGAATATTTATAGAAAAAAAACAGAATAAATTAAAAAATAGAGTAATAGATGTATATTTAACTTCCTTTTTCGGCTCGTTCCCTTAACTTTCTGCGAAAAATTTTACCAACGGTAGTTCTTGGTAATACAGTTACGAATTCTACTAGACGTGGGTATTTATACGCTGCCATTTTTTCTTTTGACCATTCGATAATATCTCGTTCTGTGACTTTCCCTTGATATTCTGGTTTTAAGGCCACATAGGCTTTAATAGTTTCTCCAATATTTGGGTCTGGGGCAGAAATTACACCTACTTCTAAGATTGCAGGATGTTCATGCAATTTTTCCTCAATTTCTTTCGGCATAACTTTATATCCTTTATATTTTATCATATCTTTAGTCCTTCCTTCAATATAGAAATAACCCCGTTCATCCATACGAGCTAAATCCCCTGTTTTTAACCAGTCACCAACAAAAGTTGTTGCTGTCTCTTCTGGATTTTTCCAGTAGCCTTTCATAACTTGAGGCCCTTTAAGTAACAGTTCCCCTATTTCTCCTAAAGGAACTTCCTCTAATGTATCAGGATTTACTATTTTTGCATCAGTATCAACAATAGGTACACCTATACTCTCTGGTATTATTTCGGGTAACCATTTTGGTTGACTATGAGTAATTGGGGATGTCTCAGTTAATCCAAATCCTTGACCTACTTTAAAGCCTACCACTTGTTCCCATTTTCTATTTATTTCTGTAGCCAACGTTGCTGAACCCGAATTAGCTGTTTCAAGACTTGAAAGATCTCGCTCTGTAAAATCGGGAGAATTGACTAACATCTGAAACATGACAGGTACACCTGTAAAGGTTTCGCATTTATAGTATTCAATTGCTTCAAGTACTTCAGAAGCATCAAAGGATTGAAACATAACTAACATTGCAGCGAGTACAGAACTAATAATTAGGACTTGAAAACCAAAACTATGACAAATAGGGAGAACTGTTAAACTTACTCCTGTACCATAAATAGTTGGATCATCCTCTCTGGATTCTCTCATATTTTCCAATGTACACACAGAATTTGAGACTAAATTATTATGTGTTAACATCACTCCTTTAGGTAAGCCTGTAGTACCTCCAGTATATAATAAAGCAGCAATATCATTCAAGGGATTAATCTCAACATCAGGTTGTTTTGGTGCGATACCATCAATAAACTCTTCTAAGGTAATAGTCTCGGGCTTAGCTTCCTGTGTTTGAAGTAGAATCATATTCTTTAATGGAACTTGATCTCTTACCTTTTTCATTGTTCTAAAATTGCTTTTATGGACAAAAACAGTGTTAATGTTTCCAGCATCTTTAAGAATATGAACCACATCAGTCTCTTTGAGGAGAGAATTTATTGGAACCACAGAGGCACCTGTCTCCATGATCCCCATACAACAAAATAAAAATTCAGGACAATTAGCAGTCATAATCCCAACAGCATCTCCTTTTCTTATGCCTTCTTCATATAAAGCATTAGCTATTTTATCGGATATATAATTCATTTCACGATAAGTATACTTTTTATCTGTTGGTTTATAATAAACACAGACATTATTAAGGTATTCAGAAGTTGCCTTTTTAATATATTCATGAACAGGAATGGGCTCAAATTTCACTGTCTTAGGGATATAATCTGGTTTAAGTTTTAACCATGGACGATTTGAATTTTCAATATAAGGAGACTCATTCTCGTAATCTGGGATTGTTTCCCACTCTGAATAATCCTTCATAATTATTCTCCTAATTTTTAAAATAACTTTTTTTTAATTTTAATTTGATGAAATATCTTTATTTTAAATTAATCCTATCTATTTAAAAGTCTTTACTTATAATAGAGAAGGAATTGAATATAATATGAGATTACATCCAAGATACAATTTTTTGGTTACTTACCAAAATGTCGACCAAATCTTCATATTCAATTCCTTTTATTTGATCAACCAGATTATAGGGATCAATCCCTCGAGCTTTAATATCTGGTATTATCGCATATACACTAACTGGAAGGTCTAATAACTCTTTTAAAGTTTTAGGGGGTTTTGCTTTTTTTGATGTACCAATAATACCATCATGGATTAAAACAACAGTTATTTCAACATATAATTGTAGTTGCTCTTTTAAAATATCCAACAAAGTAGCTAATTTCTGCTCCAACGTTGGGCTAAAACCATATAAATAAACTATAGAATTTAACACTTTTAATTCAGCCTCCCAATCAGTACTTAAAACTCATATCAGCATCTAAAATAATCTGAGAAATTTGGTGAGTTCCAATAATTTTCAAATTTTCTTTTAATATAAGATCAGTAGATTCAATTCCAGCTGTTTTCAATGCTTTATCATGAATATAAATTTCTAATTCAGAAAGCTCTATTAATCTTATAATATTAGTAAAATCATCTACATTTAAAGCATCGGGATTCAAGTTCTTTTTCATAAAATAAACAGCATCTTTAAGGAGAATAACTTTGCACGTATCAATATCGCCTACAGCAAGAATCCCAGCAGCCATACGTATTGATTCCACCACTGAATTTTTTCCAAATGGTGAATCTTCACAAATAATTACTACAGAATTTACCATTCTTATCAACCTCCAGGACCAAAGAATATTACTTTATCTGATCTGGCAATTAAATCAGAGAGCCCTCCTAATCCTTCTCTAGCAGCTCCTTCTATAAATTCTTCCACCTTAATTCCTGTAAAGCTAATCCATGTGCTACAAGCAATCGGTTCTGTTTTATGTTTTTTACAAAATTCTTTTAGTCGATTTGATAAATTACGTAATGATGTATCTTTAAGGGTTCTCTCTTTAATATTATAGACACCACTACCATATAGAAAAATTCCTAAAACTGTATGCCCCTTTTTAACTATAGTTTCCCCTAAATTAATCATCGTGTCTATAGCTTCATACTTATAAGGCTCTGCACACACTACAAAAGTAAATGAAACCATCTTGAATTTTCTACAATTTTTTTCTTTATAAACTTTTTCCCCATTTTTCGACTTTTCTCACTTTTCCCGCTATTTGAATTTAATTTTCAATTAATTTAAATATTAACAAATGAGTTGAGAGATATATATCAGAGAATATAAGTAATGTTTCAATATAATTCTGTAAAGTTATATTCTAAATAGGTATTAATGATTAATATGACAAATTCACATAATGTATGTACTTGGAAAGATACTTCAGAGTGTAAAGATTGCTCTATAAAAGGGGAACTAATATGTCATTTTCATAAAAAATATCTAATTAGCTTTTTTGGATTATTTCTTATTTTTGCTGTTCCGGCATTTATTGGTGTTATATTAGCGGGTTATGGTTGGTTTTTATTAGGTTGGGTTGGTTTCTGGTTATTTTTTTTTGAGGTTTGGGAGATTCGAATTCTTTGTAGTCATTGTCCTTACTATGCTGAAGATGGGAAAACATTACATTGTATTGCTAATTATGGTAGTTTTAAACTCTGGAAATTTCATCCAGAGCCTATGAATTTATCTGAAAAAATCCAATTAATGATTGGTTTCACAATTCTGATTGGATATCCATTAATATTTATTATATTAGGTGGTCAGTTTATTATTTTAATAATTTCAATTATAACGATTTTCATTTTCTTTAGTTTCTTAATCAAAAAAAGATGTGGCAATTGTCCAAATTTTTCATGTCCTTTCAATCGTGTAAAAAAAGAAGTGATTGATACTTTTCTTAAAAAAAATCCTGTTATGAGAAAAGCATGGGAGGATAAGGGATATGAAATTATTGAATAAAAGATTATTAAAATTTTAAAAAGTTAATATCAGAAAAAACTTATGGAAAATAACACGTTTGTTTTTTTTCTTCTGGCCACTTGTTTGTATAGCACTTAATTGGATAATCATTCGGTATTGCTGCAAGACATCGGTTGCAAGAGATGCACGCTGCTCTTTCTTGTTTTCCTTCTTTAATATTTTTTACAAGAAATGGTTCTCTTATAAATGGACGCGACATGGATATGAAATCAGCATATTTATTTTTTATTAAATCTTCCATAAAGGTTTTAGTTCTTAAACCTCCGACCAAGATGAGGGGAATATCTCCGATTTGAGGTTTTATAATCTTAGCTGCTTTAAGATTATATCCCTCCTCAAAATTAAATTTTCCAACCATATCCTTATATACATATTCTGTCATAGATTTCATATAATCTGGAACAGCTTGAACAATTTCTCTAAAGGGAACCTCTCCCCTACACATATTAAAAATAGAATATCCTGAACCACAACTTATCTCAATTGCATCGATTCCTAACTTTATTAACCAATTAGAATATTTAGCTGCTAATGAAGGTGTTATACCTTCATCTGGAGTATAATCATGAGTATTTAATTTTATTAGAAGAGGAACATTAGAAGGTAAAACCTTTTTAGTTTTCACAACAATTTCTTTTAAGTATCGAAAACGATTCTCATCAGATCCCCCCCAATTATCTTGTCTACGATTGTAGAAAGGAGATAAAAATTGATTGATTAAATAGCCATGAGCTGCATGTAATTGAATAGCGTCCGCTCCCGATTCGACTACACGTTTAGCCGCTTTAATAAAAGCCTCTATTGTAGTCTGAATTTCATCCTCAGTCATTTCTTTTGAATATTCAACCGCAACGGGATTCATTATCTCTCCAGAGGGTCCCGCGGGAGTTGTTCCAATTAGTTTCGAAAATGTATACATTCCCGCATGGACTATCTGAAATGCAACCTTACTCCCTTCTTCATGTATCGCATTAACAAGCTTTTTCAAACCAGGTATCATCTTGTCATCATATATTCCTGTTTGATAGCTATATGCACGCCCTAAAGGGTGAACATACATATAACCTGGTATAATTAAACCAATATCTCCTTTAGCAAGAGTTCTATGAAGTTTTACAAGCTCATCTGTGACTTCGCCAGAGTTTTTTGCTAAATTTTCATGTGTTGCTGATCTAACGAATCGGTTTTTTACTTCCATTTTACTAATTTTATAGGGTTCAAATAAAACTGACATCTCATTTCACCGAAATTTAATATTTAATAAGTTATGAATCTCTAATTTGTTTTATATTTTTATTATTTTAGAAAAGATTAAATTAAATTGATTTTTGTATAGCTTATGTCTGAACCTATTCCTCTTAAATCTAAAGGATTTCACCCATTTGGAGATTTAATAGGGTTTGAATTTACTAAATTGAGAAAAGGGTATTCCCAGTGTGTTTTGCAGATTAATAAGAACCACTTTAATCCTCATAAAACTGTCCATGGTGCTGTCATGTATTCAATGGCAGATACAGGTATGGGGGGAGCTTTATATTCTTTATTAGAAAAGAAGGAATCATGCGCAACTGTAGAAATTAAAATTACCTATTTTAAAGCTGTTAGAGAAGGAATGCTTATTTGTAATACAAAAGTAATTCACAGAGGGAAATCATTTGGCATTCTTGAATCCGAGATTTTAAATGACAATACTCTGGTTTCAAAGGCTTATGGAACTTTTTCAATTTTTATACTCGAAAAACCAAGAGAATATTAAATTAATCAGTATAGAGTAATAAGTAGAAAAAGAACAGTGTTATGAAGAAAAAAAAGTGTATAGTTATTGAAGATTATAAGTCTCCTTACACAGATCCCTTAATAATTACTAAAGGGGAAATTCTAACAATTGGAGAAAAAGAAAGTGAATGGGCGGGATGGATTTGGTGTACTAACAAAAAAGAAGAGAGTCGATGGGTACCTGAAAAATATCTTGATATCAAGGGAAAAATTGGAAAAGTGAAAAAATATTATGATGCCACAGAACTTACAGTAAAAAGCGGAGAAGAACTTATAATTAAAGATGAAGAAGCAGAGTGGTACTGGGTCATGAATCAGAAAGGTAAAAGTGGTTGGGTTCCAATAAAAAATGTAAAGCTTATTTAAAAGAATAAAAATAGCTTTTAATGTTTTGATAAAAATAAAACACAGAATTAAAAATTAAAAAAAAATAATTTTGTTATTTATTCTTCAACTTTTTCTTGAACTGTATGAGAATTATTGTTGATATTATCCAAATTAAGGAAATCAATAAAATTAGGTGATATCCAGGTATTGGTGGTCCTGTCTCATCTCCATCACCATTTCCATTTGTTGGTAAGCTTTTTGTAATTATTATATCGTTAAAATTAATATTTCCAGCAATATCCTCAATATAAAACCTTAAAACTAAGACACCTTTCGGAAGTGCATCCCAAGCTGCTTGATTTATTGTTCCATTTGTGGTAAATGTATATTCAGTCAAGCTTTCATTAATTGTATACCACATTCTCACTATATTTGCTTCTTCTGGTTCTACTATAAAATCTGGTGCTGTCGCGTTAAAAATGTCACCATAATCGGGATAGACAATCAAGATAAAGGGAAATTGTGTATCTTTATAGACAGTTAAAGATACAGAATTAAGATTGCCTAATGTATCATTCGCATAAAATGTAATACTTATTAACCCATCTAAAGCATTATCCCACGCGTTTGAATTAAGGGACTCATTAGACGTAAAAATAAACTTTGTTAATCCACCATCTATAGTATACCATGTTGTATTTAATAGAAAATCTCTAATCTCTACATTGAAAGCTGGTTCTGTATATGCAAAAACGTCATTTAACGAGGGTGAATTAATATTTATAGTAGGTGCTCCAGTATCTCTAATAACTGTAACTGATGAGGAATTTACATTTCCCGCAGTATCATTTGCATAAAAAGTGATATCTATTAGACCATCAGATAAAGCATCCCATAATCCTTGATTGATTGTTTCATTTGTAGTAAAGGGAACTTTTTGCATCCCATTATTTAAAGTATACCACATTGAGTCTAAATTAGGATCTTTGATACTTACATTAAAAGTAGGGGAAGAGCTTTCAAAGATTTCTAATGGCTTAGGTAGAAGTACTTTAATATTAGGAGCATCATGCCAAATTGGATAATTATCTTGATTTCCACCACTATCACCTCCAATTATATAAGGATCGTCACCAATACCGTCGTCATCAGTATCAACACCAGAGTAATCATTCCAGAAATTTCCGATCGTTCCATTATCCCAGTTATTATTCTGTCCGACAACATTATCATAAGCTTGAATACCATTATCAATAAACCAGTTGAGATAGATATCACTGCCTTGAGGATGATAAGTAGCTATATATATTCCGTATTCACTATTGTCTTTAATTAAATTATCTCTAATGACGGTGCCAAACACATTATAGGACATTCGAATTCCTTTTCTATTCCCGCTTATAGTATTATTGATAATAACATTATAATAGCAGTAATCACTATAGATATAGACACCATTTTGATTATTATTAGTTATTTTATTGTTAGACACAATATTATCGTTGCTCTCTTGAATCATTATTCCAGAATCCGCCTCTAAACCCCAATGCCATCCGTTATTTTTAATAATATTATTAGTGATATTATTACCATTTGAGCTGTAAGCAAGTTCAATCCCATATTGTTCAGTGTGATCGATTAAATTATCAGAAATTATATTTCCTCCACATCCAACTGATAAATCAATACCAAATGCTTCATTATCTATTAATTTATTTTCTAAAATTGTATTATTATCAGAATTAGAGTAGAGATAAATTCCATACTCATTTAGAGTGAAGGTATTATTAATTAAAACCCCATTGTTAGAGTTTTCCAACTTTATTCCAACATTCTCGGGATCTGTCGTAGCATAAGAATTGGTTAATGTACAATTTCTAATTATAAAATACGATGTCTTTGAATTCCTAAGATAAATAGAGTTGCCCAAACTTGTACCATAATAATCAACTGTAACATTTTCAATAACGTATGGATCGTTCCATGTTCCACTCCCTGAGCACCATGCATTATCTGCTGCTGTTTTACTCCAATTATAGTTTGGATCAGAATCATCAATAATTATCGCTTCTCCCGTAAAATACCAATATCCAGCAGATTTTAAATTAAAAAAATTATTGATTGAATCTGTATTACTTTCTTTTTTGACATTATAAATATAGTTTAAAGTTGGTAGAAATAGAGCAAGGATGATGCTAAAGATTAGATAGTACTTTTTTGTTTTCAAAATTTTTCTCATTAGATTTCACAAAAAATTATTTTATTAATAAATACAATTCTATAAGAGAATATTTAATACTTATGATGACATTTATGTATAAAACATTAATTCTATCAATCAATTAATTTTTTCAGAATTTTTAACAAGAAAGAAAAATTCCATGATTAAAAAAAAATTATGAATAACTATTTAAACAGTGAACAATGGTTTGAAGTTGTAAATTATAAAGAATATTTGTATGTAATTCGAGAAAGACTTGATGAAATTGACCCGAGATTTTATACAACTTATACAAATTTATATTTAGTTATGGGTTCTCATTCTGCTTTATTGATTGATACCGGTTGTGGATTATTCCCCCTTAAGCCAATTATTGATGATCTACTTTCTGAACGAGAATTACTAGTAATTAATACACATTCTCATTTTGATCATATCGGTGGGAATAATGAATTTAACAAAATTTTCATTCACAGTAAGGAAGTAAAATATGTTTCAGAGCCTTTTGATATAACATTCTTACAAAATTCCCCCAAAGAAATTGTTAAACGTTATCAAAGTAAAAATTATACTCTTCGACCTGCTAAGAATATCCAAGCAATAAAAGATGAGGAAATCATAGATTTAGGTGATATATCAATAGAAGTTATTCATACTCCCGGACATTCTCCCGGTTGCATATCTTTATTAACCAATAAAAGCGAACTTTTTACGGGTGATACTGCTCATTACGGAATGATGTATCTCACTAAAAAGACGTTTCCCATCATTCTTTCAAGTATTTCGAAATTAATAGATTTGTATAAAAAATCTGAAAACATTGAGCTTTATCCCTCTCATGAACAATTCGCTGTTGGCAAAGAGTTATTAGTGGATCTTAGTGAAGGGATAAAAAATATTGATAATATATGGGATACAAAAATAAGAGATGACTTTCTTGAAGCGTGGATCATTGAAGACGAAATTTTTAAATATGCAATATTTTAGCATATTTACTCCTCCAAACCATCAATAGGTTTGGGAGATCGTGGGGAAGCGCGATAAAATTTTTCTGCCGAATACCCAATAATCAAAACTCCGACCGTATTTCCTTTAATATTTGCCAATTCTTTTATTTTTGGATTAATCCTCATAGCTATTTGTGTCCATCCATTCCAACACGTGCTTAGACCGAGAGCTTGTGCAGCTAATCTGCCATAAGTAATTATAATTCCAATATTAGTAGCCTCAATTTTAGAATCCTCTGAAGAGTCCACAAAAATAACATGGGGGGCATCAAAATATACAGGACTATGGAAAACTCTGCTAGTAAGTCTAAATATTAGTCCATATCTTTCATTCATTTCTGGTATACTTAAGATTGCTTCTAAAACCGCATCGTTCAGATTTTTAATTTTGTCTTGCTCTGATAAAATAGAAAATCGTTCTGATCTCATATTATCCGCAGTAGGAGCATATGACATTGCTTCAAAAACTTTTCTTATATTATCAGTTGGCACTTTTTTCTTTTTATAAAGTCGAACTGATCGATTTGCTCTGAGAAACTTATATATTGTTTCATAAGACGCTATAGTTTCTGGTTTATTAATTCCTTCATAAATGTACGCCTCTCCCATACCTTCATAAATAATAGCATCTTGGGGACATTTTGCAATACATTTACCACATAAATTGCACAATTCTGTTGAATTGTTGAAGACAATTTTATTTTGTGTTTTATCTCGTCTAAACAATATACATGTGGTTACACAGATATTACAATCATTGCATTTCTCATAATCTATTCCTACAATTGGCATAATTCTATTGAATTATTTATTTGTAATAAAGTCAATTAATCTCTAAAGCCCAAGACATTTTAAAATTGAATTTAAAATATCTATATTATATCATATTTGAATATTAAATTACTACGATTATCGACCATAAAATTAAGTTAGGTAAATTAAAAATATATTGGAACAGAATTGGCCACTAAAAGTGTAATAGATTGCTCAGAAATGATTGTAGCAAAAAATAAGAAGGAGACGTATTAATATTAGCTTTGATAAATCCTTATAAGTTTTAATTACAATTTATTTAATATTGATTTTTATCTTTAAAAATGGATATATTGGGAGGTATTTTAAATGTGTAAGTATTGTAGAAAGCATGCTGAAGGATACGATAAATGGTATTTTAACCCTAAAGGGTATTCCGGCGAACTTTTCTATAAATTGTCGCTGTTAGATCGAATTCTTGGTAGAGAACCCAAGATGGTAAGAGAAGCGATTAATGGGGCAGATTCAGCATGGTATCCTCTGGACATATCTAAACTTTTAGATATGGTTGATTGGGCGAAAATTCCATTCTTTGGTAATATAGCAAGGGCATATGG
Organism: Promethearchaeota archaeon; assembly: GCA_019058365.1. Classification (GTDB taxonomy): domain Archaea; phylum Asgardarchaeota; class Lokiarchaeia; order Sigyniarchaeales; family SOKP01; genus Loki-b32. The sequence goes on along the minus strand of JAHPZE010000012.1, from coordinate 75,807 downwards.
TAATTATCTTGCAATACGCAGCCATGCTGGACAAGTAGTCCCATTAGAAGATGCATTAAAGATATCAGATCTAGCTTATGATCATGTAGCTTACCCATGTATGTGTAAAAGGCTTTTTAAAGGACAAGATGAATTTAAATGCTTAAATTTTGGACCTTTAGTTGAAACTAATAGAAAAGTACCAAGAAATTGGAAAGAAAAGAGATTAAGCCCTGAAGAAGCAAAAGAATGGTTACAACAATTTTCAGAAAAAGGTTATATACACACTGTTTTCTGGTGGATGGATATGCCACAAGTAGCATGTGTATGTAATTGTGAGGCTCAATATTGTTATGCTGCAAGACCAAAAATATGGTATGGTATAACTAATACTTATCGAAAAGCAGAATATGTAGCTGAGGTTAATAGTGATGAATGTATTAGCTGTGGAGAATGTATTTCACACTGTCAATTTGGAGCAATTAGCTTAGGGGAGGATGGTAGAGCCGATATAGATCCTAGAATCTGTTTTGGATGTGGACAATGTAGGTTTGTTTGTGAGCAAAACGCAATCAGACTAGTTGATCGAAATACTCATTCAATAGCTAAGAAAATATGGTGAGGAGTGATTAAAAAGATGGTAAAATTCAAATATAACCATAAAAAATGTGATTTACCTTATGATCCCACTGAATTACGCCCTACTAAATGCTTAAAATGTTTAGAGGTTTGTCCTAAATCTTTATTAATGTTTAGGCCATTAAAAAAAAAAGATAAAGATGGTGCACCTATTAGATTTGAAATCCATATGATCTTTAAATCCTTCGCCGATAAATTTTGTCCCGATTGTATGAAATGTGTCGAAGTATGTCCTTCACAGGCAATTGAAATATCTTTTTAGATTTTGAAAAAATTGGATTAAAAATGAGGATTATTTAATCTGGAAAAGAATTTCGGTAAGATGGATACCAATCCTAAAATTAGATAATCATTTTTCATTTAATCCACCTAATACTTGTTCCATTTTTTTCCGATAGAGTTCAAAAGCCTTTCGACCTTTTGCACTAAGTTTCAGCATTGTTTGAGGCTTTTTGCCCTTAAATCTTTTCTCAATTTCAAGATATCCAGCAGATTCGAGTTTAGTTAAATGAGAGGATAAATTTCCATCTGTTAGGTTAGTTTGATTTCTCAAGAAAACAAAATCAGCACTCTCAACTACATATAAATATGACATGATCATTAACCTTGCTGGCTCATGAATGATCTTGTTAATATCACTAAGTGGTTGGATAATATCTTCTGATTCTGTTTTCTTTTTTGCTATTTTTTATAACACCTCCTCTCTTGATAAGGGGTACTTTTTTAAGAAAAGAATAAAATAGTATAACCCGATTATCACAATTATTACTCCTATAACCCCAAAAATAATAATGATGCCTAATGGATTACCTACAATCGGAGTTATTAAATTAATTAAAAAAAAGCCTATTGCTATCGAAAAAGCATAATAATATAGTCTAGTATAATCTAAGAAATAAGCAATGACACTAAACGGAAAAGCAAAAATACCAATACCTAGTAATAATGTTATAAGGAAAGGTGTAATTTGGCTATAATTTATTATACCTGATAGAGGGAAAATGAGAAGAATCACATTTACAATAAATACAATCATTAAAAATATCTTCAGCTTTAGTTGTTTTGACTTGCGCTCTGGTCCAAATTTAACATATCCTACGCGGGGGGTTGTTATATATTTTTTACCTAAAATAAATATTAGTAAAGCCATGAAGTTCCATAATATAGATGAAATGATGATGAAAAAGAATTCAGGTAAATCAAAAAGTAAATTAAATAATGGTCCTATTCCAAAATTTAAAATTAGCAATCCAATAAATAAATCCCATAGACCATCATTAAAAACACTTCTATAAGCTTTTTTCTCAAGCGACTTTAAATCAATTTTATCTACCATATTTTAGACCACCCCCTCTTATGTTAATGAATATTTTTTAAGAAATCGAATAAAAATTGCTAAACCCATGAAAAAGATTATACTTCCTATAATTCCAAATGAAAAAAGCCATCTTAATCTATAATCAAAGGAATCGTATAATAGCTCATTGATGAATATCGCCAACCATATAAGCATTCCGATTAAATATAATCGTGGATATTTCATTAAATAAGCTATAATACCGAAAAGAGGTATAATAAATAAACCTATAATTAAAATAAATAAAATTCCTTCTACATGTATTCCAGAACCATTTCCAATCACCAATAAAATAGTAAAAATTAATTGAATTACAAATTGAATGGAAATAACTATAAATAACTTCTTTTTCATTGATTTTAGCGAAGGTCCGGGTTTAACAATTCCAGTTCTAGGCTGAACGACATATTTGATAATAATAAAAAGTAATAATTCTGCAATAACAACAAGAATCAATGGCCATAAAAAGTATTTATATGGCGAGGGTAGACTCTCACGGAAAACAGGACCAAAACTCATTCCAAAAACTATAAAACCTATTACAATATCAAAAAAACCATGCTGATGAGCAGTTTTGAGAATATTTTTCTCAATTTTCTTTAAATCAATATTCTCTGCCATTTTTTAAGCCATCTCCTCTTTAGATAATGGGTATTTCCGGAGAAATTTGATTAAAAATACAATCCCCATAATTATTATTATACCACTTAAAAGGCCAAATACTATTAAAGTATCAAAAGGTTCGGGTATAAAAATTGAGAATAAATCTGATAAAAAGAAACTTACTCCCACCAGTAAACCGGTAAAGTAAAAACGGGGATATTTTAAGAAATATGCTGCAAAACATACAGGAGCAGTTATAAAGAGTAAACCCAAAATTAATCCATCTAAATATCCTGGAAATTCTAAGCTTAATTCAGGGTTAGTAAATCGGATTAAAAATAGGATTAACATAATTATAAAATTTACAGATAATGCAATTAACGTCTTTCTTTTACGCCCTTTTCGTTTAAATCCAAATTTTACAACACCTAATCTAGTTTGAGTAATAAATTTTTTTGCAGTTAAAAAAAAAGCTAACCCAATTCCAATAAAAATAAATGGTATAAATATATCGAAAGGATTAGGCAACACATGACTAAGGGTCATACCCATACCAATACCTAAAACTAATATACCAAAATAAATATCTAAAATTCCATCTTCGAGTGTCGATCTCCATGTTTTTTTCTCAATTTCCTTTAAATCAATCTTTTCTGTTATTTTTTTCACCTTAATATCAAATCTTAAGATATATTATCTACGAAATTCATAAGAAACACTACAAAAATTGCTGTAAATGCAATGATTATTATGATTCTTAAAAGTAATATCTTATCCATTTATTTCTCCTCCTTTGATTTAATTTTTTTTATTTTATAATTGATAATCTAAAAAAAAAGAAAGTTATAGATATATTCAGTTATCGTTCTCAGCTATAGTTCTACTCAAGTCGATTCAATTTTTTCATACCAAAATACAACAGTGGAAGACTCACCCCGATATTATATAGAAACAGAGGAGCTTGTATAATTAATCTCATCAGCTCAGCACTCCCTGGACTAAAGAATATCAATAATCCTATTGGCAAAAACATTAATGGTTGCAAAAGTAACATAGAGATCATCATATTTCCTCTCATGCTTGAATCTTTCTCTCCGAAAGCGGGAGAAATACATTGAAGACCCATAGCTTGACACATTGATATCTGCGCAAATAATAGAAATTCGACAAAGAAAATCACCGTATTGAGAAGATCAATATTCGAGAATATTGTAAGCATTGTGGTAACAAATAGTGCTAAGAAAATGTTGAATATTAACATCATTAGCAGATAAGAATATACAACTGCTTTTATTCCTCTTGGAGATCGCTTATAGACCCATATTAAATCTTTTGAATCAACAAAAGCGAGATGTCCTACAATTATACTTCCTATTCCCCCTCCTATAGCGATCAATATAGTGGAGCTGAAAACTATCATAATTGCATCTTCAACCATTCTTGAAATAAACCAACTCATAAAAACTAAAAGCCCTACTACATAAGCAATTCTAGCAATATTAGCTTTTTTCCTGAAAAATCTCTTTAGTTGTATGACAATTAAGCCACCCCACTTACGCCCGGAAATTTTACTTACAAGCACATAAAATGGATTTTCATGCTCGATGATCGTAATACGGCTCTTTTCAATACCTCCTTCTAAAGTATAAAATGATTCAGCTTTTTTATATGAAAAATATAAAGTAATAGTCGGAATAACAACGGCTAATAGAATACTTATCCATATATTCAGTATGAACGTGTTGATTAAAACTGGATCAATAGAGTATAATATAATATTTGAAAACCATAGAGAGGGATAAAATGCCAACCAATTTTTTAGTTCAGGGTGCTCCAACAGGAAATTAAGGAAAAACATTATCGCATACATTATAACAACTAAAACAATGGTAAATACCCATATCAAAGCCTTTCCTAAATCCCTTGCTTTTTCATTTTTCGAAATTTTATGTTCAATCCAGCTTCCGATAATTGATCCTATCAGATTAGCAAAGTAAACATAGCCGAAAACTGTTCCATATATTATGATATACTGGATTACAGTCAAATTGATGATGGGGTTTATCAATCCAACGATAATTGGAGCAAGTATCAAGATCGAAATTGAAAATATCGGAGATTTGCCTAGAAGTTCCCCTAAAAATATATCATTTGCCTTAACTGGTGTCGACAGTAATGTTTCTTTAGATCCAATTTCGTCTTCCTTGTACACATTATTCAATGGGTATATTACAAGCACTAAAAATAGCATCATCATGATAGATTCGATGATAATTGCAACTACAGGTTTAAATACATCGGAAAATTGAACTGCTAAAGTTGGCATAAATAAATCGAAGAGATAGGGAGCAATTATCAACGCCCATATCAATAGAACCGAATATAATACCATGAAAAATAAAATACGATGATTTCTGAAATTACTTGTCCTAATTCTTATCTCATTCTTCGCTACTATTTTCCATAAACTTCTTTTTTCTTGTATTAGAGCGAGGGATTCCTTTCTCTTAATATCAGTTACAGTTGAATCAATTACTTCTTCAGTTGTTAAAACCGTCATCTATATTCTACCTCGATTTATTACCTTTCTTCTTATTTTTTTTATTCTTGCCAAATTCATTATTATTAGGATTCTCCTCTCGCCAGCTAAGTAAATCATCCATATGAGAGGCTCCAGTAATTTTCAAATATGCTTCTTCTAAATCTTTAGCACCAACAGATTCAATTATTTCTTTTGGCGTTCCTTCAATTTTTAGTTGTCCATCAATAATAATGCCAATTATATCGCATAATTCTTCAGCTGTATCAAGAAGATGGGTACAAATAAAAATTGTCTTATCTGCTTTCTTAGCTAGTTGAGAAATTAAATCTTTTACCATTCTAGCAGCAGCAGGATCTAAGTTCGATGTAGGCTCATCTAAAAATAATATTTCAGGATCTTGAATCAAAGCCGCACATAGACAGACTTTCTGCTTCATTCCTCTTGAATAACCTTCCAAAAGATCATTTTCTCGCCCTTCCAAATTAAATAACTCTATTAATTCATTGATTCGATTGGAAATTACATCCTTTGGTAAAAAATATAATTCTCCAATAAATTCTAAGAATTCTTTGGCAGTAAGTTTAGAATATAATCCAGGGGATTCTGGTAAAAAGCCGCATATCATTTTAACTTTCTGACTTTCGGTTACGATATCGTACCCTCCAACAAAAGCATTTCCTGAGGTTTTCGATATAATAGCATTGAGCATCCTTACAGTTGTAGTTTTTCCAGCACCATTTGGTCCTAATAATCCGTAAGTTTTTCCATAAGGAATATTGAGATTTACTTTTTTAACAGCATGAAGATTTCCAAAACTTTTGGTAAGATTTTGGGTTTTAATTGCGTGTATTTTACTCATATTTTTCTACCTCAATTTTTTTATTTTGATTTTTATTTTCGTAAGATACGATGAATATAAGAAAAATTATAAATAGGAACGATTCAAAATTCATGCTATAACTAATCCATCCAAGACTTTCTCCGATAACTATGAAAATTTCTAAGAGAGCAAATATTATTCCAACTATACATATCCCACATGGATTATCTTTCTCCAAATTGGTCACCTCGTGATTCACTTTTTCTGCTATTTTCTTCATTAAAGCCATTCTTTTCGAGTCGATATCTAATTAGAAAACAAATATTCATAGCTAAAGAAATTCCCATAAACATCCCTTCAAAAAAGCCGATTAATGGTAAATCTGGTAGAAACATACCCAATATAAGGGATATTGTTAAAGAACTTGATCCAATTATAAACATAGATTCTTTCTTCATATTTAACCTAACCTAAATTGAACTAATCCATATATTTTAAATTTTCTTAAATTCAGTCCTTACAGACTTTCTTAAGTCCTACTAAAATTATATGAAAGAGAATATTTAAAGCTTTGTATCGCAAAGTACTTTATGATTCTTAAAACGTGGATTTTATGCGTTGAAAGGTTGATTAAACGCAAAATAGGGTAAGAAGTAGTAAAAATCCTTGATATCCTTATGAATATATTTCAAAAGTAGTATTTAATTTTAGAATTTTTGCTTTATTAAGAAGTTTTTAAATTGGATATTGAAGGTATAAATAATATTAAGTCATATAATTATTATTAATCCAAATTTAAAAGTGGTTTTAAAAATGGAAACTAGTTATAGTCATACAACAATTAGGAAAAAAGAGGATATGGGTACCCAAGGAACAATAAGTTCATTAAAATTTACCCCCGATGGGAATTATATTGTTTGTGCTTCAAAAAACTATTTTGAAATATGGGATATTGAATCTGGTAGTCAAATTAGAAAAATTAAAGCAACTACAGGCACTTTTAGTTGGGTAAATGATGTAGCAGTTTCTCCTGATGGGCAATATATTATCACCGGAATTGAGAATGTTAGAATAAAAATGTGGGATTTTTCATCTGGAAACTTAGTGTGGGAAGCTAAAACAAAAGGAGCTGTTTCAAAAGTCGATGTTTCTACTGATGGTAAATTTATTATTGGAATAGCTAGCACATATGGTGGAATACGCATATGGGATTTGGTAACAGGGGAAGTTATTGATAAATTTAAAACTGGTGGGGTAAGTAGGACATTAGCCATCTCATCAGATAATAATTATATCGCATATGTGAAAGCAAAAAAAGCTATTAATATTTGGGATATAGAAGCAAGAAATAACATTAGAGAATTAAAGACTAAAAAATTGGGTGATATTCATTCACTTGTGATAACCCCTGACATGAAATATGTCATTAGTGGTTCATTTAATAAACTTATACATGTTTGGGAATTTTCTACTGGTGATAAGATAGCTACACTTGAGGGTCATAAGAGTTCAGTGTATTCTCTTGCGTTAACTCCTGATGGAAAATATTTAATCAGTGGCTCAGGGGATAAAACAATAAAGATATGGGAAATACCTTCACTTCAATTAATCCACACTTTAACCGGGCATAAGGGCGCAGTTTTTACAGTTGCAGCTTCACCTGATAGGAAATATATTGCCAGTGGATCAACTGATCAAACTATAAAAATATGGAATCTTCCTTAGGAACAAAGATATGTCTTAAATTTAGTAGATGCAATAAAGAATCTGCAATAGAACTTTAAATCTTCCTACACACTAATTCCCCTTTTCCAATTGGCACGATCAAAGCATCTACTCGTTCATCAGCAAGTGCTTTATCCAACATTGGTTTTAACGTTTCATAGTGATTAATTGCGTTATCAGCAACAAGAATACCTCCTTTAACCATATTTGGAATCACTAGACCATAGCAATCTTCATAAACTTCTTTTTCAGCATCTAAAAAGCAAAAAGATATATTCTTATAATTTGGAATATAATCTCGAGCATCACCTTCAATTAATTCGATTACCTCCTTTAAACTAGTTGCCGCAAATGTTTCCCTTGCTAATTCTGCTTTATCTTTTAAAATTTCAAAGGTATATAGTTTATTTCCATTGAGTTGACATGCTAAACCTATCCAAAGGGCAGAATACCCTGCACTAGTCCCTATTTCCAAAAATTCCCCTTTTGGTGCACTAGCAGCAAGAATTGATATAAATCTCCCCGTCTCAGGGGGAATTTGACGGAGTCTTTTCATTCTTGGCGTTCCATTGATCCTATCCTTTGTGTCTAAGTCTTCTAAATATTCCATTTGGTTCTTTATAGATTCGTGTATCTTATGAAACATAACAAATCAGATCTTATAGTTCAAATAATAGTTAGATTTTAATTTAAAAAAAGAAAAATTACTAATAAAGAAAGTTATTAAATATTCAAACCTGTCATTTCTGCGAGTATCTTCCATAGTCGCATAGCATGTTCTTCATTATAGGATTCTTCGGATGATTGCCTTTGTTCTTTATTTATAAAATATTTCCCCGTTATTCCTTCCACTTCTGGGGAAGATGCTAAGTAAATCGAAGTTTCTGCTCCCTTCTCAGGGCTTTTAAAAAAAGCTCTTGAAAATCCTTGACTAAATTTAGACTGATTCCTACCAAGATTAGTATTCACAACCCCAGGATGAACAGCATTTGCGGTTACTCCACTTCCCTCTAATTTCCTACTTAATTCATAAGTAAATAATATTTCTGCTAACTTTGAAACTCCATATACAGAAAATAAGCGATATTTCTTGTTTTCACTTTGAAGATCATCAAAATCAATTTTTGCACGTTTATGTGCTGCTGAAGCAACATTAATAATGCGACTTGGAGCACTCTTTTTTAAAAGGTCGAGCAATAAATTAGTTAATAAAAACGGTGCGAGAACGTGCACTGCAAAATTCATTTCAATTCCATCAACAGATATTTCTCGCTTTTTCAGCATAACCCCAGCGTTATTTATTAATACATGTAAATTCTGATATTTTTGCTTAAATTCATTAACAAGTTTTCGAATCCGCTCTTGAGACGATAAATCACAGAGTAATAAATTTATATTTTTATTTCCTGTTTGATTGATTATTTCTTCTCGGGTATTTTCTCCAAGTTCTTTATTACGACAAACCATTACTACAGTAGCATTCATTTTTGCTAAACCAATAGCTGTTGCTTTACCCATACCAGAATTAGCACCAGTTACCATACATATTTTTCCATCCATACTCATAATCTACAAATCCATCATATTATCAATATTTATATTATATGCATGGAATTATTATGGTTAATTAAATGATCTTCTTATTTTTCAAAAAGATGACTAGAATTAATAACTCCGATTTATTAAAGAATACCTAATCTATCCAAAAAAGAAAAGAAAATATAGAAATAAATTTAATTATAAGTTTTGTTTTACAAATTTTTTCCATACATTTTCAAACCACCCAAATTCAGACGGAATTTCTCTTGTTTCCTCCCATTCGATAATTATTTCTTCATTTTTCCATTGGAGTGTTTGAATTTTTTTTGTTAAATCTAAATTATTATGAATAAATTTATATGCTTTGAGCTTGCCTGGTGGTAATATGTACATTTCTGAAAATGAATCATTCAGGTTATCTCGTAAAATTAAGTAAGAACCTCTACTTCTTCCGTATGAAAGATGATAGTCTAAAATAGCTTTTAAAAAGAACAATTGAGTAAGGAGAGCATCTTTTACTCGGAAATAGTCAACAATTTCTGTGTCATTTTCTAATGCTATTAAATTCGTAATGGATTTTAATTGATTTTTAACAATATCAAATTCAGATTCAAGACCATTCAAGGGACGAATGATTGAAGCAAATTTGGACATTCTATTTTGTATTTGATTTAAAAGACCTATTGTTGTTAGACAACTCTTATTTGAAGAGACTGAATTTTGTAACATTGTTGACAATTTATTTTTTATATTGCTTAATTCATTTTTGAGATTATTTTGGAACACCTTATGATTTTCGATTAGATTTTTATAATTTGAATGAGCAATTTTTTGTGAGACTCTTAATCCTCCTACTTGTCCTGCATTTAACGCTGCTCCACCAGGTCTATAAATACCATGACTGCCATTAATCTCACCTATAGCAAAGAGATGTTTAACCGTTGTTGACTCCCACCATAAATCACATGATATTCCACCGTTAAGATGCTGATTACATACTGCTATTTCTAGAGGTTCCAATGCGATATCGATACCATGCTTATGGTATACATTAATTGCTTGCTCATTCAATGTTCTTAGGCGATCAATTGGTGTATCTCCTAAAGAATTTGATTTGTATAAATATTCTTTTGCTATGGGGTGGAGCTCATCTAAACTGAAATTGCTGGGATTTTTTGTATAATCTAAGAAGACTCGTCTATTGAGTATTTCTGTCTCATGGAACACAGCTAAATCAATTAGAGAAGAACTGGATCCTTCGATCAATGTAGCATTAAAAGGCCATTGATAGCCCTTTAAAAAGATTACTTTTGATAGTTCCCTAAAAGAAGGAAAAACATCAAGGAGGAATTCTCTTTCGATATTATTATTATCAATAGAAAAATACCGCGGTATCACTTGTTGATATGAACCAGAAACATTCCAACGAAATTTAGTCGATGCCAATCCAAATTGAGATTCTGTTAAATTTTGTAATTTACAACCTGCCTCAATAGCTAAACTCGTCGTTCCTTTCTGAGATTCTGGATAAACTGAATTTTTATATAATATTGCTGGACCTCCAGTCGCGATAATTATATTTCTTGTTTTAAAAATTCTTAAAGAACTGAGTAAAGTATCGATATTCTTATTATTTAAAAGTTCATTTAAATCAATACAGATTAATCCAATTGCTTCTGGTTTTTCAGCAGTATCATCAACGAGTATTTTTATGGCATAATGTTTGTCAAAAATTTTTATGTTTTTCTCTTTAACTGCGTTTAATAGGCATTCCCCCATTTTTTGAGAAGTAAAAGGACCAATTGATGTTGCTCTCTGTTTAGGATCATTATCAGTTTTGTATCCTACAAATCCTCCATATTCATCATATGGAAAAGGAACCCCCAATTGAACTAGATGAAAAAATTCTCTAATTGAATTGGTCGCTTCAATTAAGGCAATATCACCATGCATGGCACCTCCAGCATAAAGATCCTTAGCCAATTCATAAGGAGAATCACCTTGATCTCCATAAATTGACATTTTATAATATGTCTGTTTATCGGAACCAGCATTAAATGAAGTTCCACCACCTAATTTTTCGGTGATTATTGCGATTTTTGAAGTATCTATACCTTCTTGCGTTAAATGAATAGCACAATTTAATCCAGCAGCACCGGATCCGATTATTATCGCATTAAATTCTTTAACTTCAGGATCTTTGATATTAAAATCATTCATATTTTATTATAATGTTAGTTATATATTATACAAAAAACTGATTATTATTTGTTGTTAAAATGAATAATATCTATAATTGGAAACTAAAAGATACTGTTATTATTGATCTTTTTTATATAATATCTTTTTTTGGGATTATAATTTTACTTGGTATTATTTCAATCATCTATTTAATGATTTTCATTTTTTTTTATATTTTAATGAATTTATTAATAGCAATTATTTGTCATGATTGTCCTCATCAAGGTCGTTTCTGTCCTGGAACTAGTCAATTACTATTTGGTGCTTTGCTCTCAAAAAAGTTGATTAAAAAAGAAAAAATAAGCCGAAAAATGATGAGAATTACTTTAATATTTTATACCTTAATAGGAATGGGTAATTTTATTTTTAGCTTTATCGTGATAATTATTTCATTATGGTCATCTTTATTTTTGATTACATTAATCCCTCCCTTTTGCTTCCTCATATATGCAACAATAGCATGGCCAATTCTATGCCCAAAATGTAGTAATAAAGAGAATTGCCCTGTAAGAAATTTTAAAAAATATTTTTAACTCTTAATAAAAAATCATAATCGGTGAAGATGAAATCCTCCATCTATATCCAGAACTGTACCTGTAGAGAATGGTATTAAACAACTTACGATAGCAACTACTGGTTTTGCAATATCAATTGGTGTTCCCCATCTTTTAATTGGAGCAACTCCTTCATTAATTAATTTATCATACATTTCATACCTAGGTTTTGTTAAAGGAGTATCTATTATACCAGGTGATATCTCAAATACCGGAATACCTTCTTCAGCTAATCTTACTGCAAAGAGTTTAGTCATCATTGTCATTCCTGCTTTAGAAATACAGTATTCCCCCCTATTGAGTGAAACTGTGTATCTGCTTATAGAAGATATATTTATTATATATGGCTGATATTCATCCTTGAGAGTCTCATTAAGTTCAATCATCCATTTGGCTATAGTTTGAGTTAAGAAAAATGGACCCTTAAGATTGATTCCCATTACTCTATCATAGGATTCTTCTGTCATTTCTAACATTTCCCCTCTTTGAATAGGTCCAACTCCTGCATTATTCACTAACACATCTATACGATTGAATTTTTTCTTAATTCCATCAACTAACTTCTTTCGATCTTCTGTTTTCCCTACATTAGCTTGAATATAAATATATTTATCTTCAAGCTCTCCTTTAAAGATCTCTTTTAGTTTATTTTTATAATCATTTGGCAACTCTTTAGTTGAAGCCCCATTTATGACTATTGAAAATCCAATTTTGGCAAGCTCTAAAATAATGCTTTCTCCTATTCCATGAGTACTGCCAGTTACTAATGCCACTTTTTTATTATCTTTATCCATACAATACTATTTATTTGAGTTTATTAAAAATATTTTTAAATGAGTATCAAAGAAGTGAATTTAAAAGAATAAATATAAGAATATATCTATCTTACTATAACAAAATATAATTATTTGATGATTCAAAATGAGACGATTTGCTAGTATTGATTTTTTACGTGGTATTGCAATTGTTTTAATGATCTTCTTACACACTATACTTCATGTATTAGATATTGATGGCTTACTCGCTCAAATAGACAACATAGTGTTGATAAATATAGTAGCATTTATCGTATTGCCGTTTTTAGGTGGTTTAGCGGGTTTTTTTTTAATGGTTTCAGCTATAGGAAATATGATTAGTATGTACCGACATTTACAAGCCGGAAGAAGTGTAAAGGATTTAGTGATAAGACAGATCATGGGTGGTGTATTATTGTTGATTTTTGCTATGATATCTGAAAGTTTCTTAAGTATCCATGGAGCTGTAGCCAATCTTATGAAAACATTAGATGATGTCTCTGCGTGGAATTGGCAAGTAATACTTTATCGTGGTTATCACTTTGAAACAATCCATACAATAGCCTGGTGTATTATTCTTAATGGTATTGTACAAGGAATTCTCTCTAGGAATGAGGGCTGGAAAAACCCTAATCACCTTATAAAAAAATACATAATCTTGATTGTAGCTATAGTTGTTCTCACACCACTTATGTGGTGGCTTGTTGATTTAGCAATCCCTGGATATCCATGGGCCATCGATCCAGTTACAGGTGTAGATGTGCAGTATCCTTACCTTGGAAGGTCTCCATGGTGGGATTTTATTACACACTTCTTTTTTAATGCTATTGCAGGAAGAGAGGAACCCATATTTCCTTACTTAGCAGTATCATTTATGGGTAGTATCATTGGAATCACTTTAGCACAAAAAAGAGAAGAAGTTCAACATCACTTCCCCAATAGAGTAATGCAAATAGGATTTATAGTCTTTATTATTGGTATTTTTGGTCTTATTATCAATTTTGCTATAATTGGCATTGATGCAACATTAGCACTTTGGCCTAATCTTCCATTTCACCGAAATTGGGTTCCTGACAATCCAGATAATCCTGTACCGTTCTTAGGATGGCTTTTTCAATTTATGAGTTTAAATGGAGCAGCAACGTGTCTTATTATGGTTGTAGTTCGTGTGGTTGAATTTCGAGGTCGCGGCAAAGAATTCGCTGATAAAACACGATTTTTCCGTCGATTTGGATTCGTCGCTTTCACTGTTTATAATATTCAGTGGGTCTATTTTATAGTGTGGTTTATAATCTCCTCAACGATATATAAACAACCATACCTCCATCTCGATTGGGTAGGTACTTTTCTAACGATGGCTATAACTTTCTTAATTTTACATGGTATTTTGCTCGCTTGGGAAAGAGTTAAATATATTGGAAGCTTGGAATGGACTATAGGTACAATTTCAGCGCAGATCATTCCTGCTAGGAAAGTGGCTAATCAGAAATGGTGGCAGTCAGGAGAATTAAATGTTGAAGAAGCATTTTATAATGCTGAATGGTTAAATGTTATAGAAAAGAATGAGATTCGACATGATTTACAAGCAGATTCTAAATTTGCTTATAAGATGTCTTTCTTTGGTTTTCTCTTTTTCCCAATTTCATTTATTACATATATTATAGCAAGAGGATCAAAAAGAACTGAACAAGATAACACCTATAATAAGCGAGCACTAATAATTTCGCTTACGGGCATTGGATTTTTCTTAGTATGGTTAATTCTCTCATGCTTATTTAGCTTGGCAGATCTAGGAATATCTCTTTAAAATTATAAAATTCTAAAAGGAGAAAATTTACTTTAAATCCTTTTTTTTTTTAATTATCTTTGATGTTATTACAATTTTAATTGGGGATAAAATGGATGATTGAAATCAAGAAAGGAATGAATGAAAGTGAAATTGATGACTATGTAAATTATGTTCTAGAACATATGAGTTTGGAAGAAAAGATTGCCCAAATGAGTGGAAATGGTCTATTCATGAAAGTAATTGAGGATAAAGGCTTTGGAAAACGAGCATATGATGCTGCGGGTTCAAAAAAATTTAATATTCCCCCCTTCAAATTTACAGATGGTCCCCGTGGGGTAATTATTCCAGGTTCTACTTGCTTTCCTGTATCTATGGCTCGTGCAGCGTCATGGGATATAGATCTAGAACAACGAGTGGGTGATGTTATTGGAAAAGAAGTCCGTGCGCATGGGGGAAATCTCTTTGGGGGTGTTTGTATTAACTTATTACGTCATCCTGCGTGGGGTAGAGCTCAAGAAACTTATGGTGAAGATCCATTCTTACTCAGCGAATTTGGTGTTGCTTTGACTCGAGGTGTTCAAAAACATAATGTTATGGCGACTGCTAAGCATTTTGCCGCAAATAGCATTGAAAATGCCCGATTTAAAGTGAATGTGAAAATGGATGAACGCACACTTCGAGAGGTATATCTGCCTCATTTTAAACGATGTATTGAAGAAGGGTGTGCCACTATAATGAGTGCTTACAATAAAATTCGGGGCAAATATTGTGGACATAATAACTATTTATTGCGTGATATTTTGAAGGGTGATTGGAATTTCAAGGGATTTGTTCATTCTGATTGGATGTATGGTGTGAAAGACACCGTAGGGGGAGTAGCTGGTGGATTAGATGTTGAAATGCCTCGAGCAAAGTATTTTAAAGTTAAAAAAATCAAAAATGCATTGGAAGCAGGTAAAATAACAGAAGCAATGATAGATGATGCAGCAGGACGAGTTATGCGAACGATTCTCAATTATGTTACAAAAGAAGATCCGCAGAACTATGAAAACGAGTTAATTGGATGTAAAGAACACTATAAAGTAGCATTAGAAACAGCAGAAAAAGGTATGGTACTCCTCAAAAATGAAAATGAAATTTTACCATTGAATAAAAATAAAATCAGTAAATTAGTGGTTTTTGGAAAATATGCTAAAGTGAAAAATACAGGAGATCATGGAAGTAGTAATGTAGCAGTTAAAAAAGTTATTACCCCACTGATGGGTATTAAAAGATATCTAGGAGACTCAATTGAAGTGGTCTATGACGATGGAAAAGACCAGAAAAGTGTTAAAAATACTGCCAAGGAAGCAGATGTCGCAATTATAGTTGTTGGTTTAAATTATAAGGATGAAGGAGAATATATTAAAGAATTTAGAACTGGTGGTGATCGAGACACTCTTTCCTTACATGATAAAGATATTGAATTAATTAACACAGTCTCAGCGGAAAATAAAAATTCTATTGTGGTTCTGATTGGAGGAAGCGCAATCACTATGGAAGAATGGAAAGATCAAATACCTTCAATATTAATGGCTTGGTATTCTGGTGTAGAAGGAGGCAATGCTTTAGCAAAAATACTCTTTGGAGATATAAATCCAGGGGGAAAATTACCTTTTACAATTCCTAAAGATCCTAAGCATTTACCTTATTTCGATAAAAATGCAGATGAAATTGAATATGGATATTATCATGGATATACTCTTTTTGATAAAAATGGATATGAACCGGCATTCCCTTTTGGATTCGGGCTAAGTTATGTTACATTTTCTTATAGTGACTTACAAGTTGATGTAAAGAATGATAAAGTTATTGGAACTGTAGATGTTAAAAATACAGGAAAAATAGCTGGAGATGAGGTAGTACAATTATATATTGGGTTTGAACAATCTCAAATTGATCGCCCTTTAAAACTCTTGAAAGGATTTAAGCGTATCCCTCTAAAACAAAATGAAACAAAAAACGTTAAAATTGAAGTGTCAAGGAAAAACCTAGCTTGGTATAATCCAGAATCAAAATCATGGGAAATTGAAAAGATAACATACACACTTTATATGGGTGGCTCATCTAAGAATGATGAGCTATTATCAATTAAATTTGAATTATAACTCTAGATAGAAAAATTCTCTTTATAATTTTTCAATTTGTTCTTTTTTACCGGTTTCAGAAGATTTATATAGAGCAGATATTAAACACAGAATTTTTGCACTTTGTTTCACAGTATTTAAGTAGGGTTTATCATGAAGGATCCAATTTCCAAAGGCTTTTATAGATCTCCCTAAATGAGAGAAACCCTTTGTATCTTTTTTTATTTTAAATTTCTTAACTCCCTTCCATTTTAGGGAAGAAAATGGCCAAGGGGCTTTATAATAACATCTTCCTTTATTTCCAAAAATTTGTATCTCCATTCTTTCTTTTAATATACTCATGGGGGGGTAAACAAACATGGAGTTATTTAATTGTCCATAAGATCCATTTTCAAATTCGATGATTCCAAATCCAATATCTTCTACTTCAGAAGTTTTAAATTTTAATTTGTCTATCTTTCCAATTACAGATAAAGGTTCTCCTAAAGCCCATAACAATATATCTATAAAATGGGACCCATGAGATAAGATAGTTCCTCCACCAGCTTTCTCTTTCTCAGCTCGCCATGGACCTTTTTCAAAATAAGTAGCATCTCTGCTAAAAAATATATTACAATTAGCATAGTATGTTTCTCCTAAATGATTATTGTTAAGAGCTGAAGCTAAACGATAACTTTTATGGTCATATCTATGCATATAATTAAAGCCTAATTTTAAATCATTAAATTTTTTATCTAATTGAATAATTTCACGAGTATCTTCTATTGTAACTGTTATAGGTTTTTCACATAAAACATGTTTCCCCTTTTCAAAAGCCTGTTTAATCATAGATTTATGGAGAAAAGGAGGTGTTGCAATATAGACTGCATTAAAATCTTCATTTTCATACATATCTTCAACGTTAGTATAAGCATGCTTTTTACCGGCTATTCTGATAGCTCTGTTTAAGTTTAAATCCGTTGCAGCAACAATTGTTGTGTTTTTGACCACTCTAGTAGCTAATTTGTAACTATTTGCTATCAATCCACAGCCGATTACACCAACTTTTACAAAATTATTATTTTCTATATAATTCACCTTTATTTTTGCCCGTCTATTACCCATTTTACTGAATTTTTAATGATTGTACGAAAAATCTCATTTTTTAGAGCCCTTGCTTGATGACCTAATGCACAAAATGCGATCCTTCCTTTCCCATAAGATTTTACCCAGATAATTGGTTCTGGTTCAGGATCTTCCTCATCATGATAATATGCTTCTGCTAATACTTTCATATCACCTTTCATGGAGAAATCATGACGATAAGGTTCATCAAAAAAAGTGAAGTCATCCAAATTTTTTGTGATTGGATGTTTTTTATCTATAATTTTGATATCTATGATGCATTTCTTTTTATGACCAGAAAATCTTCCTCCAATCATTTCATAATATTTAGCGTGTTGTTTAAAGGATGCTGAAGCTCCATGCAGTCCTACAAAACCTTTTCCACTTGAAATAAAATCTAACAAATTTTTCTCTTGTTCTTCTGTAAATTCACCGAATTGGGTAAAAAAAATAGTTGTATCATACTCAAAAAAGTCTCTATTTTTAAAAATCTCAACATCTACATAATTATCAATGATATATTCATTCAAGATTTCTTTGAAATAAGAATAAGTCTTATCCTTTTTGAAATACCTACCTCTTTGACATAGTAAAATTTTCTTTTTAGCCATAAATCATCATTAAAAAAAATGAAAAGTTCTTTATTAAGGGTTCTCTAATTATAATGTAATGAGTTTTAATCCTTCCCACATGCAATTTGAACCATTTATTTATAAGAGTTTAGAAGATTTGAAGAATAAGGTCATGGAATTACATTTAGATATTCCTTTCTATCCTAGAGTTGAAATTTTACAGCAAAGAATAAACATTGCTAAGAGATTTATCCCCAACAGGTTATCCATTCAACCAATAGAAGGTTTTGATGCTAATCCAGATGGAGACCCGGGAAGATTAACTTATAGAAGATATGAACGATATGCAAGAGGGGGCGCAGGATTAATTTGGTTTGAGGCAACAGCAATTAGCCATGATTGCCGTTCAAACGCACATCAATTAGTTTTAACTGAAGAAAATTCTGATAAATTTAAAGAATTTGTCTCATATATAAGAGATATTTGTAATACCACTTTGAGAGAACTAGGATTTTTAAATGATTGTGTTTTAATTCTCCAATTGAATCATTCTGGAAGATATTGTGTAAGAAAGGGTAAAAAATACCCAATAAAAGCGTTTCAATATGCTGAATTAGATAAAGCTAGAGGTCTTTCAGAAAAAGATGGTATTATAATATCTGATGAAGATTTAAAAGAGTTAGAAGATATTTGGGTTCAAAAGGCGATTTTAGCAAAAAAAGTAGGGTTTGATGGTGTAGATATAAAAGCTTGTCATGGTTATTTAATTCATGAATTATTAAGTTCAAGAATTCGTAAGAATTCTATATATGGTGGAAATAGTTTTGAAAACAGAGCAAGATTCTTTTTAAATATTATAGAAAGATTGAATAAAGAATTAATGAATGAAAGTGACTTCGTATTAACTACCCGCATGAGTATATATGATGGTATTCCTTATCCTTATGGGTTTGGAGTGAAGCCAGTAGAAAATGAAAAATTTCCAGCTTCTATTGATCTTATTGAACCTATTGAAATAATAAATAGGCTATATAATTTAGGGATAAGACTAATTAACATTTCTGCTGGAAATCCTCATTACAAACCCCAGATTACACGTCCATTTGATACACCTGTAAAAGGAGGGATTTTACCTAATGAAAATCCTTTATTTGGTGTGAGTAGACTTTTAAACTTAACATCTTTAATTAAAAATCATTTACCAAATGACGCAATAATTTTAGGGTCTGGTTATTCTTATTTACGCCAATTTGCAGGTTATATTGCAGCAGGTTTAACCCATGAGAAAAAAGTTGATATTTGTGGTTTTGGAAGGATGGCACTCGCAAATCCTAACTTTCCTAAACAGCTTTTCCAAGATGGAATTATTGATAAAAAGCAGACTTGTATTACATGTTCAAAGTGCTCTGAATTCATGAAACTTGGAAGAAATGTAGGATGTGCAACAAGAGATCCTCAATATAAGAATTAGCCATTTCTAGAAAAAGATATTTTAAGACATAAATCAAATTTAAAATAGCAAAATTTAGTAAAATTTTCTTACTGGAAAATAATGATAAAATTAAAAAATCAGAAGAAAACAATTAGATGGTTATTCTATTCTACAATAATTTTAATTGGTATAACTTTTTTTTGGAAAATTATTATTTCGAGTAGTATAGGAGGTTATTTCATATTTATTGGTTTTGGAATGTATTGTCTATCATCATATAGTGTTTTTAATAATATTGTAATAATTTTATTTGTAATTTATTTATCTTGTAAAATCTATAGTATAAAGCGACCTGAAGTTAGTAAAAGTAAGAAATTTCCAAAATTATTTTTCATTTTTATTATTTTAATTTTACCACAATTCTTTCATTCCAGACAAGATAAAACAAGCCCAAACATAAGCCAAGGTCAATGGGAGTTCTCAATGAGAACTAATTTTAATCGCAGTTTCGATTTATTTGAAACGTTTAACGCTACAGATGGATATAAAGAACGTCAAAATATATATTTAAATGATAGCAAAAACAGCGAAGATGTTTATGCACAAGTATGTCGGGTTTATTTAGGGTTGAATGTAAGTGAAGATAGTATTGAAACTTCCCTTTATAAAATCTATAGTTTTAGAGACACCTTAGATTTTACATTAAACAATCTTTTACGATTAATATATATTGATATTAATAGGAGTATTTTGAGTCCATCAATAAGGAACAAAGTTATTGATGCCTTTGGTAAAACTAAATATTGGTATACAGAGCCTACTAGAGATGATATGATATTTTATACTGAGAATCATCAGATTCTTTTTCACACAGCAGAATTACTAATTGGTCAACTATTTCCTAATGATACGTTTGTTAATTCAGGTATGACCGGGTTGGAACATGTGAATCATGCATTACCGCTTGTAAAAAGATGGCTTGATTGGCGAGCACAATTTGGTTTCTCAGAATGGCATTCAAATACATACTACACAGAGGATATTGCTGCGTTAGTTAATTTAGTAGATTTTTCAGAAGACCCGGAAATCGTCTATAAAGCAGCGAGTGTTTTGGATATTATTGCTTTTGACTTTGCTAATAATTATTATAAAGGTAGATATGCAACCACTCACGGTCGCTGTTATGATAGAACTAAAGTAGGAACTAGTATTGCATCCCCTGCTTCTAGAGATAGTACATCTGAGTCGGCTTGGATAATGCTTAGTATTGGAGATCATAACCCCTTTGATAATAGTAATCTCGCTGCTGTTGCTTTAGCTACTAGTGATTATTATGCTCCTCCCCCAATTTTGGAGGATATTGCTAATAATGCGACTTTATATAATGAGCATAAAGAACGAAATAGCATAAATATGGATGAAGGTCCATTATATAATCTACACTATAATGAAGAAGATCTTATGTTCTGGCTTGGAATGTCGGCAGTCCTCCCTTCACAAACTATAAAGGAAGTCTTTAATCTAGTAGAAAAATATAATATAAAATCGGATACTATGTACGGACCTCAAATAATTGCTGACTTCTTTAAAGTGTCTGCATTTTTATATGGTATACCATTAAGCTCATATTCAGAAAAATTGAAATTAATTACTCAAGGTATTTGTTTGGAATCTTCAAATACTTATACATATAGAACACCCTATTACCAACTTTCTGGTTCCCAGGACCATCAAAAAGGGATGAATAGTTATCAAGAACATATTTGGCAAGCTTCCTTAGATGATGATGCTTTTGTATATACTAATTCACCGGGAGGGCTCACAAAAGATTTTGAGCAGAATTATGTTGGAGGATGGAATCCTCGTGCCACATTATATAAGAATGTTGGAATTATTCAGTATGACCGTGAAACTTTACCATTAGAAGGGGAACTTCTTCTCTACTTTTTAAATCTATTTATGGGTAATAAATTTTACCAACATGCATACTTTCCTCGTTGGGCTTTTGACGATTGGGAGCAACATGGCAAATGGACATTTGGTGCTAAAGATGATGGATATGTTGCACTATATTCTTATATGGACACTTATTGGGCTTCAGATTATGAACTTCGAGTAGATGGGTTTAAAAATCTATGGATAGTTGAATTAGGAAGTGTTGATGAATACGGGTCTTTTGCCCAATTTATATCGGATATTCAGCAATCTCAAGTTCAAGTCATACCACATGCATTAGGGTATAGTGTACGATATTCCTCTCCCTCTCAAGGATTAATTAGTGTAGCTTGGGAAGGTTCAATGGAAGTAGATGGTAGTGAAGTTGATTTGGGTCCATATCCTCGATTTGAGAATGATTATTGTTATCAAGACTTCGATACTAAAAACACTCTCATAAAGTTTGGCAACCAGAGCTTAGTCCTCAATTTCGATACTGCTTCAAGAATATATCAAATTACATAAATAGGTGAAAGGAAGCTACTTTGAGAATTAGAACGTATTTAAAAATAGGCAAACCATCAGTAAAAGGGGGTATAATGGTCCTCTTTGGCATTTTCAATTCTCGATTAGGTATTGGGGTTGAAATTTTTACTATAAATCTTATTTATGGCCCACTTGCCTATCTCTTTCTTGCTTTTTCTGGATTAATAGTCATTAAACTCTTTCAAGTCTTAGATACACCTTCTTACAATGGGAACCTAACAATTAAGCGAGTGTTGATAATAATTGGAACAGGATATCTTATTGGTTTTATTTTGACTATAGTTAATGTAGTTATAAATTCTATAATTTATTATATTAATATTTCAATTATAATTTTTACAGCCTTCATTGGTATTCTTTGGTGTATCTTCATTATTATTGGTTTAAAATCTAGAAAAAATATCCCTATTGTTAAAGTTTGTATTATAACTTTTACCTTCTCTATCGGATTAATTTATGGCGCGTTTCTAAATATATTAAATATACCTGTTTATATCTATTATTTCTTCTTTTCAATTTCTTTTCTACAAATATCACGAGAATTCACTAAAGGCTTTAATAAAAGAGAGAAAGTTGAAGATTTTATCCTATTCCCTATTAGAATGGACGATTATAAACTGCTCAAATATTCATTATTCTTCCAGATTTTATCTGTACTTTTCATGGTGCTTTCAATTTATAAAATTCTTAAATATCCCTCCCTATTTCTTTTTATTACTATTCCTGGTTTAATAATTATTATTCTTGGAGCTTTTTTAACACTAGCAAGCATATTAGAAAATGATATTTATAAAAAAATCAGTTCAATATTGAAAATTGGAATATTATTGGAATTAATCATGTTGTTAATAATTGGGAAATAATTATGTTCTTATTTCTAATATTGTGTAGTTTTCTTATTTTCCGTTATCTAAGTTAATAAATAAGTAATTATTAGGTCGAATAGGCTCAAATTTAAGAGAAGCCTTTTTTCATTTATAATCCTAACAATTTTAACCATTATGGGAAATTAATTAAATTAATATTCAATTTTTTAAATATTAATTTAAGTTTTAATGTATCTTTATATTTCTCTTAATTATTATAATGTTTTTTTATATAAATTAGGCATGACTAAATTTAAATTTGAGGAAAATTATTAATTACTTAGTACTGTAATTATAGATTTTAATAAGAATTTTTAAAATGATTTGAAAAAACATGAACAAATTAGCAAATTATGGAAATTGGGTACCACTAAATTTATTATATACGATATTAGGAATTATTCTAATTGTTTTAATTCCCACATTATTTCCTATTTTTCTAGTCGTTAGAATAATATTATGGATAATAGTAGGATTACTTCTTTTGCCTTTCTCCTACTTAATATATTTATATTATCAATTTTCAGCACATAATAAAGAGCTCCAATACAAGGTTTGGAATTTAGTTATCCAAAAGTTACCTTGGAATGGACGGGGAAAAGCACTCGATGTCGGTACAGGAGCAGGAGCATTAGCAATAGAGCTTGCGAAGAGATTTCCTGAATGTACTGTTTGGGGAATTGATTATTGGGGAAAATCATGGAATTATTCTAAACTCAAATGTGAAGAAAATGCCAAACTTGAGGGTGTAGAAAACCAAGTTGTATTTCAAAAAGCAAGTGCTTCTAAGTTGCCTTATAAAGATGGTGAATTTGATGCAATTGTAAGTAATTTTGTATATCATGAAGTTCGGGATATTAGAGATAAAAAAAAACTCATTAGTGAGTCCTTTCGAGTTTTGAAGAAAGGAGGGGTATTTTCTCTACAAGATACATTAAAAAATGAAAAAAAATATGGTAATATTGAAGAATTAATAAGAGATATTAAGGAATGGGGTGTTGAGGAGGTTAATTTTATTGAAACTGCTTATGAGATACCAATGCCGAATTTATTGAAATTTGAACTTAAAACAATGGGTTTGTTATATGGAATCAAATAATTAGTTATAAAACAGATGATTATCTCAAAATGGGTTTTAAACAAAAATTAGTTGACCAAGTAAGAAAGCCTTCTGGAAGGCTAGGAAAAATAATAGCAAAAGGTATGAATAAAGGTCATGCAAAGTTAGCAGCATGGGGTTTATCACATGTTAAGATAGATCCAAACGATAAAATTTTAGATATTGGATGTGGTGGCGGGGGAAATATAGAACGTTATGCGAAAATGATATTAAATGGAAAGATTTTTGGAATAGATTATTCTAGAACTGCTGTAAATGTAAGTACAGAAATTAATAAAAGATATATTATACAAGGAATTGTTGAAATTTCCCAAGGTTCTGTGTCATCTCTCCCTTTCCCAGATGATTTCTTCAATTTAGTTAGCGGTTTTGAGGCATATTACTTCTGGCCAGATTTAACAAGAGATCTAAGAGAAATATATAGAATTCTTAAACCAAATGGGCATTTTATCTTAGTTAATGAAGGATACAAATGTAATAATCAAAAAAGAAGGAAAGGAGCTGAAAAGTGGTCAAAGTTAGGAAATTTTCCTATCCATACTCCAGAAGAGTATAAAGAATTTTTAGAACAAGCAGGATTTTCTAATATCCAAATTTTTGAAGAATATAACAAAGGTTGGATTACTGCGATTAGTATGAAAAAATTATAAATACTAAAACGCAATAGAAAATAAAATTTATTTAAATACATAAGACCTATTTGTATACACGGAAAATAATTATGGAAGCTTTTTTATTTGCACTTATTTTGACTTCAATCGCAGGTTTATCCACAACTATAGGTAGTGTTTTTGCTCTTATTGTTAAAGAACCTAGCAAGAAGTTTATCTCCCTTATTATGGGTTTTTCTGCTGGAGTAATGATATTTATTTCTTTTGTAGAATTACTGCAAGAGGGTATTAAGTCATTGGGTTTCTTATTAGGAAATACATTTTTTTTAATTGGAATGTTTCTAATGTTAATAATTGACATTTCAATTTCCCATAAATACGAATTTGAAGATAAAAAAGGCAATTTTGAAAATAAATTACAGAAAACATCATTACTCGTCACCCTTGGTATTTTTATTCATAATTTCCCAGAGGGTATGGCAACTTTTGTAGCTACCATAAAAAACATCGATCTCGGTATTATATTATGCTTTGCTATAGCACTCCATAATATTCCTGAAGGTATCGCAGTAGCAGTCCCAATTTATTCTTCAACAAAGAATAGAAAAAAAGCTTTCTTCTGGTCATTCATTTCAGGAATAAGTGAACCAATTGGTGCTTTAATTGTCGGATTAATCCTCTTTCCCTTCATTAATGATTTTATATTAGGCATAATGCTTGCTGGTGTGGGAGGATTTATGGTTTACATTTCTCTTGATGAATTGCTTCCTGCGTCTCGAGATTGCGGATTTGAACATCTTTCAATAATAGGAATCATCCTTGGAATGATTGTAATGGTAATAAGTTTAGATTTACTATAAAAATTATTTATGTCTGAGTTCTTCATAAGATATTTATGTTTTAATTCAATAAATTCAATATCTATAATTATGAGTATGAATAGATTATAAGAAAATATGAAAAATTGGTCTATATAAAAAATAAATAATAAACTGTAAAATCTAGAATATAAAAGTCTACAAATAATGGATTAAAAATGAATTTAAAAAGACATGAAGGCCATGAGCGAGAAATACCACATGGACATATATATCATGCGGTAATACCAATAGTCTTTATATTAATATGGTTTTTAGACTCAAACATACTTAAAATATCGACAATTTTAAACGATTTTGTACCTTTTATTATTCGGTTAATATTATTTATATCAGTTCTTTGTATTGCTCTTATCTTTATAGAATTATCCCATCGAATTTTATTTAAATCACACAAACCGCCTGACTCATTGATTACCAACGGAATTCTTGGTTATGTGAGAAATCCGATGTATTCTGGAATACTATTAATTTATGTAGCATTTATATTTTTGTCCATTTCATTGATTAGCATCGCTTTCTTCATTCTAGTGTTCTTAGTCTATAATTGGATGGCAAATTTTGAAGAAAACATACTTGAAAATATGTTTGGTGATGAGTATATACAATATAAAAAGAGAGTACGAAAATGGATTCCAAATCCATTTAAAAAATAAAGTTTATGATTTATTCAAAGCTTTTTTCAATAGTTTTTGATTAGAATCCGGATAATATTGGGCATATTGCAATATTTTTTCTTCAGATATTCCTTCCAATAATTTAGACACCTCAATATATATTCTATTTTCATTGATATGATTAGATTCCCATAAATAAATTAAATCTAAAATCGTTTTTTCATGATCAGAATATCTGATTTTGTTTTTTATAATACCAAAATTGAAAAAAGCGTTTTTGAATCTTAAAAACCTAAAATCTTTACCTAAAATCTTTATAGGTTGTTCGTTTAAAATATGATCATTAATTAAGTACAAAAATTCATCTTGATGATCGTGGCTAATTTTGTTTATATTTAATGCGGTGTAAAGCCCAAAATACCAATTATTAATTCGTTTTAATTTTAATCCTTTCGCCACAAATTCTAAAATTGAATATCTTAACTGGTTTTTACTAATTTCTTTAATGGTTTTCACATAATAAATATCTTCAATAATCTGGACTAAATGTCCACGAGAAACAAGATAATCCATTGTGCGCCTATAATCGATATACAAATCATCGCAATGTTTTTTTAATTCATCAGAAGTAAAAAAATCTTTATTATCTTTACCTAATTGATCTAGAACGCGAATCATAAATATGTCTCAAAATTTAATTGAATTTAAAAAAGCGATAAATTATGACTAATAATTTTCACTACAATTTTAATTAAGATATCATGCCTTTTTATCTTTTTGATAAGAAATTTATCACAAAAATGGTTTCTTATTTTTAATTTTCTGATTTCACCTGCTTAATATCATCTAAATTCAAATTTAAACAAATTAATTGTAATTTAAAAGATAGCTAAGATTTAATAATTTTAATAATTAACAAAGAGAAGAAATTTATATGAAATTATTACGCACTCCGGAGAAAAAGTTTAAGAATCTCCCAAATTTTCCATTTAAACCTAATTATTTAAATGTTGACGGAGTTAGGATTCATTATATAGATGAAGGACCAAAAGATGTTGAAAGCATCCTTCTCATGCATGGAGAACCTTCATGGTCCTTTTTATATAGACATATGATCCCAATTCTAATACAAGCGGGTTACAGAACAGTAGCACCTGATTTAGTAGGATTTGGACGATCTGATAAACCAACTGAACAAAGTGATCATTCTTACCGTAAGCATGTGGTGTGGATAACAAAAATGGTAAATCTGCTTGATCTCAAAAATATTACTTTATTTTGCCAAGATTGGGGTTCATTAATAGGTTTAAGAGTTGCTATTGAGAATCAAGAACGTTTTAAGAGGATTATTTTATCGAATGGAGGATTACCCACAGGAGAACAGAAGATGGGTAAAGCTTTTTTAGAATGGCAAGAGTTTTCTAAAACTTCATCGAAATTTGATATAGGAAAGATAATACAAGGGGCTACAGTTACTAAATTGCCTAGTAATGTGATTAAAGCGTACGATGCCCCGTTTCCGGATGATACTTTTAAAGCGGGAGCAAGAGTTATGCCTTCATTGGTTCCAACTACTAAAGAAGATCCAGAGCACATGGCGAATAAAAAAGCATGGGAACAGTTCTTTCAATGGAAAAAACCATTTTTAACCGCTTTTTCTGATAGTGATCCAATTACAAGAGGGGGAGATAAATTTTGGCAAGAAAGTATTCCAGGTGCTCAAGGACAAAATCATACTACAATTAAAAATGCTGGTCACTTTATCCAAGAAGATAAGGGTCCTGAACTAGCCAACCTAATAGTGGAGTTTATAAAAAACAATCCTTAATTTTAATTCTTTTCTTATTTTTTTTATTATAGAAAGAAATCAAGGTATAATTTCGAATTAGGATCAACTGAATATTTCTCAAAATCAGTTATCCCATGCTCAAGTAGAATTTCTTCATCAATGAAAAAGTTACCCGTATATTCTTTACTTGGTTTAGTTAAAATTAGATAAGCAGCATCTGCTACAATTTCTGGTTTTCTCGAATGTTTAACTGCTGATTCGCCACCTAATAAATTTCTCACAGCTGCAGTAGCTATAGACGTTTTTGGCCATAACGCATTAACTGCAATCCCATCTTTTTTAAATTCTTCTGCCATCCCCAAAACACACATACTCATTCCGTATTTAGCCATAGTATAAGCTAGATTATTTTTAAACCATTTTGGGTTCATATTTAGAGGAGGAGATAGATTCAAAATATGAGGATTCTCTGCGTCTTTTAGATACGGAATACATAACTTTGAACATAAAAAAGTCCCTCGTACATTAACAGAAAACATAAGATCATATCTCTTCATCCCAATTTCTAAAGTTGGAGATAAATTTATCGCACTGGCATTATTCACAAGGATATCTATCCCTCCAAATCTATCAACAGTGGCATCAATAGCAGTTTGAATCTGATCTTCAAATCTTATATCTGTTATACATGGGATTGCATTACCTCCGACGTGTTCAATATCTTTTACAGTAGTATACACTGTTCCTGGTAATTTTGGATGAGGTTCTTTAGTCTTAGCGACTACTGCAATATTAGCTCCATCTGCTGCGGCCCGTAAAGCTATAGTTCTTCCTATCCCTCTACTAGCACCTGTAATAAAAATTGTTTTACCTTTTAGAGTGTTCATTCATAACATCTAGGTTAGTAAATTTATTTTTAATATATAATACAATCCTAAATTAAAAACAATTTTAAATAGTTTATAGTAATATTTAATAAAAAAAACGTTTAAACATCATTTTTGATTATTTTAGACTTACTAATGGTAGATTTTAATCCTGAGAAACTAAAAGTAGTGTTTAAAGCCTCGGTAGAATCTAATAATTTAAAATTACCGCGAAGATATACTTTAACTCATTCTGATTCAACGGGAGATCTATTCTTGACTATAAGTGATGACTATGATTTAAAACAAATATCCAGCTTTTATACTCGCTTTATGAGAGACGAAGTTTTAGCTGAATGGCTAATGACAAATGATCACCTTGAATTACATTTCTATATTCACGTGAGTGGAGGATTACTATTTGGATGGGCGAGTATGCGAGATAGAATATTTCGTAGTCACTTACCACTTGTGTTTCAAACCATTATACATGGAGAAAAGAAATTAATTGAAAATTTTCCACATCTAAAAGAATCACAAATCTATGTTCATTTTCAATCAAAAAATAAGAAATACAATAAGATTGAAAATTTTGGAAAAATGAAAGAGAACATTGTTAATATAGTAAAGGATGAAAGGAAAAATGAAATATAACTCAGCTGAAAAAGTGATTTTATTTTTCGGAATTTTATTAATAATATTATCATTTATAAGTGAACTACATTTTCACTATATTCAAGGATTTATGCCAGAATTAGTAGGATCTCAGATTTTTTGGAGAGCTGAAGCTGCGGAGGTTTTTAATTCTATGAGTTTTTTGATTTTAGGTGTAATATTAATAATAATTGCTTTAAGGTTTTCAAGAAATAGGTTATTAAGCGAAAAATAGAAAAATTTATTGGATGAGCATTTTTGAAATCTGATTCTAATTGAATTAATAAATTAATAACTTTGTGTTTAAATAATCCAAAATTTTAAAGAATTATTAAAAAATCTTATGTAGTATTTAAAGGAGCCACATATGTATACCATACATTATCACTATTATTGATATAATTAAGGTAATAGCAATTGTTATTTGAACTGTCTTTCTATACTTTAGTGCACTTGATCCTTTGAAGAGTATATAAAAAAGCGGAATCAGCATCCACGAAATAAACCCTAAGAATAATCCTATTACAGGTATCAATACAAGAAAAAGATACATAAATATCAACATTCCTGCTATAATAAAAATCCAAGGCAGTGTAAGTGGATCAAAATTTAGATTTTCTCTTTTAAAGCTATTTTTAATTTCGTCTCGTTTTTTATGATATTCTATAGATCTGCCCTTGAATCTTCGATATGTAAAGAATCCACCTATAGAAAATGATATAACTATAAGTATTATCCCAATAATCAATATAATATCATCTGATATACCTATCATCTCACAAATACTTGCGTTGGGATATCCGGTATATAACCAAATCGTAGGAGGCAAAAGTTCAATATAATTTTTGGGTATTGTGAAGGTATATAAAGCCATTATCCCTCCTAAGATAGCCCATAATAAGAACATCCCCATTGAAGGATGAGGTACGACTATTGGAGATCCTAATCCACGTATCCAGAAACCGTCTAAGTTAATTGTACCCATCCCAATTCTAAGAGTCCACCATGACCAGTCATAAATTAACCAATGAGCGCACCAAAAACCTGAAATCAGCACTAGTGTTTGATATCCGTTAATTTTATTTGATTGAACTATTAATACCATGATAATAACATAAAGAGTGAGAATGTTAAAATATGCTAAATCAGTATGAAAAAAGAATGATGGAATACCCGTATTTTCTGAGATACCAACTTTTGCTATACCTAAAAGATAGACAATACTTGATATAAACGCAAAACCCAGAGTTACGAAAATTGTCCATTTCCAGCTGAAATCTCTTAAATTTCTTGAGGGTAATTGCCCAGTTTTTTTAATAAATTCATTTCTCAATTCTTGTAGATTGTTCTCAAGAGTTTTAATTTGATTTTCCAATTCTTTAATTGAAGAATCATTTAATTTAGACATTATAAATCACTTTCTATTTTGAATTCTTTAATATAGTAAAATACATTATAGTTTTTTTAAATGTTATTACTCTGAAGCAAATGTTAAGCTCGACATTTATAAAGCTCATATTAATATCTATTTTTCGAAAATTTCACTCCGAAAACATTTATATATTAAATCAAACTAAGTACAATAGAAAGACCCGACAATATTGTTAAGAATGAGGAGTATGAATTGTGATGTATAACAACCCAGAGGAACCTATATCTGAATATGAAGTTACGATTAATAAATTATCAGATCAAATAACAGAATTATTTTCTAAGATTCATTTTTATCAAGCACTTGTTGCTGAAAAAGATCATCAAATAGCTCAACTAGCCAAGGAAAATCAAAAATTGCTTGTTAAAATTCAAGAATTAATGCACAAATCAACTCCAACTCCTCCACCAAGTCAGGAGTCTTATAAACCACCGCCTCCAGTTGAGTTATCTTACACTCCGCCATCTTTTCCTCCAAAACAGCAATCATTTACTCCACCATCTCTCTCAGAAAAGTTAGAGGATTCACATTCTATAAGCGACGATTCTAGAATTAATAAAAGAGTATGCCCTAATTGTGGTGCTATGGGATTTGCTATAAGAGAAATAGATGATAAATCCAATGTAATTAGCTATACTCCAAGACGTATATACGCAAAAAAGAAATCTTGTACTAAATGCAGATATGAATGGTGAATATTTACTCCATCAGAATATTAATTTAGTTTTTGAAAACTCCTTTTCTAGAAAATTAATTACTGAAAGCATTGAATAGTTTTCCTAATAACGTTTAAATTGAATTAAAACATATGAATATTACTCTGAAATCTAATTTTTAAAAATATTTATTAAATAGAGGCGAAATTAATGGTTATAATTCTTACAACATCCTATATCCCCTATGGTAAAGAAAAAACTATTGCCGAGAAATATCTTGAGATAGTGAAAAAATATCCAATGGATAGATCATTAGAAAAATCACTCATCCGTGTTGCAGTTAAAGCCACCCATAAAGGAATCAAATCAATCTCCGCAACAGAAGTTAAAGAAGGAAAATATGATGAAATGCTTAAACGCATTACAAATATGAATCTTATATATTCAGATGTTCCAGGTTTTAGTTACAAAATAGAGACATTCCTTTCTGGAGTAGATGCCTTACCAATGATCGGTTTATCAATGCCAGAAGATTAGTTCAATCAAATAAAAGCAAAATTAGCCAAAATCCTTTTTTTTTTATGTTCCATTATATTTACAATTTTAGAAAAAAATCTTTTTTAAAGAAATTTTATTTCCTAAGTTTTATTAAAAAAAGGAGTTAGGTTTCGGTGAAAAACCTCGAAATAATTAACAAATTCAAATTTTTCAAATTTATTCTTAGTTTCTGTGGGAAGATCATCGAATTTTATTTCATTCATTATTAGTTTTGTTTCTTCTTCACTAAATTCTGGTCCTGGTTCAGTCCAATTTCTAACTTTCTTATTAGCAGGACATACTTTTTGACAATGCAAGCACCCTACTAAACAGTTATGCCCTTTTGGATCAATCCATTCTGGAAAAGGAACATCCCCAGGTTGTTCATTATGATATGTAATACATCGTTCAGCTCGAAGTAGAAAACGATCGGTTGGAATCGCTCCCGTAGGGCATTTTCGTGTACATGCAGAACATTCCTTGCATAAATCCATCATTTGTAATTCTCTCCAATTATCTTCCTTTGTAGGAAAATCGGAGTATAATGTTGTTAAGCGATGAAAACTTCCCATTCCCGATACGTATGTGATATTATTTCTACCATATTCCGCTAATCCACTACGTACAGCTAATGTTTTTTGAGGAAGACGAGCGTAAGCTACATTATACCCACTTGGTTTTAATATTTCAGTAAGAAATTCAATCATCTCGTTAGTTATTTTAAGCCAATACAAATATGTAGGAGGGATTAGTAAGGAGATCTTCTTATTATTCCAGTGAAAGAAAGCTTCAAATTGCGGTACTGGAACTGATATGATAAAAAGCGACCTAATTTGAGGAAAATCAACCTCTGGTTCAAATTCAAAATAAGACTTATATTCTTCATAAAATTTGGGATCTATAAGCTTTTGATCATGATATTTTTGAACATCTCTACGTAAATCCGGAATATGTTCTACAGATACTATTTTTCCTTTATAACCTTTCAGTTCTAAGTTTTTATAAAACTTCTGTATAATGTTATTTTCATTTGTTATAGCCATCACTCTCTTAAAATAATTCGAAATTTCTTTTTAATTTATATAGCGATTGAATAGCCATATTTAATATCTTGAATCATATACTACTAACTATAAAGCTATTCTAGGATCCTCTTTTATTGTTTTAAAGGCAATCAGTGATTCCATATTTCTAATCCCAGATATTTTGCTGATTTCCTTTGTAAGATCATGCAAAGCTAGGTTATCCTCTACTTTGACTTTAATTAGTATATCCCATTCACCAGCAATTTCATGAACTTCCATTGCGTTCTTATTTTTGGCTACTTCATCTGCAAAATCACAGCAATCTGTATCGATATCAAGACTTATCTTGATCCAAGCGGTAGTAGCTTTGCCTACTGCCACAGGAGAAACTAAAGGGATTACCCCTGTTATAATTCCAGAATCTTTCATTTGTTTAATTCTTGAAAAAACTGTTGATGGAGCTTCTCCAATTTTCTCTGCTAAAGTTCTGTAGGCTATACTAGCATCTTTTTGGTACTCTTCTAAGATATTTTTATTAAGGTTATCAATCATTTTTTTGTTGGTTATTTTTATTATTAATCACTAGGTATTGTACAGAGTATTTAAGTTTTACTAGACATAGTACGGAATATTTAAACATAAATGAACAATATACAAAATTATAAAAAAATAAATGAAAAAATTTGTTCACCTCAAATTAAATGTTAGAGAATTATTTTATATCAAAATTTTTGAGTATTTTTGAAATGTTTGATCTTAAAAAAGAACTTTTAGCTCCTTGTGGTTTATATTGTGGTGTATGTAGAATTTACAAAGCTCATAGAGACAATGATTTAAAGTTTAAAAAAGAAATACTACCTACCCTTAATGATTAGGGAGTAAAAAGTGTAGATGATATAGCTTGTACAGGATGTTTATCTGATGATATTATATTTCATTTCTGTCGAACATGTCCTATTAAAGATTGTATAAAGAATAAAAAGCTTGAAGGGTGTTATCTATGTGATGATTTTCCGTGCACATCCATAATAATTTGGCCGGATCATTTAGAGAAAAAGGTCATGCTTCGTGCTATTCCTGCTTGGCGAGAACTTGGAACTGAAAAATGGGTTAGAGAAGAGGAAAAAAGATACAAATGCCCAAATTGTGGAATCCAGTTATTCCATGGTGTAAAAAAATGTATCAATTGTGAATTTGCTTTTAATTTAGATTGAAATATGAGATGTTTAAACAAGGAAATATTAAAATAAACAATAAATAGAAAAAACTAATTTTTTTTTTAGTTCTGATTTACTATTGAGCTATATTTTCGATTTATTTTATTGGTTGCACAAATCGCTGAATCTGGTGGAACTTCTTTTTGAAGCATTTTGAATGCTCTTTTAGAAGACGAGAAAGTTTTTGCGTTATACCTTTTAACTAAATTTTCAAGTTCTTCATCAAAAACTCGTACAAATACTCTAATGAATGGATACCGTAAATGGATTTTAGCTGTTAGATAGAGTAATTCATCAAATTCAGATTCCCGTTTCCAACAAATAAATAATTGGGAAACATGTTCGAGTTTTATGTGAGTACGTAAATCACTCAAGAAGCAAGCGAACTCATTGATGATATGTAATCTTTCATTTACTTCAAACTCGATACCATCGTGTTCATCATCAAAAAGAAAAACTTCACGGTCTGGTTGTGTAGAAATGTGATAAGCAATCCGATGAGTTAAACTGTCACGACCAATCACAATTGCGTTTCCAGTTTTATCTTTTGTCCACTTATCAATATCATCCATAGTCCATTTCGACGTGGAAAATGGAAAGGCATTTAATGGGGGTTGTCTGAGATACTCTTGCACGTGATCTTCAAATACGCGTACATATATTGGAATTTTGGGATTCATCTTGCGAATTTTTTCAGTACAAATTATAGCAACTCTAACATCTCCAACATTGATAAAAACTTCTTTCGCTTGTTTTATATTTGCAGCATTAAGATTGGTTACTTCAGTAGCATCACCAATTATTATTGGTTGTCCTGCATTAATTAGATCTTCTACTGCTTCTTCATCATCTTCTATAAGACAGAAGGGTTTTTTACATTCGAGACATGATTCAATAATTCTTTTAGAAAGATGATGATATCCAATGATTACTGTATGATTTTTCCTATGACTAGCAAGTATTCTGCTTGTTATAATCGGATTATACTTTTCCAGTAATTCTCCAATGATGAAGCCAAAAACAATCACTTCCAATAATATCGGCCATAATAAAGCATATAAATTCACGAAATCGCTCGCATCTACTGGAGAGCGCACAGTTAAAGAGTATAAAAAAATAACCCATACGTTTTGGTCTGGTTCTGTAATGAGAAAAAAAAGAAAACCCCCAAACCAAAAAAAGAAAAGAAATATAAAAGCTAACTTGTATTGCTTAATCTTAAGTCTGAATTCAATGAAAAAGGTTACTAAGTTCATAACTTAAGATAAAACACTCCTAAATAAAAAAGATTTGATCTTTATTCTAAGGTTTCAAACCAATATTTTTTAAATGAGAAGAATGATAATTCATTATTAACAATGACCTTATTCGAAGAAAAACGAGCTGCGGACATATCTTTAACAGAAGTAATTGATGGTATTTATGGATTTTTCCCAGATATAGAGGAACCCGATATCAGATTCTTTTATCATGGAACATATAATGTATTTGAAGTAAAAAACCAGTTTATATTCCGTATCCCTGATAAGGTTTTCCGGAACCATATGGGTGTTAAACTGATTCAAAATGAACTTAAAATGCTTCATCATATCCAAAAGTATGTTTCTGTAGTTATCCCTCAACCAATCTATCTCTCGATAGATCCAGATTGCCCTCTTATGGGATATAAAAAAATTGAGGGAATTCCATTATCCAAGTGTTATTATTCAACTTCAAATAATGAAAAAATCAAAATTGCCAAAGAAGTTAGTAAATTTCTCTCCGAACTTCACTCAGATGAGCTGTTTAAAGACGCGATAAGTAAAGGGATAGTTGAAACTCCATTCTTATGTGAAATCTATCGAGAGAATTGGGAAAAATATTTTGAGAAAATCCAGATGACTATCTTTAAATCTATGAATTCGACTCAAAAAAGATGGATAACAAATTTATTTAATTCTTTCCTAAATGAAAAAAAAAATTTTAAATTCAAATATACAATAATTCACGGAGATTTTGACATTAGTAATATCTTAGTTGATGATAAAACTTTTGAAATTACTGGAATAGTTGATTTTGAAGAATCAAGAATCTATGACCCTGCAGCAGATTTTCTTTTCTATGAAGAGGGAGATCTTTTTTTAAATGAGCTTTTATCCAATTATAAAGGCTTATTAGAAACTAATTTTAAAAAGCGAATGAAATTCTTATATGGGCGATCTAGCTTGGGATATATTGAATTTGGTGTTGAAAATAACCTTCCTAATATGATAGAAGCGGGTTTTCAAAAACTTAAAATCGCGATGAGTAAATTTCCACTATAATAAGTATTTGATATTTATTGAATTGAATTTGGTCCTTCTTTTATGTTGAAATAATAATTAATAACTACACGAATAGCAACAAATAAAGCAGAACCTATTCCAAACCCTATTAGAATGTCCATCCAAAGGAAATTTAAAAGGTAAACGTTATATAGATACCCTGGTTGAATTACTGTTAAAATTTTAAAATGAATAGCTGATGTAGTCAGGATGCTTAATAAAGCACATACAATAAAAAATATTACATACATCGCTTTTTTCGAGTTTGATATTTTTTCCTCTTTTAATATCATATTTACCTCCTCATAGACAATATTATATTAGTATTATTTGATTAAAATTGATATTTATTAATGGGTTTATAACATCCACAACATAAGATAAAATACTTCATTATAATAAAGATTCTATACTTTTCAAATTTTTTTCTTTTGAACAATATAATCAATATAACTATCTTTCATTACTCGATCTTCAAGTTTCTTGTGTAAGATTCTTTTTTCTTTGAATAAGATTTCGATATTTAGATTTTCAAAAAATCCATCAGATTCGTCATCAGTAAAAAAAGTATGCATAACTTTCTCATCCCCTTCAATTTGTATAAATTCACCAGAGTGTTCTTCTACACCTTTACCATAATACTCTGAATCCACAGAAAGGAAATTAACGAAACAAAGACCTTCTGGTTTTAATACTCGAATCATTTCACATATAACTTTTTTAATATCTTTTTTATTCATATGAAATATTGTATTCCAAGAGTAAACATGTCCAAAATAATTGGAGTTAAATGGTATTGTTCGTATATCACCTATTTGCATACATAATTCTAATTTGTGTTGTTTTGCATAATCTTGTGCCATTTCTAATCGATCTTCCGAATATTCAATACCAATTATATCAAACCCTAATTGTACAAAAAGTGCTTGTTTGGGAAAGGGTCCACCTGAACCACAATCGAGAATTTGTCCCTTAACTTCAGATTCAGAAAGATAGGATAAAAAGTTATAGAAGGGAGCGGGATACAATAACTCTTTTGCGATGCTCATACCCTTATAAACATAATATTAGTAAAAAATATCTCTAATTTTACTTTCTATTTTCGAAATATCTAAATTCAGAATAAAAAGTTTATATATTTTTACTAAATCTATTACTAGACTTCTAATTCAAGATGTACTTTTTTAAACCAATTATGTAAAACTCTGAAAAATTCATCTGGCGTCTCATAAAAAGGATAATGACCACATTTCTCAAATATATGGAGTTCAGAATTGGGAATACTATCATGCATACGTTGAGATTGTGAAGGTGGACACACAAAATCGTCTTTTCCTACTAAAATAAGTGTTGGTACTTCAATTTTAGTAAGCTGTGAGGATACATTATATTTTAGCATCAAAATCTCATTAAGCGCTGCCAATTCAGGATTTAATATCATTTTATCTATCACTTTACATGCCATCTCTTCTACTTCAGGAGTAAATCTGTAGAAATACAACGGTTGTAACATTTTAAATTGATTTCTAAATCCATCTATAGTAGGATCTACTGGAGCATTTAAAGTTGCTATAAGTTCTGGTGTTGATTTTTTATTTTGTACAATCGCCATTATCTCCTCCATATAATCAAAGGCAGGAGCTGTATCTATAAGTATCAGATGACTTATATGTTTTGGATGACGTATTGCGTAGTTTAAAGCAACGTATCCGCCAGCAGAATGGCCGATAACTCCCAATTTATCATATCCTAATATCTCACGTAATTCATTAGCATCGTCGGCAAGTTGTTCAAATGTAATGGTATTGATTGGTGGTCTACCTGAACGTCCATGTCCTCTATAATCATAAAAAATTAATTTGAATATATCTCCTAAAGGATCAAGCGTGGGATGAAGATAAGTATGATCAATTCCTAAGCCCCCATGCATGACTAAAAATGGAAATCCTGACCCAAATTCGTCGTAATATAATTCAGTATCATTAAGTTTTACTTTAGTCATTATTTCATCCACATTTACCCAATTCTAACTATTAAAGTTGAATAATAAAATATTAACACTTTATTGTTTAAATAATTCTTTATTTTTTATTAGTATTTTAACTTAGCTTTTATTTCCTTAACCATTTTGGAACTCTAAAAAATTATAGTTTTACATTTCAAAGAATATCACTATAATTTTGAAGTATCATCTTTTAGTAATTATCTTATTAATAAAAAAAATCCGCTTTACATTACACAAATTTTAATATTTTTTATAATAAAGAGAATATTTCATAACAATGACATATTAGGTATTAAAATACAAAAAGTGAAAAAATTATGAAAAATAATAACCTAAATACTAGTCAAATTTTAGGAATTCTTCTTATTTACCTTGCAATCCAATCACCTATAATGACTCTTATAAACAATTCACAGATATTTTCATTTATTATATATTTGTCGATCTTTCTTTCTCTTTTCGGAATTGTGTTAGTCTGGTATTCTAACCAATAAAAAAACAAAACCAAATTAAAAATTTCTTTTTATTTTTTAAGTAGAAGAATTTATAGCCTTCACTGTATTTAGTGTCTACCCAAACGTTAGATAGAAAGATCTTAAGCGATATTTTAATCTCTCTTTTTTTCTATAATAAATAATACCCTTAAAAAATAGAAAGAAAGATTTTAAGGATTATAATCAGGATTACTAACTCCAAGATCTTCTAATAAGGGTCCTAAGAATACGGAATAAAACTCTTTGATATGTAATAAATTCTCTAAATATATATATAAAAAATCCTGGATTTCATAGTTCACTTTATTAATATCAATAAACTCGTGTTCAGGTTCAATCCTAATTTTATTTAAATTTAAAGGAGTTAATTGCTTTATTATTAAATGTCTCATGAATTGAGTGAATGTACTTTCCACCAACTGTTCTTCCTCTTCAGTTAGTTCATATACTTCATGAGCTATTTTATTTCTTAAATATCCTACTTTTTTTGTTAATATTTCAAGGTTTTGGGGTAATTGTAATTCCTCAATTTTTTGTGCCACTGATTTATTATTATGCTCCTCAACTTGGGAGTCTAAATAATCAATTAAAGTTGTGTAAAAGTGTATTAAGAATTTAAAAGAATCAATTGATTTATCCTCTTTCCATTTATTATAGAAACTTCCCCAATGGTCAAAATTGACATCATCTAAAGCTTTCTTAATGTTTAGTTTGATATCATCTACTTTTTCGATAAAATAATCTGAATAATCCATATAGGGCTTCTCACTTAAAGCAAATTGATATTTATATGTCTTCCCAAATTCCTTAATTCCCCCCAGTTTTTTTATTAGAGAGGGATCTTCTACTACTTCTTTTCTAGCTATTTCCGCAACAAATCTTATCAGATATCCACATTCAGGGCAATATGTTACATATGAACCTCGGATTGTAGTGAATGGCTTAAGCTCAAGCTGATGCTTTCCATTTGGAAATTCTATAAGCACACCCTGGGATTCTATTTGATCAAAATGTGTTTTTTCATAATGAAAAGATTCTGGAATAAATTTAAAACTGCAAACCGGACAGTTCACTTTGTCTCTCTTCTGTTTCATATTATATCGCTTTCTCTATTCTTATAATAAATAAAAACCAAGTTACTAAATAATAAACCCTTCTATATTAGGTTTATTGAAATAGATGCCTAGTTAAGTCAACCAATATTTTTACTTTTTATTTTATTACATTTATAAGTAAAAAAGTTTAGGCTTTTTACCATTAAACCAAAATTTATATCTGATGTTAATCTTAATGCACTTTTTATTAAATAGGATGGATATCCTAATGATAATAAAGATTAAAAGATATATATTAAAAGCATAGTTAAATTTCTAATATATTTCACCTTCTTAATAAAATAATGATTCACCCTTACACCATTCACTCATTAATAACTAACAAAATACCAGTAACATGAGAAATCTGGTTATTTCACATCTACCCCTATAAAGCAAATTAAAAAAAATAAATTAGGTTTCACAATTATTGGATTCGGTATCTGGAATAATTTCGAGGAGGAAACAAGAAAAATGTTAAATAAATTGGATCTTATTATCTAACATTAAAAACTAGTTTTAGAAAAAGAGTTGAAATTTACGAAAGATTTAGAAGGAAAAAATTGTTTTATAACTGGAGCTGCTAAAGGGATAGGTTGTGCTTTTTCAAAAGCACTTGCTAAAGAGGGTATGAACCTTTTTATTACAGACATAGATAAAGAGAATTTAGAGAATGTTAAAAAAGAAATTGAAGTTTTGGGAGGAAATGTGTACACTGATAAATGTGACGTTTCTAGGTATGAAGATTTTAAAAGTGCCGCAGAAAATTTTCATAGCAAATTAGGTAAACTCGATCTTTTAATAAATAATGCGGGAATTGCAATCGGAGGGAATGCTGTAGACTTGGAACCAGAAGTTTGGAAAGAAGTTCTTGATATCAATTTATGGAGTGTAATTCATTCAATCAAGGTATTTTTACCTCATATGCTTGAAAATAAGTCGGGACACATTGTAAATGTGTCTTCAGGAGCAGGTGTCTTTGGCTCAATAGAACCTTTACCCTATATTGCTTCAAAGTTTGCTGTAGTAGGGATCTCGGAAGCACTTTTTGGACGCCTTCATCGTCATGGGATTAATGTCTCTGTTATAGTCCCATCATATATTAGAACCCGTATTTTTTCATCAGCCAAAATAAAATACTCTAAGAAACTTATGGAGGAAGTAGGAGAAGAAAAACTCCGGGAAATTTATAATTCCATGCTACAAGTTATGGAAAGTAAGGCTATGCTTCCTAATAGAGCTGTTAAAAAATATATAAAGGGCATTAAGAATAATCAGTTATATATATATGACATGAGGGCTGTTCTTATGCCTTATGCGATGAAAGGCACTGATCCACAAAAATTTGAGCAATTCTTAATTAATTATACTGAACAGAATTTCAATGCAAATAAAGATTTGTTCCAGAAATATGGAATAAATCTAGAAGATTACCTATAAAAAGTGTGATTGCTATTTTTTAATAAGGTTCTATTTATTATCAGATATATAATCTTCTTTTAAGGGCTTTCAAATCATACTGAGAAATTAAATTTAAAGTTTTTTAATAATTATTTTAATATAACCTTAATTTCTATAGTATTTAATATAGATTTTGAGTATGTTAATAGTTAGGGGATCTATAGGAAATTCTATAGAAACGTATTACGCCTCTAAATTTAGAATGTCTATAAAAAATAAGGAAAAATAATTAAAATTATTCTTTATGGTCTAGATTATGGAAAATGAGAAGAAGATATTTACTTTAGAAAATAAAAAATTAGCCTCAATGGGACCTGACTATGTGATCATCATTCCAAGAAAACTCATTCAATATAAGGTAATTGATCCTGAAAAAACATATAACATCCATTTTGAAGAAGTTCCAGAAAAACAAATAGAAAAATAAAATTAAAAATCTTCTCTATAAGAGAATTCCACTTTCCTTTTTATTCTTTTTATCCTTTTTATTAACTTTTGGGTTATGATTTCACAGATATAATATTTGAAATTCTTTTTATAATTGCCGTACTAATAAGTATATAGAAAAATTAAATATATTCTTTAACCAATTTTAAAACGGATAAATATTTGTAGGAAATAATATGAAAAAGCAAAGAAATGAAAAGAAAATAAATAGGAATAAGAAATCTAAAGGAAAGGATTCTGAAGTAAAGGAATACGGAGTTATTTTAACGAAAGAAGAGAAATATCGTCATCGTATTTATCCACAAAAAGGGAAAATACCTGAGGAAGATGATGACTATAAAATTGTTTAATTCTACTTTTATTTAAATATTATAGTTTAAGTCTCAATTTCTTCCATTTTTCACTTTAAATTAACCTGGTTTTTGATTAAATCTATACTATTTTGCGTCTCCATTATCATCTGAGGAATATTTAATTCTTTATAAATATCAAGTGCTCGTTGTAAAAAATCAATAGATCTCTCATAGTCTTTCTTGTATTTATAATAAATAATACCTAGATTATTTAGTGCTCTGGCAATACCAGGTTTATTACCTAGATTTTCCATGATATTCAACGATTTTTCATAATTTTCTAGTGTTTCGTTATATCTTCCTAAATCCCCTAATACTCCTCCAATATTAGTAAGTTGATTGGCAATTCCTTCTAAATTTTTTAGAGATTGTTCAATACTTAATGCTTTCTTATAATCTGCCAATGCTTTTTCAAATTCTCGTTTTATTTCGTAAATAGAAGCTCTATTTCCATACCGAAGGCCTAAGTTTGTCTTTTCTCCAATTTTTTCAGTGAGGGTTATAGATTGGTCAAATAATTCAAAAGCTTTATTGAAATCCCCTTTAGCACGATAATACATCCCAATATTATTTAAACCAGTAGCTTGCCCCGACAAATCACCGATATTTTTGTTGATATTGAAACTTTCGTTATATTTTTCGAAAGCTAAATCGAGCTTTCCCGTATTAAAATAAATTACACCAATCGAATTTAATGTAAGAGCTTTGGCGTTCAAGTTTTGAATTTTTATTGCTGTTTGATATGCTCTTTCTAAATATTGCATAGCTTGACTATATTGTCCTGCAGTTTTAAAAATGTTACCAATAGTATTTAGTGTATTGCACATACTGTCTAAATCTCCTAATTGCTCATTAATTTTAAGAGCTCCAGAGGCATAATTTAAAGCGGGATTTAATAGACCTTGAGAAATTTTCATTCCAGCAAGGTTGTTTAAGCATGAAGACTTTCTAAATAAATCTCCTGTTTTTTCAGCAATTTCAAGTGCAGATTCAATATT
Source organism: Promethearchaeota archaeon (assembly GCA_019058365.1). Taxonomy (GTDB): domain Archaea; phylum Asgardarchaeota; class Lokiarchaeia; order Sigyniarchaeales; family SOKP01; genus Loki-b32. The sequence continues at coordinate 32,087 of JAHPZE010000012.1, read as the reverse complement.
TTTTACAGCATTAGGAATATCCCCATTATCTCTATATAAAATACCTAAATTATTCAAAACAGAAAATTTTATGAAATTTGGAGTGGTTTCTTTTAGCAAAGCAGCAGCTTCAAATGAATATTTAAATGCATTCTTAAGGTCGCTCTTTTTATGATATAAATTTCCTATATTTAAAAGTACTGCTATTTTTTCAGCAGTTTGATTTAATTTTTCAGTAAATTTGAGAGATTTTTCGAAATATTCCAAGGCTTTATCATAATCTCCTTTGGAGACGTCAATTATCCCCAAAGCATTTATAAAATAGTTTTGATTAATTTCATTATTTTCTTCATTGGATGAGTTTAAACCAACTTGAGCAGTTCTTTCTGCTGAATCTATATCTCCTAATTCAAAAAATAGTTCATGAGCAAGTCGATATTTTGAAGAAATTGATGCTTTTAAATGATTTTCTAGCATATAATCACTAAAACTTAAAGTCTCTGGTGTATCTTTTCTCAGTAGCTCAAAAGATTCATCAAATATTGGTGCTAATTGCTCTTTTACAAATTCAATAGTCATCGCTCTAATTTTGTAAACTTCTATGTTTTTATTTGAAGCAAGTTCTAGTAACAATTTATCTAATTTAGATAATTCAGATATTTCTAATTCTGATAAATCTTTTACTGACTTATATTTAAAAATCTCTTCTTTTCCCGGAGCTAGGGTGTGATCATGCTCTATCCAGATTATTCTCTTCATATTCCTCAATTCTTTCAACATTGGGCTGATATCGAAATCATCGCTCCCTGAATACCCCATAATAACTAAGTCTCTTCCATTCATAACGTCATTGATTAATGGCTTTTTATATGGCTCGATTGCAAATGTTTCACCCTTTTCCCTTTCGCGTCCAAGAGCACTTATAGTAGTTATTAAAGAATCTTTAGTTGATCGTCCTTTTATCACATCCCATTTAGATCCATGAATTTTAATGATTGGGAACTGGAAAGATACTTTGTTCTGATAATCTTCTTTGGTAATAATAACCATAACCTTTTTATGATAATCATGAAAGGTTGGAAACACTTCGAGTTTTTTCTTCAGCCCCATTTCGATAAAATAATCAAAATTTGTCGTAATTACATAATTATATCTCATTATCATATTTGCCAAGAAGATGTGAATAGCATTCGGCTCTTTTACTCTATCTAGATAATCCAAGAACTTTAATTCCTTATCGAATAGATTCTGAACTTTTTCAACTAATAATTCATATCTTAAGGACTCTAATGATAATAACTTCTTAATTTCCTCTTCAGGAGCATAATATTTAAACAATTCACGCACAAACATTCTAGCAGAAGGAACACAGGATGGAGGATCCATCGAGATTCCTGCTCCTACTAAAAAAGTATATAATCTAGTTTCAGAAAAAAGTTCTTTAAATTCTGGGGCTTTAACGCCTTCTGAAATCGTAATTATAATATCCTCAAGCTTCAATTTTGAACCTTCATTTAAATTAAATATATTAAGTTAATATTTGAATGTCTTAGAATAATTTAACTCGTATTAAAAATTCTCTGCTTTCACTAATAGAAAAAAGACTAATATGTAAGTTAGATACTTCTACTTCAATCAAAAAAGATTATATATTTTATCATCAAAAAAAAATATTATATATTTATGGAATAAAATCAGTTTAAAATCAATGAATTCATTTTATTTTATTTTATTTTAGAAATTCCTTTAATGTAGAAATATATTCTTCAATTTTCGCATCTGCACCTTCTACAGCTGGTCCTTCAGCCCCTTGCATTCTTACTTCAAGATATTCTGGGCAGATTTCCTCAACGCATCCAACTTTTTCAAGAGTCTTTTTCATTCCTTTTATAAAGAATTTCTTCCATCCTAAAGCATGGGTTGCAAAATAGGCGACTTTCGAAATTGGTTGAGTTATGACATCATTTAAATTGCTGACAAACTTTCGCATCTCTTTATCTGATGAGAATGCAATAATTCTAACAGCAATAATTAATCCATAAGGCTCGTCTTTAGCAATATCTTCCGGATTAGTATTTCGGATGCTCCCTACACTTACTTCATAACCATCTTTTAAACCCTCAGCAAGTTGTTTTGAAATCTTTTCAGAATTTCCATGCTCAGAGTTATGAATTATCCAAATCTTTTTCATAATAACGACCTCATATTGTAATTAGAATAAAAAGGTATTTTATTTATATTAAAGTGAAAAAAGAAATCTATATGAAATTTTAATAGTCCAATATTTTATTATACTTAAACATACAATCTTTAATTTCCTTCTGCATAAGAAGTTTGGAAGTATTTATTAATATAATTTAAGATCCAATGACATCTTATGTTAATTCTTCTAAAATAATATCATCTTCAGTTATAAATAACTTACTTGGCAGACCAATCTTAGAGATATATTTTTTAAACGATTGTTTATTGATTCTTTAATTTTTCTTGGATCTCTTGGTTGTATTTTAATACATATTATGAGACTCTTTTTCTTAAATCTTTTATTTAGCTGTAGGAAATTCGAGGACTTTTGCATTCTATTTGTCAATACAATTGAATTGAACTATGTAAATTTTAAAAAAGAAGTAAATTTTCGTCCTTGAGCTTCAATATGACACTTTTTACCTTGAGGATTTATCTTTAAAATTGCAGTATAAATAATTTCAATTGGAATCCCTTCTTTTGGCAACACCTTATGAAACCAATCGATAATAGATTTATAATAGCTTTCCACATCATCTCCTCCCAAATCTGGAGTTAAGGTACCTGCTTTTAAATCTATTATAATTTCATATTCAGGAGTATAATTGTAAAATGGATCTACCATATATCCGTGTAAATTTCTGGATGATTCTCTTATTACTTGATTAACGATTGATTTTAATCTATTTAACTTCAGTTATTTATCATCTAGAGTAGATTTTTTTTAGAATCTTTGAGAAAATTTTTGGGTTAAAAAATATTATATTTCAAAAGCCCATTCTCCATTTTGCATTATTGGTTCTGTGGTTTCATCATCCAATATTCCATCTACATTCATTTCTCCCGAACCAATCATGAAATCAAGATGAATAAGACTATTATTACCCCCAGCAGACATAAATTCTTTATCACTTAATGCTTTACCATTTTTCAATGAATCTCTGTAAGCTTGACCTAACGCGATATGATTCGAAGCATTTTCATCAATTAACATACTATAAAAAAGCAATTTAGTCTGTGATATAGGAGAACTATGTGGCACTAATGCAATCTCTCCTAATCTACTTGCCCCTTCATCTGTTTTAAGTGTGTTAAGTAAGAATTTTTCACCCTTATCTGCTGTAGCTTCAATTATTCTCCCTTCAGAGAATGTAAAACGGCAATTTTCTACAGTGTATCCACCATAGTACACCGGTTTAGAAGTACTCACTACACCCTCAACTTTATCTTTATGTGGCATTGTATAGACTTCTTCAGTGGGTATATTACCTATAAAAGTTATACCATTCTTAGCAATAGAACTTCCACCTTCCCAGATATGGTTTTTAGGTAAACCAATCATTAAATCTGTGCCAGGAGCAGTCAATTTTAATGCAGTATACTGTTTCTGATTAAGATATCTACTTCGCTTAGAAAGATTATTATTGTGAATTTCCCAGGCAGAAATCGGATCCTTATTGTTTATACGGCAAATCTCGAAAATGATATCCCAAAGTTTGTCCTTTCGACTATTTTGAGGGACATCTGGGAAAAGCTTATCAGCCCATTCATCATTTGGAAATGGAACTATTAACCAGTTAAATGCATTAGCTGTAAGAAGATCATAGACCGGCTTCATTTGCTTATAATATGATGTTTGGAACTGTGAGACCAATTCAGGTTCCGCATCGCTTAGTAAATCGGGATTTGGGCTTGTAAAGTGAAGATTCGCATCTCCCGCTTTAGAAATATTATATCTCGAATCTATTCTCCATTTCGGATATTCTTCAATTGAATCCTTAGGAGCATTCTGAAATTGAATTTTACGTAATTGCACATCTCCCCATACTACATCGACCAATCGGGCTCCCATTTGATATGCTTTTTTTGTTATTAATCTCACCAAAGGAGCAGATTCAAGAGGAATTCCATCAGCATCTAACGAAGGACCTCCAATCAGAAGCTTTTGCCCCGATTGCAGATTCAAACCTACTTTTAATATCACTTCTGCATACTTTTCTAATTTTTGATTAAACTCGGAGGACATTAGCTTTTAAATCATATTTATACCTTTATTTAAGGTTAGACAAGTATAATTAAAAAGGATTTAGAAAATTATGCAAACCGAATTCCTCTTATCTCTAAAAATTCATATCAAAAAAAATTTAATTTAAAAAAAAAAAGGATATATTAAAAGGATTCACGTCTAATGTAAATTATTGATAATTAAGATAAATTACTAAATGACACTAAAAATGTTTAAGATTATTAAAGATATTGTTAAAGGAAAACTAAAAATGACGGTGGGACGACCTTTAACCGGATCTGAGAGGTTTCTATTAACTTCACTTTTCTCTAAAATTGATAGAGTAGCAACTTTGCTTGTTCCAAGTAATATTCACCCACAACTACTTGATCCTAATTATGATTTTGTACGTTTGACTAATAATTGGGAAGCAAATCTAGAATTATTTGCTATAATGCGAAAAAGATTCCCTACTGTAGATGCTGCAATGCCAGCAAGTTGGTTGGGATTAGCCGGAATGGGTCAAGTAGAGATGGGGACTACAATGCGAATATCCCCTATGGTTGAGCCTTCTCCGGATGTGTATGCGCTTGATAAAATGTCATTAGAAGAATTAGAATTACCAAAATTGGAAGGATTTTTAAAAAACCAGATTGAATTGATTGTTGAAACCCAAGATAGATATCCCGAAATGAATTCTCCTCCAATTGTTGAGGGATCTTTTGATTTAGCAATTTTATTGCGGGGAGAGAAACTATTTAATGATTTCATTCTCTACAAAAATTATGTTAAAACAACGGATTTAGCTCAAAAAGAGAAGATAAAAAAAAAAGGTGATCCAACCTTTTTTCCTAGGATCATGGACTTTGCTACTGAAGCTAGTATTCATATAGGGAAAATGTATAAAGAACAAGGAATTAATATGCTCGGTTGTGTAATTGTAAATCAATATGCAAATCCACCGATTATGTCCCCTAACGATTTTATTACCTATATATATCCGTATGTGGAATCAGTATGGAAGGAATTTAAAAAGTATCGTCCAACAGCAGGTTACATGCCACCCTCACCAACTGTAGCAAATGAGATTAGTGATTACCGCGCTCTTAGTGGTATAGCATGTTTTAATAATTATATGTTCCCACAAAATGAAATTGGTTTGACACCAGATGCATATGATGAGGAAATGATTCAGTTATCAAAGGAACTCAAAACCCCCTACCAATATCTTATTCATGGTAAATTTTTAAGAGATGGAACTAAAGAAGAAATTGAGGCACAAGTAAGAAAGATATGTGAACTTGCAGTGAAAAATGAAGTCCCTTTAGGTTTAGGAGTAGCTGCAGTTCCTTTAGGAACTGATTTAACAAAAATCGATTTAATTCTTAATTCAGTAGAAAAATATGGGGTGTATAAATAATGTCACTAAGCAAACTGGTCGAAGAAGGGGAGGTTTATGCTATTGAAGAAGCTGTAATAGAAGCTGTAAAAAATACAGAGCCAATCAAAATTACCGAAGAGCTTATCAATGGATTAAAATTAGCTGGTGAAAAATTCAAAAGTGGGGAGTATTTTGTAGTCGATATGATGCAGGCGGCTGAAACATTTAAAGAAGGGATGAAAATAATAAAGCCAAAATTAGGAGATACAAAGAAAGAATATAAGGGCAAAATAGTTCTCGGAACTGTACAAGGAGACATTCATGATATAGGAAAAAATCTGGTATTAACTATGTTTGAAGGAGCTGGATTTGAAGTAATAGATTTAGGTATTGATGTACATAAGAACGAATTCGTAGAATCTGTCAAGAACGATAAACCAGATATCATAGGACTCTCTGCTTTATTAACCACAACAATGCTAGAAATGGAAGGGGTAATTCAAGCTTTAAAGACTAATAATTTAAGGAATCAAGTGAAGATTATGGTAGGAGGGGCTCCCGTTTCTGAACGTTTCGCTCAATCTATTGGTGCTGATTCTTATGCTCCTAATGCTACTGAAGCAGTGAGTATTGCCCTCAAATTGCTAGGAAAATAGAGGATATTAAACTTTGGAGTTAAAATCTTTAATTTACATAATTTTTTTAATTATTTAGAAATTGTGTTCATATATATCTTCAATTCTGTTTAAAAAAATAATAAAATTTAAATAAAAATGAAAGATGAGTAATTGATATGATTGGTCAAATAAATCTTGAAGTGGGTTTAAGCTTTTTTACTAATTTATTAGGAGTAGTTGCAATAATAATAATGGTTATCACGATGTTTATAAAATTAAAAGATTATCATGATAAGACAAATGATTGGGATATAATTCGAATATTGATGATTGTCTGGTTTCTTGGGATACTCTATTTTAACATATGGGAATTTCTATATTATAATACGCCATTGCACAATGTAATTCCAATTTACTGGATGGATATTGACTATAGCACTATTGTTGTACAATCTTTATCTGTTCCTGTTGTAATTGTATGTGGATTATACATTGTAGGTCATGCTAATAAATGGGTATTCTTAAAAATAGCTCCGGTTATTTACTTTATTATTGTAATTCTTTTAATTTTCTTGGTTGACTTTACTGTGTTATATTTACCTTCGATGCTCATTGGTTATTTAGCAGTGTTAGTATTTTTACTTTATACAGGATTTAAGTTAAAAGATAATGGGGCACTTGGTTTAGCACTCTTTTTCATTCTTACAACATTCGTAGGGGTTTCAGAATCTTATTTAAAATTTATTCTGGGGATAATTGCTTATTGTTATGGCATGTTCTTCGCGTTAGGTTATTTCAGACCCTTTAAATTGGAAACTTCTGATAAATAAATCTATCTAAATTATCATTAACTTCTTGTTTTTATATACTAGCAAAATTATAATAAAATGATAGTATTGCTAAAAGACTCCGGCATAACGAGACATTGAAAGCTTTACTGGAATTTCAAAATATTGATGAACTACTTCAATCAGGAAATCTAAATATTGCGAAGAAATTATTATTCCATAAGTACTTTCTAGATAATCTATTATATTTTTCGCATAAATATGCTTTTCATTTACATGATTTTTTACATAATCACAAATTTTAACAGCTAAATCATTTGCATTTCTAATATGATTCTTGATAATTTTTAATCCCATTCTAATATCCAATTCAACAATAAAAGCATTAATAATTCTTTTTTCTACCTTTAATTTTTTTATATCAATGAACTTATAGGGATTGTTCAAAATAGCAGAACTATTCACGATTACATATTTTTTGAATTTAGACTTAGAATTTTGGTAAGTCTCCTCAGAGATTATTTCCATATCAAATTCAAATGCATTTTCATTAATAGTCTTGAAAAAGGGGATTACATAATCGTATAAAATGTCCTTATCTTTAATGAAAACACATGGTTTTTTTGATAGAATTGCTTTAAGAATAACTGTTAATATGTTTTGAGTTAAATTTAATTTAATCAAATCGTAATCAAAGGACATAATTGAATCTTCAACAATATCCATTGTTTGGTCTTCTGTAATTATTTTGGGAAGCTCGACACTATAATCCAAATCGAAATAATCTCTTACATTATAATGTCGATCAATATAGGCAATATAGGTATGTTCACAAGTAAAATTTTTTACAATATTTATCGAAGTAAGACCACTTGGCTTTAATTCAATCTCGTCCTCATTGATATTAAGGTCCCGGTTCTGAGAACATGTTGGACATTTAATATTTATTTTAACCATTATAGTTTGGATTTACTTTGGATAAACCACATTTTTATAGTCTTATTTGGAAAAAATCTTAAATAAAGTTTTTGATAACACTAAAAAGATGTTTTAAAAATCTCTTTAGAAAAAAGAATCTAAAAATTAGAATTATATTGGTATCTAATATTAAATTTGCTTTTAATTTCATTATAAATAGTCCTAAAAATTGGATATTCAAAAAATTTTTTTCCTGTTTGATGATTTTTAATACAAATATTAAAAATTATTCACATATTTTAGTTGTACTTAATTGGAATTATATATACCTTAGGTAAGGTCCATTAAATAATTCAATTAGAGTAATTCTAAGAGTAATAAAAAAATAGTAATTTATTCAATTAAACTTTTAAAATTAATTTGCTATCATAAACATTCAATAAGAAGTATTCCAGTCTCGAATGCTATTAGGGACATGTAATCTTCAAATTTAGTAACAATCAGCTTGATTTTTCCTAATTCGCCTCCCCCCGTATATATACCTATGTTTTGAATCTCTATATAATTAGTGACGTCCCAATTAATTATTTAGTCTTCGATTTCCATTTGTATAGCGTCATCTATAAGTGATAAAGTTGCTGGAACACCATCTATACTTTTCTATCCAATCAAATCATTAATGAGAATTATTTTTAAGAAATATCATTTAATTGATAATAAAATCCTTCATTTTTTAGAATTTTTAACATTCCATTCCTTCTAAAAAGATTGAAGAGTTTCTTCACTTCTGGAGATGGTATTCCATAATTTTCAGCTATAATTTCAATCATAAATTTAGGAAATTTCTTATAACTGTTTTGCAAAAAGTGTAGTGCTTCCAAAAACATTTTAGAATAATCAATTTCTGATATGACCATTCTTCTCAACCTTAATTATTAGAAAAATATTTTTTTTTAATACTTGTAATACTCTTAATTCTATTAATAGTATGATATATCGTATATATAAAGGTTGGGATAAAAAGCAATTAATGTAAAGATAAAGTGTCACATCACCTATACTATGTTTTATCTTCTTATTGTATAACTTATCCAAAAATCTGGTTTTTAAGTATGTTAAAATTTATCAATGCACTTTTCATATAAGACATGTCTGCTTGCCAAAATTCATCAGATCTTCCATGATAATACATACCTTAAAAGTTATATGAAAAAAATTTTTATATTTATTGACACTACTATTTTCCATGTTCTAAATGTCTGTGACTGGATCCCATAATCTATATATGAAATCCACAATTAATATAATGGAAAAAAAAGTAGGAAATTTGGGTGGTTATACAAGTGAGTGTTAAAAGTTTTAAGGATTTGATTAAGGAAGTTCATAATAAGGGAATTTGTCAAGAATGTGGGGGATGTGTAAGTTTTTGTAATGCTATTGAAAGTGGAGTAATCGGATTTAAAAAATCTAGTGGCCCACCAGAATTTATAAATGAAGATAATTGCCTTGAATGTGGCATATGTTATATAATTTGTCCACAAACACACGTTTTAGATGATGAACTTAACAAGACTTATAATTTTGCAGACTTTTCTTCAATGCCCATTGGGCATATTAGAAATATTTATATTTGCCAAACAAATGATGAAGAATTTTTAAAATATGGAACTGATGGAGGTATCGTAAATTCATTATTGAACTTTTTATTAGAAAAAAAAATAATTAATGGAGCGATTGTTGCAAAAACCAAAGCTGCTTTTTCAAGAGAAGCTAATATTGCTAAAAATAAAGAAGACCTAATTAATTCATCAGGAGTTAAATTAGATTTACACCATCAAGTAACAGAAATACAAAAATTCCATACTTACACCAGTTCTTTCGAAAAATTAAAACAAGTAAGATTTGATAAACTAGCAATTGTTGGAACTCCCTGTCAAATTTATACTATTAGATGTATGCAAGAATTAGGAATAATTCCCTCACAAAATATAGATTTATGCATAGGATTGTTTTGTTATGAGAATTTCTTTTTTGATAAAGCTAAAAGTGAGCAATTTGAAAAAGAATTTAATATTAAGTTTGAGGAAGTTGAAAAAATCAATATAAAAGAAGATTTAATAATTAATGTAAAGAAAAGTAACATTAAGTCAGAGACAATTCATATTCCCTTTGATAAGCTAAATAATTATATGCGCTCTGCGTGCAATGCGTGCAACGATTTTACTAATATTTATGCCGATATTTCTTTTGGAGGCTTAGGATCTCCGGATAAATTTACAACAGTTATGACTCGCACAAAAAAAGGAGATGAAATTTTTACCAAGGCAATTAAAGCTGGAGTTTTAAATCCGGTAGAACTTGATAATAAACGTTTAAAAGAAATAAAAGAGTTGCTATCGAAATTTTCCAAACAAAAAATTATGCGAAAAGAAGTCTTTATGAATCATTAGAGGTTATTATTGAGAACTGTTCCTAGGAAATATTAAAGTACTGACCTTAACCTGCTTTCTTTCATTTATTCCAACTAGTACTTTAAAGTAGCAAATTTTAAAATAGAATTTTTGTGAAAAATATTAAATTTAATATTCGTAACCTGATTCTTTATATTGTTGTTTAGTTATTGCTATTTCAGAGAAACTCGGAAGAGATCCTAAAAGTGATCCACCAATCCAAGTAGATAATTCTCTCTTTGGAGATGCAATTATGTTAACTCCTATTGATGTGGGAATTCTTTTAATAATTTCATGTTTCAGCCGTTCTTTTATACCAGGAAAACTTGAAGTCCCACCAGAAAGAATTATATTATTATAAAAATCTTTGTGAAGATTCATATCACATAAAGATATTGCTTCTATGATATTTTCAGGTAGAGAGTTAATTTCCTTTCCAATTAGAACAGGTTTAAACAAACATTCAGGTGCAATAAATCGTTCACCTTTGATCTTTATTTCTTCTCCATCAGGAGTTTTGTATATCTTTTCCATGGTTGGGGAGTTCTTCATTAACTCTGTCTCCTTATTGAAATCAGAAGAAACATAACAAAATGTTTCTTTAATATCTATAGCTTGACTTTTCTCTGTTGCTGATGTTAATGGATATCCCGCTTCTCTCAATAATCTTAATAAATATCTTGTAATATCTTGTCCAGCAATATCCATTAGCTGAATTGCGTGTGTGAGAACATAGCCTTCAGAAATTGGCACGATTTTTGTTACTCCCTCCCCAATATCCACAACACAGCCCGTTGTACGACCAGATGCATATAATGATAAAGATTGTTGCAAAATAATAAGAAGTGAAGGGACTTTAAATTTTTCAAACATAATTTGTGCCATTTTAAGCTTATTTTCCGTTGGGTTTAATGGTATTTCCGATAAAATTAAAGGGTGTGTTGTTGGGTCAATTTTAAGCAGATTATAAAAAACGATTTGCCAAAATCTCTCCATTGCATCCCAATCTGTTATGATCCCTCTTTCTAAAGGAGATTTACCTTGAGAAAAATTTTTTTGCACTAAAGATCTTGGTCTAATTTCACTCATATCCTTGAGGGGACGGATAATACTTGGTTTTGCTATAATTGGATTGGTAGGGAATGTTGGGACTATTATGTTTGGTTCATCCTCCCCAGCAAAGCCAATCTTGGATAGAGCTGTTCCATTATCCATTACAATAGGTCTTGATTCATAACTGACCATATTCGATTTACTTTTAAAAATACATTTTTATACAACATCTATAAAACTCTGTATTTTTAAATATACCCAAAAAGAAAGTTTGTATCTCCATTTTTTCCAGAATACTAACAAATCTATCCTTATGAATTATAATATTTTTCTCTCGATAAAATCATCAATGAATTGATTAAATCAGATACACACAAATTTTAAGGTAAAAGCAATTAATTTTTAAGGAAATTTTAATGGAAAATTGAAAAGATTAATTGGAACATACTTAATTAATAAAAAACACATATTTTTAGTAATTTAAATTGATTAGAAAGCAAATGAATTTATATTTATGATTCTATTATATGATAAGATATTAAATTTACGATGAGCGATCCGTTATGAATAGATTTAATGATTGGCTTAAACAAGCCGAAAAAGACATGGAAGCAGCATCCGACAGTGAAAAATACAAACATTTTGAGTGGGCATGCTTTCAAGCACATCAATCAGCTGAGAAAGCTTTAAAAGCATTGCTATTATTTCTAAATATTGATTCTTGGGGACATGGACTAATTCATTTATTGAAAGAATGGAAACGCCTTGTAAAAGAAGAAAAAATGGAATTAGATGAACAAGAATTTAACGAATTAATTGAGAAAAGCCAAGAATTAGATCGCCATTATATACAACCCCGTTATCCAAACGGATTCGCAAGTGGTTATCCCGCAGAATATTACAACCAAAAAACAGCAAAAGAGTGTATTGAATATGCAAAATTTATCAATAGATTTGTTAGAGAAAAAATTAAAGAGATATCCTCATCTAGATGAATTAAAAACTTTTATCAATCGTATTGATAAGGAAACCCTAAAATTAATTTTGTTATACGGTTCATTAGCTAAGGGAACATATACACAATATAGTGATATTGATGTACTATGTGTTTACGACCAAGAATTTAACGATTTAAGAGAGCGTTTTTTAATCTCTTATAAATATAGTGAGGGTTTAGTACAACCAAAAAATATTAGTTATGAAGAGTTTAAAAAAGGGCTAATGGAAGGTAATCCCTTCCTACACAGTATACTCCAAGATGGGATCATCTTATTTAATAAAATTCCAGAAGATGCCTTGGAAATGTGGCTTGAACAAGGTAAAAAAAAATTAACGATTAAATATTTCTCTCAATCTTGACAGATTTTCAATCTCGATTTATGATTTTTAATTTCAATCTTCAATTCTGAAATTCATATAGATATAAAAATAAACTTTACGATATTTCGGGTGAGGATTATACGTCCCTAGCCATTATTTGCCCTTATATACTTAAATATCATTGCTCCCTTGTATATTTTAATAACTTCTAAGGTGAAATTATGGAAAAAGTTGAAAACAAAAAAAATGGATTAATTCAAAGCCAAAAAGTTTTATATACAAAATTAGAAAGAATTAATCAGTTATTTAAAATTCATTTCTCTTCCTTAATCTTGTTTTTTTTATTTGCATCAGTGTTTATTATTCTATTGACATGTTTACTGGTTACAGGACAAGCAACAACTGAACTATCTCAGAGATATGGCTTGTTTGGAACCATAGTGACAATTATTATGATAACGGTTCTTTATTTGCTAATTACTCAAATAGGAATACAAATAATCTTTTATAGATTATTCATAATAAGAGGAAATCGTTCTCTTAAACAGGTTAAAGTGAATAAAGAAACAGGAACAGCTCTCTACGACGGAATTGTCCCATATATAACCAATTTTTATGCGTTTTTTAATTGTTATTCAAAAGAAAAAACCTCTTTAACTATATTAGTAAGAACTTTCTTATTCCTTAATTTCTTCTCAGGTTTTTACGTTTTTTTTTTGGTTACTCGTTTTTTGGATGCTGGAAATTCGAACAATTTAATAAATCTCTTTATCGTGATAATATTTTTTCCAATATTATTCTTTTGGTTAATGAATTTTTTGACTTCAATTAAAATTAGAAAACAAGTCATCAAATGGGAAAAGCTATTCCCTAAAATAGAAGAATGGGCTCAAGAAGTAGAACAATTTTCTATAGAAAATTCTGTTTCTTCTGATGAGGAGGAGCTCCCATAATTGTTGTTTAGGTGATATAGTAATGAGTTCTTCTAGACGTAGTAAATTCGAAATTTGGGCTGAAGTATTGGAATTTTGTCTAAGGGCCAAAAGAACTCAAACTTGGTTATTACGAAAAACACGTTTAAAAACGAGCGCAATAAAAGAAACACTTCAATTTCTCCTATCTCGAAGTTTAATTGAACAATTAAATGAGGGTGACATTATAAAATATCACACAACACAACGAGGAGAAGAAGTATTAAAGAGATTTTATACCCTAGTAAATGACTATTTTGATTTAAATCAAAGCTGAAAAAAAGGGATAACCAAAAGTCATAATCTAATCTTTATAATTAAAAATAAAAATAAATAAATAAAAATATATTATTCAGTGAATTATTTAAGAACTTCTTAGAGATAAATAAATTTATGGCATATTCCTCAATATTTCAATCGCATTTTTATATGAATCACATCCCCGCACAAAAAAATTTCAAATCTTATGAATACTCATGCGGTTGAGATTAATAAGCTGAATGATAAGTCCGAAAGCTTTCTATATTCTAAATCCTCTGAATCAAAACCTTAATCAAATTTATATAATTATAAGATTATATTAATATCAAATAACAAATTAAATCGTAAATTAACTTTTTTGTTATTATTAATCCTTTTCTTATGAGGCATCCACGTTGTCAATAAATAAAAATATATTATTCAGTGAATTATTTAAGAACTTCTTAGAGATAAATAAGGATGCCGAAGCCATTATAGTTTCTGATCAAGACGGATTAATTATTTCAGGAGAACGCAGAAAGGATGTAGATATGGAATTAGTCTCAATTATGACTGCTGTTGTTAATCCTGTTATAGAGAGATTTCGTAATGAATTTTCATTTAAAAAATTTGGAACAGCAAACTTTGATACAGAACACAATCGTATTTTATTTATATCTATTACTGAAAATATAACGTTAAGTTTAGTTATTGAAAATCTAGGCTCTATTGATAAAATAGCGCCATACGCCTATTTTCTTGCGGAGAAAGTGGCTCAAATTCTACTTGCATCAGAAGGTGATTTAATTGAATTATCGATTCCTAACTTTGAGTATAAAACTGAAGGGTATTATGGAAGAGACAGTCCATCTTATCAAATTGGACTAGAGTCTGGAGGGACGTATAGATTTAAATTTATTATTATAGGAGACCATGAAGTTGGTAAAACTTCAATCTTACGCAGGTTTGTAGAAGGGAGATTCTTAGCAGATTATCGTACTACTATAGGATTGAATGTATTATCTCATAATTTTGAATTTTTTGGAAATGAAATTAGTTTATTTGTCTGGGATATAGGAGCTCAGCAATATTTTAAAAGATATCGAAAAGTATACTATAAAGGGGCTCAAGCTGCATTTATTGTTTTTGATTTAACAAATAAAGATTCCTATTATAATTTAATAAATTGGTTTAATGAATTGAATGAATTTAGAGAACATGAGATATCAGTGGTTATTGTTGGAAATAAACAAGATCTGGAGCAAGAAAGAGAAATTGAATCCGAGGAAGCTGTAACATTAGTAGAAATGTTATCTGAAAAATATAAAAAAAAGATTTCATATATTGAAACAAGTGCGTTAACGGGAGAAAATATTGAAGAAGCTTTTGGGATTGTAGCTTATCATTTTATCATGTTAAGTAAAGAGTCTGAAGAAAATAACCTAAAAAGTGTGATTTTAAGGGAAATTAATTCAATCCTCGAAAGCAAAAATGATCTTTCAATAGCATTTATATCAGAAGATCATGTCAACAATCCTGGTTTAATGCTTTTAAAAGAGATAAAAGATTTAGGGCCATTTTCTAAAAAGGATAAGAAAGATAGAGAGATCTATAAATTTTCAAATGGATTAATCTTGGAAAGCTATAACTTTATTTCTATGAAAGTTTCTGATTCTGATGGAGTTTTTGTTATTTTTGATGCTAAAAAAAAGGATTCTATTGATCTTCATTGGAATGACATTATTTTAAAACTAATTGAAACTCTTAAAGATAATGCAGTGATCTTAATTGGTATAATAACTAAGGAAAAAGTAAATTGGTCAAAAATGATTGGGGAGTTTGATTTATATACAAAATTGGAAGAAAGACAAATTTCTTATTTTATATTTAATCTTAGTTCTGAATTCCGATTAGAATTATATGAACAATTAAATGTTATGTTTAGTACTATTAAGAATCTTTAAAAATAAAGGAAAAAAAAATATTAATTAATAATTAAATACACTTATCTCTATTTTTTAACTGTTCTTACTTGTTAAAATATTCTTCTAATTTTTTCTCATTCAAGCCTTTTTCTTTAAGATCTTGAAGTAATTCTTCAGTATCATGCATCTTTGCAGTACTAAAATTATGTGAGTCATGTAAGAGGTCTAGTTCTGATTTATCATATAAATTAAAAATCTCCCTAAGGGCAACCTCATAATCACCTTTTAATCCTATTAATTTAGAAAAGAGCTCATAGTGAACAATTTTAATATTTTCTGGATATTTTATTTTTTTATTTTGAGGGACTTCAATTGTTTGAGTTTCACTATCTTTAGGCCATTTAATACCAATAATCATTAAAATCATCGATGAGCTTTGAAAATCTTCGCAAATTCTCTGAATATTTTGATTGGATATATCCTCAGAGAAAATAATTTGAATGGCTTTTATTTTATCCCGAATTGAGGGATCAAGGTCTTCAAATAATATAATATCAGTAGCAAGAATTAACCCATGAATCTTTTTGGAAATATCACCATATAAATGAGGATTGTAGTAATATTTAATTCCAATCTCGTTAAAGTATTTTGTTAATAAGTCGTTAATACAAGAATACACGATTTCTGTATCTTCCACTAATATTGCTGGTCCTTTTGTTTTTAGTACAACATCTTCTTCAGGTAAAGAAGATTTTTGTTGTTCAAGATACAATTTAAGATTCTCAGATATTAATTTGCTCTCTTTATATAATTCTAATGATTTTGAATAATCTCCTGAAATAGCAGCATTTTTTGACTCCATTTCGTATTGGTCTTTTAAATAATCAAGGCCCCTAACCGCAGTATCTATTTGTTTTTGATGATATGATTTTGCTTTAATAGGATTAGCAAGAATCTCTTCAATTATGATCAGTTCTCCTATAAATTCTGATGCTTTAATATAATCATTGTTTTCTTCTAAATACTTAATGTAAACCAGTATTTTTTCTTCTCTAGCTTTTAATTCGCTGTGACTTTTATTTTTAAGTGCTTCATATTCCAATAGTTTTAATTCTTCTACTATTTTTGGCTTAAATTTAGGTATAATTGCTTTTTCTGGAATTTCAATAGGTTTTACTGACTTACTTTTTGATTTCTTATAGACTATAATTCCAACCACCCCACCTATAGCTGCTCCGATTATAACAATGATAATCCAAAAAGGAAATTGCGAAGGTTGAAAACTCGATCTTATAGAAAAACTACCATTTGAAGCAGGACTCTGATGACCTGTTCCATCAATCTGATATAAAAAGAAATGATAAGTTCCTGGTTGAAGGGAGCCCGTATATTCATAATAATTGCCTGTTATGTTAATTTCAAATATGAATCCTGATGTAGCAAAAGGATCTGCTTCATTATCTATAATCAATCTATATTTTGATATCCCAGAAGGATCAATACCTTCTTGCCATTCGAATATTAAAGTACCACTTACTTCTCCTTGAGGAAAACTTATTAATATCGGCGCTGAGGGAGCAATTGTGTCTTTATATAAGATTAGTATAACAGGGTCACTCAAGTGACTAACACTATCATTTGCATAAATGTAGACATAAAAGACTCCTTCTGGTAAACTATTCCAAATTGAAGCATCAAGTTGCTGATTTATGTTATTTCCTAATAAGATATTAATTGTATTCACTTTATACCAAATCGCATCAAGATTTGCATCAGTTGCTAATATATTGATAATTGGGGTTGTTCCAAAATAGGTACTATTCGATGGAAGGTTTATTGTAATTAAAGGTGCTAAAGTGTCTTTTATGATTGTTATCTCATTAAATCCTATAACTCCTAAGGTATTATTTATATAAAATTTAACCGTTACGGTACCATCCCCTAAGGCATCCCATGCCAATTGATTTATAGTCCCAGTTAACCCTGTAAATGTATAATTTGATAATCCGTCATCTAAAGAATACCATCTTGTATGCAGATCACTTCCACTCACACTAACAATAAAACCAGGTGCCGTACTATCAAAAACATCATTAATATTGGGAGAATTGATTATTATACAAGGGAAGTATATATCTTTATAAACTATAACTTCCGCGGTTCTTAAATTACCTAACGTGTCATTTGCGTAAAATCGAATTATTACTGTTCCATTGCCGATTTGATCCCATACACTCTGAGCGATAAGTCCTGTCCATGTGTAATTATTAGTAATAACTGTTCCATTATCCAATTGATACCATCTTTTATCCAAATTAGTATCATTAATATTTATAGTAATATCTGGAGGAGTAATCCCAAACTTATCAAAATTATTTGGTTCTATAATTGTAATAATAGGAGCAATTATATCTATTCTAACCACTACTTCTTGATAATTAAGATTACCTGTTGTATCGTTTGCATAGAATCGAATGGTAATAGTACCATTAGGTTGTACACTCCACATAATTTGATTAATAGTTCCTGTTGCTGCAATTGGAGTTGAATTCGTGCTCCCTCCATCAAGTGAATACCAGATCGAATCTAAATTATTATCTATGATTGTAAGATTATAATTCGGAGCAGTTTTTCCAAATAAATCATTAGAATTTGGGGAGTTGATGATAATACCAGGAGCTATAATATCTTTTCTAACCACTACTTCTTGATAATTAAGATTACCTGTTGTATCGTTTGCATAGAA
>JAHPZE010000012.1:0-13350 GCA_019058365.1 Promethearchaeota archaeon | reverse complement strand
ATTATCTATGATTGTAAGATTATAATTCGGAGCAGTTTTTCCAAATAAATCATTAAGATTAGGAGTATTAATCATAATAGAAGGAGCAGTGATATCGCCTTCAAATGTATCTATAGCATAACCAACATTATTTGCGAGATCTGTACCATTAATTCTTACGGTATAAATACCATCTGCATCAACAGTATAATTAGCACGCCATGTCAAAGCAGCAATTAGGATCATAGGTCTATAAATTATAGAACTGTTTGGAAGTGTAATATTAAGAAGTGGAGGAGCTTTCAGGTTTTCATTTGAAGTTACATTTATTTCAGTATATCCATTTGTAGGATTTGGAGAAATAGAGCTAATGGCTAAAATTGGAGGAGTATTATCTAGTGAAATAACTTCAAAATATCTAATGCTAGAATTTACATTACCAGCAGCATCAGTAATGTTTACTTTAATAAAATAAAACCCTGGAGTAATATTGGTGTTATTATTAAAAATAAATGCTCCACTTTGTAAGCCACTTGGATCAGTCTGAGGTTTCTGAGAACCATCACCCCATCTTGTATCATTAATATACATACTTACAATGTTAGAACCTGTACCATAAGCCATTCCACTTATAGAAATTGCAGATCCACCTATTTGAGCACCATCCGGAGCGGGATTGGTTATATCTGCAAATGGAAGTATTATATCTTTCCTAATTGTAACTTCCTCATAATCAATATTCCCCGCCGTATCATTTGCGTAGAATCTAACGGTAACGGTGCCATTAGGTTGAGCACCCCACATAGTCTGATCAATGGTTCCTATTGCTAAAACTGGTGTTGAATTCGTAGTTCCTCCATCAAGTGAGTACCAAATAGACTCTAAATTTGCATCCGTAACCGTAAGATTATAATTTGGAGCAGTTATTCCAAATAAATCATTAGGATTTGGGGAGTTTATACTAATAACAGGAACAATAATATCTTTCCTGACTATTACTTCTTTATAACCAATATTCCCTAATGTATCATTTGCGTAGAATCGAATGGTAACAGTGCCATTAGGTTGAGCACTCCACAAAGTCTGATCAATGGTTCCTATTGCGAAAACTGGTGTTGAATTCGTAGTTCCTCCATCAAGTGAATACCAGATAGACTCTAAATTTGCATCTGTAACCGTAAGATCATAATTTGGAGCAGTTATTCCAAATAATTCATTAAGATTTGGGGAGTTAACAGTAATTATTGGTGCTTTAGTATCTTCTAATTGATTTTCAGTTCCAACAGAGAAAAAGGAGTTTGGATCATATTGGTTATTATATTCGGTTGCAATCCAATCTGCTGAACGACCAATATTGGAAATACGAGCCTCATCAATAATTCCTGTAAAATTATAATCATTACTACCAGTAGCATGCCTCCCAATTTCTATTGTATTTCCTAAAGTATAATTAATTGCGGAATTATTAGTATTAATATCTTTTTGAACTCCATCAATAAATAAAAACATACCAGTTGCGTTTTGACCACCAACTATGTAATGATATTCATTGTCTAAAACATTTACATCCATTGGCGCCATATTTACCCATACACCTCCTCCATAATATTTAAAAAAACAAATTCTGCCATCTGGCCATATTCTAAGGGCATAACTATCTCCTCCACTTAATATATCCATACTGTTGGATATGGAATAATTTACTTTAATCCAAGCAGAAATAGTCAATTCATCTGGTGGAAATGCATTAGTAGGACTTGAAATTGTAATATAATCATTATTAGTAAAATTATTTGCTCCATCGATTATTCCAGTTGCATTAGTTGAACCTCCTCCACCATCTTCGAAGTTTTGAGGTGTACCATTATTATTATTTGCACTGGAATCTTCATGGCCTCCCAAAGTTCCATCATGTGGCATCTCATTCAAATGCCACACAGCACTATAATTTGTATCCCATACCCCTGTTGGATTCTCTTGAGATCCCATAGTTGAATTTCCATAATACATTGTTATATTAGTATCAACTAAAGGTGAAAGAGATGGAATCCGAACCCAAGCAATCAGTTGAGTATGTGTATCACTAAAATTTTGGTCAAATAGTTCTATCTCATGATCTAGCCAAATATTATCTTTGGCAAAAGCAATATCATTACCATCAGGTTGAGTTTTATTATGTAGATCTAAATCTAAAATACTAATTAAAACTGAAAAATTGACAAGATTTTCTGTGCCATTAACTTTTGTATGATCTATGGTGATTTCCTTATAATAAGTGAAATATTCAGCATTAGGTGGATGTTCAGATACAGCATTTTCTTTTCCTATTGAATAAAATGAGCTAGGATCATTTTGGTTGTTGTATTCTGTTGCAATCCAATCAGCTGAACGAGCGATATTAGAGATCCGTACTTCATCTATTTGGCCTTCATATTCACTACTCCAAGCCATTTCTTTAGGTTGATCCCCATGCCCTATCCAAAAATCTTTTTCAGATGACGATGGTTGTATATTATTTACTTTAGTAAGATTATTAGGATCTTGTATCCCATCAATATAAATTCTCATATAAGAGCCATCATAAGTTGCTACAATATAGTGCCATGTATTAGTAGTAATATCTGTATCACTGAGCAGTTTGTGAGTATCTCCTGGCAGATTAAATGATAATTTCAATGAATTTTGCTCAATCCACAAACTATATCCATCGTACCATCCCTTATGGGTCATAATTCCATAAAAATGGTCTTGTGGCGTAATGTTATGTTTTATCCATGCTTGCAGGGTTATTTGATTCCCAGAAATATCAAAGATACTATTGTTTCCACAATCAATTAAATCATATTTTCCATCTAAATTATTGAAATCTTGTGCTAATCCAATTTTTCCACTTGTTCGATTCGGAACAAATAGAGAATCACCCTCTCCTCCTTGACCATAATTATTATATATACTACTATCTTTATATTCGTCACTAGTACCGTTCCCCATTTCAGAAAGATGCCACGCTCCAAACGTATTTGTATCCCAAATACCATTTGCATTTTCTTGTGAATCCATAGAGGAATTCCCATAATACATACGAAAAATTGTATCATTTGTCCCTGAAAGAAAAGGTATTCTTACCCAAGCAATTAATTGTGATTCTGTTGGACTATATGTGAAATTAAATACTTCTATCTCATGATCAAGCCAAATATTATCTTTAGCAAAAGCAATATCATCACCATCAGCCTGAACTTCATCCCGTAAATCTGAGTCTATAATCGATAATAACAATGGAAAATCGAGAAGAATTCCATCTCCTGAAACTTGAGTATGATTAATTGTAATGATTTTATAATAGTTAAAATAATCCTCATGTGGAAGAGATGTATGGACTAAATTTTCTTCTCCTATTGAATAAAAAGAATTAGGATCATATTGGTTGCTATATTCGGTCGCAATCCAATCATCTGAACGTGCAATATCAGAAATTCGAACCTCGTCAATCTCTCCATCCCACCATTCACCACTCCCATGGCTGCCAATAAAGAGAGGATCACTAGAGGTGTCAAGGGGAGATGTAATGCTATCTTGGGTTTCATAACTGCTTACTTCATATCCATTATGAAACAACCTTAAATCGTGATCACCTGATACTCCATCCCACGTTAAAGCGACATAATGATATGTACCAGTGGTTATAAGGTCAGGATCACTCTCTACATAATAAAGGGTACTCCCTTTCATAAGATACCCATGAAGATGTCCACTGTAGTCTGTTCTTAAAACATATATTTCCCCTTCCTTAGTAACAATTCTCCTCCTCGCTATGGCATCATCTGTAATCCAAGCTTGTATCGTAATGGCGTTCGTAATATCTAGGTTAGGATTATCACTTATGTTAATGGTAGCATCAGCCCCATTAAAATCATCAGCACCATCTATTTTGCCAATAGCACTCTGATTTAAACTACCATTAGTAGTTCCATCATTGTCATTGCTTGTTGAATCATAATGAGTACCTGATGTCTCATGCAAATGTTGAACCATCTTATAATTACTGTCCCATACACCTGATGGATTCTCTTGAGATCCTATAGCTGAATTTCCATAATACATGGTGATGGTGGTATCACTTGAAGGTGAAAGAGAAGGAATCCGAACCCATGCAATCAGTTGAGCATGTGTACCGTTATAAGTTTGATCAAATAATTCTATTTCGTGATCTAACCATTCACTCCCGTTATAAAAGGCAATATCATCACCATCTGGTTGAGCATGGTCATGCAAGTCTGAATCAAAGATTGAAATTAATATTGGAAAATTAATAAGATTACTTGAACCAGAGACTTCCATATGGTCAATAGTTATTTCTTTATAATAAGTAAAATCATCTATTTGAGATCTCAGTATTTCTTCATTGCCAAGTGTGGTTATGGGTTCTGGATTAACCCAAAGTCTTAAGTAATTATTATCAACATATAGTAAATTTGACTCATCTTCTGGTTCAGCCCAGAAAAAGCCTGTTGCATATCGTATAGAATTTGAATTGCTTGTGTTAATCATAGTTGCTTCTATTTCTAAATTTCCATCCAACCATACTCTAACTTCGCCAGTTGTCTCTGAAAAGGTTGTCTGCATTTCTAACAAATGCCAACTTCCATTTGAAATTTGATTGATTTCTAATTGACCATAAGATTCTCCAACATAATCATTCCACACATAAAGAGTCATACTTTCATTAATAAGAAGGCCTACAAGATTTTCCCAACCTGTAGAGATATCTATAAACTGCATAACAGCTACATAGTTGCTAGTATTGAAGGTTTCATTTAAATATATATAATTTGCAGCAAACAGAGTCTCTTTATCAGTAAAATCTTTCCAAATTGTAGCTTGGGCATCACTCACATCATCCACTTCTCCTTTTGCAGCATAATTTCCAGTATGAACCTGCTCCCTGGAAACTTCTAATATATCTCCAACAGAACCTTTGTTAGAACCATCCCATGCACTAAAATTTCCACTCTCAAAACCATCATAAAACAAAAATACATTTGAATAGTTATTTGGAGGCAAACTAGCTAATTTATTACCATAATACAGAGAATAATTGCAGTCATATGAAGAAGCTGGTATTGCTACTTGAATTTTAAACCAAATCTTTGTTGTGTTTCTATTCCATGAGGAGTCTGGATCTAAAACCCGGTCTAACTCTTCCCAATTTAAGCCATTCTTATATACCACTCTAATGTCATTACCATCTGCTCTAGATTTTCCTCCGCTGACTAATGAAGCGTGATTAAAAGTCAGAGAAATTGAATAATTGGATAGAACAGCAGCAGTTTCAGTTGTAATATTAATCACTTTACAATATTGCCAATCTGTGTCATACCAAGATGTAGAAGATGATTGAAGGTTTGGCAATTTATCATTAAAATTTTTATTAGAGTTATTATTAAAATCACCTTGTTCAACGTTATAATTGTCCAGAAAAAGGGTGGAAATTAAACAGATGAATAAAATCGATAAAATCCAAATTTTGTTTTTTTTTTCTCTCAACTTAAAACCCTTTATTTACTTTAAATATATATCCTTTTACACAAAAGTAAGAATAATAAAATATTATGTGAATAACATAGCGTATCCAATATATAAATGGTCTCTTTGAAATTCCATTAGAAAAAATAATCAATTTGCGACTGAATTCTTTATTTCTAATATTCAATTGCTTTTTTCTTGATGGGAAAGAGATAAAAAAGTAGATTTAGTCTGTTTATTTATTATTCTCAGCTTCATGAATGAATTCTTTCTGTATTTATACCGGTAATTACACAGATAATTACTTATTGAATCTAATTGGTTTGATGAATTAATTTTTTTTTCAATTTGAATTTTTAACCAGAAATTTAAAAAATAAAATCTTAATAATATCCTCTTGATAAATTCTCATGAACATTAAAGATAAGTTATAATTTTTCCATTTAAGATACAATTAAATTTATTATCTTTATCCAATTAATCCATTAATAATATAATTTATCCATAAACCTGGTTTTTTAGGTATATCAAAGTCTATCCATGCTGATTTCATATAAGATATATCTGCCTGCCAGTATCCATCAGATCGTCGTTTATCTTTTAATATTTTTATGGCATCGCTACAACTTTCATTTTCCATCAAACTATTTGCCTTAAGTAGCGAAAGGATTTCAATAATATTTGATCTATATGTATATGGATAGAAGTTTAAAATAATTGAATCTTCTATAGGTTTATCAACAGATAATCTTTTAAATACCTTATGTTCAAGAATGTATTCTAATCCTTGATTTAATTTATTAGTGAGTTCCTCCGAATCTCCAAAATTTTTCTTATATTCATTAAGAGCAATCATAGATTTGACAATTCCATAATAACAAGGAACTTTTTTCATACAACCCCCAAATCTCCTATAGAGATCTATACCAGGCCAAGTGCATTCTTTACCTCTTTCAACAGATTGATATTTTAAAATCCAATCTATCCCAGAATCTATCTTTTTTTTATCTTTATATCCCATTTTTATAAGGATTGTAGTAATCAAAACATTATGGCAAGCAAGTAAATTGTCTTTATTTCCTTCTAAAGAGAACCCTTCATGAATATAAGACTTATCTACAAGAAGTTCAATCCAATTTTGAACCTTTTCTAAAGTATGTGTAAACGGAATCTCAGAGAGTTCTAATAGACGCCATTCATAGGCTCGAATACCTACAAAAGTATCTGGACTCCGCTTGGGAGTTTCTAAAAGTTTATCTATAAGCCCCGATTCTCCAAGCATTTTCTGAGCTTCTTTAAGAGTTATAACTTCTCCTTTTTCATAAGCTTTTTTCAACGATAAAGCAGAATCTTCAATCATAACTTATAATAAAATAACTCATTATTTAAGTATTAAACGTTTAAATATGTACATCAAGATTGGAATTCTTTTCTAAATATTCCATAAAATTTATTCTAATTTAAAATTAGTAAGTGAGTCTAGAATCCAAGAATCCTTTATAGTAGAATAAAGAAAAATAAAATCATGTTTTCTTTTTTCTTTATTTGGTTTATCATTAACGTAAAAGGAGTCTGATCCTTTATTTGTTACATTTTTATACAAAATAAAACACAAATATAAAATCAACGCAATCCTTTAGATAATAACATCTATTTTAGGTATAAAATAAAATTAGAACTCTTAATTATGAGATTTAAACTAATAAAAAATAAATCAGTAATAATTTTAGGTGTAGTAATCGGAATCCTTCTGCTTCAATCTATCTTAATTCAATCTTGGATTAAGAATGAAGGGGGCTTTAATATAAAAAATGTAGAAGAAAATCTGAAAGGATCTGATTATTGGGTTTTACCATACAGAATTCACGTGGATAACAATTGGTCATTAACAGCGAGCACTTTTGGTTGGTGTACAGGTAGTGGGAGCATTGGAAACCCATATATTATTGAAAATATAACGATAGATGCCCAAAATTCGGGAAGTTGCATCGATATACAGAATACTAATGAATATTTCATCATCCAAAACTGCACGTTAATAAATGCTGAAGCCTCGGGAGGAGAGGCAGGGATAAAGTTTAGTTGGGTTTACAATGGAACTATTACTCACAATAACATTATGGATAATTATGATGGTATTTATTTATACCATTCGGAGAACATTACAGTTGATAATAATGATGTAATTAATAATCTGGGGCAGGGAATTATCTTATTTCATAGCGAGAAAAATTATATTCTCGATAATGATCAAATGGGAAGTAGATATTACGGTCTATTTCTTAATGGTATTAGCGATAATAACACGATTAGAGGGAACACGTTTCAAAATAACACAGGAGCAGCTAATTATGGTGATGGAATAAGAATCTCGGATAGTAAGGATAACAGAATCGTACAGAACATTCTTATATATAATGATAGGGGAATAATAATTGAAGACAATTCGCACAATAACACTATTACCCAAAATATTATCCAAAATAATGCTAATTATGGTGCCTTAGTCTTAGCTAATACCCGGGAAAGTCGCGATAATCTATTCTATCTAAATAATTTCAGCAATCCATTGGGACAAAATGCATATGATAATGGAACCAATACTAAATGGGATAATGGTGCTATTGGTAATTATTGGGACAATTATAGTGGTATAGATGCAGATGATGATATAATAGGTGATAGTCCGTATCCAATTCCCGGTGATGGTGGTGGACAAGATAACTTTCCAATATGGAGTGATGGATATGACGGTCCACCTATAATAACTATTAATCAGCCAAATTCTGATGAGCTATTTGGAGTAACGACCCCCATGGTTGATGTAACTTTCACGAGCTCTAATATATCAGCCACATGGTATCAATTAAATGGCACAATCATTACTGGCAATTATAGCTGGACAGGAACAATTGATCAAAGTGTCTGGAATCAAGTTGGAAATGGAACAGTTGCAATAATTTTCTATGCGAATAACACTGTTGGAAAAGTAGGCTCTAATTCGGTAACTGTACGAAAAGATATTATAGCACCCGTGATCACCATATACACTCCTCAAAATAATGCAAGATTCAACACAACAGCACCCACATATTTGATAAGTATAAGCGAAAAAAATCTCGATTCTTACTATTATACATTATCGTGGACAGGCGGAGAATCAACCCACTTTATATATGTTTTATCAGGTTCTATTAATCAAGCTTTATGGGACACATTACCAGCTGGCATTTATACTTTAACTATTTATGCTAATGATACACTTGGAAATTTGGGCTCAAATAGCGTGACCATCTATAAAGAAAATTTATCATCATCCCAAGCGATTCCATTCGAATCTTTTTATCTCTTCATCGGTATTGTAAGTATAGCTTTAATACTAGTTTCAGTTAATTATAGACTTAGGAAGCAATCGTAAGTTGTAATTAATTATATTATTTTTCTTTTTTTTTACTAATTTGCTTTAATTCATAAGAATTATAGATGTCATAACTCTAAGAAAAAGTAAAAATTTGCTTAATTTTCCAAAGGGTTTTATTACTGAATAAATTTATTTTTATTTAAAGCTTATTCTGAGATATTCCTCTTTTTAATACCTTTTTATTTTGAAGAAATACAGAATTTGGTCAAATTCTGAGATTGCTTGATTAGATTTTTTTGAATGATATTTTAAGATCTTCTAGTAAGAGAAATAAAGATGTTAGGTAATTAGAAATCATTCAATCTTTAAATTCTTCTTCATTTTTCCAGATCCAATAAATCTCTGAGGATAAAGAGCATAACCATTTTCATCGATTCCTCCAAATCTTTCCATTATCCCATTCGGAATCGAATTATTGCCAAATCTAAGGGTTTTTAACCTACTAAGGTTTTCAAGCCCTTCTATATTAGTTATTGAATTACCATAAAGATTAAGGCTGAGCAGATTTGTAAGATTAGTCAATCCTTTAATTTTTTCAATTTTATTATCTTCTAAAGACAGATTTTCTAATGCGCTCAATTGTTCTAAGCCTTTAATTTCCTTTATTTTGTTATTAGAAAGATATAATATCCTTAGATTTTTTAAATTACCCAAACCATTGATTTCTTCTATTTTATTTCCATACAAATTTAATTTCTCCAATTTTATTAAAGTTTTTAAATTTTTGATGGAAGATATATTATTATTAAAGAGAATAAGGTTTTTTAAATGCTTTAACTCTTCTAAGCCTTTAATTTGAGTAATGTCATCAATTTGCATACTGCTTAGATATAACATTCCATTTTTAACTTTTACTTTCTTACCTTTTACTTGTACAGACATTCTCAGATTTATTTACGTTTAATACTCATAAATTTATCTTCTTTTACTTTTATTAAAAAGTTATGGAATCTAAGGATTTTAAATCTAATTGAAGTAAGCTTTTTAATTGTGGTTAATTGGCATTATTCATGCTAAAGTAATATGCAATCTAATACATGAATTATCGATTTAAAAAAAAAATTAAGAAATATCAAATAACTTTTCTGTAAACCTTGAGAATTTTAAGGAAAAAGGAAAAAAGAAAAAAAAATTTAAAATATAGGATTTTGTGCCTTTTACCTATTTAGAAGTATTTAATAGCTAAAAGGATATCGTCGCGAGTTATTTTTTTACGTTTTGAGTGTTTGGTTAATGTTAACGCTGTTTTTGTTAATTTCTCAGCGGATGCACCCAACCAATCAACCAATTCATTTACTGCATCACGAGCAACGATAATAGCCCCATTATGTTTCATTAATCTTCTAATAGGACTCCAACTTATATATTCAGAACCTGCCATTTTTAATTCCTCCACTTTTTTAAATATTTACTTAAATTTTTATAAAATTTTATTATTTTTTAAGAGTATGTTATATTGATATACAGCATTTAGATATTTAAAGATTCTTGTTCACACTTAATTTTATGGAAACAAAAAGAAAAAAAATTATACGACAAAATTCGAAATTATAAAGTTGATCAATCTCGTGGAAGTTAGGAATTTTGTATTGATTTATTAAAAATTAATAAGTACGATTTTAAAAGTAGCAGTCTTAGTGTTTTTCTGCAATTTAAATCATAAACGACTTATTTTTCCATTTTTTATTGTGTATCTTTCTGCTATTAATTTCGGATTCTTACTAAGTGTTTTAATAATCTGTTTATTAAGATTTTTTGTATTCTCAAGAATTTTAAGTGCTGGTGTTTCCCCTATTGCCATTTGGGCTAGTTCAGTAATATAATATGAATTAATATTATTTTCTGTGGCATGTTCAGATAGAGTTGCAAGGCAACCTGTGCAGATATGAGCAATTACTTCCGCATTTACGTGTTTCGCTTCAGATATTCTCTCTTTTGCTATTTTTGTTGCTAAAGATCTATTTGATATTATAAGAGGAGCTCCACAACATAGAGATTTTTCTTTATTGTGTTTCATTTCTACAACTTCCGCACCAATAATTTCAAGAAATTCTCTTGGACCATCGTACATTTTCCTGTCCAAATTTCTCCAAGGACATGGATCTTGAAATGTAATTCTTTGATTGATCTTTTTTTTGATTTTTAACTCACCTTGATGGTATTTTTCAACAAAATAATCAATGATAGTTTGGCCCTCCACGTTAAATTCTTCAATAATTGAAGGATAGACACCTTTAATCATAGCGTCACATCCAGGACAGAAGGTGATAAGTTTTTCTACTCCAAGTGTCTTAAATTTTTCATATAATTCTAATCCTTTTATCTTTGATTCATCTTCACCAAAATAAGAATGAATATAACCACCACAACAATACTCCATTCCTCCTAGCAAGGGTAAATCTCCAAATAATTTGGTCTGGGTCAAATCTGGAAAACAATAGGGAATACCACAGCCCACATAAAACATCTTGCTGCTTTTTGGGGGATTTTCGTATTTATTTAATTCTCGCTGTTTTTCATCTTTATTAATTTCTAAAGCTATTGACATTAAATTATGAGGAATATCCTCAGTTATAAGCCCTAAACTTCTAACACCATTGTCACGATAATTTTTTAATCGTATTTCTCTTATGAGCGCATATGGATTTGACCCTGTTGGACAAATTGCATTACAGTAAGAACAACTTGCACAATTTTTAATTATTTTTCGTGAATTTCTCGTCTCAATCATTTTAGAAATTTCTTCTTTAGCAGTTTCTATAGGTAATTGCAAAAATGGACACTGTTCAAGGCATGTACCACAGCGCTGGCAAGTTTCTTCATTAAACATATTAATGATCTCTAAAATTTTGCTGCTTTATTTTTCAGATAATAATAGAAACAAGTCATTAGACTAATTTAATTTTGATGAAAAATTTATTTAATTCCGTATAATAGACCCATTGTTTTCAATTTAGTTTTTACTAATTTTGGCATTGATATCTCTTCTACAGTTTCAATAAAATTAACCTTTCAATATAACATGCCATTTATTTTCTCTACAAAAAATCCTCAAAAAATACGCAGTTTAATAACCGAGTTATTAAATTAACAAATAGCCTTTATACTAAAAATTATTTTAAATCCAAACATACTGAAGAGTACACAACAATCGAAGCTTATATGAGGACTAGATTTAAATTTCCTGAATAACGAGTCTTAGTTGATTTTTTATAAACAAAAATGTTATAAACTTCTAAATAATTTAGATCTCGAATTATAAAGAAGGTATTCAAAAATGTTTAAGAAATTTATGGATAATTTAACAAATGCTTTGGGAATTACAAGCAATAAGATTAGTGAGTTAATTAAAGGAAGTAATCAATATATTAATACAACTGAAAATGTCACAAAGGAAATCAAAAAAACTATTGATGCATTAAAAGGATATGCTGAAACGGAGACTCCTTCCTTAGGGCAAGCAGTAGGCTCATTAGCTTCTACATTTGAAATTATTGAAAAAGAAAATACGGAAAAGGTCAAAAGACTTAGGGAAGAATATATTGCTCCTCTAAATGATCTTTTAACTAGCCTAAAAAAACTCCAAACTGAACAAAATGAAGCTCAAAAGGCTACCAAAGAATTAGAAAAAGCTGAAAAGCATCTAAGCAAAGTTCAAAGCAAACCAAAAGAAAAATTGAAACCAAATGAAATACAAACAACTGAAACGGAATTAAAAACTGCGAAAGAAAAAGCTACTAAAGAAGAAAACGATGTAAAAGTAGCAACCGAGGAGTTCAATAAATTGAAATTAGTAACCATGCAAAAAATTATTAAAAATATGGTGGATATTGAAACAGTTTTTCATAAAAAGATTCTTGAGTCCGTAGCAACAGTAAAAGTAAAAGCTGATGCTATTAAGGTTAACGAAGAATCAAAAATCTAAACTTATTTTTTTTATTATCATTTTTCTGCTATTATGATCAGGTGTGTAAACACTGTCGTACTGAACTTCCAAAAGGACAAACAATTTGCTATGTGTGTAGAAAGAAGGTTTGATAGAAAGTAGAATCAATCTAATTTTGAGTATTATGGACTTTTAATCTGTCGTTCATATTCCTTATCTTCAGGATTCATATATTCTTAACATAGACTTTTTGTTTTAAAGTAGGAAAGTTCATATCCAACTTCTCCAAATTATTAATTAGAAAGTTTCTATAGAATTGATAAATGGACTTTCTTCTTTTATTTATTAATTATAAGCATATTGAACTGGATAATAATATTTGATAAAACTTCAGGATAAAATATTTTCTAATTGACTGTAAGGATTTAGATTAGAGTATCTTGAAAAATTTCTAATTTAATTAATAAAAAATTTAAAAAATATAACAGTAGCAAAGGATTTTAAACTCTAAAACCCTTTGAACTATAGTTTGTTCCAT
>JAHPZE010000049.1 GCA_019058365.1 Promethearchaeota archaeon | reverse complement strand
ATAAAAATTAAAGGTGAATAAAGATTTAGTGTATGAAGGGAAATTAAAAATTATCTTCAAATAAAAGAAATAAATTATTTACTTAGTTCTAAAGACAAACGATATGTCTCAGATGTAATTTTGTGATAAATCGCTCTTAAAACGATTTCAAAAGCTTTATTTTCAACAATTTGTGGTATACCTAAATTTTCCAAAGTTTCTATGATATTTCCTGGTTTTTTAAGGTTAAAATGAATAATATATTCATCAAATCTAGTTGTTTTTTTTTCAGTGGATAAATCTTGGATGGAGATTTGTGGTACATTAAATTTAAAATCAAATTTATGTAACTCTGGGTCTTTTTCAATTCTTAGTTCACTTTCTACTGATTGTGATAAACTTAAATCAGTTAGAATTTCACTCTTAGTTTTTCCTCTTAATTCTAATAACAGAAATGGATTATAGTCTATAACACGAGCAAGGTATAAAATTACAGCAGCAATATGTTTGCAGGGGATAGCCTTATCAGGACAAGAGCAAGTAGCATTCAAACCTTTTGAAGCATCTGGAAATAACGAATAATTGCTTTCATTAAAAATAGAAATTAAATCTTCTGGTAAAAGACCATCTAATAATTCTATGAGATTAATGATTTTATTGGAGAGTTTATCAATTATAATATCCCATTTATCTTCAGGTATTGTTTCAAAATTGATTTTTACTCTGTAGGGAGTTGGTGCTGTACCTTGAACAGTCGCAAAAATTAATCCTGGATTAATGGACATGTTATCGATGCGTCTTTCATCTTTTACATATTCAATCCCTCGCTGCATCCTAAAAGGGCGTCCAATTTTCAAATTTGATAAAATCCACTCTTTTCCCCAAGAAGTTTTGGCAAAATTAATTAAATTTTTTTTAATTTGATCAACTTCCTCACGAGTGCGCTGCTTTTCATACTCTGTCTTTCTTTTTGGAGTTTCAGGTCCTTTCCGCTTAAGCCTTCTACCTTGTAAATATTCTTTTTTTCTATTATCGATTTTTAATCACTTCATTTTTTAGCTACTTAATGTTAATAATTCTTTTAGTTTTTCATTATCTAAGTCAGAAATCCAAGATTCTCCTGTAGATGAAACAATCTTATCGGCTAAATCCCGTTTTTCTTCTAATAAAATATCTATTTTTTCTTCAATGCTTCCGATAGTAATGAACTTATACACATTTACGATTGATTTCTGTCCTATTCTATAAGCTCTGTCTGTAGCTTGATCCATTACTGCGGGATTCCACCATAAGTCGTAATGGATAACAGTAGTTCCTTGAGTTAGATTTAATCCCGTGCCCCCAGCTTTTAACGATAATATCATTATTGGCGGACTTTCAATATCTTCAGATTGAAATTCATCAATAATTTCTCTTCTCTTCTTTTCTGGCACACCCCCATGAAAATATAGAATCCTAAAATCGTGTTTTATCTCAAGTATTTTATGCAATAAATCTCCCATTTGAGTAAACTGAGTGAAGATTAAAACTTTTCCTCCATTCATAATGACTTCATCAGTCATCTCTAATAATCTTTCTACTTTTTGTGATTGAGAAACAAATTCTTTCATTTTTAACTTAGTATTGACTGATTCCGCATTAATTTTTAAATATTGAAATGGATGATTACAGATCTGTTTTAATTTTACCAATAATCCAAGTACTAATCCCCTTTTCTTTCTGTCATCAGAAGAAGTACTTTCAATTTCTTTTAGAGATTCTTCTACTAGCTCTCTATATATTTTTTTTTGCTCATCGCTCAATTCAATATAAAGCTTCATTTCATTCTTTTCAGGTAAATCACTTATTATACTTTTATCAGATTTAACCCGGCGCATGATAAATGGTGAAATGATTAGTTTTAATTTATCAATAGCTTCTTGGTCTTGAAATCGTTCTATTGGTAAAATAAAATTTCTTTGAAATTCAGTTCTAGTTCCTAAAAGCCTTGGATTTAAAAAGTTAAAAAGCGACCATAGCTCAAGTAAACGATTTTCTATAGGTGTTCCACTTAAACAAATTCTGTATTGACTTTGTAATTTGTATATTGCTTGCGTCTGTTTTGAGGAATAATTTTTCATATTTTGGCTTTCATCAACAATAATTCCACTAAATCGAATTGTTTCTAAGAAATCAATATCATTTCTAATAGTTCCATAAGATGTTAAAAAAATTCGGTGTGGTTCTAAGAATTCTGGAATTTCTGAAGCTTTTTTATATCGTCTAGCTCCATGATGAAGTACAACGTCTAAATCAGGAGCAAATTTCTTTAATTCACGGTACCAATTAAATAATATTGAAGTGGGACACACAATCAAAACAGCTCCCGAATTAGTAGGATAATTTTCTTTAAGATAAAGTAAAAATGCAATGATCTGAATGGTTTTTCCAAGTCCCATGTCGTCAGCTAAACACAATCCAAAGTTAAACTTTATCATATTCCCTATCCACACAAGACTTGCTTGCTGATAATGACGTAGATTCCCTTTAAATGAAGATGGACAAGGTATATTCTCGAAAGAATCTATTGATTGTATCCTTTTAATAATTCTACTTAATTCTCCTTCAATAACTACATCATACGTGTGACCATTTTCTTTTAATTGAATCTCTCCCGTTAACCCAAGCTTTAAAGCATCTATATAACTTTTTGTTTCAGTTTCTTTAATATTTTTTAAATCTTCAAGATCCTGTTGATCAACTAAAATCCATTCTCCTCTTAGATTAATCAGAGGTTCGTCAGAGTTAATTAAGTTATGGAATTCATTTTCTGTGATTGTTTTTCCTCCAATCCTAGCCTCCCATTTTGTTTCTAACATCGAATTGATATCAAAGATTGATGGTAAAACAGTAGATTTTCCTTTTGTAAGCTTTTTACTTTCTTTTGATCGAATTATCAGCCTAGCTGTTAAACGTTGTTTTCCTCCTCTTGTAAAGACATTAGGTAGAACAATATTAAATCCAATTTGAATTAAAAGATCTTTTGGATATTTCAAAAAATCAATTACTTCACTGGAAGAAAGTTTGATTTCATGTTGAATTTTTTCTAAAAAAGCTCTTTTGATTGGTGGAAAAATCTTTGAAGCTGTACCTAATGCTCTTAAAATTGTTTCTAAATAGTGTCCATCGCTTTCAAGAATTTTAGAAAATTCTCCTTCTTTCAATTTATTTCCTTCCCAGAACTCATTTAAAGGGATAGTTTTATTTCCATCCTGTAATAAAAGGGAGAATGTTAATAACCAATCATCTTCATTCTGTTCAGGATATTTTAATTCTAAACTCAAGGTAAATTCATGCGTTAATTGAATACTTTGAGCAGATTGAGTCCAATTCCTAATTAAAGTAGGCAGTATCGTTTCATAAAATTCATCTACTCTAAAAGTAGAGTCTTTTTCGATAAGTGCTTTCAGATATTTATAATCCCAACTTAATTTAAATTCTGGATCTATTTCTTTTTTCCTTTCAGTGCTATAAAATTCTTTAAAAGTTTGAAATTTACTTTTATTTAGTGTATAACGTATCAAAAAATCTCCTACACTATCAATGAATGTTGAAAAAATATAAGATGGGTGCCAGAGACCATTTGTTTTAATAATATCTTCTTCACGGAAGAAATCTATGGGTAAACAAAAAGCGGGCCAAGTACTTTTAGTCAAAATAGATTTAAAACGATCACTATCAAATTGGGATTTTAAAATTAAACGCCATTGACCATTATAAAACTTTTGGGATGTACTTTCTAGCATAGGCACGAATTGACCTTTATTTAACAACTCAAAAACAAATTTGGTAAGAAGAGCCCATGTTTTAATTGAATTACTATAATGTATTTTACTACGATCAGTATTTTCTATTATTTCTAATTGGTAAAGTAATTTTGTTGCTGGTGAGATAGGTATTATTTTTCCTAAGTGAGATACAACTTGAAAGAATTCTTTTGAAAAAGCTGGATCTTTTTTAGTATTTAACAAACTAAAGGGAATCGCAAGGTTAATTTTACATGAAAAAAGCTTCTTTATAGGAATACGTGGAAATGTAAGTTTTATCTGTTCAGTAAGCACTTTTTCTGATTTATTTGAAGGAATCCATAGTAGAAAAAAATTAGTATTTCGAGGAAGGTGTTTTTCTTCAGAAGTCAATTCAAAACTACTTGAAGGTTCATTCCAGTAAGTTACAGGAATATAAATCAATTCAAGTTTATTAGTTAATTTCATAAATTAATAACACTCAAGCGTAGGAAAAACTATCTATTTAGCTAAATATTATTGGTTGATTAATTTTGAAACCTAATCATCTGAAGAGAATTAACTTCTGATATTCTCGTTTCTTTAATTGATAGAAGTTTTATTTCTTTTATGTTTTTTGGAATAATTTTAAAGAACTTAAAATAAAGGATACAAGCTATTTTTTTTGAGAGTCAAAATTAAACACTGTAAAAGACCTTTCAATAAAAGATTTAACTAGATTCTGAGATCGTTGTATTTTTCATATTTCAGAGTGATTGAAAACTAAAATAATGCTTTAGTGTCATAAGTTTTACCTTTTGAAGTTCCTTTTTCCCAGTCTTTTTGCAAAATAAATTTTTGAATAAATTCATTTGCGTTTTTTGGTATTTCTTTTTTAAATTCAATATAACGGGGCACCATAAAATATGCAAGATTTTGCTTTAAGAAGTCATAAAACTCATTTGGAGTAATTTTTGCTCCTTGTTTAATCACAGCACATATTTTTAATTCCTTTTCTAAAGTTTTTTTATCAATAACTTCAAAAACAGCACTTCCTTCAATTAGAGGATGTGAATTTGCCACAATTTCGATATCAATAGCAAAAAATGTATGTTCTCCTCTGATAATCATATCTGATTTTCTCCCTAAATAGTAAATGAATCCTTCATGGTCAGAATAACCAAAATCACCAGTATACACCCATCTTTCTTTTCCTTTTCTAGTTATCGATTCTTCTTTTAAATTATAATACTCAAGTTCAAAGGGTAGCCTAAATCTTGCACAAATTTCACCAATATTATCACGACCAGAAGGTATTATATTTCCCTCTAAATCAAGGAGTTTGACATCAAATCCTAATGCTGTTTTTCCTATAGAACCTAATTTTCCCCCTTTAGATCCTTCAATATTAATAGTGAGTCCAATACCTTCAACTAAAGACCACATTTCTATAATTTGTGTACCAAATCTTCTTTCAAAGGTTTCCCATACCTTTTTTAATGCACCTGCTCCAAAAGCATACTTAATTGAATGATTTCTATCCATTTTCTTTGGTGGTTGATTAACCAATTTTGTTAAATAAGCTCCATAATAGCAAAAACAATTAGGTTTATAATAATCAACATCACTCCAAAATGTTGAAGCATTAAATTTTTCTGCGATAATTATCGATCCATCAAAAAAAATGACTGGAATTATTACAAAATATCGCACAAATCCTTGAAATAATGGTAATGGACAATAAAACTTGATATTTTCGTTAGTAAATCCTAAATTTTCCCATGCCTTCACTACACTAATTCCAGATAAAGTATAATAATTTCTATATAAAACCCCTTTGGGTTTACCTATAGTCCCCGAAGTATAAGCGATTTCAAGAGGATAATAGCTATTTATATTAATCTTAGGGTTCTTTATATTTTCTGAGAAGAGTTTTTCAAATCCGACACAATTTTCATCGAATTTGTAATCATTTGGTGCATTTCGAATAAATATTTTCTTAATCTTTGGTAAATTCTCTCTAATTTCTTTAAAATTAGCATAATATTTGTGATCAATAATTAATATCTCAGTATCGCTATTTTTTAAAACAAATTCTAATAATTCTTTTTTAAACAAATAACTAATTGGTACAAAAACACAACCTGCTTTTGCTACACCAAACCAACAAAAAAGAGATTCTGGGCAATTGTGAAGCATTAAAGAAATTTTAGGATTTTTTAATTGTAATTTTTTATTTAATTTCACAAGAGTGTTTGCAATTTGATTTGATATTGTATTTACATCTTGATATGAATAAATTTTATCTCGATAATAGATACACGGTTTATCTTTATTTAAAGATGCTTTACTTTCTATTATTTTTGGGATTGTAGCATCTTCAATAGCATGAGTTCTTGTAAGTTCACTTAGATTATAGATCTTACGAATATTCAAACGCTCCCCGATTAAATCTATTAGAACTTCTTCTTTATCACTGAAAGGAAAATCATAATCCCTTGAAATTTTACTGGGGATATATACCCAAAAACTATCATATCTTCGATTGCCAGATTTCCGTTTTACGATTCTTCCTTTTCCTGTTTTCATTATATCTTTTTTATCTTACTTAAATGATAATATGTATAAATAATCTTTAAATTAAATAATGTTATATCAATTAATTTTTTTAAAGATCAAGTTAAAGGTATTTCGTTATATTCTTGCATTATCTTAGGGAATTTATTCAGATTATAATGTGGGAAATAAAGAGAAAAAGCATATTCCATTTGAAATTTCGGTGATAACGCAATATCTCGATATTTTATCTCATAAGCAATTGTATTTGCAATATTCCTCTGCTCAAAATCTTTTATAAATAATTGTGCTCCAACTCCAGCTGAATTCCCTATTTGATAAATGTCATTTTGATCAACCTCAGGAAATAAACCTATGAAGGCAGCATTATCTTTATTAATGTAAGTTCCAAAGCCTCCTGCTAAAAGGATTTGTTCAAGATCACCATGAGTTTTGCTTCCCATGTTAAGCAATAAATTTGCTGCCGATAAGAACGCTCCTTTTGCTAATTGCAGTTGATGAATATCTTTCTGAGAAAGTGTAATTTCCCTAATGGTATTTTTATTAATACTGTCTTGAAAGGAACTATCATCCCATACTTTATTATATATGATGTAATGATATCCATCTTCTTTTTTCACAATTCTTCTGTTATTAATCAACTTCTTTGATTTAATATTGAATTTTCCTGCTCGTGTGATAATTTGTGATTTTAACAATTCTGCTACTATATCAATAAGTCCTGATCCACATAATCCAATTGGATTTTGATCGCCTATTACAGTAAATGTTGGTTCTAATGTTTCTTTATCTATTATAACAGATTCAATTGCTCCCTCTGAAGCGCGCATACCATTTGAAATATGCACACCCTCTAAAGCTGAACCTGCAGCACAAGAGCAAGCAACAAGCCCTTCATTATTTCCCAGAACTAGCTCTCCATTAGTCCCAATATCAATTAAAAGTGTATATTTTTTGTACGTATTGATCTTAGATGATATAATACCTCCAATTGTATCTGTTCCTATATAACCTGCAACAACAGGGGGTGAATACACATTTATATTAGGATTACAATTGATGCCAAGAATACCAGCACTCAAATTGATTGGAGCTTTAAAGACTGGGTTATATGGTGAAACAGCCAAAAATTCAGTTGGTATTCCAAAAAACATGTGGTGCATAGCAGTATTACCTACAATTGAAATATCTCTAACTTCTGATGTAGATATATGTGCTTTATCACAAGAATCTTCTAACAAGTGATTTATAGCTTTAACTAATAAATCCTTTGCTACATCCATCCCGTCATTTTTTATAATATAAGAAATTCTTGAAACAATATCTTCCCCAATCTTAACCTGAGGATTTAACATTGAAGATATAGCGGTAATTTCACCTGTTTTTAAATAAATAAGATAACCTACAATTGTAGTAGTTCCAATGTCAACAGCTAATCCAAATATTTTATCTTTAACATCTCCAATATCAATATCATAAAGAATCCACGGTTCTTCAGATGAAAGCTTTCTGAAAAAAGCAGTAATTTTATTATTTTGTCCTCTTATAATCTGAGGCAACTTTCTAGTAATATTATAAAGAGAATCATCAAAATACAATAATTTATGATTTTTAGATATTTTAAAGTCATTATTTTTCAGAATAATATTTTCCAATAAAGAAAAATCATTCTCTAAATTGGATAAATCCTCAATATTAAAATCATATATTTGGGAGGTGATAATTGGTCTAATTTTACTCTCAGTATTTATTCCAAGAGATTCTAAATCTGAATCAACTATAATTCTGGATCCTTTTGGGATTAATGAATCAGTAAGGTAGACTCTTAAATCACCAAATATTCGAGTTTGACAAGCCAACCTATAACCCTCTTTTATTTTTTCATTACCCAAAATTTTTTTTTCTGTATCAGATGGTACTGAAATCTTAGGATTAGAATCTACAATTTGAGTAACACACTTTCCACATGTTCCTCTACCTGCACATAAAGCACTTATCGGGAAATTTAATGCTAGTACTGCATCATAAACCAATGCTCCATAATCGACATTTATTCGTTTAGATAATGGTTCTAAAATGAGAGTAAATCTCTTATTCTCTATATCTACTCACCTCTTAGATTTGTTATTTTCATTAAATTAAATTTTAAATTATGTTGAAATTGATTGAAAAACATAATTAAAAATAAAGTTTCAATAAATCTAATTTCTTAACCATTTTTCTATTATATTGACCCCTTGTATTGCATCTGTCGCAAATGCGTCTGCGTTAGTTTCAGCTGCGATTTCTGGTGAAACAGCAGCACCTCCAAGAATAACTTTAACTTTATCTTTCAATTCTCCTTTTTTTAATAAAGACATTACTTCTTTAATTCGGTTTTCTACTGATGAGAGGAGAAAAGATATACCAATTACTTTTACCTCTGGTAAATATGCGAATTTTTCAAATTCTTTAGGTTCTACATCCACACCGAGATCTATTACATCCATACCGTATGATTTCATTATAATACTTGCGATATTTTTACCCAAACTATGTATATCTCCTTTTATTGTCCCGATAACTACTTTTCCAGAGTATCTTCGAGATTTTTTCAATCTTTTCTGCTCCTGCTCATCGTTTAAAATGATTTCCCCTTCAAGAGCTTCTGCAGCCAATATTAGTCCCATTTCTCCTGATTCCTCCAATCCTACAATAACACCCCTCTTTATAATGTCAATAACGGAGACTCCCATATCAATTGCCTCCTTAATTGATTCTTTCATTGAATAGAAATCCAATGTATTTACAGCATCAATGATTTTATTTATATAATAATTGTCATTATCAGTTTTAGTATCATATTCTAAACCCATCTTTTCATGAAAACCTCTCTATAATATTTCTTATTATAAATGATATTATACTATCAAAACAATACCATGCCAAACAACAAATGGTATTGCTTCTTTTGGATGCTCGGGATTAATTACATAAGGTGCTTTTTCACCACATTTAACAGCTGTAGCAAAACTATCCACACCACATGCCTCTAAAGCTGGGCGAGCTCTCAGATATTGTCGACACATTTGATTATCGAGTACAGGACAGGGCGGTATCTTTTTTTGTTGCATTAAATCTTTGAAATATTCTGGAGAAAAAAATCCACAACCAACACAAGGACCTCCCTTAAATCCCATAGCAAGATAATATCCCATGTAAGTAGCTTCTCCCTCGATCAT
The DNA here is from genome assembly GCA_019058365.1 of Promethearchaeota archaeon. GTDB lineage: Archaea > Asgardarchaeota > Lokiarchaeia > Sigyniarchaeales > SOKP01 > Loki-b32. The sequence continues at coordinate 10,356 of JAHPZE010000049.1, read as the reverse complement.
ACCAACCATTTGACTTAACAAATTAACATCTCCTTGTACTCCTAAAAGAATACTAGGGAAAACATGGTTTTTTATCGGTGGATAAAATGATATTAAAATAGCATATCTGTAACTATTAACGATTTCTCTCATCTCGTTCGTAGTAGGAGAGTGTGGAGGACAATTAATACTTGTTCCAAAGCCAAAACAGATGGGAATTTGGCATTTCCAGCGTACACGTGGATCTATCACAATTTTGTCTGTTGTTATTAATTTAGCATGACCACTAGCTTTAGTTTTTGACTTTGAGATTATTTCATCAATGATTTTATTAGATCGTTTAATAAGGTCATTAAGAACTTTTTCATCAGGTTCGAATTTTATTGGAGATGTTGATCTTTCTTTCGATTTTGGTAATAACCTCCTCCATTTGAAAGAGATTTTTGACCATTCTTTATCAACTTCAGGAATTAATTTTTGTACCATAAGATTCTCAGCTTTAAGTGTGCTTTTTTTACTTAAATATTCATTTATTTATTAAAATCTCTTATTCAATTACTGCCGTAAATAATACTCTAGTGCAGTAATTAAGTAATTATATAAATACTATTGTTTATAAAGGTAGTTATTTCTATAAATACTACAAAAATTAACTTAAATAATAGAAAAAAATCTATTATATTAACTTAAATCGAAAAGTGTAATCGATAATTTACTCAAAAGTCATTTTAGAATAAAATTATCGTCATTTCCTCATTATTTTCTTCTCTACATTATAAAAATATTAAAATTAATTACAAAGTAATTCTGGAAATTTATTTTGTTTTGCCAATTCTTTTTGAATTATATCATCTAATAGTTCTTCTCGTTCTCTGCCAGAAAAAACTTCCAATTTTCTGATATTTAACGGATCTACTCTTTTTCTTAATAATTCAATTTCTTTCTTAGTAGGAGGTATCGTTTCTTTTATTTCTTCTGGAACGATCAGGTCAAATCCTGTTGATTCTTTAATACCTTCAACATCAACCCCAGGATGATAAGAATTTAATCTCATTCTTTTAGTTGTTCCATCAAAATTTAAGTAAGCTAAATTGGTGATTACACATTGAGGGCCAGCACCACCACATATAGATTGCTTCCCATCAGAAAAACCGACACCTGAAATAAAATCTAGTTTTTCAGTTGGAACAAATGTTCTTTTATCATGGCGAGGAGTATAAAGAAAAGAACCACGAGCATAAAACATGCTAAAGTCAAGAATTCCTGCCGCTCCCGGGAGTCTTATTTTTGGCTTATTCCAGTCTCCTATGCAAATGTTATTACTATTCCCATATTGATCTAATTGAGCAGGTCTAAAGAATTCTATGGTAGTTAACTTATCTGAAGGAAGAGATTCTAATGTACATTCTACACTGTCTTGAAATCGATATGCCCTTGTTGTATTCATTTCAAGATAGAGTAGTGATACTTGACGAGCTTCTAATACAAATGTATTCCCCATAATATAATGATATATAGCATCAGGAGCGTGAGTTACTTTTGCTAAAGTAAAAGCTGCCCATACCATGGGAGTTGCAACACCAACAATCATTACATCATCATTTCTGACTTCTCTTGCCATTAAAACAGTCATCATTTCATCAATGGTATAATCTTTTGAATATTCACTCATCAGTTTGCCCTCCTATAACAATATATTAAAAATAGTTTGTACTCCACCAGTCTCTTCAAAATATTGAGTAGCTGTTTTACCTATTATGAACTTTTCCTTATATTCTCCAAAATTAGTTTTTAAATAGCATTGAATGTGACCCGGATCGAATGTATATATAGGATAACACGAGGTTGGATGTGCTCCAAAAGGAACTTTAACAACCGCGCTGGTAGTTTGAAGGGGTAATTGGGCTTTCCCTGGTAAATAGCGAATATCCTCCGTTTCAACTAATTTTTCGCAAGTTATTATTGTTTTTTTTGCTGTTTTTCCCATATCAGCATCCATCCATACAGCTCCAGCAATATTTCCATTTCCAAATTCATCAGCATATGGTACATGAATAATTGCTACATCTAAATCTATCTTAGGTACAGCCATAACCTGAGTTCCAGAACCAAGAGGATCTTCGATCTGTTTAATATCATTCCTTACTTTCGGCATATCGGTTCCAATAAGACCTTTTAGAGGCATAAAAGGAACTTTTAAATATGAGGCTCTTAATCCTAAAGCAATAGTAGCCTCACTTTCTTCGGATATGTTGATAGAACCAGATTCTACAGCTTTTCGGAAATGCGGAGCCATCCCAAAAATCTCCATCCCTACAAAACATGAACGTACTTCTGAAACACATCCTCCAGCAATTAACATATCCACTTCAATACCACCAACAAATGTACATAAAGATAGATCCTTTTTATTTTGTTTAATTATTTCTCTACAAGCACTTATTGGTTTTCTCCAGAAAGATAACCCTCCTATTCCTACTAGATCACCATCTTGTATATATGTAGATATAGCCTCTTCTAATAACATTAATTTACTAATTCTCATGAAAACTCTCTTTATTTATTTAAATAGCTATAACTCAATACTTTAAAATTATAATTGTTTATTGAATTAAAATTAATATAATCCTAAATAATTAAAAAAAGTAAATAGATAAGAATTCTAGCAATTGTCTATTTATTACATAAGACAGAAAGTAAAAGAGATTAATCATGAATTTTAATTGTTATATTTAAATACTTTTTAATTTTATAAAAAAAAATTATAAAGAAAATCATTAATTTTTCATTGCTTTATACTTTCAAGTACGATATATACAATTTTATAGCGTAAGTTGTTTTTCCTGATTATCTACATTAATAGAAACAAATACTTAAATATGAAATTAATCCTAATAATCCTCATGAAATTATCAAGTAATGATTTTAAACATAATCAATTATTAGATAGAAAATTCTCATTGCGAGAAGGGAATAAATCTCCTCATCTGAAATGGGAGAAAGCTCCTCTAAATGCTAAGAGTTTTGCTATTTCATGTAATGACCCTGATGCTCCAGCAGGTGATTGGATTCATTGGCTTGTTGTGAATATTCCAAAAAAAGTATCTGAAATCCCTCAAGGAGGTCCAATTCCAGGCGATCAGCTACAAAATGATTTTGGAAAAACTGGTTATGGTGGTCCAGCACCCCCTAGTGGCACACACAGATATGTCTTCAAGATTTATGCATTAGATGTTGATAAATTAAAAGGTGTCAATAAGAAGAATTTCTACGAAGAAATGGAAGATCACAACATAATATCTGCTGAAATAATTGGATTATATAAAAGTAAAAAATAAAATACGTGAAAAAATTATTAAAAATCTTTTTTTTTAAACTTTTGAATGATTTAAAGAAAACAACCCATCGAGATCATTTTTATTTCAATTAAAGCGTTCGAGTTTACAAACATAATACTGTAATTCTTTTTACTGCTAAAAACTAATTGTTGATCTTGGATTAGTTTTTTTTTGCTTTATCTAATTGTTTTTTTAATTTTATAAAAAATTCAGGCGCAGATAATTGAAAAGGTATTGGATACCTTGTACCTGCTTTATGAGTTTTTTCAATACCTTCTATTATTTCATTAATAATTCCAAATGGTATAGAGGTAATTAAATCAGTATCTAATGCCATGCCAAAACGCCGATCCCCTAAACAAGGAAATGCTACCTGTAACTCTCCAGTATTAATTGCATTTGAAATAGTGTCAGCACAGACTCCGTCGCAAAAAGTTGACATTGAGACTCTTCCTCCTCTTTTCCATAAATATCCTTGAATGATTCGCATGATTTGAGCGGAATTTCCCCAGATCAAAATTAAATCAGGTTCAAAATCTATACGTTCCAAAGCTCCGGAAACTATAGCAGAATATTTTCTATAGGGAATTTTAGGCATCGAAGCAGTCGTCTTTTTAGCTCCTTCTTTGGTTTCATTATATCTTCCTATAAAAAATGCTCCTTCTTCAAAGAGTTTATATGATTCTTCAAAGCCTATAGAAATTCCCGCCAAAGGACACAAATTATCATCTTTTGTACATCCCATTGTCCAGCCATAATATCTAGCATAACTAAATATTTGACAGAGTGCAATTTTATGTTCAGGTTTTTTTAAAAACTTGATAGTTTCTAAATCTTCAGAGTTTTGAAGTAATTTTACTCCGATTGGAAATGTAGCTAGTCTCAAATATTTATTCAATTGATTATTTAAAATCTCATATTTGCCCATAAAATAAAACCTATCTAGCATTAAAAACTAATTAAATAATAGAGTATTTCAAAATATAATAAATTAATAGATTGAAAAACAATGACTACACCTAGAAAAAGATTAAAACAGGGTTTGGTTCAAGTATATTTTGGGCGCGGTAAGGGTAAAACTACAGCAGCAATTGGACAAGGCGTGCGCGCTACAGGGCATGGATTCAGAGTATATATGATTCAATTTATGAAAGGCAATTACAAATATGGTGAAATTGAAGCTATAAAAAATGTATCTAATTTTGAATTAAAACAATTTGGTAGTCCCGATCTAATTGCTGAGCCGGGAGAATTTGATAAAAGTGAAGGAAAGAAAGCGCTCACCTTTGCTGAAGAGGTTATCATGAGTGATGAATATGATATTGTCATTCTTGATGAAGTTGGAGTTGCTATATCGATGAATGTAATACCTGTAGAACCTGTTTTAGATCTTATAACAAAGAAACCAAAATTAGTAGAATTAATTCTTACAGGTGGACCAAAAATGCATCCTAAGATTAAAGAGATGGCTGATCTAGTGACTGAAATGAGAATGATAAAACATTACTATTCTTCTCAAGGAATAACCGCTAGATATGGTATTGAATATTAAAATGGATATAAATGAATTTCATGATATTCATGTTTTATTTCTTCATTTAATTTTCATTCTTAATAAAAGATTAAAATATAATTAATTATCTTGACAAGGTAAGCAGAAAGCAATCAAATTTTTTTGAAAAGAAATGATTATCAACGATCATGAGCAAGATAAAAACCGTAAGTTTTAAAAAAATAATTTCTGTTTGTGGGTTAGATTGTACTCAATGTAAGATCTATTTAGCCTCTTATAATCCTGGACCTGTTAATAAATTGGTTAGAACTTTTAATATTATGTGGGATAATGTAAAGCTAGGAGATTTTCATTGTAGTACATGTAGAGGTGAAATTGCTGATTGTTGGACAAAGGAGTGCTGGATAAGAAATTGTTGTGTAAATGATAAAAAGTTAGAATTTTGTTATTAATGCCAAGATTTCCCCTGTAAAGGTTTAGTAGTGAGAGCAAATAAACATAAAAGATACAAAATCGCTATATATAATCTAAAAAAAATGAAAAAAAAGAAACGTTAGTAATTTTTCATTTTTTTGTCTAATTTATTGAATGCCTCTTTCTAATTTTGCAAAATCAAAATATTATTGTTCAATTACATATTTTTCATTTATCATATTGAAAATAAAATTATCTTTGTTTGAAAATCAATGGGACTTGATAATTTAGATAAGACTAGACGAAGAAATCTGGTAGCCTTAGCAATTGTTAGATTAATTCATGGACTTGGTACAGGGATGTTTATGATTATCTATCAACCTTTTTTATTAGAACTTACAAATTCTATTGTATTAACAGGATTATTTGTTTCAATTGGAACAATGATGCAATTTATACCTATGCCATTAATAGGAAAATTGTCTGATAAGTTTAATCGTCAATATATCCTTATTTTAAGTATCCCCGTATATATTATAGGGCTTTTATTTTTGATAAATGCATACTCAAATAGTTTATATTTTATTGTTTTTGGAATAATCTTTTTTTTTTTAGGTTTTATTATGAATAACGTAAACACTCAATTTTTAATTGCCGAAAATTGTAATGAATCTAAGGGTAGAATTTTTGGATTTATGTTTTTTTCTTATTTTGGTGGAACTATTGCAGGATCAATTTTCATAATTCTTGGGCAAGGACTCAATTCTAGATTTTATTTGATGGTCTTTATTATAATATTAATTATTGAAGGGATATTCTTCACATTTTTTCTTAGTCCTCAAATCCACCCTAAACATAAAATACTGATAAATAAAAACAACAAAAAAGAAAATATGTGGGTTAAAATTTTCAAAACAAAAACATTAAGGTCAATCTTAATTTTCTTCACATTAGACCTGTTTGTATATAGTATAGCTCTTTCAATATATTCTGGAGGATTAAACGATTATTATAACCTCACTAAAGAAAATATTGCCTTTATTGTATTGTGGTTTAATATAGCAAATGCTATATTCCAAATTCCTGCGGGACATATTACGGATAAGATTGGCAACAAAAAAACATTAATCTTAAGTCAATTTTTTGGATTTGGATTCTTCTTCATGAATATATTATCTGTCATTCTTTGGATGAATTATATTCGAAATACATTAATTATAACGTTAAGTATTGGATATGTTCTATTTGCTTTATCAGTTTGCACATTCATACCCGCAGAGCAAGTAATTCTAACCAGTTTAGGTGAATCTCAGAAAACTGAATCTTATGGAATAGTCTCATTCTTCAGAGGCATTGGAATTATTCCTACTGGTATTTTAGGGGGCTTGATCGTGCAAAATGTGCATTATATCGCACCATTTATCGTTAGTACTATAGGAATTCTATTTGAATTATTATATCTTGTTAAATTCTTTCATGATTGATAATCAGATTTAAAATAAAATAACAGAAAATTGAATGAATTAAAAACTTGAAATTTTGTTTATAATATATTAAAAAAAATTATTTAGAATTCCATTTATTACTAATATAGTTATGAAAAAAGATTTATTTTCGAGATTAGGAATAATACCACCTAATAAAAAAATAACTTTTTACATTTTTATTTTCGTACCTCTTTGTTATCCAATTCTTATATTATTTATGAAATATAATGGAATTATGCCTAATCTTTTTATGCCTAATGATTTTCAAGCTTACTATTACTCTTCTCAATTAGTTTTTAAAGATATCGCATCTTTATATAATAATCCGGGATTTGTAATGCCATATCGTTATTTTCCTCTATCACCTTTATTTCATTTTATATACGGACTGTTTCCGTATGAAGCCTCTTATATACTTGGATTATTTCTAATTTACATTCAATCTGTACTTGCATATTTATTAGTTCTTAAAATCGCCAAAGATTATTTCAATCATAATGATAAAGAATATATATGGTTATTCTATTGTATTGGGTTTATAATTTTAGTACCATACAACATTATATTATACCTTCAAATTCAAACTTCAATTACTGTTATGTTATCAGTTTTATTAGGATATTATTATTTTAAAAAGAAAAAAAATGAATTTCGTAACAATCTAATTGGTGGAATTTTTATATCTATAGCAATAATGCTTAAACCCACAGTTTTAATCGTGTTACCTTTTCTAATTGATGTAAAAATTAATAAGTCTCAAATACAGATTAAAACATCTTCATTTATCAGAATTCTACCGAGTTTTGTTATGTTATGGTTAAATATAATATTTTTTGTGATATACCCCTCATTACTTTTTGGATTTATTCAAAACAATTTCCATCACATATACATATTTAATATTTTATCAGATAGTTTGACCACATTTCTCTCAAGAATTTTCAATATTCCTGCTGAAATTTTATTTTTAATAATATGTGGACTTTTATTTTCAATTCTTTATTATCATTTTTTGACCAAAAGAAATGATTTAATTTATTATTTAGCACTTTCACTTTTAATATCTTTTATTAGTTATATCGATATATGGAATCACTCTATTCTTTACCTACTTCCTTTAATTCTATTTATAGTTATGAAAACAAGATCTCCTGAGGATAAATTGAAGTTAAAGTTAATATATTATCTTACTTTTGGAATAAGTTGGTTAAATGTCTTCAATTTCTATTATAGTGTGACATTTTTTCCATGGTACTATTCATTATTTACAATATATTATCCCATTCTCTTTCTTTACTTATATGTTAATTGTCACCCTAGTTCTTTTTATGTGGAAGAACAAGAATTCATATTTTCGTAAATAGAATTAAGTAAATTAAATGATAGTTTAAAAATTTAATTTAATTATAAACTAATGATAATTAAATTGGATCTTTAAAAAAGAGACAACAAATGACTCATGGAATTAAAGTGGAAAGATTTAAAATCCAAAAAAAAACTGATTTTTGTCTTAATAATTTCAGTGTGTATTCAGATTACTATTTTTGTAATAATCCAACTTTCGAATTGGATATCTCAAAAACCGATTGATGAACCTTGGTTTACTTTTTTAACACAAACGATAGAACCATATTCAGATTATAAAGTATGGTATCAAACGTTTGCTAGACAAACTTTATACGAAGATTGGCTACCATACATGGATATTTTAAGAATTAACGTTCCAGATGCAGAATGGTATCATTTTTGGTTCATTGAAAATAAGGAATTATTCCTAAATTTCATATATCCTCCTTTTTTCTTTTACATTTTAATTCTTCCATCATTTATTAGTATTGAATTAGTTTTTCTTCCATTACTTTTAACTAACGTTTTATTACCAATAGTAATATATAAATTTTTAAGTAATAATTTTACTCAAAAAGTTGCAGAATGGGGTTTTATTGCCACTGCAGTGAATCCATTATATATTTTCTATAGTGGGGGTTTGGCTTTAAATACCTCTTTAATGACATTTTTTTTTGTTTTAAGCCTTTACTTTATCTCAACTAATCGATTTAGTTTATCAATTATATTTTTGGCAATAACTATTCTCATTAAACAAATAATTATCTTTTTTATTCCACCAATTATGATTTATATTATTTTAAAGTCTTTTACTGATAAGGAAAAAGCGTCTTTTTACCTTTACGTAAAAAAGTTTATTATCTATTTTGGAATCTTAATTACTATTTTATTTCTGGGGTCTTTACCTTGGATTTTAATAACACCTAGTAATTATTTGATTTCAATATTAACTCCTGGAATACAAGCACCAACTTTTCTTCCACCTTTTCACTTTCCTTACCCACATTATAATTCTCCCATATTTTGGTATGATTTTTTGTACAGTTTAAAAGCTCCTTATCTAGTATTTTGGTTTTTTGGATTTCTAAATTTTACCTATATAGGAATTATTAACCTAGAAATTGTTGTGATTTGCATGCTTATATATTGGTTTAATAAAAACATCTTGAATTGGGTAAAATTCCTCGATATAATTATGTACACTACATTTTTAAGCTATCTATTCTTTCCAAGAGGGCTCTATAAATATTATTTTACTTTTTATGTCTCTCTTATTGTTTTATGGATATCTTTTCATTTTAATAATAAAATATCAAATCATAACTCAAAAGGAACAAATTGGATATTACTAATGGTATTAATCTCAATAATTTTTATGTTAATACCCCGTATTTACTATCTGATTTTAATTTGGGGCGTATTTTTTTATATTATAAAGAAAAATAGCAAACTAACAAATGAAATGTTTAAAAAAGCCTCTAATCATATGGATATAATAATTTTATAACTAATGTGATATTTACAAAGAAGAAGTTTGTTAAAAATGGAATATTCATTAAATTTTTCATTAATTTCTTTTATTGGAGAGTTGTTTACCCTTATTTATCAATAAGGAAATTTATTGATGTTATAGCTATCCAAAAACATATTGATTATAATGCATTCCACTTGAAAAACCTTCTTAATTATGATTGATATTTAACAATTAGAAAAATTATTATAAATCCAACATAAGCGGGAACACTTCCTTTAAAATCATGAAATAAAGAAAAAGCCAAAATAATAGAATTGTGGATACTTAGGTATATAGAAAAAACTAAAATATGAAATATAGTCAAATTTTGAATTATTGGAAATAAACCTACTTCGAATTCTGAAAGAGAAAAAATAATTTCAGTAATAAAATCAGCATGTATAAGACCTAATTTGATTTCTCTTATTCTTTTCAAATCTCTTCTTAAATATTTAAAAAGAAAAACACAGGTGCACCATTCCAGTAATGATAAAAAAAACTAAAAATTTGTTTTCGTGATCCAACTCCAATTAACTAATAATATAATACAACATTACATAATTTGGTATAAGAAATCTTAGCACTATCATAATTTCTACAATCAACAGCACTACAAATAAGCCAAGATAATATATAATTGACTGCTTTTAGAATTTCATAATATTTAAATCATATTTTTAAAATCCCAGAACTATTTAAATTAAAAATATAACAGTTCCAAAGGATTTTGAAGAATGAATCCTAATAAACTATGATTTATTCTAT
>JAHPZE010000048.1 GCA_019058365.1 Promethearchaeota archaeon | reverse complement strand
AAAAATTAAAGGTGAATAAAGATTTAGTGTATGAAGGGAAATTAAAAATTATCGTGAAGAAATAAAAAAATAAAAATTAGGATTTATTCATGAGATATTTGAACATAAGTTTTTTAATATTTTTTCCGCTTTATTTGTAAAACCTGAAATAATATCATCAACATCCAATATGGAATCGATTAAACCAACTGTTTGTCCTACTGGAACAGCGCCATCAACAGTATCACCTTTAGTATAAACTAACTCATAAGCCATTAAGTCTTTGAGATACTCATCCATATCATAAGCTAATTCTTGAGATATTTTTTCTTCTTTAGATATAATTTCACCATGCTCTAGGCAATACTTATTTTTCAATAGTCTAATTGGTCCGAAACCCCCGGTAGTAAGCATAGTATCACGTGCTGTGGCAGGAGGTATAAGATCTTTATAATTTTGATGAAACTCGCTCTCATTAGACGCAATAAATCGTGTTCCCATGGCAACAGCATCAGCACCCATAGATAATCCTGCAGCAACACCCTCAGGGGTAGCAAATCCTCCACATGCTACTAACATTTTTTCAGGATATTTTTGAGTAACTTGTTGAACTAAAACTAAAGTTGTTATCCCTTCATAACTCTGATGACCACCCCCTTCGGTACCTGTTGCTACAATGCCATCACACCCAGATTCTACTATTTTATCAACTAACCATAAGGCTGGTCCGACATGAAAATGAGCCATATCAGGTGCTTTTTCTTTCCACATTTTTCCAGCAATTCGGGGTCCTCCAGCACTAGTTAAAGCATAAACTAATTGTTCTCTTAGCTTAGGATTTTCATTACACCATTGTGGAATCTTTCTTAACAAGACTTTATGATCAGTTTGGATTCGAGCAACTCGTACATTTAAACCAAAAGGTTTATCAGTGTGTTCAACAACATAATCTAACTGCTCTTTAAAATCCTTAACCGAATTTTTCCCTCTTAATGTAGCATGACTTACAACACCTAATCCACCTGCTTCAGAAACTGCAACAGCTAATTTAGTTGTATAAAATGGACCCATTGGAGCACTAATAATTGGATATTTTATACCAAATTTTTCAGTAATTCTTGTTTTAATCAATTTTTATTACACCTAATTAACTAAAATAATGATAGTTTATTCTTGCTTTTCAGAAGTAAAAAAGTTATCTAAATTAAATATATTTGAAGGTCAATTTTCTAATTAGAAAAACAATTTGACAATACAAATTATTTAATTTTAGGTTAAATACTATAAAAAAGTTAAAAGAAATAATATGAATTAATTAAAACTTCTGACCACATTGTTTGCAAACATTCACTTTACTATAGAGAGGGCTGTGACCAATATAACCAAGTACTTTGCTTTTATCTTCTTCAACCTTTAAATCTTTCCCTTTTGCACCACATTTAGGGCAAATTAAACGCTCTTCGCTAGTGTATTCAGTTTGTTCGGGTGGTCTTAAAGCTGATAATTCAGTTTCAGCTTTTTCCAATTTATCCTTTTGTTCTTCAATGATTTTTTCTTTTCCATCTAATGTATTATTAAGTTCTGTTATTTTATTTTCTTTTTTTGTGAGTTGTTCACTAAGTTCTGTTATTTTATTTTCTTTTATTGTGAGTTGTTCGCTAAGTTCTGTTATTTTATTTGCCTTTTTTGCGACATCATCACTTAATTCTTCAATTTTTTGTTTTAATTCATCAATTTCTGCACACAATTTCTTAGTTTCTTTTTCTTTTATAGTGATTGTTTTCTCTAAATCATAAACTTCAGAATCTATTTTTTCTAATTTATTGGTTTTAACTTCTAAATTATTTTTGGTCTCCTCTAATTCAGAACTCAATACATCTTTAAATTTTGCTATATTCGCAATTTCTTCATCTTTTTTTTCAAGAATCTTTTTTAATTCACTGATCTCTGTCTGATAAGAATCTACCTTAATCTGTAGAGCTTTTATCACTTTATTATCTAAATTTGTCGTTAGATCTTTCATTTCATCTTGAGAAATAAATAACACACCTCTTTCTAATCTCATATAGTCATTTTAATTTTGGTAAAAAATCAGAAACTGAATGATTGAATTTTTAAGCAATCTAAAATGCATTTTTACATAAATGTTATAATAGAAATTATATTTAAGTTTTTTCTTACGACACTTGTTGAGTTTAAAAAAGTAAGCTTACTTATTTACCAAACAATTAATTAGATTTAAATTGAGGTTATAAGAAAAAAAAAATCTTATAAAGAGTTTTAAGACATTAGTCTTATCTTTAATAACTCCTTGAGATGTTATTTCAAATATTAGATTTTGTTCTTATACTGAGTAAGTAATACTTTAATTATTTTCCGGAATCCATTAGTTACCCCTTTACCTGTTTTCGCAGAAGTTCGATAAACTCCTACAAAATTATTCACTTTAACGAAATTTTGAATTTCTGAATCATCCAAATCATTTTCATCAATTAAATCAACTTTATTAGCAAAAATGATAACAGGGATTTCTCCGCAATATTTTTTGATGTCTTTATACCATTCAGATAAATGTCTAAAACTTTCGATTCCAAGATTATTTTCTTCGAGAGAATAAACAATGATAGCTGCTTTACTTTCTCTATAAAACTGAGAACGTAGGATTTCAAATTCCTTTTGACCAGCAAGATCCCAGAAAAATAATTTACAATTATCACCATCGATCTCTTCATTGTAAATAGAGAATTGAGCGCCTATCGTAGAAATATAATCATTTTCAAATGAAGCTTGAGTATATTGTTTAATTAATGATGTTTTTCCAACAGCACTATCTCCAATTACCGTAATTTTGAATACATACTGTATATTTGTATCATTCATTGGATTAAATCATACCTTATTTTTATTTTAAGACATAAAATTGGTCTTCTTTATATTAATAATTACTATTTTTATCAATATCCTATTTTTAATTATTTAATTCATTTAATTAAATCTTCAATTTGAAGTTTTAATTTAGTATTTTCAATTTGGCATCGATTCAATTGATCTTGTAATTTTTGATTTTGGTTTACAGTTTTATTTGCATTTATTAAAGTTTGATATAATTGACTCTTAATCTTCTTTAATTCTTTTTCTAAATTCATAACATATTGATCTTTATCAGATACATATGGCCATTCTTCTGTCATTGAATTTCACTTCTGTAATATTATATTATAATACTTTTTTCTAAGTTATTTTATTAATCACCTAAAATTTATTAAAAAATAAAACTTATTTTTGAGAAACTTTTTTTGGTTCGGGCTGTAGATTAAAATAACCCGTGGTCCCACAATTCTTACATTTTTGAGTATTATCATCTAAGAAGACCATTGTTTTATTGAAACAATTAGGACAAATGAAGACGGCTTCCTCGATTTGCTCCTCTGGAATTTCTACTATCATCTCGATCTTTGGCACTATTGGTGTAGTGATACAATACATACAAAAACATCTATTTTTTGTGTGTTCTAAAACCTTATTTAATTCTTCTATATTGGCATCGCTCTCAACAAATATTTCAAGTTTAAAATCATCTACAGCATCAATACCATCTTCAATTCCAAATCCCGTAGTTAAATCTATATCGGCAACTATTCTAATATCAAGTTTTTTCAATTCAATACCCGCCATTGCAGCCCATTTAGCAAAAGCTGCTGAAAAGCATCCACAAAAACCTGCCAAACAATAATGAACAGGGTGTACTGCTGTTCCTCCTCCTCCAAGTATAATCGTTTCATCAGTTTGTACCGTAATTTTCCCGGCTCTTTCTGTTCTCAACTTAGTCTCAAATTGTGGACCATATTCAACATCTAATCTCCATCTTCCTTTAACTTCTAGTGTCTTCTTACATTTGGAGCGATCTTTTTTATAATCCATTTGAACTTTTTTAAATCCATCGAGATCTATACGATTTAGCAAACTTAAATCCCTATAATAATTAGTATAAATGTGTTAATTATAATGATAAGATAATTTTCTATAATAGGTTTTAGGTTCATGTTAAATTGAAATAGCAATTGTACTTTTTAGTAAAAAACCATTTTAAATCGGGGCAATTATATTACTGAAGTATATTCTATTATAAAGGATAAAACTTTTAAGGCTTATAATAACATTCTTTTATTAAATTACAAACGGTGTATTATATGGACGATTTATTTATTATTAATGAAGCAGGGTCACTTTTGTACAGTTGGCATCTAAAAAAACAAGACGAAACAAGTGATGATGACTTAATTAGCGGTTTTTTAACAGCAATGAATACTTTTGCAAGTATAGAAAGAGGAGAAGACATAAAATCCTTAAAACTGAAGGAAACTAATATTATTTTTGAAAAATTCTCTGAATCCTTTCAAAAAATCACTTTTGTAGCAACAACTAAGAATGATGAATTGATAGAATTGTTGCATTCAGTTATTCACGATATAATGGAGAGTTTTACTAAAGAATTTGGAGATTTTCTTAATAAAGATTTTGATGGGGAAGTAACAAAATTTCATAAATTTGATGAACATATTAAGGAAATTATCCTTTCCCATGGATTAGATACTTTATTTGATTCTATTAATCAAATTGAAAAAGGGGGGAATTTTAAATCAGTTGTATTTCTTGAACCAAAAGGGGGACATATTTTTTATATTCATGCCAAACAATTTGTAAATAAAGAAAAACTTGGTTATCTTATTCCCTTAGTCGTTAATTCTTCCCAATTTTTATATCAAAATAATCTTAATGAGAAATTGAATTGGATTTTATTAACTACGGTTAGAAATGAGAACGTTTTAGTAGAGATCAGAAAAAAAATAATAATAATAAAACAATACCAACTACCAGAGAATATAGAGGATGAATTTTTGACATTAGATTTCTTTAAGAGTAAAGAGAAATATATTAAAAAACCCAAAAAAATTATAGAAAAATTTGAAAGATTAATTTGGGATAAAAGAATCAAACAAATATTTCTTGTAGATCTAGTTGGAAAAATCATCTACTCAAAAATTATTGATGAAAAATATGATTGTTCAGATTATATTCCAGAAACAATTAGTGTATTAACCTCATCAAAAAAAATAAGCGAGGAGACATATAATAGAGTTTTATTTAGTACATCCCTCGGAGGAGAGAAAATAACTACGATCTGTATGAATTTTAATAATATGGGTTTAACTATGATAGGAAATGTAAATGAGATAAATACTTTTCAAACGATACAAGATATCTGCTATAATATATTTCTTCAAGTTAAATGATAAGACTTTATTTTTTAAGCATTAGTTTTAAATATAATAATAGTATAATAGAGAATATTCTTAAAATATAATTAAATAATTTAAGATATTAATTTCAAAAATTTATAACGTGGCATTGTAATATGATATTGCAAATGACATTTGAACAAATGATATTTTTAAATCATTTCATGCTGTATATCTCGACAGTGGGATTTGGACTGGCTATAGCTAATTTTTTTATAGGACTATCTCACATTAGAAACTTAAAAGAATTAACATTGTTAGAAATTAGAGCACATAAAAGATTTGGATGGACTGCTGCAATTATTTTTTCCTTATTGTCAGCACTTTGTATTTATTTTGCAGTTATACCAAGGTTAAATCCAAGTGGATTTAGTGAGTTTTTTATTACTACAATATTTTGGCACACTTTTCTAGGAGGAGTTATAGCATTTAGTTTATTTACTATTAAATTTGTAATTGCTAGATATAAAAAAGACATTATATATGAATATGGAAAAATAATTGGACCAATAGGATTTACTGGGTGGGCTTTAGCGTACTTTACTAGTAATATTGATTTCTATATTTTTGTTAATCCATCAGTTGGCATTCCTTTACCATTGTTAATTCCCAATTATTTAATTTCGTTAATCATATCAATATTCATAGGTTTATGTTTACTAGCAGTAGTTAAAGCTTATAAGTTCAAGAATTATGGAGATTTAACAAAAAGAGCAAATCTTCATGGAGTTGCTATGATATTACATGGTATAACGTTTGGTTATGAAGGAAGTGCAAAGGAATTGGTTGGAACACCTGTTCTATATAAATACGTTTTTCCTAAAACATATGAATTTTTGGAAAGATATTCTAAGCAAATTGGACTCGATCTAGATGAATTAAAGAAATATAACCTAAATGAAGCGCTTGAGATAGCAATGAAAAAGTTTACTGAAATAGGTATGGCTGAAAATCTAAAATTAGATTGGATTTCGGAAAATGAATTCACCGTGGAATCTATTAATTGTTCTACAGCTATAGTTCGTTCTTACATGAAATCAGAAGAATTGATTAATTCCATATGTCCTTGGGGAATATTGACAGCAACAATTGTAAATGCATTGACAGGGAAAGATATTGAAATCAATCCTAGTGAATTTAATAAGATTGGAGCTAAAAGTAGGTTAAAAATCATAGAAAACAAAACCTAATTTAAAAAATTTTAGATTTTTGAAACTAACACAACTATCCTTATTCTTTATTTTAAATTAGAATTAATTTTAGAGCAACCTTATTTTTAAAAAATAAAATTAAATAGAAGTATCTTAAATAGTACTTAATTCATAACTATTGTTTTTAATAACATCACGATACCAGAAAGCACTTTTCTTCCATAATCTCTCCTGGGAATCAAAATTAACATAGATTAAACCAAAGCGTTTAGAATATCCCTCTATCCATTCGAAATTATCCATCAAGGACCAAACGAAATAACCTTTTAAATTTACACCTTCTTTCATTGCTTTATTTGCAGCAGCAAAATATCTTTTTAAATAACTCAAGCGATCATCATCTTGAATAATATTATTAGTAATTTGATCATCTCTACATGCCATACCATTTTCAGTAATGTAAATAAGAGGGTGATTATAATCTTTATCCACTCGCCTTAGAAGATCATAAAAACCATCAGGATAGACTTCCCATCCCATCTCTGAAACCTCTGTCCTCTTCTCAGCTTTTTTCGGTAATAGAAGCTTAAATGGATTGTTTAATTCTTCTTCTTTCCTAATTCCTATACGAGTGGCTGAGTAATTATTTATTCCTAAAAAATCTATATGATTTTGATTTAATATATCCAAATCTTGTTTTGGTATTGAAGGAAAATTATAATTTTTTTGGAGTATAGATAATATATCAATGGGGTATTCTGACTGAAAGATTGGATCTAAAAACCAACGATTATTAAATCCATCAACAATTTTGACAGCTTTTTCATCTAATGTTGTATCTTTTTTGGGATATACAGGATCCAGATTAAGTGTAATACCAATTTTTCCGTCGGCATATTCTGATGAACGATAAGTCTCTATAGCTTTTGCATTTGCTATATTAACTAGATGAGTTGCATACAATGTTTTTGAGATCTCCTTTTTACCATATAACCCAAGAAAATAGAAATAAATAATAAAGACTAAAGGTTCATTAAAAGTAATCCAAAACTTTACACGATCTCCAAAGTGATTAAATATGAATTTTGCATATTCAACATAAGCTTCTACCACCTTACGATTATCCCATGCTCCAATTTTATTAAGTTCAAAAGGCAAATCCCAATGATATAATGTGATAAATGGCTCAATCTGATTTTCTTTTAGCTCATTTATTAAATTGTCATAGAACGCAACACCTTTTGGATTGACTTTTCCTTTGCCATTAGGGAAAATACGAGGCCATGATATAGAAAATCTGTAAGCTTTAAGTCCAATTTCTTTCATTAATTGAACATCTTCTTTATACCGATGATAATGATCACAAGCAACGTCACCAGTATCTCCATTTTTTATTTTACTTGGTGTATGACTAAAAACATCCCATACACTTTCTCCCTTTCCATCTTCGTTCCATGCTCCTTCAATTTGATAACTTGAGGTTGCCGCACCCCAAATAAATCCCTTTGGAAATTGAATGAGTTTCATTTTTTCAAATAATTCATTTTTTATTATATTTAATGTATTATTAATTTATTTTTCTAATTTTCTTTACTTTAAAAATTAAATAAAAGAAAAACCAATCACTAATTAATCTATAAAAATAATAAAAAGAAAATCACAAAAGTGGAAAATATTGAAAAAAGTTGCGATTATAGGAATAGGGATAACTCCTTTTAAAGCAAGATATTTGGATAAAACTTATTTTGAATTAGCTTATGATGGCACTAAGTTAGCTCTAGAAGATGCCAATAAGAATGGGGCAGAAATAACTCATAAAGACCTTCAATCCACAGTATATGGCATTTACAATGAACTTTTTGAACGTCAATTTATGCCGGATATTTTTACTAATAGTTACTTAGGCATGAATAATAAACCAGGAACTAGAATTGCAACAGGAGGAGCTACAGGTGGATATACTGTTCGAATGGCTTATGCTGAAGTTGCCTCAGGCCTTTCAGATCTATGTCTTTGCATAGGACTGGAAAAATGTAATGATTGTTATGATGAACAAACGGGAACTACTACACCAGAAGTTCTTAATGCTATAGCTTATTCAGCCGATATGACCTATGAATATCCTATGGGTATGATGGCAGCTAGTTCGTATGTATCTATGGTAAATGCCCATTATGAAGAATTTGGCAATCCTACTGAAGAACAAATGGCCTATGTAAGCGTTAAAAATCATGGAAATGCGATAAACAATCCTAAAGCACAATCTCCAATGAATATAAGTGTTGAAGATGTCATGAATTCAAGAATAATCTGTTATCCATTCAAAATGTTAGATTGTTGTTTATATTCAGAAGCTTCTGCAGCAATAATTCTCGCAAGTGAAGAAAAAGTGAGAGAATTAAAGATTGAAAAACCAATTTGGATTACTGGGGTAGCAGCAGCAAATACTGATTGTTTTATAGGAAATAGAGAAGATATGGGGAGACTTTATTCAAATATATATGCGGCAAAAGCTGCCTATAAAATGGCGGGACTAGATTATAATAAAATAAAAAACCAAATAGACTTGGCAGAATTACATGATGCATTTAGTGGACAGGAAGTCATTAGTTATGAAGAACTTGGGTTTGTTCCGTTTGGGGAGGGTGGTCCGTGGATTGAAAAAACTTTTGAAAAACAAGGAGAAGGGCCTTGGTTAGATGGAGAACTTCCATGTTGCCCATCAGGGGGTTTAATTGGATGTGGACATGCTGTTGGGGCCACAGGAATTATGAGTACTGGAGAAGCTGCATTTCAATTAAGGGGAGAAGCAGGTAAGCACCAAGTATCTATTGAAAAAGGTCGAGCCATTTCACATTCTATAGGAGGGCCTGGAGCAGCATATGCTGCTATTATCGTAATGGCAAATGAGGAGGGGATGAAATAATCATGAATGAAGAATTTCAGGATCATCAAATAAGAGACGTATTAAGGATTAATTATAAATATACAATGGGAGGACAGTCTAAATTTTTTATTGAGTTATTGAATAATAAAAAGTTATTAGGGACGAAATGTGCTAAATGTGGAAAAACATGGATGCCTCCTAGGATTAATTGCTCTGATTGTTATGCCCCAGCAGATTGGGTGGAACTCAAACAAACCGGAACCATAGAGGTTAGCACGATAGTGTGGTATACCACTTCAGCTTTTATTAAAGCAATACCATATGGAATAGGATTTATTAAACTTGATGGTGCAGAAACCGCCTTACTTCAAGGTATATTCTCTGAGAATTTAGTTCCTTCAAAAATTAAAAAGGGGAAAAAAGTTAAAGCCGTTTTTAACAAAGAAAGAGAAGGTAAAATGACTGACTTTTTCTTTGTCCCTGAGGATGAATATGAAAATTGGATATCAAAACCAGAATACGAAGGAGGGAAATAATAATGGGAATTGCATATGAAAATTTAAATAAAATTGTAGAGAAACTAAACACTAATCCAAAAGCTCAAGACGTATTTGTAACAAATATTGCGGGAAAAAATGTTGATTGGGAAATGTATTTTCAATTTAATCTTGAAAATGAAGATCCTTTCTTTTTAGAAATCAAGAATCGAAAAGTAACACTGGCTAAAGGTACTAAATCTGGAATTAATATAGTAATGTCTGGAGATCCCGCAGCACTCGTGAGAATTTGCGAAGGTAAAGGAGATTTTACTCATGCAATTTCAAGAGAGCAAATAATGGTTGAAAAAGGAAAAGTTATGGATGTCATACGCCTAACAAGAGCAATAACAATTATATTAAAAACAAAATAATTATTTTCTCTTTTTTCTAATCAGTTATAAAAAATTGAAAGATTGAGTTCAATTCCAAGATAAATATTATAGTTATAGGAAATTAAAAACAATGATTATTCTTTAGAGGTCCCAGCAGATTGAGCAGCATGTTCGGGTTGCCAATCCAAACTTTGATGTTCAAAATATTGTTTATACAACTGCCCATATTTACCTCCAGTAGCGAGTAGGGATCCATGAGTGCCTTCTTCTATGATTTTTCCTTTCTCCAGAACAATTATACGATCTGCATTTAAAATAGTTGATAATCGATGTGCAATTATTATAGAAGTTTGTTCAGCTAATAGTACATCAAGAGCTTCTTGAATTATTGCTTCTGTATACGCATCTACACTTGAAGTAGCTTCATCAAGGATAAGGATCTTTGGATCCATCAAGAGTGCTCGAGCAAAACTAATGAGTTGTTTTTGTCCTGCAGAAAGGCCTCTACCCCTTTCTCCTATTTGAGTTTGTAAACCGTCTTGTAAGTATTCAATGAGTTCTTCAGCATGGACTGCTTTAATAGCATCCCAAAGATCTTCTTCTGGAGCATCTCTTCTACCATAACGGATATTTTCTTCTATTGTACCAGAAAATAAAAACACGTCTTGTTGAACTATCCCAAGATTTTTCCTATAGGAATCCAATTTTATATCCCTAATATCATTTCCATCAATTTTAATAGAACCTCCTTGAAATTCATAATAACGTGATAGAAGATTTACTAAACTTGATTTTCCCGCTCCGGTATGACCCACAATAGCAAGTTTCTCTCCTTTTTCTATTCTTAGGTTTAACCCTTTAAATACCCATTCATTTTCTCTATAATAAAAGTCCACATTTTCAAAGACAATTTCTCCTTCTATTTTATCTAATTTAACGGTTTGTGTATTTTGCTTCATTTTAGGCTCTGAATCAAGAATATCTAGTATACGTTCATATGCAGCCATACCAGCACTTAGTTGAGGAAAAAAAAGAGCAACTACCATAATCGGGCGGAAAAATCTCTGAAGATATAGGATGAACATAAAGATCGTTCCCGGATTTGTTATTCCCTGGAACACAAATTGACCACCAAAATATACTATAATTATTAAAGTAATTCCTGCTACGGTCTCGAGTAATGGTCTCCACATATGAGTTGTTGCTGTTAATTTAAATCCCGTTTTAAAATATTCTGTATTTTTCTCATTAAACTGCTCAGAAACTATAGCTTCTTGACCATAACTTTTGCAGACGTGTATACCTTCAATTGATTCTACCATAGCAGCATTGATATTCCCTATTGATCTCCTATAAGCCCTACTTACAATCCGAGCTAATCTTCTTAAAGAAAACATCAGTACTATAATAATTGGAACAGAAGCTAATGTAATTAGAGCTAGTGTTAGATTTAACCAAATAAGAATTCCAAAAGTCAAAATACTTATCAGAAAATTACCCACTGTATCAGTTATTAAGATTGTTGTGTTGCCAAAGTCCAATGCATCATTTGAAACTCTTGAATTTAATCTGCCACTTTCATATTTATCAAAAAAACTCATATCTTGCTCTTGTAATTTATCAAAAATATCCATTCGGAGTTTATCAAGAAAAAATGGAGCAAATTTACCAATTTCCCTTCTTTGGAAGTAAAACATTATCCATATGATTATAGATAAAATAAGGTACACCAATCCTGCCCCGAATGCTAGTAATATATTTGGATTTAGTCTGGTCAATTCATCAACAGTAAATCCCACTAAAAGAGGATTTATAATTTCGGCTATCGATGATATTAAAACAAATAAAGAAATAAGTAGTATATTTCTTTTGAATGGAGCCATAAGTTTTATATAACGAATAAATAGCTCTCGGTCCGAATACTTTCTTACAGTTTGTTCACTTAATGTTCCAGAATAGATACCCATTTACTTTTCTACCTCATACGTTTTCTTGATCGTTAATTCCGGTAAAAGCAAATGTTTTCCAAAAATACGTCTATAATCTTCTGAGCTTTGTAGTAAATTATTATGGTTACCTTCTGCTACAATTTTTCCATGTTTAAGCACTATTATCTTATCAGAAGTCCTAATAGTGTGTAATCGATGAGTGATTATTAATGTTGTTCTATTCTTCAAAATATTTTCCATCGCAGTACCAATTTTTTCCTCTGTTTCGCTATCTACAGCAGAAACAGAATCATCAAGTATAATTATTTCAGGATCAGTCAAAAAGGCTCGAGCAATTGCTACTCTTTGTTTTTCTCCGCCAGAGAGGCGTGTTCCTCTCTCCCCAACAACAGTTTTATATTTCTTAGGAAATTTTTGTACAAAATCATCAACTTGGGCGAGTTTTGCTACTTCAATTATATCTTTTTGTAATGCATTTTGTTTTCCAAAAGCAATGTTTTCATTTATTGTTCGTGAAAATAAATAGATATCTTGCTCTATATAACCTATATGTTTTCTTAATACTTGAAGGGGGTAATCTTGGATGTCTACACCATTTATTAGTATTTTTCCATTCTGTGGATCGTAAAGACGTAGGAGTAACTTAACAAGAGTTGTCTTTCCACAACCCGTTGGACCTACAAGAGCAACTCTTTGATAAGGTTCAATTGTGAAGGTTAAATTTTTAAGAATAGGGGGATTTTTTTCGTTTTCATTTGTATAAGCAAATGAAACATTTTTAAATTCAATTTTACCTTTGAAATCATTAGACCATTCAATATGTTTATCATTAGTATGTTCACTTTCTTCTCTTGAAAGGGCAATATATAAACGTGAACATGCAGCAAAACCACTCATCATATCATTTGTAGCCCAAAATATAGTATTAGTAGGATCTATAAGTGTTATCAAAAGTAAATTTATTGCTGCCAAGTCCCCAATAGATAATGTGTTTTGAAAAACGAATAAACAACTTATTAAAAATGTTATTCCAATTGTAATATATAGTATTAACATAGGATAATATTTAGATTGAACTTTAGTTTCTCCAATCCAATTATCTCTGAAAGCATATACTACTCGACTGAATTTTTCACGTTCCATTTTTTCTGCTGTAAAGGATCTAACAACTGCAGCACCAGTAATACTATCTTGTAAAACAACCGCCAGATTGGAGTGCTTCCTCAATCGTGCTGATGCATATGGGGAAATTTTTTTACGATAATATAAAATAAAATATATATATAAAATTATAAAAGGAATACAGATTAAAGCTAATCTAATATCAAGAAACGCAATCAACAAGATTATAGTTATTCCAACTTGAAAGAAAGGATAAATATAAAAACTCCCGTGGGAAACCATAGTATTAATTACACGTAAATCATTAGTTGCTAAAGCTTGTAAATCTCCTGTTCGAGCATTATCATAATATTGTAAAGGTTTTAATTGAATTGCGTCAAAAAACTCTTTCCTCATATTTTGCTCAGTTTTCAAACCAAGATTATGTCCTGCCATCATAGTCCCATAATCCGTAGCATTACGTAAAATATAAAGAAAAAAGCCTATTGATGCCATTAGTATTAAATAGGTTTCATCTTTAGCTATAAGTAAATTATCAATAATATTCCCAAGGACAACAGGAATTAGTGTTCTCGTCAATGTAAGGATAATTATCCCTAATATTACTGAAATTACCATATATTTTTGCTTATAAAGATGGTATAAAAACCAATGTTTATAACTACTATACTTTTTTACTTCGAAACTCATAAAATTCGCTTAGCATTTAAAAAATTCAATAGATGAAGTATTTCACAAATTTTAATTTTTCCCGTTCTCTTTTGTGTTATTTTTTATCATACTTTTTTATTTTTAAAATCCTTATAGAGACTTAAATAATTATTAATAAAGTCTTGATTGAATTGAAAATTGTCGATTTACGTTCTGATACTGTCACCAAACCATCTCCAGAGATGTGGGAAATGCTTAGATCATTAGAAAATTCTAATATTGGAGATGATGTTGAAGGAGAGGATCCAACGGTAAATGAGTTGGAAGAAAAAGCGGCTAAAATTATTGGAAAAGAAGCATCATTATTTGTTACTTCTGGGACACAAGGAAATTTAGTTTCACTTCTCTCACTAACTAAACCTGGGGATGAGATTCTATTAGAAGAATTGAGTCATATATACAAAAATGAAGTAGGTAGTGCTGCTCGTATAGGGGGATTAATGGTTAGAACTTACCCATCACTTAAGGGTATTCCTAGATTTGATCAACTCCAAAAATTAATTCGTGATAAAGAAGATATACATGAACCACCTACAACTCTCTTTTCTATAGAAAACACCCATAATTATCATGGAGGTGTGATTATTCAACCAGAAAGAATTAAGGATATGAGGGATTTTTCAAAAAAGAATGATTTAAAATTACATTTAGATGGAGCAAGGATATTCAACGCATCAGTAGGTCTAAAAGTCCCTGTTACAGAATTCACTAAGTATGTTGATAGTGTTATGTTTTGCCTATCTAAAGGACTCTCATGTCCAGTAGGATCGATAGTTGCTGGGTCAAAAGATTTTATTACAAATGCCAGGAGATATCGAAAAATGCTTGGTGGAGGTATGCGTCAAGCGGGAATAATAGCGTCCTTTGGTTTAATTGCACTTGAACAAAATTGGATTAAAAGACTCGAGGAAGATCATAAAAATGCCAAACAATTTGCTGAGGGTATTGAATCCTACGATTTACCCATAAAAGTACATAAACCTGAGACCAATATTGTAATTGTTGAACTTCTGAAGAACTCACGCATATTTAAAATAATAACTGAGCTTGGAAAAGAAGGTATTAGATCTTTTAACATAAGTAAAGAAAAAATAAGATTTGTAACTCATTATGGAATAGATGAAGATGATATCCAGTATTCTATTCAAAAAATAGGTAAGGTTTTAAGTAATTTTTTGAGTAAATAAAACTCTTAAATCCTTTTCCATTTTGGCAAAGGAATTAAAATAAAAAGAAAAAAATAATTAGTCTTTACGTAATTTTAAATCTTTTGAATCATCTTCAACTAAATCATAATAAAGAATATCCATTAATCCCCCTGTAGGTTCTTCCACCCAATGAACTTTGACTGGCATTCCTATATAAGTGTCTTTATAATTAACACCAGGGCTTAATTCAGCAGTAAAAGTTGTATCTGATCCATCTTGCTGTACTAATACAATGGGTCTTTCAACTACTTCTCCTGTTTCTGGATCCTTTAGATATGTTATAGTAAATGTAGCAACTCTCCCTGTTTCACGTAAATCCACCCATTGATCGGGTTTTACCATACATTTTCCACAGATAATTCTAGGGGGAAAGAAAACACGATTACAACTCGAGCACTGTAAACCTACTAACTTTTTCTCCTTCAATTTGTCTTGAAACGGTTTAAAGTGAGTAACATTAAACTTATATCTATAACTGGAAAGGTACCAGCTACCAGGCGTGGTTCGAGTTCTAACATAATCTTTTTTAATATATTCCATCGATTTTCTTTGTGTTCTTTTTGACATTTTTTATTACCTCAAGATTTTAATTAATTTTCCTTGTTGGCTTATCTGACATCACCATCATTGTAATTAAATTTATAACGCCACCCCATCCATGTCCAATTGCTGCATGTACTGTTTTTGGTACTTGATTACTTGCTTTACCCATTATTTGAAGTGCTGCAACCGCGGGTCTTTCCATAGCTGATGCTCCAATAGCGTTAGTCGAATTAACCCCACCAGAACAATTTATTGGTAATTCTCCATTTAGAGCTGTAACACCAGTTTCATACATTTCTGAAGCAGTATTTTCCTCGAATAAACCTAATCTTTCAATCCACATAAGTTCTTGATTTGGAAAAGGAGAGTAGACCTCAGCATAGTCGATTTCCTTTCTTGGAAAAGAAATACCCGCTTGACCAAATGCTAGCTCTGCTGTTTTCATTGCACCTAATTGTTCAGAAGTATCTAATTGACCAGCTCCACTACCATTATATCCAAGTACTCCTGTTTCATTAGCTACACTGCCAACTCCATTAACATAAACTGGTATATCACATAAATCTTTAGCCTTTTGTTCAGTGGTAAATAACATAGCACACGCTCCATCGGAAGCTGGGCATACCATACCATATCTTAAAGGATATGAAATATATGGCGTTTCTAACACATCTTCTATTGTTAGATCTGGCATCTTTAAGTGAGCCCACCATGTTTTAGCAGCATTATGTCTATTTTGTACCACAACTCTAGCAAGATCTTCTTCCGTAATCTTACTTCTACGCATATAGTTTGTCGCTTGATAAGAAGCAACTCCTATTGCTGCCCCAGCAGATAATAATTGAGTTAATTGGTCATAGGTAACACCTAAAGTATTTAGAACTGAAATTTCTCCATATGCTACAGATGCTAAACCTGTGCTAGTGTCTCCTTGGGATTGTTGCTCAAACCCTATAGCTAAAATTGTATCAATACCAGGCAATCCCGCAGCTATAGTATAATATCCACCAATAGCGATTGATCCTCCCGTTGTTCCCCCAGTAGTAATTCTCATTAATGGTTTGTTACGTGCTCCCATCCAATCGGTCATCCATAATTCTGGGATATTAGCACCTTCAAAAGCAGGCATATTACCATTAACAAAAGCATCAATGTCATTAATACTGACGCTTGGAACTTTTTTCAAACAATCTTCAATAGCTTCACTCACTAATTCTGGCATGCTCACATCAGATCTTTTTGAAGCATGCTCACTGAATCCAGCACTAGCAATACAAACTTGTCTTCCCATTTTTAATTTCCTCCCTCCAATATATATATAATATTATTTTGAGCACACATACCAATCTGCCCAGATGCAATAGCTTTATTTACATTTTTGACTTGATATCCATTTGCCTCTCCTCTAATTTGTTTAGTAGCTTCTATAATCCTAATTAATCCCGTCCCACAAGGAGGATTACCCCCAATGGCTCCACCAGAAGGATTAATTGGAAACTCACCATTAATTTCAGAATTTAAGCTTGGTCCTTCTCCTTTATCAGTAAGTCCAAGAGCTTCTTTTAAAATTAACTCCTCATGAGCAGCTGATTCAAATATTTCTGCAATATCAATTTCTTTTAATGGATCTTTAATTCCAGCAGTTTTGTATGCCATTTTGCTAGCTAGTTCCATTGATTTGGATTCTGCTAAATTTCTATCACCAAGATAATATGCATCTTGATTATATCCAACTCCGGTAATCCAAACAGGTTTATCTGTGATTTTTAAGGCTTGTTTCTCAGGAGCTAATAGTAATGCCGCAATACCATCACATGGTTGTGCCACCATTAATTCTCTTACGGGATCAGCATAAATTTCAGAATTTAAAACATCCTTAATAGTTAAATTTGGATTTTGGGCTTCTTTTAATGCTAAAGGATTTTTTGAAGCATTTTTCCTATTCTTAACAGCGACTCCGGCAATCTCTTCAGCACTAACTCCAAATTTGTTCATATAAGCTCTCATTTGAAATCCTAAAGCTGTAATATCATTAACATAAGCAGTAGGTCTTTCCCATGTTGGATCAGTCTCAAACAATCTAGCTGAATGATAGGGAAAACATGATGCCATACTTCCCGCCCATATTACTGCTAATTTATGATTTCCAGATAAAATTCTCATCATACCATATAATAACGCGTGTGCTCCATCCATCTCTACTTTCGACTCATCTGCTAAGTATGCACCACCTGCTTCTACAGCAAAAGCATTAGAAATAGTTCTTCCATCATAGTAATCATTTGTACAAGATATTACTGTAGTTATATCTTTTTTCTTTAATCCCGCTTTATCAAGAGCTCCTCTAACAGCTTCAAAGATCATTTCATAACGCCCATAATTTGCATCTGAATATAATTTTACCTGATAATATCCTACAATACCTACTTTTTGCACCTCATTTATCACCTCTTAAAATTTCACGAAACCCTTGATATCTGAAGGGGCTCCCGTAGTTTTTTCTTCCCATATAATTTTAAGTTTCATTCCCACTTTCACTTCTTCCGGTTCCATATTTAATAAACGGTAAATTATTGATGTATTGCTTCCATCAATTTGCACCATTCCAATAATTTGAGGTTTTTTGACTTTTCGACTAGTTCTATCGTTGATTTTATAATAAGTTATAGTATAATTCTTTAATGTACCAGTATTTGGTAAATTTACCCAGTTCTGATCAAAAGGGATCGTAACATTGCATTTTCCACATATTTTTCTCGGCGGAACAAAAACATCTCCACATTTAGGGCATTTATTTCCAACTATTTTCTCATTTTCAAAAGCATCAAATAATTTATCCATATAACGTCCAACCCAAAAAGCAAAATCAGCTTTTATTAATCCTTTATTTGCAACAACAATTTTTTCAGTCATATTATTAATCCTAAATTATTTGTAAATTTTATAATGATTAATATTATAATGAGTAGTATTTATAATTTTAAATACTTCTAATTCCTTGTCTTTACTTTATATAGATTTATTAAATAATTTTAAGAGAAATGGTCAATATTACCACTAATAGAAAATAATTTATATTTTAAGAGTTGACTTAAATGACAATAAAAAAAGGAGAAGTACAATGCATTAATGATGAGATACTTGAAAAGCTTTCTTTAAAGAATCGGTATAAGTTCTTGAATTTTAACTTAATGTCTTTTTTGGAAAAAGAACATTTAGATTTTCTTAAGAAAGCTCAAAAGTTCTTTATTGGCTTTGAAAAGAAAAATAATATCACTCATAATGAAGATTTTTATGAGTGGATTCCTGAAATTGGTAAAGAGGGTCTGGTTACACGATTAAATAATTTCGAATTTCTTGATTTGAATTATGAACCATATGGATTAACAGCTGAATTTATGAGAACTTTAGCAACCGATTTCTTTGACCCACAACTTGCAATGGGGATGGGAGCTAATGTCTTAGCCGTCAATCCTCTATTGGTGCATCATGAGGATGTAGAGATTCGATTAAAGGTATTAAAAGAGCTAGTTACTGGGCAGAAAAATGGGTGTATTTGTATCACTGAACCTGAAAGAGGTTCTGATGCAGTTCATATGCTAACTACATGCGAACGACAAGAAGATGGAAGTTTTATCTTAAATGGTGAAAAAATTTATCAAACCAATGGACCTAAGGCAGATTGGGCAGTAGTTTATGCTGTGTCTGAACAAAATAGCGGAAATACGATGGGACAATTTTTAGTTGATACAAGTTGGGAAGGTTGGAAAGTGGAAAGAATTAATATTCCATGGACTCCACGAATTTATATCGGTAAAGAAACATTCACAAATTTAAGAATTCCTCCAGAATATGTAATAGGCAAACCAGGTCAAGGGAGAGAACATCTTTTTGAAGGTTTAAATTTGGAACGATTAGGAATTGTCATTTTAAACGCAGCAGAAGCTTGGAATGCTATAACTCATGCTGTTATATATGCTAACTTGAGAAAGCAATTTGATCAAGAAATTTTAAAATATCAAGGGGTTGGATTTCCTTTAGCAGATTTATGGGCAGAGACAATGAATCTTACATTATCCACCTTAAATGTATGTCAAATGGTAGATAAAAAAGTGAAACAATATGGAGCCCTTCCTAAAGAATTTAGTTTAGCTTTAATGGCTACAGCAGCTCAACTAAAATCAATAAGTGCTAAATTGAGTCAAAAAGCAGCATACGAATGTGCGAATCTCATGGGTGGAGCAGGTGTATGTGATAATACATTAATGCAAGATTTAATCGGTATAACCAGAATACAGGAAATTGGGGGCGGTACAAGACAAATTCAACAATATATAATGAGTTTAACCTTAAGACAAATATTTAAATTACTTTAAAATACTTTTTTTTATTTCTTTAATTTAATACCTTCTAAGCTTTCTATTTTAATTATAATCACATTGTCATAGATTATAATGCAAGATCTCCGAAAAAATTGACGTAACTTTCATTTTATTATTTAAAAAGATATAAATCAATAATCTTCAAAAAAAAATGTCAAATTTTATAAACTTTCACAAAGATAGTAAATAATTAATTTCAATAATATAAAAAAGATATTACAAAAATGTCAATGTAGATGAGTTAACAAATGAGTAAAGAAAAATTTTGGTTAAAATCTTATGATAAACATGTTCCAGCGTCTTTAACATATCCAACAGAAGATATTGGATCAATGCTAACCCAAAGCATGACTAAATATGGTGAAAATATAGGTTTTCATTTCATGGACCGCACATTTCTTTTCAAAGAGATATTAGAATATTGCCAGAGATTTGCTACCTTCTTGCAGAGAAATGGTTTAAATAAGGGCGATGTACTA
Source organism: Promethearchaeota archaeon (assembly GCA_019058365.1). Taxonomy (GTDB): domain Archaea; phylum Asgardarchaeota; class Lokiarchaeia; order Sigyniarchaeales; family SOKP01; genus Loki-b32. The sequence continues at coordinate 1,556 of JAHPZE010000048.1, read as the reverse complement.
GCAATTTGTCTTCCTAATTCTCCTCAATACTTGTTTTCTGTTTACTCCACATATATAGCTGGAGGTACTATTACAGGATTATCACCATTATTGAGCCCAGAAGAAATGGTATATCAAATGAAGGACTCAGGTGCTAAATTTTTAGTTACTATGGATATTCTTCATGAAAAAGTCTTTTACAAGATTTATGATCGCTTAAATGACTTAAAAGTAATAGTTCCAACAAATATATCAGAATTTATGGGTTTCGGGGGTTTTAAAGTTTTCATGGGTAAATTAATAAAAAAGATCCCTAAGGGAAAAATAATTCCATGGCCAGGAAAAAATGTGGTTCCCTTTCTTGATGCCTTAAACACTGAAATTAATTTAAAAAAAGTGCAAATTGATCCTAAAAAAGATTTGGCTTTAATACAATATACAGGTGGCACAACAGGACTACCTAAAGGAGTAGAAATCCTTCACTCAAATTTGATGGCAAATATTCATCAATTTGATGTCTGGCTCAATAGAGAGAAAGGTAAAGAGTTACTTCTTTCAGCTTTTCCTTTTTTTCATGTTGCAGGATTCCTCATTGGACTTTTTTTGGTTTATCTAGGAGGAACACAAATATTAATAGCAAATCCTAGAGATACTGACCATATTATAAAAGAAATCATTGATAAAAAACCCACGAGTTTTGGAAATGTACCGACTCTGTTTTTAATGATTCAGAATAATCCAATGTCGAAAAAAATCCCACCAGAAGTATTAGATAATATTACTTTATATGTAAGCGGTGCCGCACCCTTTCCACCAGAAGCTATAAGGGAATTTGAAAAACAATTCCACACCGAGAATAAATTTGTTGAAGTTTATGGAATGACTGAAACTGCGGTTGTTATAACTGCTAACCCAATGTATGGTAAGAAAAAAATCGGAACTGTTGGACTACCATGGCCAGATACAGACATTAAACTAATAGACACAGAATCTGGAGCAGAAATAAAAGAGATTGGGCAACCAGGTGAAATCTTGATAAAAGGACCTTCAGTTGTTAAACAATATCATAATAAACCTGAAGCAACAGCTATAACATTTGATAAAGATGGATATGTTCACACGGGCGATGTTGGCATTTTCGATGAAGATGGCTATTTAAAGATTGTAGATCGTACAAAAGACATGCTTATAGTAAGTGGTTTCAAGGTATATAGTGTCCATGTTGAAGAAGTGATGACTAAACATCCTGATATTCAAATTCTCGCTATAATAGGAATTCCTAATCCTGATAGACCTGGAGCAGAGATTGTGAAAGCTGTTATTCAACTTAGAGAAGGAGTTGGAGCCACTGATGAAGTTAAAGCAAGTATTAAAAAATTCGCAGAAGAAAATCTCTCAAAATATGAAATTCCCAAGATCTGGGATTTCCGAGAAGAACTACCACTTACGATGGTTGGAAAAGTTTTAAAAAAGGCACTACGAGAAGAAGAATCAAAATAAACCTTCTAAAATTATTTTCTTTTTATTCAGTATCTAATGAAGTATTTATTTATCTTTAATTTTTTATTTTTTTTATT
>JAHPZE010000011.1 GCA_019058365.1 Promethearchaeota archaeon | reverse complement strand
CGGAGTCTGAACCTATATATGAACCAGAACCCGAACCAGAATATGAACCGGAACCGGAGCCTGAACCTGTATATGAACCAGAACCCGAATCAGTATATGAGCCGGAGTCTGTATATGAACCAGAACCCGAACCTGTATATGAACCAGAACCTGAATCAGTATACGAACCGGAACCGGAACCTATATACGAACCAGAACCTGAGCCTGTATATGAACCAGAACCCTTATACAAACCTAAAGAAGAACCAGGATCTGAAATTAAGCCATTATATGAATCTCTTCCTGAAGAAAAACCAGAAGAAGTCGAAGAAATTACGGAAAAGAAGAGTGAAAATGATTCTGAAGAAGAATAGGGATTGGATATTATGATTTTTTATAATTAAATTAAAATTATAATTATTTTTTTTCTTTTTCTGATATACACACAAGAAAACTATGATTCAACTCTCATATTAGGAATATCAACATCAATGTGAGAATATTTATATAGTTTAAAAATGAATTCACTAATCATGAATTCCATTAAAAATTTTTATAAAAAATTTAATTCTGAGCTCGCGCTATTAACGGTGATGTTTTTATTCTTTTTCCAGTTAGTTGGTAATTTAATTGAATCTATATATATGTTAGACCTTCTAAATTTAGAAATGGATGAAAAAGTGTTAGGATTATTGTTTTTATTAACACCTCTTATCATGTTAGTATTTAGACGTAAGATTCCTAACTACTTTTATGAAGCTTTAGCTGTAGTGACTATAATTACTCGTTTGATTTCTCCATTTTTAGATTCTGCGAACAATATCATGATTTCAGGACTAGGAGTCGGATGTTTTATGTTATTTCTACCCTCATATTACTCAGAATGCATAAAAAATCATAATATGGACAAAGAAGAAAAGGTAAGTTTAAAATTTGGTGCTGGGCTTGCTTCAGCTATTTTACTTTCAATTACCTTCAGAGCACTTTATTCTTCAGTAGATATTTCAACATATGGAATATTTCAAATAATTGGCTGGGTTCTTGCTATAATCGCTATTCTTTCAATAATTAATCAAATAAAGGAAAAACAAATTGGCGGTTCTATGAATACCCTAAATGAGGGATCCCTTGGGTCTCAAAGAGAAGAAGGATCTAAGAAAGGGCAACGTTTTAAAGGCGTAAAATTACTCTCACTTGGCCTTTTTAGTGTGTTAACTCTCAATTACTTTGCTTTCAGTAGTCCAACTGTTATTTCAAGATGGACTGAGGGAGATTATATAGCAATTATAATTGCAATAGCTGTGATGATAGCGATAACCATATTTATACTGACATTTAAACCAAACCTTCTTAGTAAACTGAATTCACGCATACTCTGGATCTGGAATGGTTTGTTTATACTTTCACTTGTCTTAACTATTGCAGTTCATACATTTCCATTTCCAGTCAGTTCCACTTCAAATCCAGTAATCATAAATCATCCAATCGGTTGGTATTATTACATTCCCTTAGTGATTATGATAGCATTAATCCCTATAGTGTTTATCGATTTTACACTTTTATCTCGAGAGCTTATCAGACAAAAACCAAGTCCATCGAAGTTAGGGGCAGGTTTCGCTACAGGAGGTCTATTTTTCATGTTGATGTCATTTATACTTATCTTTACAAATGTTTGGGGCTATGTAGATCCAGTAAGTACAATATTTCGTAATTTATTCTGGCTTCCTTTCTTATTAGTTGGTATAGCAATCCCAATTATGGGAAATGCAATCTTTAAAGAAAGATTATTAGAATTCAAGTCTATCCTTATCAATATACGAGATAAAAGAATAGTAGCTTCATTCTTGGCATTAATGTTAATTGGAACTAGTGTTTCAGCTTTAGTATGGGAATTACGCCCTAAGATACAAGATACAAGTGGAATAACTTCTATTATAGTAATGTCATATAATATACAACAAGGAGCAAATGTAGCAGGGGATAAAAATTTTGATAATCAATTAGCTATTATTAAAGCAGTTAATCCAGATATTATCGGTTTAGAAGAAAGTGACACAGCAAGAATTTCCTATAACAATCTAGATATTGTGCGTTACTTTGCTAATCAGTTAAATTATTATTGTTTTTATGGTCCAAGAACAGTAACAGGAACTTTTGGTACAGCAGTTCTGTCTCGATTTCCAATTATGAATGCAAAGACAATTTTTTCGTATAGTAATGTAGATGAAATAGGTACAACTGAAGTTCAAATCAAAATAGGAGCTACAATATTAAATGTTTATATAAATCACCCCGATGGAAATGATGAAGCAAAATCAGTACATATACAAACTTTAATGGATCAAATGAGTGGTAAAAGTAATGTAATTTCTATGGGCGATTTCAATTTTAGAAATAACACAGTTTATTACAATACTATAGTGTCAGAGTTACAAGACACTTGGGTAAATGCATCATTACGAGGAGTCGATGGTACCAGTTTTGATTTAGCAGATCGGATAGATCACATTTTTGTATCTCCTACTTTTACAGTTTCGGAAACACGTTATATAAATAATCTAGAATCAGATCATCCAGCAGTATGGACAGAACTCCACTTTTAACTTATATTTTTTTTCTTTTAATTTAATCTTTATGTCTTATTTCCATTGTAATTTAAAAAAAATTATTCTTCCCACTGATAAGTAGACTCGCAACATTCATTGCCTTGCATTAAGGTTTTATTACGTACTAATTTAAGCTTAGGATGGAAGGCTTTCGCCATAGTATAATCAGGATAACAGCACATAGCATAACCAAGACCAGGTTCATTTATTTCTAAGAAAGTCTTAGCCCAAAGACATGTAGTAAATTTGAATGTCAATTTATTAGATGTATCTTCAGTAATAATAAAATCGAGACAATGTTGCATGAATTCAGTACTCATTTGTTCTTTATACATTTCCTTAAATTCTTCAAAATTTGTAATGGGTTTCTTATTCTTTAATAGCCTTACTACCAAATTCTTACTTTTTTTTTTATAGAGTTCTTTAATTCTATCTAAAGCTTTCATTTCATCCATGATTGGAGTTAAGGCTCTAACCATTTCAGTAATTCCACCAAATCTTGTTTTAAAATAATCTTGATAAGAAATTTCAAATGTTAGTTTTGATTTTTCATCAATATCTGGCATATTATAAATCTTAGTTTATTCTATATTTTACTTATAATAACTTCTCTCTTATATCTTTGGATTATTCATTTATCATAAATTGAGAAATAAACTTATTTATAGTAGTTGAATAGAATTTTTTAATACAAGAAATTTGTTTAAAAAAAAAAAAAGAGATAGTAAAATGCATAGTTCAGACAAAAAGAGTATTGTGAAACTAACAACTGTGATAGTTATAACTATAATAGTTTTAACAATCTTTTCAATTCCGTTGATCAGTATTATAGCTCCACTTGGAAATATACTTTTTCCAGGTTCAGGATTATGGAATGTTCCAGCAGAGGTACCTCAATATGAAAAATTGTATATACCTGGATTAAATAGTTCTGTTACTGCTTATCGTGATGAGTGGGGTGTACCACACGTATATGCTTCCAATGAAAATGATTTGAGTTTTGCAATTGGATATATTCATGCTCAAGATAGACTTTTTCAAATGGATTTAGCACGACGACAAGTGAGAGGAAAACTTTCTGAAGTAGTAGGGGACATAGCTTTAGAAGAAGATAAGTTTAATCTAGCAATGGGTATGGAATATTGGGCTAATCAAACACTTCAAGATGCTATTAGAAAACAAGAGTTAGGAGAAATAGATTATTTAGATTCAGTTTATTCCTATGCTGATGGTGTTAATTATTATATCAATACTCATCAGAATGATTTACCTATTGAATATGCTATATTAGGATTCAAGCCAGAAATGTGGACACCTTTAGATACTTTTTGCTATACAAAATATATGAGTAAAATGCTAACATGGCAATATGATGATTTATACAGATTACAAACCTTAGAAGTTCTTGGTGCTGCTGACTATATCGATATCATGTCGATGTCAACTTATGGACAAATTCCAATATGCCCTAATTATGGAAAATATAACGATAGTTCGGAACTAACATTTAATGGAGGTCCCTTAGAAATTTCTTCAGAAGTTTTGGAAGAGGTTAATAACTTTTTGAGTAATATCGAGAATATCCCCTCAGAAAAATCATTAATGGAACTTCAAGAACAAAATGCTATAGGCTCAAATAATTGGGTTGTTGATGGAATAAAGAGTAGTACGGGAAAGCCAATTTTATGTAATGATATGCATTTAGCTTGGAATATGCCTGGAATATGGTATGAAGCACAATTGGTTGACGAAAGTACTGGTTTGAATTTTTATGGATTTATGCTCGCTGGTGTGAATGTTCCTATAGTAGGTCATAATGATTACGTAGCATGGGGCTTTACAAACACTGGTTATGATGTAATGGATTGGTATTATTATGATGAGGTAGATGATGATCATTATATTTATAATGGTGTATTGACAGAGTATAATAAAAAAACCTATACCATAAACGTAAAAGACGAAGGATCTCAACAATTTACTGTTAAACAAACAGTTCATGGTCCTGTTCTTAGTGACTTTTTAGGAAGTGCAATCCCTGATTCTATAGATGCTCCAAATATTGTATTAGCACCAAAATGGACAGGAAACAATATTACTGGTGAAATGTATGCTTTATATGGGTATGCTCATGCCAAAAATCGCGCAGAGTTTGATAAAGCTTCAGAGAACTTTCATTGTCCCGCTCAAAATCATGTGTATGCGGATGTGCATGGGACTATTGCAATAAGGCCTACTGGATTAGTACCTATAAGAGATGATAGTTTAATTGAACCATGGAATTTTGGTAATGGAACCCTACCGTATAACGGATCTAAAGGTGAAGGTGATTGGATAGGATATGTTCCATTTAATGAATTACCTGTTACAGTGAATTCTTCCCAACATTATTTAGCTTCAGCAAATCAAATAGTTACTGGCCCTGATTATAAAACATATGCACTTCAAAATAGTTATGCTACAGGTTATCGAGCAAGAAGAATTAATGAATTACTCAATAATTCTGCAGATGGAACAGTTGGTGTTGAAAAAATGAAGGAAATACAACTTGACGTTAAATCATCCGCAGCTAGAGCTATAATCCCTTATCTCATTAATGCAACAGAAGAGTTACCTCCTTCTCAGAAGTCTCCGATAATGTCAGATGTCTTAACGCAATTGAAGAATTGGAACTATGATATGGATAAAGATTTGGCTGCACCAACTATATATCGTAAATGGCGAGATTATTATAGTGATTTCACTTTTAATGATGAATTTGCTCAAGCCCCAATACAACCCCCCTTGAATGTTTTAGAAAAATTAACAAGAGATGCACCAAATTCATCTTGGTTTGACGATATAAATACTAGTAAGATTGAAGATAGGAACTATATAATGGTTAAAGCTTTAAATTCAACAATCACTTGGCTTCTCGATTTTTATGGAACAAATGAAGTATCTACATGGAGGTGGGGGGAGATTCATCAACTTGATTTTCCTCACCTTGTATTCGAAAGTCTAGATATTGGTCCATTTGAAGGAGATGGGGAAGGATATACAGTTAATCCTGCAGGAGTAAGTATAAGGAATGGTGTAGGTTATGCTCGGGGTGGTGCTTCTGAGCGAATGATCGTTGATTTCAGTGATTTACAAAATTCTTGGAGTGTTATACCATCAGGGCAAAGAGGGGTATCAAATTCCAAACATTATTCTGATCAATTAGAAGAATTGTTTTTACAGGGTAAATATCATCGACAATATTTCTACGATAATAAAGCTGATTTTCCAAAAAGTCATATTGAATCTCAGATTAGTTTTATTGCGAAACAAGACCCCGGCTATATTATTGCTCTAACAACAGGTATAATCATCGGATGCTCAATTGGTGTTGTGGTCATTGTAGTTGGGTGGTATAAAAGGGATTTAATTCGTTCTAAGTTTAAAGAATTAAAAGGGAGATCTAGAGGTGAATAGAATGAAATTTAAAAAGATTAGAGTTAAAGTCGAACCTGAAACAAGAAACTTTCTAATTTCGTTTGTACTTACTGCAATTATTACATTTATTCTAACTTATGTTCCAATTTGGCAGTTGATTATAATTCCTGGTATAATAGGAGGACTTTTTAACAAAACAATGAGGCGGGGAATATATAGCGCCACTCTTGGAGTTTCAATAGTATGGATTCTTTATATGGTTTATGAAATGGCTGTAAACGGTGCCTATACAAGTTTAGATCAATTCGCGGGATTAATCTTTGGTGATTTAGGATATGGTTGGGTTATTTTTATTTTAATACTATTACTCGGAATTTTACTTGGAGCTTTAGGAGGAGCAATAGGGAGTGGAATAATAATATTACTAGGACCAAGATTTTTACCTAAATATTTTGAATCAAAAAATTCTGTTCCAAACGAAAAAAATCTAAAACCATAAATTTATAATTTTTTTTTTTTAATTTTTTATTAAATGAGTGAAGAAGAGATCAAGGAAAAACAGAGCAGAAGTAGTAAACGTATTTTAGCATTAATAATAAGTGGAATTTCTGTTGTTATAATTTTACCAATTATTGGCATTTTGGTTTCCTTATATTTTGATTTATTATTTAATTTCCCTAGTATCATTCTATTTCCAATTAATATTGTAATAGCTGTAATTATTTTATTTAATGGCTTATTTTGGCAATTTGGTCAAATTTTGAATTATTTAATAGAGGAAAAGGAAGTCCTGTTCCCTTAAAAGGAACGCACACCATGGTATTAGTTATCAGAGGTCCCTATAAATACACAAGAAATCCCATGATTTTTGGGTATATTCTAATGTGGGTAGGATTAGGTTTTTTATTTAATTCCATTTTTCTATTGTTAGGATTCACACTGATAATAATAATCCTATTAATTATTTTGGTTAAAAGCTGGGAAGAAAAAAATTTAGAAAAGAGATTTGGTAAATTATACATAGAATATAAGAGTAAGGTATCCTTTCTAATACCTTTACCTTCAAAAAAAGTCTGAATTCAATAAGATTTTGTTTATTAGGATAATTTTCTATAGCTGTATATTAAAAAAGTTAGAGATTAAACGTTAATCCAATAAAACAGAAAACAATTTAAATAAATATTTTTATTTGTTTTTTATACGTAAATGTAACAGTAAAAAATAAGAACTACTATACAGGGTAAAGCAAAAATATTAAATTAAGATTATAGAAATATCATAAGAAGAATTAGAGGAGAATATTAATATGGAGAATGAAATTGAGAAAATAGAAGAAGCAGCGAAAAAAAAAGAAAATTATATTAGAGTTAGAACCGATAAGGAGTATGCTTCTAAAATCGATGAAATCGAATTAAAATTAGGACCTATACGCAATGAATTTAATGCGGTGGAAAAGTCAATTGAGGATTTGAAATCCAAGATAAAAGAGTTAAAAAAAAGGAAAAATGAATTGATTATCGCAGCACAACCTCTAATGAAAGATCTAAAGAAAGTAAATAAAGAAAAGGCAAAACTCGTGAACGAGGAATTAAAAGCAATTACTAAAGAAAAGAATATTAAAAAGAAAGCAATTCAAAAATAATTATTGAAAAAAAATTTGTATTTATTTAATTTTATATTGAGTTTTCAAGAAATTAACGATATAATCTCTAGCTTTATCCCGATCGGGTAAGCTAGCTACCATACCATATATAGCAGCATCTCCATCAGAAGATTCTCCAGGATGATCAATAACTTCAGTTACAGTTTCTCTGAGATCTTTCAAGAAGGTATCAACTATTTCAGCATGGTGAGGATTAACCATCATGTGTAGAGCATTTGGAAATTGAATTCGGTCTAAATGCCACCCCTTCTTATCCAAAAGGTCTCCTAAATAATAAACATCGATCTTATCAGATGTGAAAGAAAAAACGCTCATTACTGGTTTTCCAATAATATATAACTCAGGTATTTGGTTGATCCCTTCAATTAGCTTTTTTGAAGCATCCATAACGACTTTTGCTAAATTTAAATACCCATTCATCCCTAAATGCTTCAAAGACGCCCATGCTGCTGCAATTGCCCCTCCAGGACGTGTTCCTCTCATAGATGGGGAAATATATATACCTCCTGACCAATCTGTATATACTGAAAATTGATGTTTCCAAACTCGTTCTTTTCTATAAAGGATTGTAGATGCTCCTTTCGCTCCATAGCCATATTTATGAACATCTGCACTGATAGATGACACACCAGGTACAGAGAAATCAAACTCAGGGACTTCATAACCAAGTTTCTTCACGAAGGGTAGCATAAATCCTCCAAGACATGCATCAACATGTAATGCGATCCCACGATCTTGAGCAACAACTCCCAATTCAGAGATAGGATCTACTACCCCTCTAGGATAATCACATGCAGAACCAACTAAGAAAATAGTATTCTCTGTAATTGCATTTTTCATAGCTTTTACATCTGCTCGATGAGTCTCGCTATCTACTGGTACTCGCACTGATTTTACTTTAAAATAATCCGCCCCTTTGTCAAACGCAGGGTGTGCAGAGCTAGGTAAGACCATTTCTGGCGCTTTTATGTCAGGAAACTTCTCTTCTGCCCAATCTCTATATGTTTTTATAGCCATTAGAATGCTTTCAGTACCTCCTGAAGTCAAAGAGCCGCAACACCGTTTATCACCGTTAAATAAATCAACAGTCATGGAAATTACTTCTGTTTCGAACTTCTTTAAACTTGGAAAGGCTATTGGACTTAATGCATTCTTAGAGAAAAACATAGTATAAGCTTTTTTGAGCATTTCAGTATGCTCATCTGTAGCATGATATACCAAACTCCATACTTTGCCAGTTCTCCAGTTTATATCATCTTTACGTATATTTTCCATATCTTTCAATAGATCAGTTTCAGGAATTCCATTTTCTGGTAAAATTACTTTAGGTCTGGCCATTTTATTTTCACAAAAGATTATTTATTTATTTAATATATTAAGTTAATTTTAAGATAATAACTATACTAACTCCAAATTTTTAAATTTGTAGAGGATATTTCCCATATTCTAAAGTAGCTTCAATCATCCATTTTAAGCGTTCAACAGACATCTCAGGGTGAAAATTGGCAGGAGATAACATAAATCCGCCTCCAGAACCCATCGCTTTGATTGCCTCTTTCACAGCTTGAATAACTTCATTTTTTTGGGCTTTTACCAAAATATGTCTAGTATCAATATTTCCAGATAAACACAATTTATCTCCAATTTTCTTTTTGACTAAATAAGGATCTACTAATGGAGGTTCCAAGCATTGGAGTCCATCAAAACCAGATTCAACTATAAAATCTAAAAGACTGGTAATATCTCCGTCCGTATGTAAGATATATTTTCCACCCCAATCATGAATTGCTTCTGCTACTTCTTGATAACATGGTAATAAATATTTATTAAAGTATTTTGGATTTATCATTGGCCCTCCACTATGTGCAATATCTCCACCCTCTAAAAATATTTTGGCATCACAATCTGAGTATGCTTTAAATACAGTTAAAACGAAATCGGTGGTGTATCTAAAACGTTCCTCAATTAATTTAGGATCATTTTTCAATGCTCTAACGAAATTGGTCATTCCCATTCCTTGCCAGACTGGGGGAAAGACAGATGTTAGGGCGTTTTGAGCAAAAATACAAATATCATCTTTAATGTCGCGAATCTTTCTTAAGACGCCTTTATAAAATTTTTTAGCTCTTCTATATTCTTCTTTAAGATCTGGTTTTGGGTATGCTTCCCAATCTTCTCTATTCTTAATATATCCACCATAATAATCTGGGTATGGATTTCCATCAATATTTCTTACTTTATGTCTCTTCCCAAATATATCTGTCATCTCAGTTTGACTTTCGAGGATAAATGGAATATATTGAATACCAACACCATCAAATCCTAATTCATAACCAGCTCGAACAGTTTTTGCAAAGACACTAATTTCAATATCGTCGAGGATTTGATTAATCTTTTCAACCCATTCATCGGGATATTTCTGTTCCATCTCATCAAAAACGTCAAATGCGGTTTTTTCTGGTTTTCCTAATATCTTATCAGCAACGTTTCCATCAATATTTATTGTATGAGTTGGAATTCTATCTGGTTCTTCAAGATTTAACGCAGCCCAAATTCTTTCAAAACTATTCATATGGATAAATTCGATGTTAGATTATTTAATTATTTTATTATTATCATAAAAAAGAAGAAATAAATACAGTTTTTGCAATAAGATAAAACTCAGAAATTTAATATATTAATAAATAATTGTTTACTTGGGGTGATTCTGTAGTGCAAGTTAAGAATGTCGATTTTCTTCTTACATTTAAATGTCCCGCACAATGTCAGCATTGTAGCTATAAAGCAGGACCAAATCGAGTTGGTTACATTAAACCAAAAGAAATTTCAAGATATTTAAAAGAATTGATAAAGATGCACCCATTACAATCTGTTTGGGTTCATGGGGGTGAACCATTTCTATATTTTAATTATTTGAAGTATATAATAAAAGAAACTAAAAAGCTAGGTATTCCTCGTAGAGGTGTTATTACTAATAGTTTTTGGGCAAAAAATGAAGTAATTGCAAAGGCGAAATTAGAAAAATTAAAAAATAAGGGATTAAAAGCGATAACATTCAGTTCTGACTTTTTTCATCAAGAATTTATCCCTATCGAATATGTTAGAAATGCGCTTAAGGCAGCAGTGGCTCTAGGACTTGAGAATATAATTGTAGACAGTTATTTTGTTGATGATGTTACCACATACAATTATTTTAATCAAATAACAAAAAAGAATTTAGAATTATTAGAGGATATAGAAGAATTAGAATTTCATAGATATCCAATGGGCGTAGAAGGAAGAGGTGCTGATTTGACAGAATATCTAAATTTAAAGGCGGAGTTACCTTCAGGAAATTGTCCTATGCCATTTTGGATTGATGGAGATCTTAAAAATCCAGAAACTATTGAAATAGATTGTGAAGGTAATATTACACTTTGTCCTGGAATCTGTATAGGAAACACAAATATCCAATCTCTAACTAAAATAATACAAAACTATGATGTCGATAGACATCCCATTTTATCACTTGTTTCAAAGGAAGGGCCTCTAGGACTATTAAAACTTGCTAAAGAACAAGGATTTAAGCAAAAGCAAAATTTTGTTAATGAATGTCATCTATGTTATGAATTGAGGAAATATTTACAACAGATATATCCTTACTCTTTAGCACCTGAATATTGTTATTAGTTGTAGTTTATCTCCATTTAAGTAATAATGAAATCAAAAAAAAAGGGAGTTATTATTTTATATTTATTTTTATATTTAATCTAGAAAACTTTGTACCATTAACCTACAATATTGAAGAGAATTCGTATTAACAGTAGAACGTGCAAACATGGATATATTATGAGATCCAACAGACCATCCTTCAATATAATGTTGTAGCGAAACTGAATGAATATATGATGAATGGTTTCCTGCATTACCTCCAACTCGAGCAATTGGATAACTTATAATAGTTTCATCAATATAATAATAAATCATTACATCCGATCTGCCCAGATTTCCTGTTATTAAGGCTGTACATGTAAATAAAAGGTAAATCGAAGTTTGAGTTGTTAAATCAATGCTTAAAGATATATTTGGAATTGGCATATAGGTTAAAGGCAAATCAACATCGAATGTATCATCATTGTATAAGTACCAAACATCTTGTGGTGCTATTCCAATGAGTTGGGATTTGAGGGTATTTTGAGTATTCCAAATTATAAATGCAAATCCAAGTCCTCCAGCACCTAAGAGTATTCCTATTATTCCTAAAACAGTTCCACCTTTTCCCATTATGATCTACTCTTTAACTTTCTGATTTTTAATTTAAAGTTTTTTGGATAATATAGAGGAATTAAGAAACTCTTATTTTAAACGTTTATGTTGAAATAACAAATAATACTTACTTTAAGGAGAAAGTATCTTAATAATGAATTAATGATAAAAGAATCTGAAATAAATTATTTATTAAATATATAGAAATAAATTAAGATTTTAATTTTTTAAGACAATGAGTTATGATAAAATTATTGAAGGAAAACCAGGAGATATAAAGTTCTTTTTAGGTAATGAAGCAATTGTCCGTGGTGCTATAGAAAGCGGTATTGATATCTATACTTACTATCCTGGCACACCCAGCTCTGAAGTTGGAGAAAGTTTTATGGATATTTACAAGGAAGTAAGAATGAAATGGGTGGAAAGCAGTATTAATGAAAAAGTAGCTATAGAAGTTGCTGGGGCTGCTTATGCTAGAGGTGCTACAGCAATGGTTGGCATGAAAAATGTAGGGCTAAATGTTGCTTCTGATCCTTTATTTGCTCTCGCTACAACCCGTCCTAAAAATAAAAATTCAGCATTGGTTATTTTGGTTGCTGATGATCCTCAACAGCATTCGAGTGCAGTAGAGATGGATTCTCGTAATTATTTAAAACTTTTCAAAATACCCGCATTAGAACCCAGTAATCCTCAAGAATGTCTGGAATTTACTAAAGAAGCATTTAAGATATCGAGAAAATTAAAACTTCCCGTAATATTAAGGACAGTTACAATGGTTTCTCACGCTAGGAGTAATGTAATTATTGGAGAACTAAAGCAATCGAAAATTGAAGAAGATTTTGATTTATCAAAAGAAGTTAATGTAGCACTCAGAATTTATTTTTTAGATATGAAGGAAAATCACATATATAATAGAATGAAGCACGCATTAGAAATATCGGAAAATAGTACCTTAAACAGAGTTGAAAATGAGGACGCTATAAATGAGTTTAAGTTAGGAATCATAACTAGTGGTGTATCATACAGTTATGTACTCGAAGCACTAGACTTTCTTGAATTAAATACACCACTTCTTAAAATTGGTATGATAAATCCACTTCCAGTGAAAAAAATAACAAATTTTCTTAAGAGATGTGACCAAATATTTGTTGTAGAAGAAAACGATGCCTTTCTCGAAACTCAAGTTCTTGCTATAGCTCAAATGAATCGTCTTAAAGTAAGGATTCATGGGAAGGATCCATTTTCTTATTCTAAAGAGAATTCATTATTGCCTTTTGTGGGAGAATTAAATCCTACTTTAGTTTCTTTAGCATTGATAAAAATAACTAATTTAAAACCAAAAGTAGATTTAAACCAAATTATTAAGAGAAAATATAACATAATGGAAAGAAAACCCATACTGTGTGCCGGATGCCCCCATAGAACAACAGGATATGCATTACAAAAAGCAGTTAAAAAAATTAAATTAAATTCAGAAAGAAATGTCTATTTTTACCAAGATATTGGATGCTACACTCTTTTGGCATTCCCTCCTTTCTCTTTTGCCAATGTTAAGTATTGTATGGGATCGAGTATAGCTTTAGCTCAAGGAGTTGCCCAGACAAGTGAAAGTCTGAATATCGCAATTATCGGTGATGGCACTTTTTTTCATTCTGGGATTCCTGCACTCTTAAATGGAATCTATAATAAAACCCCAATTTTGGTTTTAATATTAGATAATGGATGGATTGGCATGACAGGGCAACAACCTCATCCGGGAAGTGACACTCGCTATTATAAAGAGGGAAATCTCAAGAAAGCTATTGATTTAGAAGAATTTTTGCGGGGTACTGGAGTCAATGTTACTGTAATTAAGCATAATGAAAATAAAGATGAGGAATATACTTCACAATTAAGAAATCTCATTTATGAAAAAGGATGTGATGTATTAGAAAATAAATCCTTACATGTCATTCTTATAAAGGACGAATGTATTCAAAAAACTGTGAAAAGACAACCAATAATAATAAGATACGTTGATCCTGAACTCTGTAATAACTGTGGCATATGTTATAGTCAATTTTTATGTCCCGCCATTGATGAAAGAGACAATTCTGCCTTTATTGATTCAAATTCATGCTTAGGTTGTGGCATATGTGAAGAAATTTGCCCAAATAATGCTATTAATAAGGAGGAAGATTGATGACTGTCGAGGTTTATACTATTGTAATTACAGGCTTGGGTGGACAGGGTCTAATTCGTTTATTACAGATTTTAGGGCAAGCTTTGGTAACTCAAGGATATAAAGTAATAACGTCTGAAACACATGGTCTTAGTCAAAGAGGAGGCAAAGTGAAATGTTTCCTTCGTTTTGGAAATAAACTGAATGCTCCAATACCATTGATAGGAACAGCAGATATGATAATTGCTTTAGAAGAGAGTAGTATAATAGATGTGTTAAATTATGCTAAACCTGATAAAAGCACCAAATTCATTATATCAACTTATGAAAAACATAATATTAATGTTGAATACCCTTCTTTAGATTATCTGTTAAATATTCTATATGAAAATTCAGACAATATTTACTTTATTCCGGCTATGGAAATTGCCTTTAAACATACAAAAAGTCAAAAAGCCATGAATATTGTGATATTAGGCTACATCCTTAAATTTCTACCATTAAATCAATCTATTATTGAGGGATCAATAAAAAAAAATTTCTCAGGGGAAGCTTTAGAAATGAATTTAAATGCATTTAATGAAGCATTTAACTTATAAATGTTTTTGGAGGTTTGAAATCCTCCTTTCTAACTTTTTAATTTGAGATTCATGTCCATTTAAGTCTTGGACGTTTTTTAAAATTTGCAATCCTTGTTTATAATAATTAATGGCTTTGATGTAATCTTTCCTTTTCTCAGCTTTTTCACCTACTTTTAAAGCGTATTCTAGTTCTAAATCTTTAATCTTTTTATCGAGTTCTAAAACCATGAATGAGATTCTTCCGATTTCGTCCTTAAAATCAAAACCAGATGCCAAATAAAGTGCCATCTCATATTCATTTTGTGCTTCTTTATAAGCTAAACCTTTTTCAGCAGTTTCGGCTTTTCTAAGATAAGAATTTATAGAAGATCTAACTTCCTCTTCACTCATATACTTAGCTTTCTCTTTTAATTCACTTATTTCGTCTTCGTTAGCGATTATTGAGGAAATTAATTCATTACGATCGATTCTCACTGCTCGTGTCTCTTGAAAATTACTAATTGTATCTTCAGCAGTTTCAATAGTAGTAGGGAGGATGATATTTTTTTCTATAAGATTATAGACTTCGTAAAGAATTTTATTTGCGTCAATATGAACAACTTTTTGGACTTCATCAATTAAATTAATAATAAAAAAGAATGTTTTTGAAGCAAGTAATTCTTTTGCAAAGTCAATTATAGCCTTTTTAATAGGATTCTTTTTAATTAAGTCTAATTCATCTGGTAATAATGTGTGGGTTAAGACCATTGGGAATACCAATTTTACATTAAAAGTATCCATTATAAAATCAATAGTATCTTCGAAATGCATCTTTCCTTTTCTTATATGTTCTCCAATTTTATCAAGATAAACACTCTCATAATCATTTAAGAACTCATTTACAAGAGCTTTCAGACTATCAGAAGCATTATGATCTAAAACCAAACAGATTCTAATAAATTGGCCATTTTGAAGTAAAATATTAAATGTTTCATATTGAAATTCATAAATTTGATAGTTCTTTCCGTATGTCCCATTCCCATCTAAGGTAGTACTCGATTCTGAAAATGTTATATTAGCTTGGATAAACCCCGTAAGTAATTCAGTATTTATCCCTGCTCCTGAAATCGGATAATCAACTAGAGCTAATCCAGATTCCTTAGCCATTATTAAAATGTGTTTTATGTTTAAGACATCCAGAAATTTCTGCCATATTAAATCTTGAAACATCTGAATACGTTTATCTTCAGAATCAATTATCGTGAATTTAATATTATGAGTAAGATTTAAACCCAATTTCTCAAGTTTATCTTTTACACATTCTTTACAGAAATCTGGATATCTACTGCAATTTTGTTTCTCTAATCCACAATCAAATCCAACCGGACTAATTTGAAAATATACCATTTATTTCCAATATCTCTTTTTTACTTTCTTTTAAATTGATAACAATAATTAAAAAATTTTGTTCTTAATTTGTTTTTACTTATATCCCCCCGCAATCATATAATAGTTTCATTGTTTTTATAATTTTAGAAGCTCATCGATTCTGTGATACTATAACGAAAATTCAAAATTTATAATTTTAGATGAGTGAATGGATAATTCTCGATTATGTAAAATGTGAATTTTTAATCGTTTTTTATTTCTCGGATAAAAGAATTGATTTTATCAATATGGTCACTTTTCTTAATTTCTTTCTTTGTAATTTCTAATGTGGATAATGGCTCATTATCGCATAAGTTAGCCATGTTTTCAAAGGTTTCGGAACCTCCTTTTCCACCTTCGGTACAGAAAAATGCAACCTTTTTGAATTTACCTTTGTTATCAGAGATGTATGTTCTAATTGCAGGTGTCATCCTTTTGTTCCATATAGGTGTTCCTAATATAACTAAATCATATAATTCTGGATTTTTTTGTCCTTCTTTGATTGTAGTTAGTTTTTCTCTTGTTGCAGCGTATCCACACCTAAAAAATCCTATGATAAATCCTGTTCTTTTCTTAACATCAATAATTTCTTCATATTCACAATTTAAACTGTTTGAAATTAATTCAGCAATTTTCTTGGTATTACCTGTTCTTGAATAAAAAGCTATTAGCATGTTCATAATTAACACTTATTTTTTTTCTTATGATTTTAAAATGATGTTATTAATGTTAATTGATAATTAATTAATAAAACTATTGGCTCATCAGCATCATGCCCAACTACTAATCGATTTCCTGATTCAATATATCGGAGTAACTATCAGTAATTATCCATATAATAGTGGGTGGATCAATCCAATAATACCACTTCAATTTATGTCAGTAATTCCTTTATCTGCCTTAGTGTACTTCTTTATGATCTTCTTTTATCGTAAAACAGGGAAAATCTATCTAGGGTCATTTTTTGGAGCAATAATAACAGTTTGGTTCTTTTCCGTTGGTACTATCTTCGCGGCAGGATTATAAAAAATTAAATTAATTAACTCTTTTTTTTTTAGTATATCAGCCTTGTAATTTTTATGTAATAAAGAAATTTGGCAATAGCAATACAAAAAAAGCTTTTATTATAAAAAAAAATTTGAAAATTAGATTTTTATTTTAGATTTGATACCTTTGATTAATAACTGTCTGAAATTGTATATTTGAACGAGTGCTACCTTGAAATCCCCCTCGTTTTGAAACCAAATAAAACTGAGCCATTGTTTTTTCATGGACTAATGTAATTCCTCGCCATTTGTTATCATTGGAATTAAATTCTACTACATTTCCAAGTGCTACGCCTTCTCTAAAAGAGTAATTAAAGTCCATTCTATTTAAAATCTTAAGAAGCTCATCATGGTATTCAATTACGTTACGTTGAGACTTATCTTTAAACCTTAGTGCTTCGATGGAGAAAGCTTTTAGAATATCGTCACTCATAGTCTTCCATACTTCTGAGTTCGCATAAAATTCAATACCAATAAAGTCTCCATTAATAAAAACAGCAATTCCACACTGATTTTCAACATTCTTAAAATGATTAACTATATCTCCAGTTTGCTTTTCAGATTCCTTTGTCATTTCGAGATAGCTTTGAGTAGGAGCAACAGAAAGCGCATAATTCATTTCAGCTCTATGTGATTGGATCTCGTCCCATACAGCACCTTGACCCGCTGCTGAGATTGCTTCAAAGGCAACATTAGGGTGAAGGCGTGTATTTGAAGATTTAAACCCACGACCTTTAGTATAACTCCATCTTGATTGTTCTACACATTTTGCAGGAATTATATATTTCTGTTTAACAGTTCCAGGATTCTCACTTACAATACTTTGTTTTCCTCCTACTGGTATCAAAATTGGTTCCCAGACTGTTCTATCCTGTTTTCCACCATGAACTGTCATTCCAAAGGGAATTAATATTTGTTTATCACTATTATTTATAACTTCTAATTGGCCAACAGTATCAGTTTCAACAATTTCTATTAATTCTAATTCTTCAGCTTCTTTAATACTAATAAAATCAATAAATTTGTCATCTTGAACAATGATAGGGATAACAGTCATGTTTTTGTAAACTTGAGGAGTGTCTAATTTAAGAAAACTTAAAGGATTTTCAAATATAGATTTTACAATTTGGATATTTTCATTTTTCAAACTTATTCATCCTCCTTTTTATTATTTTTATTCTTTTCTTTTATACGTTCATTTTTTTCAGAAACGCCCTCTTCATAAAGTGGACTTATAAACTGATTTACGATATCTTTACCATTTTCGGTAAGCTCCACCCCCTGAGCCACTTTTAGTTTTCCACTTTTACTTATTCCATTAATCCTCGTACCTTTTCCTTTTGGGACTTCTTCTTCAGTAAATTCTTCTCTTCGAGTTTGAATCATCCCACCTCGCTTTAGAGCATTTAAGTGATAATTAATATTTTGTTTCTCAAGGTCAAGATTTTCTGCAATTTCTATAGGTCTTTGAGGACTCTCTGAAAGTTCTCTTAAAATTTCTGCTCTTACAGGGCTTCTAAATACAAGTCCAACCTTTTCGAAGATTGGCTTTTTTTTTACTTCTTTCTCTACTTTTTTTTTAGCCATAAATTTCACTTTTTTTTAGTAAAAATTGTTGTTACCGTAAAAACTTTTACTGTAAAAAAAGTATCATTTATCATATTTAAGTGTTTGTGATTTGAAAAATTGAATATATTGATGAATTAACATAAAAAAGGAGTAGTATATACAATGTAATAGATTTATAATATTAATTATTATTAACCAATGTGAAAGTGTTAGATTTAAACAAAAAAGCCTATAAATTAAGACTTAATGGTTTGTTTGTTTTTTTTTTTAATATTAGAATAGAGTGAAATTTTCATGTTAGAAATTCTTCCTATTATAACAGGTTTTATTTTGTGTGGATTAGCAGTAGTTCATGCATTACTAGATGGATCAACTAACCGTATACAGAGATTGTTAATGCTGGCAACATTGTTCTTGTATGGTATTTTATTAGAGGCTATAGGGATTACAACAGGAAATCATTATTATGCAACAGAACCTATTATGATATTTGGGATTGTCCCTTTATCGATTCCATTAGCATGGGTTGGTATCATTTATAGTGCAATAATTATTAGTGAGCGTTTAAAGTTAACTGTTTGGATGCGTATTTTAACCTCTTCTTTGATTGCTCTTAGTTTAGATTGGGGTATGGATCCTATTGCTGTTGAGATGGGATTATGGACTTGGACTTACACAGGTGGCTCTTTCTTTGGTATACCGACTTTTAATTTTATTGGTTGGTTTATTATACCAATTGCTTATCAAATATCGTACAATTTATCCTGGATAAAGGAAAAGAAAAGATTCCAAATATTAAACATCAGTGAAATTGATAATCACGATTCATTAAAGCGAAAAATCTATACTATTTTTCTGGTTGTTCCATTAGGGTTGACTTTAATGACTTTAATGGGTCTTATAACCCTAATACCGGGTGTCTATAATTTACCTGTAATAATTGTTATTATTTTTGAAATTCTAACTGTGGGTGTTGCTTCAATGATAATCGTTTTAAAGCGTCAAAATCTAAAACGGGTTAATTGGATCGACCTGATCC
This sequence comes from Promethearchaeota archaeon, assembly GCA_019058365.1. GTDB lineage: Archaea > Asgardarchaeota > Lokiarchaeia > Sigyniarchaeales > SOKP01 > Loki-b32. The sequence goes on along the minus strand of JAHPZE010000011.1, from coordinate 105,207 downwards.
CACCAATTATTTTAATTTATATTACATATAGTTATGTTTTTTTAGGTTTTATGGCATCTCAAGTTATTTTAGGTGTCCATATATTGATAACTGGAAGTCCACTAACATTAGCATTAATCTTCATTTTGCTTAAAAAAAAATAGCGTGTTAAGTTCTAATGAAAAATGTTATTAACGATTTTGTATTAAATTCTTTAGCCATATTAAGAAAATCGTTTCTTATGGTAATTCAAGAGGCAAGCTCATGGATACTAAAGCAGAGGAAATATTTGCACTCGTTGCTGAGAGAGCACAGTTAGCTGAGGGTATCGAAGGGGTTCGCTCAATTTTATTAACAATGTATCGTTTTCCTTCTCTTAAAAATAAAAAATTGGCTCAAAAAACAGACATTGCAATTCCAACCCTAGCTGCTGTCAGAAGTGAGTTAGTTAAATCTGGAATTCTAGAAAAAAGGAATTTTCTTGGTGAAAAAGGAAGACAATGGGTAAAAGCAAGATTAGATTTAAAATTTGATTATGATCCTTTACCTGGAAGTTTTAATAATACTATTATAAATATACCCGAAGAATTTTCATATTTAAATGACATGCAAAAAATCATACAGAATAGACCATCTCCAGAATTTGCTCTTGATCAATCGCATGCTGACTTTTCTACAATAATAAAAAGAACCTTTTTTTTACTTAAAAATGGAGATATTGAAGGGAGAAGGATTATTTTTTTAGGGGATGACGACAGTATTTCTCTAGCTGTAGGATTGACCCAATTAGCGAAAGAAATAATAGTATTAGATATTGATAAAAGAGTTTTAGAATATATCTCAGAAAAAGCAGAGGACTACTCTTTACAAAATTTTAAAGTTATCCATCATGATTTAAGAGAACCATGTCCTAAAGAGATCACTAACAAATACGATGTAGTTGTTATGGATCCCCCTTATACAATACAAGGGTTAAGATTATTTTTAAAAAGAGCAAGTCAAGTTTTAAAGTCTACTATTGATGTTAATGGTAAAATTTATCCAATAATAGGTAAAAAATGCCTTCTTAGCTTTGGAAACAAACCTCCAGTGGAAATGCAGAAACTACAATTATCTATTTTAGATCATGGATTTATAATTAAACAATTGGTACCTGATTTCAATCGTTATGAAGGTGCTAGCATAATAGGTAAATTTAGTCATCTTTTTTACTTAAATTCAGTAATAAATCCACAAAGTAGGTACAATCTTAGCTTTAGTTCACGTCCGATATATACTTCTGAAGTTAAAACTAAAATTGCCACTCCATTTCTTCCCATCGGTTTTCATTTCGTAGGAGAAATGCGATTTGATTCCCCTGATCAAATCTTAGACAATGAAAAAATTCGTCAAATATTTATGGATTCTTTGATTTCTTCTGATTTGACAATTCTAGATATTTATAATCATAATTATGCCCCTTTTGGATATAGTATCATTGCTATTTTAGAAACAAGTCATACTGCTCTTCACACATGGCCAGAGCATGGATATATTAGCATCGATATTTTTATCTGTGATGAATTTGAGAAAGGTTTAAATGCATTAAAGCTATTAAAGAACAATTTTAAACCAAAGGAGTCAGAATTTTTTTATATGGAACGTGGTAAAGGAGAATTAATAGAATATAAACCACTTGAATTATAAGAATAAGTTTATAAATCGTAAGATCTGAATTATCATAAATCAAAAACCTATTAAAAAAAAAATGAAGGAAGTAAACGACGATAATATAGGACATTATGATGTTATCGATTTTCCAAAAGTAAGGATACCTACTTTAGATTTCCTTACATTAGGAGATAATAATCATTATGTTAAAGGATTAATAGAATTTGATGTGACAGAGGGTAGAAATAAAATTCGAGATCATGAGAAGAATACACAAAAAAAAATCTCTTTTGCTGCTTGGCTTCTTAAATGTATAGGACAAGCAGCGAGTGAATTTAAGGACGTCCATTCTATGATGATGGGAAAGAATAAAATCGTCAAATTCGAGGATGTTGATATTTCAATACCCGTTGAAAAATCTATTGAAGGAGTAAAGACCCCAATACCACTTGTTGTTAGAAGAACAAATAAAAAGACTGTAATCCAGATAAATGATGAAATAAGAAAAGCTCAATCAGAAGAAGTAGATGAAGCAACAGTTTTAGGAAATCATAATATGAAAGAAGATGTTAAAAAATATGTATCTTTACCTAGATTTATCAGAAAATATATAATAAAGAGAAAGTTTAGAGATCCCGTCCTGATTAAGCAAATGATGGGAACAATTATAGTCAGCTCTGTAGGTATGTTTGGTAAACTTCGAGGTTGGCCCATTCCAACAACTATTCATCCTTTAGCTTTTGGTGTGGGAAGTATTACAAAAAAGCCTGCAGTTATTAATGATAAGATTGAAATTCGAGAATTTCTGGCACTAAGTGTTTTATTTAATCATGATATTGTTGATGGAGCTCCTGCTACTCGATTCATTTCTCGATTAGGTGAATTAATACAAAGTGGATTTGGACTCTTAAACTTAGAATCTTTTATCTTCTTTTAAATTCAAATAGTATGAATAAAAAAAAATATGAAAAAAATAATTGATTAACAATCAATATACCTAAATTTGAAAAAATCATGAAAAATAATGATCTTCCAGAGGTAACCGCTAATTTTTTTATTTTATATAAAGATGAGGAGACTTGGCTCAATGGTTGGATTTCAATGGAACCTTCTCTGGAAGAATTTATTTCTGTTCTTCGAGAGGAGATTGAATACTCATGGGAGTTAGAAGATGTTGATATGACAAATTATTTATTGTTCCATATAGATCTTGAAGATAAAAATAACTTAAAAGAAATCTCAGATAATGAATACTATCAGTGGGTAAGGCAACTTGATGAGATTTTCATTGTTGTATTACATAAAGATATAAAATATAGAATAATTGAAAATATCCCTCCCGTATTTGAGTGGTTTATGGGAACATTATAAAACAAGGGTATAAATTTGAATTTCTTACAAATTCTCCTAATAATTCTCGGTATAATAATAGCATTAATTCTCATTTTTGGCTTACCTCGAAAAAAGAATTTAAGGAAACCTAGTATTGAAGGTCTTGATAATCCTGAAGTTGCAGCAGCATTCGAAAAAATGACTAATTTTCTACCATTCAAACTCTTAAGAAGAAAAATATTATCTCAATTAAAGTTGTACAAGTCAACTGGAAAGTTGGTTGATTTGGGATGTGGATCTGGTAATTTAATTGTTGAGATAGCAAAAAATTTACTAAATCTTGATTTAATAGGTGTTGATATATCTAACGAAATATTAAATTTGGCTAAAGAGAGAGCTTTTCAAAATGATTTAAATAAAAAGATAGAATTTAAAATTGGAAATGTTGAAGATTTGCCATTTCCAGACAATTCAATAGATTTTTTACTCAGTACTCTTTCTCTTCATCATTGGCAGGACCCTATACGAGCCTTTAATGAATTTTTTCGTGTTTTAAAAGATGATGGCACTTTATTAATATTTGATTTTCGTAGAGATGCAAGGAAATTCTTTTATGGGTTATTAAAGTTTGCAACTAAAATAGTTGTTCCTAAGGCTTTAAAGAGAATTAATGAGCCATTAGGCTCTCTACAAGCGGGATATACTCCTAAAGAAATTAATCAAATGGTTTCTCAATCTCCTTTTAATAATATAGAGATTGAACCGTTTCTAGCTTGGACATTTATTGAGATGAAGAAATAAATATTGGAGGAATTAATTTCTATAACATCGTTTTATTATTTAGAGGATTTATAAATATGTGCTACTAATTTAGAAAAAAATTCTTCCACTCCAGTACCAATTTTAGCGCTAGTTTCATGATATGCACAAGCTTTCAATTGTTTTTTAAGAGTTTGAGCTTCTTCTCCAATTATTCTTTCATTACGAGTTATTAAATCGAACTTATTTCCAACAAGTATACTTGAAAAGCTTTTGATAGCTTTTTCTATTTCCTTTTTCCAAGCAATTATACTATCAAATGTTTGTTTTCTAGTTAAATCAAAAACATAGACTATTCCTTTCGCACCTTTATAAAATTCATGTCTAACCCATTTAAAATGTTCTTGCCCTGCTAAATCCCATATCTGTAAGGTAAAAGGAGTCTTTACATTAGGAATTTTAATAATTTTTGCAAAAAAATTAGAGCCTATTGTAGAACTTACATTTGGGTTAAATCTCCTTTCTAAATATTGGTGAAGCAAGGTTGTTTTACCTACTCCAAAATCACCAACTATACATATCTTATAAAAAGGAATTTTTGAACCCATCCTTTATTCCATAAATGGACTTAATTAATTTAGTATGTATTAAATTTTATAATTTTATCTTGTATAGAGAAAGTTTAGAAAAAAATTTAGAAAGCTAGATTAATCCAACAGGAAATAATTCGCTGATATATAATCACGTTCCATTATAGTAAAGCTAACTAGATAAAATAAAGTGAAAACTTATTTTTGGAAATATAATTATTGTTAATAAATATTCAAAATGAATAAAATTGAAGCAATCCTTTGAAATTAAAATTGTTTATGACGATAAATGCCCTAAAATAGGATTCTTAACGGGTTTTGGGTTTTCTTCCTTAATATATAATTATTTTACAGAACATTTTTCCTTATTTGATACAGGTGGAAATGGTAATATTTTAATCCATAATATCAGGGAATTCAATGTTGATATCTCAGCCATAAAGAACGTTATTATTTCCCACAATCACCATGATCATGCCGGAGGTTTAGTAAAAATACTTGAAATTAATCCTCTTATAAATATTTATGTTCCAATTGATGAATTAAAATCGTTTTTGAGAGTATTTCCGAATAAACAAATTTATGGCGTCTCAGAAATGATAGAAATTGAAAAAAATCTCTTTATATCAGGTCAGTTTAAAGGAAGCTTTAACTCAGAGCAATCAGTTTTTCTCAAAACTAATGATAATGAGTTAATTGTATTGGTTGGTTGCGCACATCCAGGTTTGGAAAAATTTATCATGAAAGCCCAAAATATTTCAAGAATTAGAGCTATCATTGGGGGTTTTCATGGTTTTAAAAAATTATCCTATTTAGAAGATATTGAATTTATAGGAGCTTGTCACTGTTCAAAGTATTACAATTTTATAAAAGAGACGTTTCCAAGGCAATTTAAGCATATCTGCGTTGGAGATAATTATCTCTTTTAAAAGTATAAAAATTAATATTAATATCAATTTTTTCTATTATTTCATATAATATTCGAATCCTTTATCTTTAATTTAAATCATTTAGAATTAAAATGAAAGAAAATATGGAATTAAGAATAGAAAAGTTATTAATTCAAATATTTTGGTTTAGTAAATAACTAGATTCTCCTTTAACACTCATTTGATGATAAATAATTCTAAGCAAATTAGGGATGACTAAAAAGTTTAAATATAATGAAGACTAATAAATTTAATAAGAATATTGAAGTAAACTAGAATGGAATTATTCCCTGCCTTATCAATAGGATGGCTTAATGGATGGATTTTTCAAGTAATATTCTTTATTTCATTTGGAATCTTTTTATTAACTTGTTCAAAAGATGTAATTTCACGGCTTTATGATGAAAAAGGATGGAACAAATTGCAGAAAATATTTACAAAAGTCGCGAAAATATTTGGTTTAATTGTTCTTATATTATTTCTTTTTACTCCATTGAATATTGGTTCTATAGAGTTTATTATTGGAATTGTTCTAATAATTATTGGAACTATAGGATTTCTTGTAGCACTAAATAATTTTAAAAAATCACCGCTGAATAAACCAATAACTATTGGATTATATAAAATATCTCGCAATCCACAATTATTAATGATGTATTTAACATCACTAGGAAATAGTTTAGCAATTGGGTCTTGGATTGCATTAATTATTCTTAGTTTATCGATAATATCAGGGCACTTTCGAATTTTAGGAGAAGAAAAACGACTTTATGAACAATATGGCGATTCATATTTAGAATACAAAAAAAAAGTTCCACGATATTTTATATTTTTTTAGAATATACACAATACAAACAATTTGATTAAAATTGGTGAATTAAAATAATAGAAACAATATTTATAAAATCTTTTTTTATTATTTGTATAATTTTATTTTTAGCTGGATTTTTTTGGCCTATCATTTTGGTTAAAAAAAGTGGAAAAAATCCTCATGGTACTCATGAGGGGTCATTATTATTAACAAGGTTAAGTTCAGTTTCTATCTTTTTGTGGTTAGGTCTTATAATTTTATATATATTTCTCAATCGTATAATAGAGAATCTATGGCTAATGAATTTCTTATCATATGACATTTCAATTATAATTGGTATGATTATGATTTCATTAGGATTTCTATTTGAAATCTTTGGAATTATAGCACTTGGTATAAACTTTAGGATTGAACTCCCTACAGATGATACTGAGCTTATCACTTCGGGAATTTATAGAATAATGAGAAATCCTATAGTTTTTGGTATATTTTTGCTCGTGATTGGCTCTTTTCTAATTATTCCAACGGTGATTGCATTATTAATATGTATTTTTAATATTCTAACATTTAATTCAAAAGCTATTGATGAAGAGAGATTTTTGCTTCAAGCATTTGGTGAAGATTTTAAAAACTACTTGAATAAAGTGGGGAGATATTTACCTTTTAGAATTTCAAGAAAAAAAGATTAGATTAATAATATAAATATATTAAAGTTGATAATATGTCGATTTTATGGTTAGTTAGGTTGATTTTGGTTGGATGTTTATTTATTATTATACCAATATTTGCTTATTTTCTTACAAATCGAGAGAGGTATTCAGCGATTTTAGAAAACACAACTATAAATCTGATTTCAGTTATATTATTTAATGCATTTTGTTATATACCTATGATTCTCCCTTCTGATAAGACTGTAATAACAAGACCTCCACTTCTTAATAATGCTTTAAATCTTAGTTGGTTCGATATTTTAGGTTTAATATTAATGATTTTTGGTGTTTTAATACTATTACTAACTATATATAAGCGTAAAGCTGTTGGAGCACAAGATACTGCTGGAAGTTTATTAACTAAAGGCGTTTATTCTTTTTGTAGACATCCAATTTATTTTGGAATTATTATAATTTCTCTAGGATTAGGTTTAAGAGCAATAAACATAGACGGATTACTAGTATTTCCTTTAATTCTACTAGCTAATTTTATTCAGGCAAAATTGGAAGAAGTATATGATGTTGGAGTTCGTTTTAAGGTGGAGTATTTAGAATATAAAAAGAACACCAGAATGTTTGGACCGATTTGGTTTTGGTTTGTAATTTTAATTTTTTTAATCCTACCACTAATAATAACGATTTTAAATTCATAAGCATAGTAGATATCTTTTTCAAACCATTAAAACTTCTTTAAAACCGTTTTTTCATCCAAATAACATATTGTATCTTAGTACATAATAGGATTCCCGCAAGGAGTAATGCTATTCCAATAGACATTAAAAGTGGAGAAGCATTTTCTGGTGAATTTACATAATTTATAATCCAAATAATTAGCAGTGTAATTGCTATAAAAAGTATAATTAAGGAAATATTTCTAATTCTTTTATCTAATTTATCTATTCCTTCCATTTTTACAGAATTAAGAATTTAAAGTGTTTAGGTAAAACCCATATTTAACTTAATATATTTATTAAAATTAGAAAAAAAATATTTATATTTGCTATTTATGTAAGTTTTTATTCGAGAAGAAAATGAACAACCAGAAGGAAGGAACAGTATATACACCTGAAATTATAGCAAATTATATCGCTAAAACTACAATCGAAAGATTTTTGCTTGAAAAAATAAATAATAAGTTCTTAACTGAACTATCGAAATTGAATGAATTATTTGAAAAAGATTATAAAAAGAATAAAACAAGGCAAAAGTTTGTAGACCTTTCTATTACTAGAAGTGATAGAGAACGACTTGAATATATTTTTGAAATAATTATTTCTCTAAAAGTCATAGATCCTGCTGTAGGCAGTGGGCACTTTATAATTGCTGCATTACAGGTTTTAGAAGGCTATTATCTAAACTTGAAAAGCTTAGGAATAATAAACTGGTCTAAGTATAAAATCAGAGAATACATTATATCAAACAATTTGTTTGGTGTTGATATTGAAATTGAAGCAATTGTTGTTACGAAAAGGAGATTGTTATCAACACTAAAAGATTTAGTCACTAATTCAAAAGACTTTAAGGCTTTACCAGATATTGATTCCCATTTTAAGGTAGGTAACGCAATAGTTGGTTTTATAAGACAATCGGAAATGAATAATCCCGTTTGTACAGATTTAAATTCTTGTTTTTATGAGGAAATTAAAATTGTATTTGAAACTCACAAGGATTTAAAGAAAATTGAATTAACAGAAAAACAAAAGAAAGCAATGGTATTCAAATTAAAGCCATTTCATTGGTTTTATGAATTTCCAGAAATTATGGAAAAAGGGGGTTTTGACATAATCATTGAAAATCCACCATATATCTCTAACAAGCAGTTGAGTCCTCTCGAGAAGGCAATTTATCAAAATAGATATAAAACATCTAAAGGATTAATGAATGTTTTTGGAATTTTTATCGAACGATCTATAAAATTATGTCATTCATCTTCAAGAATAAGTTGTATCGTTCACAAAAATATTATTCGGTCAAATAATTATGATTTATTAAGAAAATACCTATTAGAATACACTAAAATTGAGGAAATCATTGATGTGGGTGCTGGAGCTTTTCAATCTATAACAGCTGAGACAATTATTATAGTCATGGCAACAAAACCACCTTCAGAAGATCATATAATATTGATAAAATCTAAATTCTATAATCAAAATAAATGCAGATTTGAAGAAGATGAGCTAATATTAAATCAAATTGCACAAAAAACATATTTGGAGCAAGAAAATTATAATTTCAATTTAGAACTCCAATATAATGAACTTGAAATTATTAATTATTTAAAAGGGACAAAAAACTGTGATTTAATCAAGTATTTTGAAGCTAAAACTTGTATAGCTACTGGAGATGATGAGAAATTCTTAGCAGATCATAAAAAAAATATTACATATAAAAAAACTTTGAGAGGGAAAAATATAGGGCGATTTTACATAGACTCCGATGAATTATATGTATTCTATGATATAAAAGCTCTTCATAGGGCGAGAGATGAATCTATATTTCAAAAGCCTGAAAAATTGATTATGCAAACAATTAGTTCAAATCTCACTGTAGCATATGACAATAAGAATTATTATCCTTTAAGCACGTGTATCGCGATTATTCCAAGAGATAATGCAGAGAATAATTTCAGTATAAAATATCTACTTCTACTAATGAATTCGAAACTAATGAATTTCTACTATGACTTTGTTTTTAATTTGGGTGCTCATTTGACTATAGAAATCTCTATCAATAACATCAATCGATTACCACTTAGATTTTTCGAAGATTATGAGCCTTTCAATATTTTGGCATATATAATGAATCAAATGAACGGAAATGAGGCTTTAAGAGATGATAACAAAGATTATATTAAATTTTTAGAAGATTTAATAAATATCTTGATCATTGAATCAGTATTTTCCGAAAAGTTTCAATCAGATGGTTTAAATACTGATTTAATTAACCAAGTATCTCAATATATAATTAATAGGAAATTGAATTCAATGCCACAGATTCAAGAATGTATTAAAAACATACAAAGCGATGAATATATACGTACCGAAAGGCATTATATTGAAAATCATCCTTGGGTTAAAATCATAGAAAATTATTTTAAAAAATAAAAATTATTTTAAAAAAGAATTTTTAATAATACTTTTTTATGTACAAGCTTTTTTCTAATACCTTGACTGAATCTTTCATTGATATTGCGGTTCCAAATTTCATTTCGAAGCCTTCTATATGATAATATCATTTATAATCAAAATGATGAAAAACTATGAACTCTCAAAATTATTTTCTCCTCGTTTAATATTTCGAGAAAGAAATATTAGAAATAATAAAATAACTAGTCCGAGGAATGTTAAAAACCAATGTATACCGAATAAAGATACTTCAATGATGTATCCAGTAATTATTGGAGTTAATCCAAAACCCAATCCAATTATTACCTCATTTATAGTCGCATATTTTGATGTGTTTTCAGCGGTTCCATATTCTAACATGATCTTTAAACCAACCCCATGGATTAGCCCTAAGAATAGACCTACAATAACAGTTATTATTGAAATATACCAAATATTTCCAAGAAGAACAATTGTGAATGCAATTATGCCAACAAAAATAATACTTATTAATGTTGCTATTTTTCTACTATAAATTTTCATTGAATTTATCCAAGTTAATCCAAGAAGTTGCATGAATTGTAACCCGCATTGCACAAGATAGGTGAGATAAGAAAATTCCTCAGATAAGAGGGCTTTTACTAAAATAGGATAACCAAAAATAAATATTGATTTTGAGATCGCCAAAAACATTATACTGAACCATGAAAAAAGCACAGGATATACAATCATAGGTGTTTTTGAATTAACCACTAAATCCTCCTTAATATCTAAGTGAGAAAGGGGATCTTCTGATTGATAAATCACAATTCCTTGTGAGATAAAGGATGTTTCCCTCTTTTTTATAAAAAAACTTACAGGGATTAGTAGAAATGATAAAGACCAGGAAATAATCATAGCAAAAAAATCACTCCAAGAAAATGCCCAAAGAAAACCTACAATAAGTCCAATAATAAAACCCGCATTCCAAGAAAGATTAAAAAATCCAAAATTTTTTTTTGATTTTTTAGAACTGCTTACTTTTCCCCATCGGCTTAAAAGATTTAAACAGTTTGGCCAATACAATCCTAATGTCAATCCCAATAAAATCCGACAGATTATTAAGGACCAAATCTCGGGATAGATGATTTGAAGACCTGTTAATAAAGGTGTCAAGATGGAAGTTAAAATAAGAGCATTTCTTATTCCTAAAAGCTTTTTAGTAAGCAATTGTCCTAAAATTGGCGCAAAAATATAAGTTATAGAGCCCGCTGATGAAATAAAACCTAACATACTCGCTCTAATACCCATATCATAATATAGATAATTATATAAGGCTCTTTCAAAAATAGAAACATAAAATAACCTTATAAAGCCAAGTAAAAATAATGGCCATGCTCTATAGTTTACAGAAGTTTGATTTTGGTTTTGAAGAGCCTTATTCGGTGTTTGCAAAATACTATCCCTTTCCTTGCCAATGTAAAACGTAAAATTGTGCTTTATTCAAATACTTTCTTATAAATAAGTAAATATAAATAATTGGATTATCAATTCATATTCATAACAATCTACTGGGGATATTTGAATAAATGAAAAATATAAAGTTAAATGTAGCGTTATTTTTAGGGTTTTTAACTTTTATTGCTTCAATTCAACCCGCTTTCGCATTAAATCAATATTCTGTAAAAACTGATGCGTATTTTAGATGGGATTAATTTTAAAATAATCAGATTATAAAAGTTGTATTATTGTTATTGTATTTAACATTTTAGAAAAATTTGTAACTTCTGGGTCGTCTGTTTTTGGATTCCAGCCAAATAAAAATTTTGCTGACCTTTTATGATTAGTAACATACCACTTAATAATGTCTAATTTGTCTATATCATCTATTACAAATTTGACAAGTGGTTGGAAAGAATGAAAACCATATCTTACCCATACAAACTCTGGATTAGTTCGTATGTTTTTTAACCAACCAGCATCTTCGCCTCTACCAGAAAAAATTGTGATCACGCCATCAAACCAATGATATTCTAATGGCGTTTTTCTTTTTTTCCTGTTATTCTTCCTTTTGTAGTTAAGATTAGAAAAATCCTTCCAAAACCTAATAATGGTAACAATCTTAACTTATATAGAGGGATTACCAAGTATTTATTTATCCTCTTAAACTTTTTTAAAGTATTTTGCCTTATTTTGCTGTCAGGATGATTAAGATTATAAAGAGAGGAACCTCGTCGAGGTAATTCTTCTTCAATGGTATTTTGATTATTTGAGTTTATTATAAATATTGTAGATCAATCATTATTTCTCTATCTTGAGACTTTTTAATTTGATAGAAAGCATAGTCTCTAAAAATTTTAGGTTAAACTTATATCAACAGAATTCTTAAAAAACTTAATTGGTACAATTTTAACCAAATATCACAACTCTATTCAGGTTGTATCAATGGGAAAAGGAACTGTAAAGTGGTTTAACAAAAAAAAAGGCTATGGATTTATAACCCCGGATGATGGATCTCCTGATATATTTGTCCATTATTCTGCCATACAAGGAGGATCTGGTGAATTTAAGATAATCTATGAAGGGGATATAGTAGAATATGAAACTACAGAGGGTCAAAAGGGCCCACAAGCTAGCAATGTCACAATAATTGAAAAAGGACCTCGAACGAGTTCTCATGGCCGAAAATCTTCTTATTAATAAGGTAGAATATTAATAACAAAAAAGAGAAAAAGGTTTAAATTTACGGAATTTTGGAAGATATGAAATACATATAAATGAGTGTTTAGACTTCTTTTTTTATTTTGCATCTTACAGATTCCCTTTTTTTTAATTCTATTTTAAAACAAGATTTTTAGTTTCAAGTAAAATTACTTTGAAATATCAGCCTTGGAAGAGAAAAACTTAATGAGAAAGGAAAACAAATAATTTAACCTACTTTTTTTATGAGTAGTATCCTAATTATATTGTATACTTCTTATTTTCTTTTAAAATAACCACATTATCAAAATTTTCACTAAACCATGCTGGATTCTCGGTGTGAACCGGAACTATGACATCAGGATCGATATTTTCGACAGTATTGATTAAATCGGATTTTGAAGCATGTCCAGAAGCATGATACCCCTCACTAAATTTTGGTTTTAATCTGTTACCTTCTTCAATCACTTCAAATCCATGAATATCAAATCCTAGGTATTTTAACCAATTATTTAATCTAACAAAATCAAATTCTGATTCCTCTTCAAATGCTTCACTTGAAGAATATATATAGGTTCCTTGGTTAGGTTTAATATCTAACAAGTTTTTCATGTCAAAGAAAGAAAAACATAGTAAATAATTTTCTTGATTTTTTGATATTTTTGTAGGATCTACGTAGTCCAGATCTCTCTTTTCATTGAGATATTTTTCCCAGTTGGGTTGGGTTATTTTTAATTCTCCATAAATTAAAAGATCCCTTAATCTATCCACGCCCTCAGCCTTTTCAATAGCATTAAGTAAAAATGCATCTTTGGATGTAATAATTAGTTTCCTTCCAATATTCGAAGCAATTTTCTTGAATATATCTAGTCTTTCAAAATTTCGGGCTGAAAAATCAGCTATGATTAATCCCGATGCATTTTCAGCTATCTTTAGACAATTTTCATAGACGAGTTCTTCTGATTCAATCCTTTCTTCACTTGTAGCTCTCGTTCCTTCAATTATCAGTACAGAAGCATTCTTAGCTTTTTTAATAAACTCTTTGCTTTTCCATCCTCTTTTCCCATGTAAACGAAAATCTCCAGTATAGGCGATAGTATTTTCTCCAGAAAGAAGGTAGGCTGTGGCTCCAAGGATGGAATGATCGACTTCAAAAGCTTTCACTTCAATATCAAGGGGAAAATCATTTATATGAGATATTGTCCCCACCTCAAATTTTTTTCTTTGTTTAACGGTTGACGTTAAATATTTACGTAGTGAATCTGGAAAGCTATCTGTACATATCAAATTTCGTCCAATATCTGTATAATTATCCGCTTTAAAGACTCTATTATCTTCCATAGCGATTCTAGGAGAAAAATAGGCAGCATCAGATCCTAGAGCTGCAGTAGAGCAATCTATAATCCCTTTAATTAATGTTAGGGTGATTGGAGATGCAACTATTGGAAAATCAGGTCTAAGTAAACCAATATTGCCAAAATGGTCTAAGTGGGCATGACTGAGTAATATTGCATTTATATTCAAATTAGGAAATGATGAGATATCATAATCTGAAGGAATTATATCTTTTCGGTAAATATTAAGTTTAGGGAGTAAATTCAATTGCAAAAGATCAAAGATACCCCTAGACCGTCTCCAATTGAGAAATTCTTGGAAAAATTTTCCGTGTTTCTTGAAATTTAATCCAAAATCGAGAAAAATACCTTTACCATTTTCCTCTATATAGATTTTATTTCCTCCTATTGTGTCACTCCCATCAAATATTTGTATAGAAGTCATCTTTTCTGTAAATTATTTTTTAAGATTTTATTTTCTTTTTGTTTAATTTATTACTGTAAAAATCCTTTTTAATTAATTACTTTTTTAAGAAAATTTTGAAAATCCAAGTCAATAGCTAAGTAATCAGCATATTCAATGAACGTTTTTCGAGTTTTTTTAATTAAAGCTCCCAATAAAGGTTGTTTTATTACTAACATGCTTAAGTTATTTAATAACTAAATTTAAAACCTCTTTTCTGATTTTCTAATAATATCTTATAAGCTTTTTTTAATATAAAACCCAATACTTTAAATAAAAAATATCAATAGTAGAAACATGCATCAAAATTCACAGGTACGTACTGCAAGATTTTCAAAATCAATTGAATTTGTAATATTTTTACTTTTTCTGTTAGGACCTTTAACTGGGAACATTATCAATGTCTTATTTGGTGTTCTTTCTGCTGATTTCAATGTTACACCCGATAATATATTAATTGCAATTCCTGCTTTTATGTTTCCATTTGCAGTAATACAACTTCTTTCCGGTGCAATTTCAGATATTAAAGGTAGAACTCCAGTATTAATTTTTGGGTTAATTTTATTTTTAATAGCAATGATACTAGCTGCAATATCATTTAATCTGGAGATGTACGTAATTGCTAATATAATTGGAGGAATAGGATTTGGCTTTATAAATCCTGTCCTCATAGCTTTAATGACGGATATTACACCTCCACCACTTATCCCTAAAAAAATGGGATATCTTAGTGCAAGCGCGAATTTAGGAGTTGGTATAGGACCATTAATTGCATCTCAAATGATTTTAATAGGTTGGCAGTCGATCTATTTGTTATTTATAATAATTACTTCTTTTTGCTTAGTGTATTTCATCTTTACTAAAAATTTTCCAAAAATTATCAAAGAAGAATCAGGGATTCGTATCTTATTATCTCAACTTTCAAAAGAATGGCGTCGATTTCCAGTGATATTGATGATATTATCTGCATTCTTAATATCACATACCTATATAGCTTTAAATATTTGGATTTCGAAGACATTAACGCAAGTTCATGTTGTAAATGAAACATTAATCGGTTTAATTCTGGGTATTGCGGGTATTGGAGCGGCTATAACTGGAATTTTAACTGGGTTTTTGATTAAAAGAAGAGATACAAAAATTCCATTATTTGCAGGTTCATTAATATTGGTTTGTTCTTTAGCGATCTTATTAGTCGTTGGAGATGTGACCATTCAAAATAGTTTTATACTTTTATCATTAGGTTGGATTCTTGCAAGTTTATCAGGAGGAATACTTTTCACTTCAATAACTTATTATAGTCAAGTAATATCGTTTGAGAGACGTGGTGTTTTAGCAGGATCATTGACAGCAGCGTATTTTACAGGGATTGCTTTAGTTCCGACAACACTTGCACCATTCTCAAATGTTTTTGGTATTACTGGAGTCTTTTTTGCGATACTATTAGTATCAATAATTTTTATAATAGTCATAACGCTTTTATATATTTATACAAAAAATATAGATACAAATATAAAGAAAACTCCAGATTGATTTTTAAGCAGCAATTATTTATTTACCAAAAAAAAAAATAAGATAAAATATTACAAATTTTGTTTGTATTTAGGATTTAATCATTACTAACATCATCTTAAATTTTTCCAGAGCTTTCAATGCGTGTGGTTCATTAGCGGGCATAATAATCATCTGGCCCTTTTTCAATACAAATTTTTTATTTGAGATTGTTATTTCCGCTTCTCCATTGAAAATGTAAACAAGGGCATCAAATGGTGCGGTATGTTCACTTAAACCCTCATCCTTATCGAAAGAAAACAAAGTTACTGTTCCAACATCCTTATTAATAATTGCTCTGCTAACAACAGATCCTTCTTGAAAATCGAGCATAGAATCTAAATCTAATATTACTTTTCTGATATTCTTATCATTCATAGCTGTATTAAACTCATATTTTATTTTATAAAATTAATAAAGTAGAGTTTAATTTAAAGATAAAATCGAACATGTTTAATTTGATGATTTTCATAATCCCCTAAGTAAAAATAAGAAATATAAAATTCTAATAATCCTTAAATTTTATTCTTACATCTCTAGTGGCACACGCCATTCCACGCCACATTCACCACAATGGTACTTTTTACCGCATATACGGGGGTAATCACATATTATATGCGTTTTATCAATCGTTTCTCGAATAAGCATTTTATTTTTATTCCCACATTTAGGACATTCTCTTCTTGAAACTCCTTGGATAATCTTTCCTTTACCCATTTCGAGAGGAACTTCATCTTTAGAGAAAGTTGATTCTGAAATAACCATCTCTTTTTTTTGTTCAAAATGTTTAATTTCCTCTTGTTTAATTACATCTTCAACTAATATCACAGGTTCATTTGTCTCTGCTTCAATTATAGGTGTTTCGGTTTCTTTAATTGATTCTTCTTGAACTTTAAAAGACAGATCTCTGTTTTCTATTTCAGCAATCCTCTTTTTAAGAGCTTCATTTTCTATCATCAATTCTTCAATGAGAGCCTCATATTCTTGGGGCGTGAAATCTTTTTTATCTGTCATTTCTATACTCGTTTTTAAAAATTTTATTTTATTTAAAATAAGTAAATAATTATAAGAACATAATAGACGTTATATTATTAAACTTAAGGAATTCAAAAACTTAAGAGGGAAAAAAGATTTTTAAATTTTTAATTTATTTATTCTTATATTGTTAGAATGTTCATGAGAGAGAGTGTAATGAAACTATTTAATATTAGTAATGAGGGCGAATTAATTAAGATAGATAGATTATCTTTTAATGAAAATAATGGATATCTTGTTGATGACGAAGAAAAAAATACTATTTATATTTGGGTAGGTTTAGAAGTACCTCAAGAAAAAAAGGATATTATTGCTGAAATTGCTCGGAAGATAGATAAAGAACGTGGTGGATCAGTAAAAATCTTGATCATGAAACAAAAGAGAGAATATGGCTCCTTTTTAGCTATGATGCATGATCTTGAAAGAGGGTTAATACCAGGGAAAACTGTTGAACGAAGACCAGAATTTGTATTAAAAACACCTTCTGAAAGGATAAAACCTGTTAAATTTAATGTACCTGTGGAAGAGAGAGAAAGAAAAATTGAAACACCAATATTAGAGTGGCTTCAACAAATTAAGGATCATAGAAGCTATGAGCTATCTAAAAAGCTAAAAGAATCTCCTGAAACTGTTAAATTCGTTGAGTTTGAACAACCTCCCGCGAAAGTTGAAATGGAACCCAAGGAACAAAAAAAAGTTGAAGAGAAAAAAGAACAACCAGAAGAGCCAGATTTTAAGACACAAATAAGGGAAGCAGCATATTATCTTTCTTTAGATGAATATACTTACGACCAACTATGTTGGATTTTAGCTGAAAAAATTCAGAAAATAAACCTTGATATGCCCTCTATTGAAGATATTAAGAGAAAGGCAGAGGAAGTCTTCAATTCAAGCTGTACTTATGATGAACTTTGTTGGCTAAATGCGGAAATGGAGATCTTGACTAGAAGAAGCTTTCTTGAAGAGAAGAAGAGAAAGATGTTTGATTATTAAACATCTAAAAAAAACTAAAATTAAGGAAAGTTTAATCTCTTATCCACAACAACTATTAATTTGTGGATTTTTCGCTACTGCACGTGCATTCCATAAACAACCGCAACCTTTTCGTTCTTGTAATATGATAGCCATTGTCGGGCAATTTCGTTTACAAGCTGAACATTCTGTACAGCGTTCTGGTTCATACATCTCAAATTTTCCTTCATTATTAGGTTTTGGTATTCCAAACGGACATACTTCTCCGCATATGCCACAACCTGTGCACAAATCGGGATTTATCGAGATTTTTGGAAGAACTGTCGGTATCTTAATTGAGGTTGGTTTTACTGTTACTTTTACCACCTTTTTTATCTCTAATTATATTATTTTGTTTATTTTATTTATTCTATTTTATTTTAAAATATTAAAAAAAATGAACCCAATAATTTTGGTAACAAGACCTATTATCAATAAAATCATATTAATTTTACTGAAAATAGGATACTCATCTTGAATTTCTCTAGGACTTGTTGCCATAGTATATCCACTAAATGACATTGTCGAAAAGAAAGCTAACCAAAAGTAAAAAATACTACTCAGAAGAATGGATAACAGAGAATAATGAAAAAGCCAAGAAATTCCACCAAACAATAAAACATTAATAACTCCAAAAATGATTCCTTTATTGATAAATTTCCTCGTAAATTTTGTTATGGGAAAAAATATCGCAATAAGCGCATTTGCTATAATTATCCAAAGCCAAATTTCGCCCACAATCAATAATTGTGTTATCCATACAGGATTAATAAAACTTAGACCTGTAAATAATAAAATTATGGCGATACTGGGCCATAGAAAAATCTTTCGAAGTAAAAATGTTGTATGTGTAATTTCTGCTCGAAAACGATGCGATATTGTAAATTTTGCTAATTTCATTTTATCAGGTTTTCGAGCGGGACGTTCTTCTAAGTATTTAGGTAAAAATTTAGCCCATACAGGACCATATACAACATTAAATGGAAAGTCTGGGGCCTCAGCTTTTATCAGCGGTGTTGCGATTCCTCCTGCTGAGAGTTGAGGTACAATAATTGTCTTTTTATTAGTAATATTTGCTATTCCCGTAGTTTTAACGGCTTCAATTAATTGCTTATTTCCAAAATTGTTTCCTCGTGCAGCACACCAAACATTTATTCCTCTCGAATCTAAACATAATACCCAAGAATCTATTCCTTTAAGAGCACGCATCACTTTAATATATGTATAAACATAATTAGCTGTCACAATAATAGGAGAATTTTCATTGGGATTACCAGATTGGTAAATACCTGGTTCAATTGGTATATGATCAGTTTGTCCAGTAAATAGACAGCGATAAATACTCATTTGAGAACCAAAGCCTTTAGCTTTTCTTAATTTAGGACGATAATACCCAGGTTCATCTAAATTGTCATTCTTTTTTAATTCAATTACCTGAATTGATCCATGTCGCCACTTTTTTATAGTTGAAATTTCAAAACCAATAGGCTCCAAATAATTAAAGAACCACTTCACTAAAAATGTACTTTCTATTCTAAGTCTTCTTAATTTCTTTTTATACCACCAACGTTTTATGTTAAACCAAAGCTTCCAGAAACCTGTAGGTATAAATTCTGCTGCTATAATCATTCGACCATTCGGTTTTAAAGCTTTCCATGCATTTCTAAGAAAAATTTGTTGTTCAAAGGGCCTAAGTTCTGAAAGCATAAATGTATTAATAATAATATCTATTGAGTTATCCTGAACTGGTAGATCATCTATAGTGCCTATCTGATATAACAATTTAAGATCTGATTTAGAAGGGTAATTTTTCATTGCAGTAGTTATCATTCTATGGTTTTTATCAATTGCAAATACCTCATTTCCTCTTAAAGCCATTTTTGCTGCGAAAATACCTGTTCCACAGCCTACTTCTAGAATTTTCTCTTGTGCTTTAATTCGTCCCAATATCCAATCTTGTACTTCCTCATTTGCTCCTTTTGTTAGAGCTGTGAAATTTGATTCGTATGACTCTGGTTCTAATTCCAACTTTCGCATATAGACTACTGCGATATTAATCACACCTTTTTATTATATTTAGGGTATTTATTAAAACTCGTGATGGATTTTAACTCTTTTGCTACTTTTAGAATATTAAGTCCAAGAATTTCTGCTTGCTTTAACTGGTTTTTTTGGCTTAAAATATCACCTGGCTTATCTGCTACAGCTTTTACCCCATTTAATACACCAGGAACACATATTATTCCACATGAGAGCATCCATGTGTAAATAGCATTAAGAGCTAATGTTTGACCTCCATTTGTTCCATTACCAACAGCAATAGCTCCACCTACTTTCCCTTCTAAAGGTTTTGTACTATTTACTGCATAGTATCTATCAAGTAAGGACAGTAATTGAGCATTAACATTTAGGTAATAAACAGGACTTGAGATTATAATCGCATTACACCTTTGAAATGCATCGTAAATCCCTTGCATATCATCATTAATAATACAGGTACCAGTTTTCTTGCATGAGTCGCAGGCATTACAAGGTTTTATTGTTAATGCACTTAAAAGAAAAATTTTAATATCCCATCCATTATTTTTAAATGGTTTTAAAGCATATCTTAAGAGGATTTCACTATTCCCTTGCTTTCTAGGAGTCCCTGCTATACCCAGTACATTCATTTTTTTAAACTCCATATTAATTTTGTTAATTGATTATTTTACAAATAGTATAAAACGATTTTTGGATTGCATTTTTTCAACAAATTCTAATCACTAACAGTTTTATCCAATCTGTATTTTTTTTTTGAAATAAAACTTAAAAAAATAAAAATTTTGATCTATAATTTTTAAATTAGATTTGATTTAAACATCGTATTGTCGCTTTAACAACATCTTTCTTTTGACTGAATTTCTTCTTTTACACTTTTAGTCTCTTCACCACAACATCCTTCAGAACAACATTTTTCATTTTTATCTCTCATTTGTAATTATAACCTCAATAACATTTTTAATTAGTTAGGTGATAGTTAGGATCCTAACTATATAAAAGTTTTGTTTCGTATAATTAAGATCCTAACAAAAATATTAAAAAAAGAATCAAAATTGAATGAAGATTTAATAATTTCATAAAGAAGTTAGTGAATTCAGTAGTTTTTGGAGTAATTCTCCTAATTTTTTTATTTCTTCCTCATTGATTCCAGGACAACATCCATTTACCATTGATTCTAATCGAGGTGTTTTAGTTCTTAAGTCCTTTCCCTTTTTTGTAAGTCTAACCAGCAAGCTTCTTCTATCGTTAGGATGTGAGTCACGAGATACCAAATCGTTCTTCTCCATTGTGTCTACTACACCTGTAATTGTGGATCTAGAACAATTACATGTTTCCGCTAAATTTTTAAATTGTTGACCATCAGATCTCCATAATTCTCTTAGTATTAGATGTTGTGTAGGTGTAAGCTCCAATTGTTGTATATTTTCACGTTGTATTTTTTCATATTTTTTATTTAATGTGTTAATAAGTTCAAAAACTTCAACAATATCTTCTGGTTGACAATAAATATCTAAAGATTTTGAAGAATTCTTATCATCCATTATTATCAAATCTTAGTTAGGTTCTTAATAATTTATATCCTTATAATTTTAATAGTTCTTTTTTCTTATATTTTTTGTGCTTCTGAATAAGTTTATAAAACCATTCAATAATAAATGCTAGTTAATTTTAAATACTTCTCTTTATATCTTATACAAAATTTTAACAAAAAAAATTGGTAATCTTTATGGAAAATAGTGATGAATTAAGTGAAAAGCAATTTTGGAAAGGAATTTGGAGAGATTATCGGATACCACTTGTAGTAGTAATTATTGCCGGTATTTGTGCTATCATCGGAGCTCTTCTTGTTTTGTTTTGGTTTATTGAAACAACCCCACTTGGAAGACAAGGTGCTGCTTTAATTGGCGAATGGAGGATGAATTGGGTCGTAGGTTTTATTATCCTTCTAATTTTATGGGAACTTTTATTTGTGGGTGTTCCAGCAGGATTGTTTTTTGGTTTAGGAGGTTATTTATGGTGGCGTAGTTTAGCTCCCGAAAAAAAACAGTTTTTCAAAGACAGAGAGAAGAAAAAAACCCATAGAAAAAAAGAATATGGGGGCGGTGGTGGTTTTGGTTTCTTTATGTTAATATTTTATTGTATTTATCTTGCTTTTGATGGACATTACAACGCTCCTTTTGGTAGTGAACCTTATTCTTATTGGATATATGCATGGTTCTTAACAATTATGTGGCTCTTAATATATATCGGAATTCCAGCAGCAATAATCTTACTAATTGTATACTTTGCTTATTGGAGAAAGGGAAAAAAACCTGAATAATTAATTTTCTTCCTTTTTTTTTTATTTTAAGGCTTCTACTTCTTTTAATTGAAAGATATTTCTTTCTATCAGGTTTAAAATATTTTCAACATCTTTTTGTGTATAAGCTTTTTCAGGCAATAAAAAACTTAAGTAAAAGTAATTAATATTATTGCGTTTCATAAAAGCCAGAGCTTTACTAATAAGCATTCTTTCAGCATTATTAAATTTAAGGCTATATTTTCCATATTATAACGATAAAAATCTTCAAAAAAAGATTAAGATTTAAGTTTTTTAAGTAAATAAGCAAAATTTTTCCCTAAATTTTCAAATGTTCTAATACCCTCTTCGTCCTCTAACACCTCTCCCGGTTGCCTTCCAAAACCGACATTCCAATAACTTGATCCTACTACAAACATCTGTTTAATGAGGAAGAAGTAATTAATGCTAGAAAATACGTGATTTGCGCCAGCTCTCCTAACAGCGACTACTGCTGCACCTACCTTATGCTTCAAATGTCCTCCAGTTGCATATCCGGCACGTTCTATTAAAGCTTTTGTGCTTGTTGATAAATCTGAAAAATATGTAGGGGAACCAATAATGATTCCATCAGAATTTAACATTTTTTCTATATATTCATTCATTTTATCCCCTTTCAATACACACCTCTGATCATCATTTTCTGTACATTTCATGCAAGCAGTACAACCTTGTAATTTTTCCATTCCAATCCAGTTATAATCACATTCAATTCCAGCAGCTTTCAATTCATCCATCACTACATTTAAGCAATGATATGTATTGCCCTCTTTTCTTGGACTTCCATTAAATAATACAACTTTCATTTTTGTATCCCTTTTTAAAATATTTTATTAATTTATTTTCAATAATTCATTTAACGCTTTTAATTTTTATATAATCTATTTAAGATTGAAAGAAATATTAAAAGTGGCGCTTTTTTATTGGTTTATTTGGATTGCTGGTATCTTAATTTGCTTAACCGTTTATTTTTTATATAAATTTCAAAAGATAAGCAAAAATTTTTGGTATTTATTTTGGACTGGATTTTTATTAGGCCTGTGTTGGGAACTTCCATTATCTATAGCAAACGAAATTAGCAGTCTTCCCCCAGCAAGATTTATAATCCCACCTCCATTACCTTCTCCGGTTTCAACAATTTTAATAATAATAACTCATAGCCTATGGGATGGAGGGTTGTTCCTTTTAGGAGTTTTACTTATACGAATTATGTGTAAGAAACCTATTTTTGAGAGGTTTAAATCTTGTGAATTTGCTATAATGATTATTTATAGTCAAGTTTCTGAATTGATTGTTGAACTAACCAGCACTTTTAGTAATGCTTGGGAATATATTGAATATTGGTGGAATCCTAGATTATTCATTTTTAATGGTCATAATATTACATTACTGCCTCAATTAATTTGGTTAGCTGCTCCGATTATTTTTTACTTTATTGCTCTTAAATTGAGAAAATGGCTATTAAACGATAAATGATTATTATTTCATTTTATTCCATTCTTTCCACTTTAAAAATTACAGGTCGAAACCAATCGCCACATCCAGTAATAATAATACATCTTTTTTTCATTCCAATGATATTACCTCCCGCAGCAATAGTAATTATATCTTTTCGTATATGTGCCTAAGCCCAATCACAAAATCCATGGGACCCTTAGCAAGATTTGGGTCTATTATTACTTCTTGCCCATCTTTAAAAATATCACATGCTTTGATATCTGCATATTTATCGCTGATAAATTCCTCAATTAAATCCTTATTCAATGCTCTTTTGATTACAGTTATTTTGCACTTTGGCATTGATGACTTCATTTTTTAACCTCTTTTGCAATGACAATTTTCATATTCTTTATTTTATATTTGTATATTATAGAATGTTAAAGAAAAACTTTAATTTTTAATATGGAGAATCGACCAGAATTAGTTGCTCCAATTCAAGAATGGAATTCCCTAAAAATAGTAAACGGTTTAGCAGATGCTATATATTTTGGTGTAGAGCAATATAATATGAGACAAAAGGCTAAAAATTTTGAAAGAAAAGATTTAAGGAAGGTTATTGAATTCTGTCATAGCCAAAATCCGCCAATAAAAGCATATTTAACCACAAATATTTTAATATATGATAGAGAATTACAAGATTTAGAAAAACTAATTTTAGAAGCAAAGGATGCTGATATTGATGCTATTATTGCTCATGATCTTGCTGCTATCAGAATCGCAAAAAGAAATAATATGAAATTTCATATATCAACACAAGCAAACGTTTCCAATATTAAAGCTGCCAAATTTTATGAAGAACTTGGAGCAGAAAGGATAATTTTGGCTAGGGAATTATCATTAAAGCAAATCAAGCTTATAAAACATTTCCTTTCAAAAACTAAAATTGAATGCTTCGTTCACGGTTCAATGTGTACTTCAATTTCAGGTCGATGTTATTTTTCTGCTACTATTGGTGATTCAGAAGAATATTCTGCAAACCGAGGAAACTGTCTTCAACCATGCAGAAGAGAATGGAAAGTATTAGATGATGAGAATAATGAATTTATTTATGATGGTCAGTTGTTTTTAAATGCTAAAGATCTTTGCATGATAGAATATATCCCCGAATTAATTAATGCTCAAATAGATGCCTTCAAGATAGAAGGAAGGATGAAAGATCCTTTATATGTAAAAACCGTAGTTGAGTGTTATAGAGAAGCGATAGATAGTTATTTTAATAAAACCTATACTAACGATAAGATAAAGATTTGGCTGGAAAAAGTATCAAGTGTGTATAACAGAGGATTTCATACAGGGTTTTATTTCCAAAGGCCAACTATTGAGGAAATTGAATTAGAAAAAAGAGGAAATGTTTCACGTTATAAAAAACATTACTTAGGAAAAATATTATCTTATGATAAAAAAAGTAAATCTGCTAATGTTCTATTAGAAAGTTTAGAGTTTCCTTTAAAAATTGGTGATGAAATAATTATTACTGGATCTAATACTTGTACCAATGAAACAATAAAAAAAATGATATATAAAGGAGAAAAGATTACAAGTATAGTTAGAAAACGTTATAGTGACCCAGTAAGAATTAATCTCCGTATTAATAAAGAGGTCGAAATAAACGATAAAATTTTTATATTACATTTGAAGCAATAAATGCTATGAATTTTGAAGAAAAAAGGAAAAATCTTGTTGAAAGTCTAAAAAGTCGAGAGATATTAACAAAACCAAACGTAATTAAGGCAATGTTAGTTGTTCCAAGACATAAATTCGTGCCAAAAGAGGCGCAATCAAGCGCATATATGGATTCTCCTCTCTCTATTGGATTAGGACAGACAATTAGTGCCCCACATATGAATGCTATGATGTGTGAATATCTTGAACTGAAAGAAGGGGATAAAGTATTAGAAATTGGTACGGGTTCAGGCTACCATGCAGCTTTATGTGCTGAATTAGTAGCACCGGAAAATTCGAAAACTCCTGGTCATATATATACAATTGAGCGCCATGAAGGATTGGTAGAAAATGCTAAAAGGAGTCTTAAAGAAACCGGATATGATCAAAGAGTTACTGTAATTCATGGAGATGGAACATTAGGATTCCCTAAAGAAGCACCTTATGATAAAATATTAGTAACCGCAGCTTCGCCAACTAAGATCCCTCTCCCCCTGCGAGACCAGTTAATTGATGGTGGTATTCTCTGTATCCCCGCTGGATCTAAAAGTTATAGCCAAACTTTATATATTATTAAAAAACATGGAACACATTTCGACACAACCAAAATAACAGGAGTTCGTTTTGTCCCTCTTATTGGAAAATATGGATTTGAATCCTCAGAATAGACGATGATTCTACAAAATTAATTGATCTTCCTTAATTTTTTAAATTTCTTGCTTCTTAGTTCATCTCTAATCCTTTTCACATATTCTGATTTTTCAATACACGCTTGTAGATTTTCATCACAACAATTCCAACTAAAGCATCTTTCCTTAGTACAAGTAACGTTCAAAATTTTGTGTGTGTTGATTATTTTTTTAATTTTATTTCATTTATAAAAAGATTAACTGGGTATAAGAAAGTCATGTTTATGAATGTGAAAGGTTTTAGCCAGATCTTCTAAAAAATATTAAGAAAGAATAAGTGTGATTTATAAAAATTAAGTCTTAATAGAATAAGGTTATTTCTGGAGTTTTTTTCGAAGTTTTTCTTCCATTAACTTTTTTCGAGTATTTCGAACAAAGTGATTATTGTCAATACTAGCTTTCAATGTTTTTTTATTATAAACCCAACCACTTCGCTTCCCATTTCCAGTAACTCCCATAAATGTCAAAACCAACCTTAAATTTTAAGTTTTATAGGTGATATTAGGCTATTAATATATTTAAAGATAGGTAATATCGACAAAATTCTCATGTATCTCTACAAATTTGTAGAGGAAATAAAAGTTTAAATATTAAAAAATTTGTAATTTTAGTTGAAATTCTAAACTCTTGCTAAGTTTAAGAACGGGAGTAACATTGATTCCTTGATAAATCTCTTTATAGCCCTCATCTGTGAAAGCATATGCAATTATTGGAAATTTATTAATTTTAATTGAATCATTTTTAGTTAAAATCTCAAATTCAAAATTTAGATCATAGGTCTCATCATAAGCTTTAAAATGCGAGCCAATATATTGAAATGGTTCTAATAATTCTGTTTTAAGATTATCTTCAAGATCCACTTGCTTGCTTTCCCATTTGAATTTAGTTGTATCTCCATTAAAGAAAAAAGGAATATCAACAGCTACATTTAACTTATTAACAATACTGTTTAGCATTTTTTCTTTTCCGGGGATTTCATTGAAATTAATTCTTATGATAACTTCAATTTCATTATTTTTTACATGTATATCTTTTGTAATTCGCACGGGGTTTCTATCATCAGTATCAGGATCTTTTATACTTCCAATTCTTTCCATTTCTATTATGGCAATTTTACCTTCTTTTTCATTACTTGTAACTCTGTATTTTTCATCAACAAAATCTCCAAAGTCATAATATTGATCGGCTTGGAGCTGTTCAAGAGTCACATCATCATGCAAAAATCTAATGCGTAGTAGACTTCTTCTAAATCGATCAACCAGCACTTCTTTTGATTCAAGTTTCTTACTATCATGATATGCTTCAGGCCATCTTGTTAATGTATTTAATAGATTATAAGATTTGGGTTTATAATCTAACTCAAAAATTGTTCCAGCATCATTAGGATTAATGTAAATATTAAAAAGATCTGATTCAATTAAGTACTCTGTTCTACTATCCTTAATAAAATCAGTTGGTGTTATATAAATATAGGATTTCAATTTTGGATTGATTAAAGTACTAATCTCATCAATTATCTTCTCAGTATTTATTAAATGTGTATAAACTGAAAACCGTAAAAATTGTAAATAGACTCCTCCAAATAATCCGTGCCAATAGCAATCATTACATTGAGCTTTATAAATCTCATCCCATGCTTTGTTTATCTTTTTCAGTATCAAAGAAACAAGTTGTTCATTTTTAACTTTTAGTAGTTTCTCTTCGGTGGAAATTAGTTTATTTCTTATATAAATCATTTTCTTGTGCATATTATTAGATTCTGGGTATTTTACAAGGAAGTATCTCCAAAAACCACCCTTTAGAAATTGATATATTTCTCTTTTTTCCTCATCCTCCATTAGAGCTTTTCTTATTTTTTTAAAATTCTTCCTAATTTCTGTAGGTAACACCCATTCCTCCATTTTGTCATAGCTAGCAGTTGGGAGATATATCAAACTCTTCGCGGGAAACTTTTGCATATATTCCGTTAATGTAATGGACTTTATCCAAGAATTACTTCTAATTTGCTCAAAGAAAGCTGGTATAAATGGTTTCCCGTTATCCCCATCTTTATGACCCTGCCCCTCTACATAACATATTTCGTGAGTAGTACCCCATACACCCATCTTTTCTGCATCTGATATTAAAAGAGCTATCCTATCACCATTCTCATCGATCATTTTTTTTAGATAATCAATAGATAAATATGTTGGCTTCCAGGGAGTTAAATATCTTAATTCTTCATTAATAGAAAAAATTCGCAATGTTTTTCCATCATCTTCAGTAATATATGAATATAGAGTCTCTTCCTCTGTTATTCCAGTGGAGCGAAAATGATTATCATCAACGATAACATATTTCAATCCAACATCATTTAAAAATGAAGGATAATTTGGTTCCCATACTCTTTCTGATAACCAAGCACCATTAATTTCTAATCCAAATTCCTTTTTAATTAAATCAGATAATTTTTTTATTTGAGCTATTTTATCGCGATAAGGGATTATAGCAAAAATAGGTTCATAATAACCTCCTCCAATAATTTCTATCTGACCTCTTTTCGCCATAATTTTTATTTTTTCAATAAATTCAGGCTTGTAATTTAGAAACCATTCTAATAAGTTACCAGAAAAATGAAGAGTTATTTTTATATCTTCAAATTGGAATATACTGTCAATAAGAGGTTCATATGCTTTCTGATAACAATCTTCTATTACAAAATTGAAGTTATCGACTGGTTGATGGAAGTGAAAGACAATAGGCAAATGAATACTTCTTTCAGACATATTTATGAATTCATTAAATAATGTGTTTAAATATATGTAAAAATTTTTACTTATAAAAGATAACTAAATATATTATTAAAAACTGAAATACTTGGTTTTTATGTTTAAATATTTTGATAAGAATGTGATCCAAGGAATATGTAATTCGAATGAGTTTAAGGGATGGCTGCTCTCAAGAAGATGGTTTGGAGATAAATCAGCTTTATCAAATTTAGAATTTGATGTATTGCTACAATATTTTGAAACGATCGCGGAAAGGATTTTCCTAACAATAATTGACGTAAAGACTACAGTCTATTCTAAGACTTATTTTATTCCTTTAATCTATTATGAAAAAATTGAAACTATTCTAGAACCTAATGAAAAAACACGGTCCAATATTTTACGCCTTACTGAAAACACATTTAGTAAAAAGTTAGCTATGACTGTTGAAAATGAACAAAAAATAATCACACTTAATTTACTAGAAGCAGAGTCTTGTCTTTTTTTCTGGAAGAAAATGTTATTTGACGCAACTATTTCTGAAAAGTTTCCAAAAATGGATTTGGAACTAACACTTTATAGCAAACAATTCGAAGATGATACTAACATGAAGAAGGTTCAAAATTTAATAGAAGCAGGATTATATCCCGATAGATATGAGCTCTCGTTAGATCAATTAGGAAAGGGAAATACTACCAATCTAATATATTCATTAACCATATCTAATAAAAGATCACCAGATCAAAAACCAATCTCGTATGTATTAAAATCATATAAAGATTATTCTATAAGTTTAGAACCGTCAATATTATACGTTTTAGTAAAAAATAAGTTTCCAAATGCTCCTAAAATTTATGGAACAATAAAGATCCAAGATAAAGAAACAGTTGGAATACTAGAAAGTGTTCCTAATGAAGGAAATTTAGGAGATATATATTGGAATGAACTAAATAATATGATTAAAATAGTATTTAAAGATATTAATGATAATTTTTCTTTACTTACCGAAAAATCAAATATCTCCACAATGATTAAAAAAAACTGTGTTGAAACTATAATTGTATCTACTGAGATAGGAAACTACATTAAAAACTTACATAAATCCTTAATTTTACCCTCCCAGAAAGAATATGTTTTAGAATCAGTAAATAGTGAAGAGTATCTTAAAACTTATACATATAGATTAAATTCGATGATTTCAGAATTACTAAGTCACATGACAGAGCAACCAGAAAGCGCATTTTTCAATTTACCAAAAATAAGTTCCATCCTTATAGATATTAAAGATATTATAGAAAGATTTCGTTCAGAATTCAAAGAAACAGTAATAAAAATTCAACCTGTGCACCAAGACTTACATATGGAACAGATTCTATTCAATAAAGTTGATAATCACTATAATTTTTACTTTATTGATTTTGAAGGTGATCCGCAATTATCCTATGAGGAAAAGAAAGGAAAATTCCCCATTGAAAAAGATTTGGCTTCCTTTTTGAGAGCTTTGAGTTATATAAAATTTAATACTTTACTTAAGTTCATTGAGCACAAAATAATTCGAAAAGAGAAGTATGAAGTACCAGAAGAAATTCTTTATAATCTTTATTTCAGGAGAGCTGCTAGACCCATAAAAAAAGTTCTTGATATTATTCTCAATGTTCTTAATATATGGGAATCACAATTAATAGGAAAAATATTGAAAAAATTAAACCCAAATTATATTTTAATTACATATTTTTATATGGAAAGGGCGTTATATGAATTAAATTATGAAATTTTATTCCGCCCCAATAAAACAATTGTTCCAATCTTAGGTTTAAAAGAAATTATAGATAAAAGTTAATTTTTTTTTACTTCTTATTTTTATTCAATTTCTTCTTCGACTATTTTAGCAAATTCATATGAAAAATGAGATGATGATCGCTCTACAGGGTGTACCTGTTTTTCATAAGCCGTCCTTATTTTACTTTGGGCATCTATTTTTGAAAAAATCCAATCTGGATTAAATTCTCCTTTGTTAAAAATTGTCCATATGAAAGCTTCTACAAATTTTAAAGGACCAAATTTCTTATCTATTAATAGATATTTTTCATCATCTGTAAATTTACGGAAAAAACCTAGATTATCACACATTTCTATTTTATAATCCATATCATCTGATTTTCCATTAATTCTTGCACAATCATTTATAAATCGAGCTAATTTTTCACCTAAATCTATTTGTTCTTCTTCATCCCAATTTTCAATTAGTTTTCTTAAATAACTTCTTTTTATAATTATTAAATCCCGATCATTTAATGATTGAATTGAAATTTTTTGTTTTATTATATATTTTGACATTTCTAAATAATTTCGTATAAGATCAGCCTTAGAAACCCCTAATTTTGTGCGGATTTTTTCTAGATTATAGTTCAATTCTTCATCAATTCTTACAGTTATGACGCTTGTTGAATTATTTAACTTATTCCCCCTAGATGTAGCATTTTTTTCATGATTTAATGATTTTTGGATCGGATTTCTACTCAATTATTATCTCCCTAAAGAATTTTATTTGTAATATTTGTATTAATTTTATAGTATATGTAATATAAGTAACTTATGAATATAAATGATAGTGATTTACAATTTTTGTCAAAAATTATGGGAAAATAAATATACAATTATAAAATATTTCATTATCTATTTATTTGAATATTATAACTTGTATGTTGTTTTAATCAATGGAATCCCTTCTTCCAAATAATGAACTTTATTTAAAGTCTAGTTTAATAAAACATATTAATTAGGATTTTAAGGATTTATAGAACTATGTATAGAGATTTAGAATTAAAATTCTTCCAGAATAGTTTGTGTGCTATATATTATCTCTTTATTATAAATATTAAATTTTAATAATCAATAAAAAACATAGTAAGAAAAAAAATATTCAAGATTTTTATCTTAATGGGATTTTTGTGGTATTTTTATTAATTTTTGGAAAGATTTTTATTATATTCATAATGTACTCTCTAAATATACTTTGATTATTAAAGAGAGCCAATTCAATTAAAGGATATATTACATTGACTAAAAATCCAATAATAGTTACAAGCCCTAAAATTTAAAAACCATCAATGAATCTAATTTTGTTAAAAGAATACTTTATTAAATAAATAATCCCAAATATAAAAATGAGTTATACTTAATTTTAATATCAATTGTAATCATTATAGTATTTTGTAATTTTAGAATACAAAAAATACACAAGGTAAATATAAATATCGTCTAAAATATTGATTTTATGTATATAACTATTAGAAATTTATTAAGGGTTGGATAAAAAGTCATGGAACTTACACAGACTGGTATTTTAGAAGTCAATTTGCAAAATAAAACTGAATCAGTTTCAATAAAATCAGATGAGCAAATTGAAAAGATTGTAAAAGCCTTGTCATCACGAACAAGGCGTCAAATACTCCATCATATTCAAGAAGAACCAATGGATGTTTCGAATATTGCGGCTAATTTAATTATGACTGAAGCCAATATTTCTGCCCAAATTAAGAAACTTGAAGAAGCAGGTTTAATTACATGCGATTATGCTTCCGGTGACCACGGGGTTCGTAAAATTAGTAAGTTGAAATTTAATAAACTTGTAATAGAGTTTTAATTACTCTTAATTTTTAAAGAGGGCTTAAAGTAGCGATCTATCTATATCTATACTTAAAATTATAAGAAAGAAATAAAGTTTAATAATAAGTTAGTTCAGATAGTAATTTTTACTGGTTTAGTTTCTTTTTTCACAAGGGGAATAATTTCTTTTTCGTTTCCAATAATGTTCGGTTTACTTATAAATAAGTGTTTACCTGCTTTTCCTCTCGCCATAATTTCTGCCATTTCTTCAGATATAATTGATTGAGTAATTCCCATCGAAAGAAGCATTTCTCTTCCACTCTTAATCACTGTTTTAGCAAAACGCGGTATATTTCGCCACATCCAATTGAATTTACCAAATGGATTAGCATATCTTTTTATAAGCATTTTAAGCCAACCCTTACTAAGATAATATGCAGAATACGCTTCACCAACTAATTGATACATTTCATTATTGGTCAATTGTTCTGTACGCATCATAGAATGAAACAAATCATAATGCCTATAATCAGTACTCGTAATCATATTTTTTTCTGACATTTCATTATAAAAGTCAGTTCCGGGAAAAGCTGTAATTGGTGTGAATTGAATACAACTCAAATTAAGTGATTTTGCAAATTGAATATTTTGTCTTACCATTGTTTTAGTTTCTCCTGGAAATCCAATGATCACGCCACCAAAAATTGAAATTCCATGATCTTGAAGCGATGAGACAACCTTTCTAACCATATCAGGAGTAGTATTTTGCTTATTCATTGCATCAAGGCTTTGTTGATGAACTGATTCGATCCCGAGAAATACTTGTCTCATACCTGCTTTATGCATTAAATCAATTAACCAAGGATTTCTGTATAGCGTATCAACTCGTGATTGGCAAGAGAAATACATTTTATTAGGAACTCCCGAACGAATTATGGATTCAAGAATCTCTTTTGTACGTTTTATTTTAATAGTAAAATTATCTTCACAGAAAAAAATAAAATCATTTTTAAAATCAATATCATAGATTTCTTGCATTATTCTTTTAGTAGATTTAGTTCTATAAGTTACGGGTCGATCTGAATTTCTCCACATTTTTATGATACAACAGAATTTACAATTATGTGGACAACCTCGTGAAGTTTCAAGTTGAGCGACTCTTGCACCTAGATAAACATAATTTTTATCATCTAATAAATCTCTACGAGGCATTGGAAAATTATCCAAATTAGGCTCTAATTTTCGATCTTTGTTATGAAGTACTTGTCCTTCTTTATTTTTATAAGAAATTCCATCAATATTTCTCAGTGTTGCATTATTAACATTTCCATCGATATAATCTACAAGTTCGCGAAAAGTGTGTTCTCCCTCACCGCGAACAGCATAATCTATCGCAGGATGTTTAGCTACATATTCAGGAGCTAAAGTTGGCTGATATCCACCAATAATAGTAGTACAACCTTGCTCTTTAGCCATTTGAGCTACTTCAAATGCATGAGAGATTTGGGGTGTCATGCTTGTGAGAGCTACTATGTCACTCTGATTCAATAATGAATTGAATTTTCTCTCATTATATTTGTGGACTTTAAAATCGAATAATTTCGCATCATGTTGTGGAACCATTGCTGCAATTGAAATTAAACTTAAAGGAGGACCTTTAATTATTGCATCAAGACCAGAACTTAATCGGGCAGGATTAACATATAGAATCTTCAACTTCTATTTCACCATATTTTTTTTGGTTAGATGCCTAATCTCCACTATCCATATATAAAACTGATTAGCATTAACAGAAGAGAAAAAGCATAGAGAAACCTTCAAAGATTTCTCAATAATCAAAACCTTAAATATTAAATAGTAATTGATCTTTATAAACCTTTTGCTAAATCTACATAGCTGTAGAAAATACAAAGACGGCTTTAAAATGTAATATAGAAAAATCTAATAAATAATGACATAAAACAAATATAAATAGGGAATTTTGGTATTTTTGTTAACACTGAGGAAGAAATTAATAGATGAATAAAAACAGTCGTTCTAAATGCATTTTGATAACTCAAGACTTTATTTGAAATAATCAATAAGAGTATTTTTTATCAATTCAAAGTGACCTAAATGTACCTTAGAAAGATCTTCTAATGCATCTCTGATTCCTAATTTTTGAATTCTTTCAGTTATCTTATAATAAGGTGATCCGTTGATTTCTTTTACTAATGCTTTATTTTTCTCAATATCTCTTAACAAGAATTCATTTGGATTTATTTGATGAATGCCTAACATTCCTTGAATAATCGAAGTTAACATTGTATCGAAAGTAATTCTCAAAATAATTTCATGATCAAAATCTGAGTTTATAGGAAGAAGATAAGACTTAAGCATAGAAATTGATTCTTTAAAAAGTTCAAACGAATGTTTTCCTAATTCTTTAATTCGATCATTATGAACGCGATTTTCAGATGCTCTTAAACATAATGCTGATACAGTCTGATACTCTGCAATAAAATGTATAAATCTTGCTTTAGCATTAAGTAATGTATCTTTGGATTCTACTTCGTCTATTAAATTATCCAAATCATCCAAAGCTATTTTAAAGTTAGCGGCTATATCAAAGAATTTCTTAGCAGAAGCTTCAAATTCTTTTCTAGACAATAGGTTGAACGCCCTTTTTTCTTCTAATTCATAAAGTTCATCAAATTCATGTATTTTCATTACTGCTTTTAAAATTAACCGTTTACCTTCTTCTTTTTTGAGTCTAGATCGTTCAAAAGATTGTCCCGCTTTTAGAAGGAGCACTGAAGATAAATTTCTATATTCTTCAGGATCAGTTTTATATAAATAATCTGAAGCGCTTTGCCAAGACTCTCCCGCAGTCTCCCAGTCATGCATTCTAAAAGAAATATTTCCTAATTGAATTAATAATTTAGCAGATACTTCATATAGTTTTAATTCTTCAGTTTTTCTAATAATTGATTTCAATCTATAAACAGCTTGAATATTATTCTTAAATTTTGAGATAATTTGAGCTATTCGTATAAATAATTCATCCAGTTTAATATAACTCCCAAGATCAAGGTAAATTGAAGCTGCTTTTTCGTAAAAATTGATTGCTTCTTCTCCTTTTCCACGATCAGCCAGCGTTTCTGCTTGGTCTATTAGCCTTACAGCTTCTAACTCTTTTTCATCATTATAGCGATTATTGATCATATTTTTCTTCTCACAAATAAGCATTTAGTAAATAACTGATTCGATTAAAATTTCTATACAATTTACATAGACTTAATTAAGATATTAAAACCTTAGTATTAATAGCTTTCTATCAATAATGTAACTCTACACTTCTTTTTCATTAAATTTAAAAGTGCTACTTTATTAAAATTGTCGAAAGAGTTTTATATTTCTTCTTTTTATTATGTCTCTGAATTCTATTGATTGATACGCCGATGCAAATGATTCTTTTGCATCTTCAATCGCTCCGTAAAAAATGAAGTTGGAAACCCATGCTGCAATAAACATAATACTCGCCCTCCTGTATCGAGTGTGGAATTTAATATTCAAGCGTGGGGAAGAGTATTGAAAAAGAAAGAGATTTGCAGCTGTACCTACGGGAAGTTTTAAGGATGTACTTACTAATTGTTGTGTCTCTAGTATATGGGCTAAACTTTCCAAATTTACAACACCCCCATCAATCCAGAATCTCTTAACACCAATCTTATCTAATCCCTCAATTATATTCATATTATTCGGTTGATTTCTTTCAGTAAGATATGCATATCTCTGGGTTGAGGTCATATTTTCTGAACTGAGTATTAAAATTACGGCAGATTCTATTTTGTATTTCTTAATAATTTCTATTTCTTTCTTGTTTTTTAGATTTGAAATGGTATTATATATATATTGATCTGGTTTTATGCCATGTTCTGTAAGATATTCGATTCCAGCTACTCTTGATTCGAAATTTCCACCAAGTATAAATGGAGGATCATAATGATCTAAGAAAAATTCTAAATAATTCCTCATTGATTTAGGAGATGTAGCGGATATTTCCACTAAATTAGGAATTTTATATTTTTCAGATAATGATATGTGAGTATCAATACGTTTCATAGCTTTAGATGAATTAAAAACTTCAGGATTCTTCCTATCTATAATAGTTTCATTCTGATAAAAAATAGTACCAATTAACACTGGGGGCAACTCAAAATTTCCTTTTCCTAATTTTATATTCCCATAAGAATAATAATCAGTATTACCCATCTTGAATCAGTTATTAATTGTAATATTTGAAATAGGAATGAAAAATAATTTAATCTGCTTGATTTTTTAAGACTCTTATATGTTTCAAAATTTTATCTATTTTTATAATTATATCAAAATTAAATATTCTTATAACTTTCTTAAATCATAAGTATATTTTAATAATAGGAATTAAATGTCTGAAAATTATTAATTAATTAAGAAGTATTAAGATTCTTTAAAATAAAATATTTGATAAAATGAGTGACGAAAAAGTTTCCCATATTAATGTTGCAGCATATTTTTTAGCAGAAAAAGGATATACCTATGATAAATTGTGTTGGATGCTTGCTGAAAGGCAATTGCTTGTTCAAGGAGATTCTAAATATAATCAAGAAGAAAGAATAAGAGAAAAAGCAGCAGAAATATTTTTTTCTGGTCCAAATTATGATGTATTATGTTATTTGATATCAGAAATAGATATTATGATGAGATCAGGAAAAAAATAAGAAATCAAAGGAAGAATCTAATCATCAATTTATTAGAATTATCTAAAATAGTATAAAGTGTTAATTTCAATTAGATAATTTTAGAGAATGAGTTAATATATCTTTAAAAATGGATTATTGTACTAATTAATAAAGATGTAATTTCATATCACACTTTCTACAATGCCCATCCTTTAACTCTTTAAAACATTCCTCGTGGTAAAGAGCGTTACATTGAAGATTACCACATTGAACTGCTGATTGCCCTTTCTCAAAAATCATATGACAAACTGGGCACGCGTTAAATAAAGCTTCATCTCCAAGCAACCCCAAGTCTTGAATAAATTTAGCAGGAATAAGATCAGGTTTTTTCACAGGTTCTTCTTTCAAACCTTTTGTAAGAATACGTAATTTTTGAATTTGAGTAACTTCTATAGGTATCTTCAAAAGGTAGAAACAATGTGGGCACCGCGCTGTGCCAGAACTTTTTATTTGATGATTTTTTTGAGAATCTGCCCATGCTGCTAAACAGTGTATATGAAATGGAGTAGTACAATTAGGACAATATCTCCCAGTAACATAAAATGATCCTTTTGTGTAAGGATTTTGATCAGAAAAACAAATAGAACATTTTTTAAATTCACCTTCTCCACGTATCTGTTTTACACGTTGTTCTTGATCTTTTGTTAAATCTTGAACTCTTAGTAAATCTGCTGCAATTTTCCTAAGAAAAGCGGGATTCTCAATAAGAATTTTTTTACTCGACCCATATGTTTTATAATTATCATCAGCAATTTCTTTTGCGGACCTAATTAAGGATTCATAATCATTATTATAAAAGTATCGACCACTTGCTATATCGCTAATTTTTTTTAGTACATTGTCTTGCCTTGTATTTCCAATGCCAAAAGTATCAATTCTAATATTTAAACCTTGAGCTAAACGTGCCATCTTTAATGGATCAGCTTCAGTTCTCAAATAATTCCCATCAGAAATCAGAATTATTCTAGGTATTTTAGCTCCAATCTTACGCAATTCTGCTATAAGTGTTTTGATTGATAAAGCTAAAGCATCTCCCATAGCAGAGTAACCTCCACAATTAAGAGAATCTAAAACTTTGGTGAGTTTTTCTTCAAAATTTGACGTTGTGAAGTCAATTATCTTTTTTGCTTTGTTAGAATATTTTATTATAGAAAATGCACTTAAACTATCTAAATTAAATCTATCTTTAATTAATGTTTTAACTGCAGAAATACAGCATGTAATTCGATTAGGAACGAAATCCTTTCTAAACATCGAGCGTGATGTATCTATGCAAATGACAAGATTTTCGGGGATTCTGTTCTCTGACATTTTATTTTAACAATTTTTAGCATATAGTAATTACGTACTGAAATTGAACTATATGATTCAATCGATTTTTTATACTTTTATTAATTACTAATTAATTAATACTACTTCAATTAGATAAAGTTTTTTTTTACGAATATTAATATATATTTAATAATACCTTTTAGTACTAGTAAAGATAAGGATTTTAGTTAATAGAAAAATAACAATTAAACCTGATACATAATGTCTGAAAATAGTGGAAAGAGTTTAGCAGTTAAGGATTTCTTTAAAAGTAATATTCTTATTAATGAACTTGATGAGGTTTTGAGATTTAAACCCGATTCATTAATAGGTGTTGATAAAATTAGTTCGGATCACTTATTTGATGAAGGAATAAAAACAATTGATGATTTAGCTAATTTATCTGTTGCAAATCTCCCCGAGATAAAAGAAATACTACCAAATATGCTACAAAAATGGGTGAAAATTGCACAGCTAATTCAAAAGAACATAAAAGAACAAATGAGGAGACATAAAAAATTATTGATGATCGGTTTAGATAATGGTGGTAAAACGTCTATACTAGCAATAGTTCAAGATAAATTCTCAATTATTAAATCTCTTTTACCTACAAGGGGTGTAAAGAGGGAAAAGCTTGATTTTTTTGGATATCCGATAATCTCATGGGATTTAGGCGGTCAAGTCCAGTATCGAGAAAAATTGTACTTTAATAGGCCAGAACTTTTTTTCACTGAAGCTGATATTATGCTATATGTTGTTGATAGTCAAGACCCAGATAGAATTCCTGAAGCAGCTAACTATTTTCGGGAAGTTTTAAAAGTATTAGAAGAGTTACATGAAATCCCCTCAGTTTTAATAGTTTTAAGTAAAAGTGATCAAGATGCTCGTAAAACCCTTCAATGGCAGCAAACTGTAACAAGTATAAAAAATAAATTCAACAGTATTGCTCAGGAATTTGAAGAATTTTCAATTGATTACTGCGATACAACGATTTTTCAGAGAGAAACAATTATGCAAATGTTCAGTACTGCATTAATGAAAGTATCTGATACCTCTGAAATAATAGAAAACATCCTCGAAGAGTTTACTCATCAAGTCGAAGCAAAGGCTTCAAGTTTAGTTTCGATGGATGGCCTTATTTTCGGTAGTTACACTGGATCTGATACAGATGAAATGTTAGTAAATAACACAGCTTTATTGCTACAAACACTTTCAAATTTTTATAATTCAATAGGTTTAATAAGAGAAAAATCTATAAGACTAGATTTACCACTTAATGGATTTACAATACGAGGTGAAAAATTATTTGAGTACTCTGAATTGCAGATTCCTGTATACTTATGGATGCTTTCTCAAAATCCAGAATTGTTAGAAGGGAAAATCGAATACTTTAAAGAGCAATTACTTCCGTTGATTAATCTTTTCCTATAAATCCCTTTATAAGTGTATACTAATTTAAGATCTTAGTTTTATTTTTTAATCTTTTTTAATTGATGTTAGTTTACATCTCCTCTAAATCCTGATATGCAGCAAGTAAAAATTCATTGCATTTATCTAACATTTCAACTGCTTTATCTAATTGTCCCGCAATGGATTCTAATCCTTTTTCTATAGCAATATTCCTCCATTTTATAAAATTTTCTTTATGTGAACCATTGTGATCTGCCCAATGTTTACATAATTTTGATAATTTTAAAATATCTTTATCTTGTTTATCCAAAATATCTCACATCTTTATTATTAAACCATTATACTAATGAAAATATTCTCTAACACATGAACCTTTTGTTTTTCTATTTGACTAAATTAAAATAACCTTAGCTTATTATTGAATCATTTATACTTAGTAAGAATTGAAATAAAATGCAAGAAATTGTAGATACTGAAATTGAAGCTAAAACTCATATGAAATGGGTAACAGACCAAAGAAAATAAATTCTTATTGATGATTATTCAAATAATATACTTATAAAAAATAGTTTAATTGAAATTACTCTATAATAAAGGTTTCATCTCAAATATAAATATATGTAAAAAAAGAAAAAGAAAAATTATATTAAGTTCTACAAAGTCTTTTTAATAAGGTTGGATCAATGATTTCTTTAGGTTCCCAACCTCTTTCTTTAAGATATTCTTGTATTTCATCTTTCATATTAATTGGAATGTCTGCCTCAACACGTATAAATTTCTCTAAGTCATTAGGAAATTGAACACCTTTAAGTTTCCGTTCTAAGTCAATCCAATGAGATAATTTGATCATCCTTCCTTTACTGTTATCAGCTGGTCTTAAACATAATTTTGCTGCTAGACAAATAGCTTGTTCAATACTTTCAGCAGTAGTTAATAAATGTTCTGGACCTGGACCAACTAAATGATCTGAAGTACCATCTCTCGCATTCCATACTTTCCATGAATTTTCATCATCAGATCTCCCAATATACATACGTCTATATTCGGCTGAATGAGGACCACATATTGCTGGTATCCCCATACCATTACAGCTACTGGCAATACTAGCTGCTTTTTGAGACATTGCACCCCAAGCAACACCACATGCACCTACACGATTCAAGATATAATCTGCAATTTCCTCATAATTACCTCGTAAAGGGCGTCTTGCAAAAATATTTGCAATTTTAATGGCTGCTCCATTAATATGTGGATTTGAAACACATGAACCAACATTTATTAACCCGCCTCTATCAAAATCACCGGGATATTTGTCGTAAAGTGTTTTACCATCTTCATCCTTTACAAGACCAATATCCATAGCACCACAACCAGATACAACCACAATGTAATTTCTTTTACAAAACTCTTCAGCCATTAAATATAATTCTTGTATTTCTTTAGCATAATTAGCACAACCAATAATTGCTATGACTCCAGGAATTTCTCCTAAGACTACAGGTGCTCCAACATTTCTTATTTCTACATCTTGAATAGGCCCACGACCCGCTCTCATATTAAATTTTTCATTTCTAATCTTTTCACGTCCAGCGTACATTATGAGAGTAAGTGGTGAGACATTTTTCATACAATCTGATTCACATCGTCCGCAATCTAAGCATTGATCAAAAATGTCAGTTAATACTGAAAAATCACCATCTTTTACCCTTTTTACTCCTTCTACTAATGGTAAATCATTTGGACAATTTCTTTGACAGTTACCACATCCATTGCAGTTCATTGCCATATCAATACATCCTTGTTCATCAGGAACTGCACTTTTAGCTTTTCTAATTGGTTTTACCTTAATAGCCGTCTCAACAGCTACTTTTCCTGCTTTTATTGGATCTAATATTAGTACTCCATCAACTTTTCCACTGACTAAATCATCAATAATTTCTTCTGGAGGGTCATCTGTTCTATTAGGTAAACCTCCCATATTTTTTTCATTAGTCGCTATAAACGGAGCATTTACGAGCTTTGCTTGTTCATAACTACGTAAATTAACGCATTGTTCATCTACCATAACAACATCAGCTAATCCAGAACGAATGTAAAACATCTGTCTAGCTAGTGAACCAACAATTTTCGCACCATCATAATATCTTGTTAAATCTATTGCCGTACAACATATCGCTCCCACATCTAACTTATCGTCATAACCTTTTTCCCTCATATAATCAACTAGTTCGATACCTGGTGCTACATTGTGTCCAATCATCAAAATCGTTGCTTTGTTTTTAGTATCTAGTGTACCCATTCCTAATTCAATAAGTGGAACATTAGCTTCTCCCATTGGAAAACCATAGGCTGCAATTTGTGCAGCATCAGAAATTTCCATTCCCACAGCATCAGCTAGTCCTGCTAAAAAAGCCTTAGCTTCATAATCTAAATGGCTTGATTCTTGACCTGTATGTCCCGCAGCTAGTAAATGTGTTATCGTATAATGCACCCATTCCATTGCAGTCTCTAGATCTTCCAAAGTTTCCGGTTTCATACCAACAATTAAACGTGTACAAGGCATCTCAACTTCAATATTATTACCATAAGCAATTGGGACATTTCCATATTTTTCTTTTAGCCAATGAAGCAGATGATCACCATGAGCTGAATGACAACTAGCTCCGATACAACAGGCTATTTCTACTATTCTTGCTTGTTGTGTCTCCATATTTATTCCACATGCACCAGTTCTGCCTTTAGAAAGGTTACATTTGCCAAAGGTGCAGAGACAGCACATATCACAGATTGGCATATAAAAAGGTCGATATCTTTCCATTAGTTTGAAAAACCAATTACGTAATGTAGGGATATGTGGCATTGGGGTTGGTCCCATAGGTTCCCATTCCGTCTCATCTCCATATGATACTTTCCCAGTAGTAAGTTCAAATCCTTTGATTGTACCGAGAGGACCTTTGTATTCATCTATTTTGACTCTAGCTCCTCTTTTTTCCATATTTCAATTCACATTATTTATAGTTTGATTTTTTAATATTTAATTATAATTAGAGTTATATTAGATTTTATTTTAATTATTATATTCCAAAACTCAAAATCTAATCTATATTAATTGAAAAAAGTGTGAAATTTCACTCAATGTTGTATAATTTAAAAAATAGAGAGAATTATACTTTAAAGGGTAGATAAAAATTCTGAAACTGTTTCTTCGGATTCCTCATCTATAAGGCTTTCATCTAATTCTTTTCCAATAAAATTAAATTTGAACACGCATTTTTCATGTCCTAGTAAAACACATTCGATCTCCTCGCCATTAACATCAATTAACAAAGTCTCAAACAATGCTAGAAAAATCCCTTGATAAAGTAGACAAAGATTTTTAGCCATAATGTTATCAGATTCTTCTTTTGCTAGTGAATCTGAAACTTTAATTAACACATAATCTTTTTTAAACACTCCTGTTATTCCTCCATAACCCATAAGTTCTAACGCTTCAAGGTTTCCAAGAATAACATCTTTTTTTATTGCTAGATTTTCTGAACTCCAATCTTTATTGTAGAAGAATTTTTCCATATATGCCCTTCCAAGAGTTTTCCCTACCCAAATAAGTATGTCATCTGCATTTGCACCAGCGAATTCGGAGAATTCAATTAAATCAATAGGTCTTAACATAAGTAAACGTAAATCTTTCTTTTTATCACCAAAAAATAATTGCCCTACTTTCTCATCAATCATAATTTGTAATTCTTTTTTAAGTCTTTTAGACATGCTTTATCACGAGTTAACCGTTAAT
This sequence comes from Promethearchaeota archaeon, assembly GCA_019058365.1. Lineage (GTDB taxonomy): Archaea > Asgardarchaeota > Lokiarchaeia > Sigyniarchaeales > SOKP01 > Loki-b32. The sequence continues at coordinate 61,411 of JAHPZE010000011.1, read as the reverse complement.
AAGAGAAATATTAAGTTTTTATTTCAATAATAGAAATTTAAACGGCGAGATATTTAAATTTAATGTTTACTTCATCAAAACACTAAAATTATTAGAATTAAGAATTTTTTATTCAAATAATGCTTTTTAATTAGCAATCTAGGGAGATAACAAAGTTAAAATCGCTGGAATTATATTATCGATATTATAATTGGTTTTTACTGAAGTAAATAAGAATTTCCACCTTCGATCTTTTATTTTATTTAAATTAAAAAATTCTGAAAGTTGTTTCTTTAAGTTGTGAAATTCTTTTTTATACGATTCCCTAGCATTTATGACTAAATCAGTTTTATTACATACTAATAGTAATGGGATTGCTCTTAATTCATTATTATTTATGACATTCCAAAACTCTTTTTTAGATTCCTCAAATCTTCTTTGATTAGCAATATCAATCATATAAATAATAATGTTAGAATCTTGAAGCCCTTTTAACCATTTTGATCTGAAAGTTTTTTGCCCCGGCATGTCCCATACAGCAAATAATCCTTTTTCTTCTGCAGGTATATATTCAATATTGAATTTCCGTGTTGGAGTAAAGAAATTATCGTTAAACTTGCCCGTTTTTAACCGTCTTACTAAGCTAGATTTTCCAACTTCATCAATACCGAAGAGGAAGACTTTGAAAAATGCGTCCCTTTGATAATAATATTCAATTTCTGGAGGTTTTTCAATAACCTCATCATAAAACCTACGAATATCAATAAATATAGAAATTAATAAATTTTCAACTTCAATTTCTTCATTAAAGGAATATCCATTGCCATTGTTTAATAATTCGTTCAATAATTCCTTAAATATATCCTTATAATCGTAAGGGTTATCTTCATTATCAAAAATTAAGCCAATTATAATTTTTCTATTAACACAGGACGTATATATGTTTAAATCATCGATAAATTGAGCAATAGGCTCATCAATTTTAAAATGATTTGATGGTGATTGCTGAATAACATCTACATTGTTATGTTCTTTTATAATTTTATTAACAAGAATTTTATTATCAAAACTAATAATTTCATTAGGATAACAATAAATATTTAGATCTTCTAAATCTTGAATTTCATTTCCTTTGAATAAAAAGATGTTATGTAACAATTAAATTTCTCGAATTCTTAATTCCTATAAGTTTGAAAATAAAACTACCTTAAAAAAAGTTTGGAATCTTGCTGATTCTAATTACTTTTAAAGTTTTTGGTTTAAAATATGAAAGGCAATCAATCTTTTGCTATTGAGTAAGTAAACAAAAAAGTATAAATGATATTATTGATCCACTTTTTCGTCCTCATTATCCTGTGAAAGATCTTCTTCTGTCTTTTCAACAGGCTGTTCTTCTGAATCTTCACTTAGTTCTGGAATGGGCTGCTCAATGGGTTCTGATTCTGGCTTAGCACCTACTGGAGTCTCGCAAACAGGACATCTGCTCCATCCAGGTCTTAAACTATAACCACATTTAGTACATTCTCTCATGTTATCATCTAATTTCCATTCAGGTATATCTAAACCCCCTTGTCGCTTTTTTGATAATTCTTGCAATTCTTCCTCAGTCCAGAACTCCATTCCTTCAGGTAATCCTGTTCCTCTCTCACCTGCGAATTTTGTTAAATCATCTTCAGTCCAAGTAGGAATATCTGGCTGAGAGGACATTCTTTTTTCTGCTTCTTCTGTTAACTCTTTAGCTGTCCAAGTTTTAAGTTCTTGTCCCCCAGGAGTTCTAACTGCTCCAGGGGAGGGAGGAATTACTTGTCCAGGCGTTTGGGGTTGTTGAGCTGGGACATTACAGCTTTCAGCAGAAAATCTTAAGAGCGCTTCAAAACACCTTGAATATTTACTTGGATCTTTACCTTCATCTGTAACTAATAATAAAGTAGTCTTTTCATTAGTGTGAGGGATTGCTATGCTAAAGATAGCAATATCTGATGAAAGTCGATTTGATTCGATACCAGAAGTGACTTTTTCCATTGAATTCATTAATTCATTATTTTTCATTAAAAAATCACAAATAGGATCACCATGTCTTTGATAACCTTCATGATATTTTGCGAGATGGTTTTTTGTTATTATTGAATCAAAAGAATTAATTATTGCGCTTATATAAGAGTAGATTTGAGATTTAGGATCTGTTTGAGATTTATCCAGTTTATACCCCCCTAAATCAATAGGTCCCATAATTGGTGCGAATAATGGTTTTTCGTCTTTCATTTTTCCAAAGATTGTTGGGCGTGAAATAACACATTTGATTTCACCGTAATAAGCAATTGCATTATCTAAAAGCTCTAATCTCTTGTTAAAAATTATTCGAGGAATTGTCCGAAATAATACATTAACCCAAGGCATTTCTTTTACAGGAATTATTACGACACAAGTCTTTTCAATTATTTCCCGTAATAATTTACTGTAATTCTTCAAATCTTTCTTTAAATCTTCATATTCCTCGTTTTTTAATTCTTCGTTAACCTTATTTTCGAGTTCTTTTACCTTCTCTTCATTTGTTTTGAGATTTCCTCCAAATGATTGAATTTCTCCAATTATATTTTCTTTCATTATAGAAGTAGCACTTTCGATCGTTTTTTTCTGAAAATCAGTAAGCTCATGCTCTTTGCTTGATACTAAGTATTCAGCGGGATCAAATTCTATTTTATTAACGAAAACTTGAAATAATTTCTGTTCTGACAATATCTTTCCCTTTTTATAGTTAATAATTTTGATTCATAGACAATTATAAATATATCAATGGATTGTATATAAAAATTTATTTGAATTAAGATTATTTGTTTGAAATAAAGTTAAAGGCGTTCTTTTATTTTGCTAAGAATATCATAACATTCTAAAAACTATGAAATAGTTGGATTATCAAGAAATTTTGTTAGATAAAAGTATTACTGTATGTTTTATTTCTATTATTGCCTGAATAAGTAAGAGAATATTTACAATATTCGTTTAAAATATGTTTGAACAAAAATTTGTTCAAATATTTTGTTATTTAAATTGAGGAAATTTTAATGAATATTTAAATAAATAAAAATTGTTTAATAAATTGCTTGGTTTTTTAGTTTTTTTCTATTAATTTGAAAGTAAATAAAATTTTTTTAACCACCTTTATATATGAAAATGAAATTCAAAAATGACTTTAAATCTGAGGAGTATAGAAATATTTTAAAAATTAATACATTGATATAATATTTGGAATATTTAAGACATGACAAATTAGTCTTTCTTAAAACATATTAATCCGATAAAAAAAAACATTTAAATATTAATGTGTAATACAATACAATATAAAAAAAATTGTGGTTTAAGGCGTTTGGTTTAAAAAAAGCTTTAGTCATTTTGCCGATTTTTAAATTTGGCATATCTAAGATATTATAAGGTGTATAAAAATGAAAATTGTTACTGTTAACATTCCAGAATCGTATATTGATAGTATTGAAAAATTAGTGGGTGAAAATGGGTTATATCCCTCTAGATCAGAACTAATTAGAGTAGCTGTAAGAGACTTCTTGCTTAGAGAGTTGAAACTAGCTGATAATATGGCTAAATATAAGGAAGCTGAAATTGAAGAATTTGATGATGAAAATTATGTTAGAGTTCCAGTTGAGCGTCTAAATGAAAAGGATGAGCCCGTTCGAGAATTTAAAACATATAAGATCATTAAGAAACTAGAATATTAAGAATTTTTCAATTTATGGCTTTGTTAAATTTAACATAATATAGCTAAACAAAGCTCTTTTCTTTTTTTTATTTTTTTTTAGTTATATGTGTCCTAATAATTATGGAATTAAGTAAAAAATAAATACCATTGAAATATATTTTATAAAATCTAATTGAAAAAAGTAAAGAGGTAGGTTTCAATTTCTGAAGAAAAAAAAAACCCAGATCATTACAACCCCAAGTTTATGGAGTGGGGTATTATAAATAAAGAAAATTTTGAGGATAAAACAACATATGATTGTCCAGTTAAACGATGGGATCCTCTTTCTACAGTAAAAATTACATCAGAAGCTTTTGGTCTTCGAAAAGAACATATGAGATTTTATGGTCATTATTCCTATATATCTCCAATTAGAGGTTTAAGACCAAAAGGATTTAAAAGTGATGAACAGGAAGAACAATTTTATAATTGCTTAGAGAAAGCAGTATCAAAATTTAAGGATGTTTTTTCTTCAATAATTGAAGGTAAGATTGCTCATGATGATTGGGGAATGCCTATTGGAGATGGATTTACAATGATTATAACTGAAGATGAATTAAAACGAGATGATCCCTTCTCAGAAACTCCACATCGAATAGAAAGAATTCCAGATACGTGTAAAGCAATAACTCTAATAAATAGATACCCTTCAATGGCACGGATTATAGATCGAGATATTGAAGCGCATATAATGAAAAACCTACCTCCACATATAAAATTATCAGAAGGAATTAATTTAGTTACTATTTCGCGTAATTTTTATCCTTCATTATGTTTCAAGTTAATACCCGAGGATGTGTTAGCAGGTATTTTTCTCTCAATGAAAGCAGCAATTCTATATTGTATTGAAGAATCTATTAATAAAGATTATTATGATATTCCCGTTATGCCCTTTTTCAACATAGGTACTAAAGTTGGTGGTTCTCAACCAAGAATACATAGCCAAGTTTATATTGATTTAAATATGGATGGTCATGGAAGCAGATTAGAAGGATATCTCGAGGCCTTTAAAGAAATGGGAGATAGATGCCATTTATGTGAAACTACTCATGGTGGTTCTGATCGAATCATATTGGAAACGGAATTCTGGACATTTTACACTACAGGTAGTCCTGTGAGAAATTATCATATTCGATTTCATCCAAATGAACATATAAGAAGATTTTCACAATTGAAGAGTAATCAAATTCAAGATTTAGCTCATTGTTTAAAATTAATTTTCCAAGCATTAGATGATATTGAAATCGATAAAAATCGTAATATTTTGTTTAACAGCTGCCCATATGGTTACGATGCTAATTTTCATTTGTTTGCGGATATAATTCCTCATGAGGTAATTGGTGGTGCTGAATTAGCTGATGATATGCGAGTTGCAAGAAAATTACCTCATATAGCAGCAAAAGAAATCAGAGAATCATTAGAAAAGTATCTTAAATAAAAATTAACAATGGTTCTTTATACTCTAAATTAATAACTTTTTTAAATCAAATAAAATTAGATTTAAATCTATTGATTATGTTATTAATTATGAATAATTTTGTGATAAAATCATATTTTTCCTTTATAAATTTTTAAACTAGAGTAATATGACTCGTGAATGGTCTGCAATAGTTTTAGCAGGAGGTAAAGGTAATCGATTAATGCCTTTGACATCTTTAATTCCAAAACCGCTTGTAAAAGTTACAAATGTTCCTATGGTTGATTATGCGATTGCACATTTAGTATACGCAGATATTAAGCACATTGTACTAGCATTAGCTTACAAGGGAAAGGAAATGAGAGAATATATCAAAAAAACTTGGACTCCAGACAGATTAGGAGATGTAGAATTAGAATATGAGATTCAAGAGAGTAGAGGTACCGCAGATGCGTATAGGCTTTTAACTGATCGAATCGATTCTGAAAAATTTGTCGTATCGATGGCAGACATCGTAACAAATCTCCCCATGAAGCGGTTCATGGAATTCCATTCTGAAAAAGGAGGGCTAGCAACAATTTCAATGAAAACTGTTGAGAGTCATATTTCTCAATATGGTGTTGTATTGTTAGATAAAAATCGAAAAATATATCTTTTCTTAGAAAAACCAGCACCCATGGAATTATACTTAAGTAGTATGGCTCAACGAGAAGATCTCTTTTTACATACCAACATAATTAATACGGGCATTTATTGTTTTAGTAAAGACATTGGAAATATCCTTCATGAAACAGGATTAATGGATTTTGGAAGCGAAGTTTTTCCGTACCTCCTCGAAAATAAATATGATCTATATGGATTTGTTGAAAATTATTATTGGATGGATGCTGGAAATTCAACTACTTATTTATGGGCAAATTGGGACTTATTACGTAAATATGTATGGCCTATTTTACCTAACGGTGTTGATTATGATGGAATTTATGTGATGGGTATTATAAACTCTGGACAAAACATTATGATTGAAAAACCCGCTTGTTTTGGAGAGTTTGTCCAGTTAGAGAACCGAGTAAAAATTAAAGAATTAACATCAATAGGAAATAATGTAACCATAGGTGAAGATTCGGTAATTGAGAAAAGTGTCATCTGGGATGAAATTAAAATTGGTGCGGGTTGTTTAATAAAAGAAAGTATTATTTGTAATAATTGTGAAATTGGAGATAATGTTGTCCTAGAGAGAGCAATTATAGCACCTAATTGTAAAATTAGTAGTAATTCTCAAATTAGAGATAAAACTTTAGAGTTAGGACATGAAATGTAAATAATACAAATTTTAAATCATTCTATTAGAAAAACTTTTCTTGAAGTTAAATATTTAATTATAAAAAAACAAGATATTAATATTCAGAATAACAAAAAAATAGAATATTATGAGTCCGTATTGTACAAATTGTGGTAGTGAAGTAGAAGAATTATGGAATGCATGTCCAAATTGCGGAAAGATTCTAAAAGAAACAGAAATTCCACAATCACAGCCTCTACAGCAACCACAGATAACGAGACTGCCTCAGACAATTCAAACACGGCCATATCAACGACCATTTAGTTCCAGCGGAGATAATAATTATGGAATAGCAGCAGTAATTTCCGCATTAATTGGTATCTTTTGTGGTGCTTTTTATATCGCTCCTGTTTTAGGAATAGCTGCAATAATTTTAGGTGGTCTTGGAATAGGCAGAGATGAGAATAATGCAATAGCAATGATAGGAATAGTTTTAGGGATATTTGATTTCGTTTGTTTCCTGTTATTTTATTTCTTGTTCTTTCAATGGTTTAATTGGTTTAATTGGTTTAACTATCTCTAGTAAGGTATATATATTTTTATTAATCTTTATTTTTCGGAAAGACTTTCTTAAAAAATACATAGAATTAAAGATGAAATAAGTTAATTTTAATTATAAAAGAGAGCAAATAGATGCTGTTAATTTAAAAGGGAGTAAAAAATTTGAGCAAAAACCGAGGAAAATTGAAAAAATTAATATTATATGGAAAAAGTTTTTTACCTTTCTTTTTAAGTCATCATCCAGAATGTGAAAAATTTAAAAACCACGTAATTAAATGTGGAAACCAAGGATTATGTATCGGATGTTTCATTGGATATCCTACAGCATTTCTGGCATTCATGATATTTAGAATTTTAAACATTAGCAATATAATTTCTTCTAATAGTATTATTATAATAAGTCTCATTTTTTTAACAACATTTTTTCTAAGTCCTTTAAATTTAATAAAGGGAAAAAGATTAAAGATTTTACAGAAATTTATTATTGGGATTGGAGCGGCATTATTATTTTATTGGATAATGGAACTTCCAAACTCAAGAAAAACAAACTTACTAATTGGTTTTATCATTTTAAATTTCTTATTAACCTCGTTAAATTTATATCATGTTTATGGTTTTTTAAAAACTTGTTATAAATGTGAATCCCCGTTTGATTGGGGAAATTGTACTGGATTTTGTGCAATTAGAGAAAGAATGGAAAAATATAATTTAAAAAATATTCTTATAAATCTTGAAAGGTTTTCTTACAGATTAAAAGAAAAAAGAGATCACAAATTAAGTAAAATTGCTCTTACTACATGAAAGAGTAAACATTTAAAAAAATTAACTACCTATCAAATTGATATGAAATTACAAAAATATTCAATTGGCATAGGGGATCGATTTGGATGCCAAGGGAAAGCTCTACTAAAAGCAATAATAAAAGCAGAAGAAAATGGTGTAGACCTTGCTGCTGTGTGGAACAAATCTCATAGAGAACATTTAATTACCAAAACAACACCTCTAGATGTTTTAAATGAAGCTCAAAAGGCCGTAAAGGAATTAAAATGGAAGGGTAAATATTATATTGATGCTGATCACATAGGATTTTCTAATGTGGATTCGTATGTTGATTCATGTAATTTTTTTACACTGGATGTAGCAGAGTTTATAGGAAAAAAAGCGTCGAATGATGACTTAAAAGCTTTTACTGATAAATATGAAAAATACATTAGAAAAATATCAATTCTAAATATCAAAGAGTCTTTAAATGTTAACGAAAAGCAGGTATATTCTATTGCTGAAGAATATCTCCTCGCAATAAAAGAAGCTGGGAAGATTTATCGTAAAATTGAGGAAAAAAAGGGTAAGAATAACTTTATAATTGAAATCTCTATGGATGAATCGAGTAAACCTCAAACACCTATAGAAGTACTTTTTATATTAGCTGCTATAGCCGATGAAAAAATCCCCGTTCAGACATTTGCTCCTAGATTTTGTGGTAGCTTTTATAAGGGAATTGATTATCAGGGAAACATTCAGCAGTTTGCGAAAAATTTTGAGAATTTAATAGAGATTATTCAGTTTTCGATAAAGGAGTTCTCTTTGCCAAATAATTTAAAGTTAAGCATTCATTCCGGAAGTGATAAATTCTCAATTTATGAAATTATTAATAATGTTATTAAAAAATTTAACACTGGAGTTCATTTAAAGACGTCTGGAACTACATGGTTAGAAGAAATAGCTACTTTAGCCATTGTTGGAGGTGAATGTCTGAAAATCGCTAAAGAAATTTATAATAAAGCTTATATTCGGTTTGATGAGCTATATCTTCCTTATAGAACTGTGATAAATATCAAAAAAGATAAATTGCCTCATCCAAGCTTGGTTAACAATTGGACTGGCGAAGAATTTGCTAAAGTTTTACAACATGATGAAGCTTGTAAAGATTTTAATCCAAATTTTCGTCAATTTCTGCATATTGGATATAAAATTGCTGGGGAAATGGGATCTCGATATATAGAAGTCCTAAAAAAATATGAATATATAATAACTCCAAATATTATCGAAAACATTTACGATAGACATATAGCTCGGTTATTTCCATGAAGTAATCAGTTTTAATACAAATTCAGTTTTAATTAATCGATTAAAAAAACAAGTATTTTTAAAAAAAAAATTATTTGTTAAAATTTGGTTTCATCGATTATGGGCATTTCTTCAGAATCTAAATTTCTTTGAATCTCATTAGTAGGTAATTCAAATTCTTTTAAATTTCCAGCCATAAACTCCTTATAAGCTAATAGATCAAAAAATCCATGACCACTAAAATTGAACAAGATTACCTTTTTCTCATTGTTTTCTTTAGCTTTCAATGCCTGATTAATTGTTTCTTGTATGGCATGCGCAGTTTCTGGAGCAGGAAGTATACCTTCAGCTCTAGCGAACTGAATACCGGCGTTAATTACTTCAGTTTGATGATGCATAACTGTGTTGAGAAATTTGTTTTTGTATAGAATTGAAATAATAGGAGCCATTCCATGATATCTTAATCCTCCCGCATGAATTGGGCTTGGCACGAAAGTATGCCCTAGAGTATACATCTTCACTATCGGCCCTTTCATCGAAGAATCTCCAAAATCCCATCTATACTCTCCTTTACAAACACTAGGGCATGCTCGAGGTTCTACACCAATAAATTCCATATCTGGAGTTGTTCCGTTAAGTTTATCTTTCATAAACGGAATCATCAAGCCTCCAAAATTAGAACCACCTCCCATGCACCCGATAATTATATCTGGTTTTTTAATACCCACTTTCGCTAGTTGTATTTTAGCTTCTTGTCCTATAATTGTTTGATGTAAAAGCACAAAATTAACTACACTTCCAAGAGAATATCGTGCTTTATCACTTCTCATACTATGTTCTAATGCTTCAGAAATCGCGATTCCTAGACTACCTGGGTGTTTGGGATCTTTTTGTAAAAATTTATTTCCTGATTCAGTGAGATTTGAAGGACTAGCATGTACTTCAGCATTAAAAGCTCTCATTAAAATAGTTCTGCCTGGTTTTTGGATGAAACTTGCTCTTACCATGTATACGATGCATTTAAGTCTATATAAATTGCAGCCATATGCCAAAGCTGATCCCCACTGTCCAGCACCTGTTTCCGTAACCAATTCTTCAGTACCTTCTTTTTTTGCATAGTATGCTTGGGTTATGGCAGTATTAGGTTTATGTGACCCCGTTGGAGAACAAGACTCATTTTTATAAAATATTTTAATTCTATCTCCTTCTATACCTAAGTCTCTCTCTAAGCCTAAAGCACGATGTAGTGGACTTGGTCGATAAGTACGGGCAAAAATTTCCCTCAAATCCTTAGGGATGGGAATAAAAGGTTCTAAAGAGAACTCTTGCATTACACATTCTTTTGGAAATATAGCAAATGCCATTTCAGGAGGAATGGGTTTCCCATCCATCGGATTAATTAAGGGCGTCATAGAAGAGGGTAAATCTGGTAAAATATTTATCCAATTCTTTGGAATTTCATTTGGTTGTAGTAATATTCTTCCATTAAAATTATCTATCATTCTAATTACCTTTGATATTCATTTTTTCACATCTTATGATGTGTGTCATCAAAATACTGGAATTCAATATGTTTAATGCGCATTTAGAAAGAGATTTTAATATTAAGAAAAATATTAAAACGAAAAAATAATATTACATAGAATCCTTTGCAATTGGCTTTATTGCCAACACCAAGGCCACTGCCAACCAAAAGTTTGCAAAGTTGCCATAATTATAAAAAAGACTTCACAATGTTATATGTAATTTTCAATTACATATTTACAAATAAAAATTTAATGGTATTTCTAAATATTTTTCTGAAAATCAAAGTATTTATTTGTAACGCATTAAATAAATTTGAATATACATCAAAAAAAACATATTGAGAGACAAATCATCTTTCCAAAAAATTAAAACCAGATGTAGCTATAACATATTATTTAATGCGTTATAGATAGTTGAAATCTTGTCCTACTGAAAAAGCTTTGCCAACAATTTTACCCAGGGACCAATAAGTGGCAGGGATCCCAGTATAAATCATTAAATCCATTTTAGACATATCTGGGAGCCCATCTGTATAATATTCTCTTCCTAAATATGAATTTTGGGCAGTTCCCACAAGTAATGTATGGTCTTGCATTCGAATAGAATGGGTTAAAGTCAGTTCAATTGAAAACGGGCAAGTTTTTATTAAGGGAACATCAGTCTCACCATAAAATATTTCAAAAACTTTTGATTTGTCCACCTTTCTACCCGAAGTGATTCCAACATAATCAGTTTCTTTTACTTGGGATGTTGAAGGAAAATTCATTGAGAATGATTGATTTGTCTTAATTCCTTCTAACGAATAATGCTTGTTATTGACAGAAGCCATCCACATGGGAGGATTACGATTGACTCGACTTACCCAAGTACACACCATAAAGTTGGGTTTTTGTTCTACTTTCGTTCCAATAATGACACTAGCCATAGTGTAGGGAGAAAATTCTTGATCTACGATATCAGGTTTCATTTTAAACAACTATCACTTTAATATTTATATGTTCAATAATATGAATAAATACGAACGTATAGTGATGAGTATCCAAATGTATTCTCATATAAAAACACTCTATGATTCATATTTATATTGTAAATATTTATTACGCACTAAACATCTTGTCATAACTTATCTGATCTTAATTTTTTGGAAAGATGATTTGGCTTTCATTATGAAATTTTTGATGAATATTCAAATTTATTTAATGCGTTGTAAATAATCAATTAAAATAGATTAACATACTTTTTTTCAATACTTTCCAGAGCTTGATTCAACAAATTAATTAATATAATATTATCATAAACATAGGTATTTTCTAAAATATAATCTAAGATATCATTTGCGAGCTTTTTATCATTTTTAGTATAATTTTCTATTTTTGAATTAAATAAAATCTCAAATTCTTCTTTTAACCAATCCAATTCTTTTTCTAAAAATTCTTCTAAAATTTCATGATATCTAATACTAACTTTCATTAAAATACCTCAACCCTTTAAAATTAATATAAACTTAATTATTTTCTAAGCTAAATGAATTAAAATTGCTATAAATAATTTTTATAGACCAATCATTGATAATTTCTATTAATTTAAGAAAATGTTTTAGGGTATAAAATTATAGTTTATGGTAAAGATACCTATCATATGTTACATATTCCACTTTTCCCGTCTTAGAATCTTGATAAAATTTAACTTTTTGAAGATTTGAGGGAATTGTCGAAAATAATCTAAAAGTTAAATCATCGAAATTTTCAATAATAAGGGGAAAATTAAAGATTCCATCATCCGATTCAACTTTAATATGAATGGACATAGCTTTAAAAGATACTTCTAATTTATACAAACCTAGGGATGATTTATAACTGCCAGCAATTTTATCATAAATTTCAATTATTTTTAGTTTTTCATTAATTTGTTCAGGATTTTTTCCAACCATCATAGTTAAAGCACATATTCCAACTATACCGCAAATTCCACTGTCATCATTTTCAGCAACGCTAACAGCAATATTTAACTCTGGGATTAATCCAAAAAAGGAAGTACTTACACCCAACCCCCCTCCATGATGAATTAGGGTGTTATTCAGAAAATCTTCCTCCCGAACCCAACCTAAGCAGTATTTAGGATCTTTTCCATACCCATATGGTGATTTAATTCTAGGACTCCAGAGCAATTCAATAGACTCTGATTCAATTATTCGCTTGTTCTTAAAAATACCTTTCTGTAATAAACAATCAGCATAATTTAACATTTCATGCATAGATGTATATAAACCACCAGGTGCTTGAAGAAATTTCGAAAAAGGTAACTTAGGCTTGTCAAATTGCAATTTTTCTTCTGAGCCTTTATGAATATAACCCGTAATATAATCTTTCATTGGATCCTTTTCAAGTTGTTCTCGATTGACCGTAGCACGCGTCATTTCTAAGGGTTTCAATATTTCTTCATTTAAAACTTCTTCAAAGGTTTTTCCAGTAATCTTTTCTATTAGTAATCCCAAAAGAGTAAACATATCATTATTATAGAAGAATTTTTCTCCTGATTTAAAGAAGATCTCATCTTTAGTTTCGGACAAATGATAAAGATAGTCATCAAGAGAACCTATTGGATAAATACGTTGATAGTCACCATATGTGATCGCAATAGGGAGCCATTGCGCATCAACTGAAGGTATTCCACTGCTATGTGATAAGAGATGAGCAATTATAATATCTGGATGACTCAAAAAGGGTTCAATTTCTAAAAATTTACTAACCGAATCATCTAAGTTTAGTTGACCTTTTTCGCGTAATTTTAATATCAAAAAAGCAGTAAATGATTTTGAGATACTACCGATCCCTATTAAGGTATTTGGTGTCATTGGTAGATTCTCCTCAAGGTTACGAGCACCAAATCCCTTTTCGTATAGACTGGTATCATTTTGTACAATACTAATTGCTAAACCCGGAACCTTGAATTTCCGCATAAGTTTCACAATTATCTTCTGGAGTTGATCAAATTTGTCATTCATTCTAATCAGTTTCTTTGTTTTTTATTTTTTCATCTATTTTGTTGTTTATATCATTTTTGTTTTGTGGAATTTTAAATAAATGTTGTTTAAGACTTCTTAAGATTTTGGGTAAAATACCCAAATATTTGCTTTCTGCTTCAATAGGAAAAGACTTAATTTGATTGTACAAAAATATATTATAAACTTTAAGTATGGTTTCTCAAATTCTTAATTAAGATTTTTTATTTTTTTGATATTTTGTTACTTATGTAATTTAATTTAACTCCGCAATAAGGGCATCTAGTAAATTCTCCAACTTTGTAGTCTTTTAATAGTCTCCCACAATAGAAACAAAATTTTAACTTTTCCGTCTTTGTCATATTATTATCCCTCAAAAATTTTATCAAATGTTTTTTATTTTTGTATCAAAAAAACAACGAAAATACTAATTTATTGTAAAGTAAGAACCTAAACTAATTTTTTATTATTCAAATTCTTAGTTTAGATAATTACCTTACAATTAATACATCACAGGAAGCACTGTTAATTACTCTATCTGGAATTGTTCCTAAAATTACTTGTCTTAATTTTGAATGTTTTCCCTTACATCCTAATATTACCAAATCGAAGTTTTCTTCTGCAATTACCTTTTTAATATAGTCCTCAGGAGAAATATCAAAGATTAATCTAGTTTCAACTTTCTCATCCTCATCTTTAAAACGTTTTTCGACTTCTTTTAGAGTTTTTCTAGCGAGATTAATATAATCTTCATGAATAGATAAAGAAATTGATGATTTTGAAACCCCAGAAAATGTAATATTAGGAATTAATTCATATATATGGTGCATAACGGAATGAAATACAACAACTTCACTATTTTCTCTTTTTTTAAAATCTAATGCTTTTTCTACAGCATTCATGGCATCCTGTGATTCATCAACACCAACTAATATTTTTTTATAAATAACAAATCACCTCAAGATACTTTCTTACTCAATAAATAGAAAATAACGTTGATAAGGATAAGCTTTACAAAATATAAAAAAATTTGATTGAAAAATTAAGGTTGTATAATCTAAAGATGAATAATATCTATATTTTGAAATTTAATTATAAAGTTGATTTAATTTAAGTAACAATTATCCCAATAAGTAAGGATAGTTTTTTTTTAAATATGAATTTTTGTTCTTATTTTAAAAACTGAAACCGCTTGAATGTAAATGGAACATTTCATGAGGTTGTTAAAATATCAGATTTCTTAACAGGTATATTATATTTGCTGAGAGAACTCAAGCTTTTTAATTATTTTTAACTCAATTTTGTTTTGATTTAAAGGAATTCTCTAATCTTACTAATGTTGCATATTAAATATTAAAGTATGACCATAATAAAATATACAAAATTATTATAAGATGAATTTTCTCTATTTTTATATTAAAGTGGTTAATAAATAGTTATATGCATAAAATAAGTTAAAGAGATAATAGAATTTATAATTAGCAAAATGAGTTATGATCATTGTTTACGATGTGGAAGAAAGTTAACAAATCCAATAAGTAAAAAAAGAGGATTTGGTGGAACTTGTTTTAAAATTAAACAATCGGAAGAAGAAAATAAAGTTAATGAAGAAATCCTTAGAGAAATCAATTTTCTCAAATGTGAAATCAAAATGCTAAAAGGATTATATCATAATATAAAGAAAAATGGTATTACATTTCAAGAGGATGCTATTGCAAGAATAAAAAGAGAAGAAACTGCTAAAATTCAAGATCCTCTTTTAAATAAATATAGGAATGCCTTCAAAGAATGCATTTCTGAATTAAAAGAAGTTCTTAAAGAAAGAGCTAATAAAATTGAGGAATCTTTAGATAGATTGCCAATAATAATTAAGAAAGAATTTGATTTAGCTGAAGCATAATACTATTACTTGTTTAAACCCTCAATCATTAATTACTTTTTAATTTGAAAGTTATAATTTATACTAAAAAGAGAATTAAAAAAAATTATTTCTTAGCAAAAGGTTCAAGATCTAAGGTTTTAAATAAGTCATCTACAGCTTCAATTGTTCCTAAAAAGTGCCATTCTCCTTCTTCGACATTCTGACCAGATCCATATTTCGAAGCCATATTATAAAGCCTATTAAAATTATCATAATGCAGAGCAACTCTATTCTCTGCATAATCTCGAGCAGACCAAGTTGTTATTAAAAACTGCCAATCACTACTTTCTAAGAGTAGGAGTTCTCGAGCCATCTGTTTAAGGATCTTTATTAGGTTAGGATCATGCGAATCTTTATATTTAGCAATAATCTCTTCACTTTTTGCTTCACATTCGTATATTCTCTCCCACGTCCAAGTTGTCCACTCATTAAGCCACACCCAATGAGAACTGGCTTGACCCCATGACCCCTCAATAATCTGAACAACCTTATTAGGAGGATTATTTTCTAAATATATTCTAGTATTCGTCAATTCTACTTCTGGGTCATCCTCTACCCACCGAAGAACTCTAGCCAACCACCAATTTCCCTCAAACCACCAATGTCCAAATAATTCTGCGTCATAGGGTGCTATTATAATTCCTTTTCTGCCATTTTTATTGTTGTAATCTCGTAGAATATCTTTAATAAGATTTAGATAATGACCTGCATTTTCATCTAATTTACCAGGTATATCATCTGGCCAATATAACATTTTCTTTCCTAAGTCTAGTTTTGCTTCTGTGACTTTCCAATATCTCAGTCCACCTGGATAATGTTTTTTATGAAAATCAAGATATTCAGCACAACCAGGATATCCATGTTCTCCGCTCCATACTACAATTCCTGTTTTTTCATCTCTAGTAAAAAATCCAACAGGGCCTGGAGTACTGGGATCAGTAGACACTAAATATGGTTCATATTGAGATTTTTCAAAAGAAGTTGGAATTTCTTCATATTGTGATTCGAATTGTTTCCAGAGTTCAGCAAGCAAAGGAAACCGAGCAGCATAGACACCTTGTGATTTTCCTCCTAAAAGTAAGGCTGTATCAATAAAAAAATATTTCAAACCATTTTTAGCAAGAAAATATTCTACACCTGGGCGATTAAACTCTTCACCACTGATTGGGTTTTTCCAACGATATCCTGGGCGATATGCACATTCAGGTAACCAAACACCAGTAGGAGCTCTCCCAAAATGTTTTTGATAATTATCAACACCTGTTTTAAATTGAGCATCTATAGATGAATCTTTGGAAAGCAATGGAGCATAACCATGCGTTGCCCCACAAGTGATGATATCAACAAGTCCCATATCTTGCAGCTTTTTATATGCTCCCACAATATCTCTATTATATCTATTTAAGAAATTATCTCTAACTCGGTTATAGAACTCCTGCCACCACTTTGTTAATCTGATTCTCCCTTCTTCATATTTATTTTTTGTAAAATCCTCAAAATCGAATAAAGCAGCATTATATTTTTCTTCTAAATAGCCTAAAAATCCCTCAACAAATTTAGGATTACGAAGCATTTCACATAATACGGGTGTGAGACCTATAGTCATCTTTGGATGATATCCATCATCAACTAATTTATATAATTCTATTAAAAGCGGGATATATGTTTCTGCAGCCGCTTCATTAACCCAATCCATTCCATGAGGCCATACACCATGACCTAAAACCCAAGGTAGGTGAGAATGAAGTACTAAACAAAAAGATCCTAAAATTTCAGTCATAATCTATACCATATCTAATGAAAGTTTAATTAATCGAAATTTGTTATTGTTATATAATTTTTCATTTCTTAAATATTAAAGAGAATCTTAAATATTCGAAAATCGTTAAAGTTATATATTCTCATTTAGCTTTAAATCATATATAGTTTCCAATTAAAATAATATCGAGATTTTAAAAAGTAATTCTTAATGAGTCATATTCCAATAACAAATCTTAATGAGTTAAAAAAGGACGGAAGAATTATAGGGAAAGCAAATTATGTATTTACCCCAGAGATTTCGAGCTCGATAGGATCTATTCATGGTAGCCTGTTCAAACAAAATGAATCTGTTGTGCTGGGGAGAGATTATCATAACGATAGTCGGATGTTAAAAAGAGCTTACACATCAGGTTTGATGTCTACAGGGATAAATCTTCTAAATCTTTCGGATTGCACTTTTCCATTATTACAATTCACAATTAGGCGCTTTGGGGCGAGTGGAGGGGTTTATTTCTCAGGAGGTCATTTATATAGTGAAGATGTTGGAATTAGATTCTTGGATGCGGGAGGAATTGAGTTACCACAATCAGAAATTCAGAGAATAATTGAGTCTTACAATACGTACCCTCGACAGGTGAGGAGAGTGGATCCAAATGAGATAGGACAAATAACAGCAATACCTCAGACTACAGACGTTTATATCAAATCTCTTCAACAATTTGTGGATAAAAAAAAGATAAAGAAAGCGAATTTAAAGATCGTAGTAGATTGTTCTTACGGACCTACAGGTAAAATAACACCACTTTTGATTAATGAAATTGGAGTTGAAGTTATTGCTTTGAACACACATTATCGTGAAAGAGCATCAAATCCAGTACCTAGCATTAATACAATTCGAAACACTGCTGATATTGTGAAGGCATCAAATAGCCATCTTGGAGTGTGTTTTGATGTGGATGGTTCCAGAATATTGGTGGTAGATGAGAATGGGCTTGAGATAGGCTTCGAAGACTTATTAATGCTTTTTATTACATTTGACAAAAGAATACAAAGATCGAAAGGTAATACCATTATTACAACACCTTCAATATCTCCTATTGTAAAAAATTTTATCGAAGATAGTGGTTTTCCAATAAAACAAGTTGAAAACTACCCCGGGGAGATTTCAAGACAAATAAGAGAGGAACGTGCATGTTTTGCGGCCGCGGATACATTAAAGTTTTATTTTGTTGAATATTCTCCCTTTTCAGATGGTAATTTCATTCTACTTAAGATCCTTGAAATTATGACTGCTCAGAACGACCTTCTTAGTTCACTAACAAGGGGATTTCCAAAAGGTACAAAAATTAATAAAACAATTCCAGTTTCATCAGAGTTGATTGATAATATTCATAATCGACTAAGAGAAATGGCAGACGAAAATGGTTATAAATATCACGACATAATAAATGAATTAAAGATAATCAATGAAGATACATATACAACTGTTAAAGTAGCATTATATAGAAATGCATTACTTCTATCTGCTGAATCACCAGATAAAGAGAAAGCTCAAAAAATGATTATTGAATTAGAAGAAATTATATCCAAACTTTAGAATTATATTTTATGTCTAATAAGGAATTAAAATTTAAAATAAATAGAATCAATTATATAATAATATAAAAATAACTTTAGAAGCAAAAAAAAAGTTGATATAATCATGGCGTTTGACTTAAGCACTATAATAATTTTGATAACATTAAGTATTATATATCTAATATTTTTAGTTTTTGATTTATTCGGTAGAAATGAGAATTACGGTTATTTAGCTTATATTGTGGCTGTGATACCGGTTAATTATTTTTGGGCGATAGGAGGGGACCCAGTTTTCGCTTATATCCTTCTTTTTATTCTATGGATAGTCACAATACTTCGTGATACAATAGGGGTATACCGTAAAAAAGATAAAGAAATAAACGAAATATTATTGTATCTCGCTCTTGGAGTTTTAATACAATTGATTATAAGTGCAATTATCCCAGAAACTAACACTTCCTTACAGGCACTTCCTATTCAAAAATTTTGGTTTTTCTGGTTACCTAATGTTCATTTAGCAGAACCATCAATGGCTTTAGCTTTTAAAATAGTTGCCACGATATTAATATCTTTAGTAATCGTTCCCTTAATCTTAGATATTAAAGATGAAGAGATCCCATTGCCTATTATTATCGTATTTATTGCTATATTCGTTGTTCCCTTTCTTTATTTGGATTACGTGTGGATTGGGGGTACTACCACCCCTGTAGGGTTATTGACATTTTTATTTTCAGTGATCTTATTTATTATTATGCTTTTAATTACTCGCGGAAAGGAGACAAAATAAAATAACTCAAATTTTTTATTCTTCTAATAACTTTTTATTATTATTTTTATATCTGTATTATAAGGAATTCATATAAGATTTTAGATTTAGGATAATATAATGGCAAAAAAGAAAGATCAATCCGATAATCCAAAGGAAAATGAAAGTTTTGAATCAAAACCTTCCTATGGCTTAAAAGATTTACCGGGTGTCGGTGACGCAACAGTAAAAAAATTGTTAGAAGCAGGAATTTTATCAATTAGAACTCTAGCGATGTATCCATTGAAAAAATTAATGGATGAAGTAGGAATTGGTGAAAAGACTGCAGAAAAAATAATTAAAGTAGCGCAAGATATTGAAAAAATGGGATTTAAATCTGCTGACATAATATGGGAAAAAAGGAAAACATTAAATAAATTAACCACTGGTAGTCAAAATTTTGATGATTTATTGATGGGGGGAATCGAACCAGGAGCAGTTACAGAACTTTTTGGGGAATATCGAACTGGAAAAACACAGTTAGCTCATCAGTTATGTGTTAATGTACAATTATCTTATGAAGAAGGAGGTCTGGAAGGTGGAGCTTTATATATTGACACAGAAGGAACCTTTAGACCAGAAAGATTAATTCAAATGGCAGTTGCAAAAGATTTAGATCATAATTTAATTTTGAAAAATGTGACCATTGGGAGAGCTTATAATAGTAATCATCAAATTTTATTAGCTAAAGAAGCTCCAAAAATCATAGGAGAAAGAAATATAAAATTAATTATAGTTGATTCACTTATTGGCCACTTTCGTAGTGAATATATTGGTAGAGGAACTCTAGCAGAGCGTCAACAAATTATAAATACGCATATACACGATTTATTAAGATTAACTGAAATTTATGATGAGTTAGCAGTAGTATTTACAAATCAGGTATCTGCTAAACCAGATGTATTTTATGGTAATCCTTTAACGCATACGGGGGGACACGTTGTTGCGCATGGTGCGACGATAAGAATATTCTTGAGAAAAGGAAAAGGTGAACAAAGGGTAGCTAAAGTGGTAGACGCGCCAAATATTCCTGAAAGTGATACAATATTTTCGATTACGGAGGATGGTATAAGAGATTAATTTCTATAGAAGATTAATAATTAATATTAATATTTATGTCAATGCCTTCTCGTATAGACTCTGAGATGACACAAAACTGCTCAAAGCTTTTTTGACATTGATCTGCTCTTTTACGCATTTGAGGATTATCAATATTTGGGTTTAATATAATATCGATTTTCTTAAGTCTCCAAAATCCTTTTTCATTCCGTTTACTAGTAATAATTGCCTTACCTTCGATATCGGATAATGAAATGTTTTTCTTTTGTAAACAAAACGTAAAACTACCAGCTAAACACCCCAAAACAGATAATGCTAGTAACTTTGATGGATTGGGTCCAATTTTGTCAATTGATTTTTTATTTTGATCATCAATAAATAGATCATTCATCTTAATTTTACCAAGATCGCACTTAAATATCATTCCTTCTTCTAGTTTTATGCCAACTTCAGATATATATTCATTTGACAATTTTTATCACCATAAGAAAAAAAAAATTTGATTAAATATCAATATTAACATTTACTTCGATACCAGCACGTACGGACTGTGTTACTAAACAATATTGTTCAAAAAAACTTACTCCATCTTTCGCAGATTTTAAACATTGTTTTGCTCTTTTAAGTGTTTCTGGATCTTCTATTTTTGGTTCAATGTTAACATCAATTTTTTGAATTCTCAAGAAACCTTTTTCATTTCTGGCAATTGTAACCTCTGCTTCAGCTTTAAAGTCATCGACCTTAAAGTCTCTTTTTTTTAAACAAAATATAAAACTTGCACTCAAACAACCTAACACAGCTATTGCTAGCATCCTTGATGGATTAGGTCCCAACATATCAACTTCCTTATGATGTTCCTCATCAATATAACAATCTTTAACTTTCATAATACCTAAATCACATTTAAAGATCATTTGAGACTCAAATTCATCTAATTTTAATCCAACTTTAGTTTTCATTTCATCCAAAACAATCAACATCGGGTTAATAAATTATTTAGTATTCATATTTTTAAAAAGTGAGAATAATTTCTCTTGCTTTGAATTATCATCTTTAAGTTCATGAAGTAATTGATCTATTTCAGTTAATTTAATTTTATAAAACTTTAGTTCTTCCTTAATTTCTGATTGAATAATAGAGAATTGAATAGATTCATCGATTTTGCAAGCATTTTTAACGAATTTTAGGCATTGGTTCACTTTTTGATAAATTATAGCATCATCAAATAGCTTATTAACTATAATATTAATTTGATCAATTATCCAATCATTACTTTTATTTTTTACAATGTGTAATTGAACTTGCGGGAATTCTAATTCTTCTCGATTGTTTCTTAAACAATTAACTAAAGTTGCGTTTAAACAATTAATAAGTTTCTTATCATGTACTATTGGAGCGTTAGTTGATAAGATGTTCAGATCCTCTTCATTTAATTCTTCAAGAATACAATTAAATAAATTAGTATCATTTAAATCACAATTAAATATTTTTGTCTCATTCTCATTCAACAGTATCAGCTTAAAAGACGATAATTTTTATCTACTTTAGAGTAAATAATTAAATGTTTTACAAAAATCTTTTAGTTATCAATTAAAAGTTAGATTTTTAATTATTTTTCTCATTTTTTTTTAAGGTAAAATGACGATTTAAATGAAAATATAAACCAAGAAAATATAATAGGAGCATAAAACTATATTGGACAGCGAATAAGAAGATAAATACTACCATCAAAATAAATAGAATAACTTCTATTGTTAAGCATATCTTACTATTATAATATTTTTCATCGAAAAATGATGCAGGATCTTTATATCTGGCTAAATATTTAGGCAAATTTTTATTTTCTTCCTTAGTAAGTAATAATTTTAAACCAATTTGTTTTTTTTGAAAATAAAATAAATTTGTGCCCCAATCAATAGTATCAATAATTATATGAATAAAATAATTAATACCACCAATAATTAGTACTATCCAATTCATTAAATATCCCAAAAGTATTATTATTATACTTGGAATTATTGAGTGACTAATTAAAAGTCTATGATTGTAATCTTTTGCGTATTTCGAAAAAAATACATCGAAATCACATATAAATGAAAATAAAATAATAATTGAAAAATCAAGTAAATTAAAATTGAAATAATAGTTTAGAATCGAAGCAAATATCACTCCTATTGAAAAATGACTATTAATATGCATAATACATTATTAATTAGAGTTTATTATTTAATTGATATATCTTTTTTTCTCTAACCTTTTCAAAACTGCTTTTTTCGTTTCAAAACCAGAGGGTCCTTTTTTTTCTACTAAAAAGGAAGCTGCTGCTGATGCAAAATAAGCAGCTTTTTCGACAGATTTCCAAGATTTATCAGAATGCATAAATTCAAATAAAAAGATTGAAAGGTACACATCTCCTGCCCCAGTTTCATCTATAACTCTCCGGGGTTTAAATGCAGGAATTTTTAAGATTTTTTCTCCTTTTTTAGTGAGCATAGACCCTTTTTCTCCTAATGTCATAATGTAAATTCCGTTATTATTATATTCATTACAGTGAGTCATAACCTTATCAAAATTATTACAAATTCCGGCAAGTAGACTCATTTCTTCCTCTGAACCTTTCAATATCAACTTGTCTCCAATTATATTAATAATTCTTTTCATATTAGAGATGATTTCATTGTCATGAATATATGCCACTTTGCCATTTTCATCAATTTTTCTAATAAAACCTTGTAAATCTATACCGATATAAGTATCGGGAAATTTTTTTAAAATTTGAGTCACATATTCAATTGAAATTTCATTACATAATGGAACAAGTACAAATACATCTGGAGGATATTTAAGATATTCTGATGGAATATCGCTAAACTTAAGATTGGGGCTTTTAGATTTTAGCGTTAATGTTCTTGCATGATCAAAATAATCTAATACGAAATTCGTATTTTTTACATGAGAGTATTTAATTCCTTTTAAATCAATATTTTTATTCTGTATTTTATCTAATAGGGAATTTTTTAAATTTATTTTGCCTATATGTGAAATTATGCCAATTTTAGCATCTTGGGTATAATAACTAAGTGCTAAGGAGCAGTATGATACGCTTCCTCCAAGACTGGGCTTATTCAAGCGTTTAAAACGTATTATATGATCAATCGAGAAAGAGCCAGCAAAAATTATGGAGGGATGATTTTTATTATAGGTTTTCATTTATGATGATTTTAATTGTTCAATTATTTTATCTTTTTCATCTATTGTTATTTTTAACTTATTTATTTTATTTTGCAAATCTTCTACTAAATCCGACATAGGTCCTTTGTGAATTATCGGTAGTGGTTTCTCCATTGCTTTTAATTCTGCTATCAAGTGATCCTTCTGATTTAATTGCTCTCGAATTTCAGAGATTTTTTTTTCAAGTTCATTCATCTGGGGTGTTAAAGCAGATTCCTCTGATTTCTCTCTCAGAGATTTTTGTATTTGAGAAAGTTCATTTTTTAGTTCCTCATTCTCACTCTTAAGTTCTTTTATCTCATCTGGCTCTAATTTGAATCCTCCACTTTCAATTGCTACTTGAAGTTCAGATTTTTCTTTACTTAATTTGTCCACCATTCGCTTATACTTGGTTAAATCTGATTGAAGATCTTGACATAAAGTTTCTAATGTTTGCGATGAGGGCTGGTCCGATTGAGGTTTTATCACCGATGATTTTGGTGGCTCTACTGGAACAACATAATCTATCGGTAATGTTTTCATTTTTTCTATCAATTGTTCATTTAATGCGTCATTTTCTTGTATTAATTCATCAATTTTCTTATCTAATTCATCAATTTGAGATTTCTTTTTCGATAATTCGGATTTCAAATTATCAATCAACTCTGTGGTTACTGTAGAATCGGTTTCAGGGGTAGAAATGCTAATAGATTGAGATGTCTTTAAGGCTACTTCTAATTTAGTTTTTAATTCAGTAATTTCATGATTTCTTGCTCTTAATTCTACTTCTTTTTCAGTGAGGTTTTTTTCTAATCTGATTATTTGATTATTAAGTTTAATATTTTCTTGTTGAATATCACCTATATTTATTCCACCGCTCATCCCTACTTGTTTTAACTGTTCTTTCAGTCTCGCGTTCTCATCAATAGTATTTTTAACAATTTTTTCTGTTTTACTTATTAAATTTATATTCTCTTTAATTTTATTTCTCAGTTGTTCATTCTCTTCTTCTATTTCCTTAATTCTATCTATTGTTTCTCCGATGGCACTAGGTTTTTTGATTTCACTTTCCATCTTTTTTCTCCACAAGCTTATGAAATCCTCAACCTTTTCATTATTTTCTGGCATTTTACTTCAAAACTTTTTTTACTCTAATTTTTGTATTGTTTATGTGATTTATTTCATTAACACTCCTGAAAAATAACCGACACAATACCCACTTATGTTTCCAGTTTTTTCAGCACTTGTATAATATTTCAATAATTTCCCTTTACGTGCATTTAAGTTTTTAGCTATCATCATTAAAGAAGTTATTGTTTGAGAACCACATACTGTTGTTTTTGAAGCAGCCTCAAGTGTTTTTTCTGGATTAAATGCAATAAAAGCATCAATAACTTGTTGATCTATTTCCTTGAATTTTTCTAATTGTTTTGAATCATAGACCTCTTTATGAGTCATATCAGAAGAAGCAACAATTACAACATCCTTGTCATAAGATTTAATTGCTTTTGCAATATCGTTTGATAATTTGCTCAATTTATTAAAATCTTTAACAGATACTATTATTGGAATAAATTTAACTTCTTTTTCTTGAGCACAGTATTTAATAAATGGTAATTGTACTTCTATATTATGTTCTCTTCCAAAAGGATGTCCAATGAATGCTGACTCATCATTAATAATTATTTTACTATTATCTATTATTTTCTCAGATAATTCTTTATCAATATGCATATTTCCTAGAGGTGTCTCCCACTCTCCCTCATCCATTAACGCGACTTTTCCATAACCAATATGATCTGTACCTAAAACTATAACAGTATCGGGTATTCTTTCTAAGAACAAATTTAGAAAAGTAAATGCTGCAGCACACCCTGAGTAGAGATATCCAGCATGAGGAGATACTCCGCCTATTATAGATCTTTGCTCTTGATTTAAAGTCTTTGGTTCTTGACCCGGTCCAAACTCCGTATTTGTAAAAGATTCTTTTAATATATTAATTAAATCTGGTTTATAGCGGGGGTAAAAGCTACCCGCAACAGCAGCTCGTCTAATAACCATTTTTTTAACACGCGTATTTTTTGTTATACTATTAAAATTATTAATATTGAAAATTATATAATGTCATCTACTAATTGTAAATTTAAAAGAATTATTAAGTTAGTTTTAATACCTCTTTAATGATGAACCAAGTAAAGGATGATGAAATCTCTCTTGATGATATCGAAGTACCAGATAAAATCCCTACTAAATTTGTCAATTCAAGAGTAGTTGTTTTTAATCCCTTGTATGCTTCATATTTATATGTAAAGAAAGGATTTTTTGGCTCCCCATTAGGAATAAGTAAGCCTAGATTAGAATATTTTTCTAAACCAAGCGAATTATCATTAATAGAAGCATATTATTTATTGGAAAAGGATGGAATCACTATTTATGATATAAAAGATAAAAGATTCTTAAATTCCGAGACATTTTATGAAATTGCGATTAAGATTCATCATAAATTTAAAGAAAAATATGTAATTTATAAAGATTTAAGAGAAAAAGGATACATACCTAGACCTGGACTTAAATTTGGGGCTGATTTTGTAGTATATAAAAAAGGACCTGGCCTTGAACATTCCCTTTTCATGGTTCATGTCTTACCCCATGATTCTGAAATTACTGCTATTGATATGGTAAGAGCTGGTCGCTTAGCTACATCTGTTAGAAAAAAATTTGTAATAGCTAATCCTCTTACATGTAGCTATTATTTCTTTGAGTGGTTTAAACCATAAAATAATATATAACAATACTAACTTATTGATTTATATATAAGAGATTCTAAATTTTTCTATATGTCCGTTTTCATCTAAAAGTTTTGAAATGATTTCTTTAAAACATTATATCTTATTTCTTAATTTAAAACTAGAAGAATAGTGTTAAAAATACCATCAATTTATGATTCTTGTTTAAGGAGATTTTTAATTTCATAAGAATTATAAGAATTTATTTCCAAAACAAATTCTGATTTCCTATTTTTCATTTTTTAGGTTATTTTACAAAAACCAATTTTATTAAATCACTTAGCATCCTATTTTTAAATTGTTCAATTTGGTTAAAATCTTCATTTGGTACAGAATGTGTGAGTCTCATAATACTATTCAAGACTTCCTCTTCTTTAATCTCATTAAATTTAAAACCTTTTTTTAACAGAATTTTACCTTCTTTGAAAAATAAAAGAATTATCTTAATTAATCCTATTAATTTTTTATATTCAGTAAAATTGTCAATTTCTACAAATGCATTTTGGATTAACAAGCTATTTTGAATTAATTTTGCCATAAAAAGATCAAGTTTTTGATCATCTGGCAAATTTTTTTTTCCAATCAATTGAATTATAAATTTTAAATCATTTTCTTTTGATAATATTTCATCTACTTGTCTTCGACATTCTAACCAATCAATATCTATCTCTGACCAATAAATATCGGTATTGATCCACCATTCTGAGATGTAATCAGGATAATTTGAATAAGATTTCAACCAATTAATAGCAGGGTATTGTTTTTGATACGATAGAGTATTATCTAATGCTAATAATGCTTGTACAACCCGTATAGTAGCTGTAGTAACTGGTTCATTAAAATCTCCCGCGGGGGGTGATATTGATCCTATAATTGTTATAGAACCAATATTTCCTTTTCCAGAATGATCTTGTCCTAAAGTTTTAATAACTCCAGCTCGTTCGTAAAAACTCGAAAGTCTTGTTGGTAAATATGCAGGATATCCTTGTTCGGCAGGCATTTCTTCTAATAATCCGGAGATTTCTCTTAAGGATTCAGCCCATCTTGAGGTACTATCCGCGAGAACTGCAACATCATATCCCATATCTCTATAATACTCTGCAATAGTTACTCCTGAAAAAAGACTTGCATCACGAGCAGAAACAGGCATATTTGAAGTATTGGCAATAATAATTGTGCGTTCTAACAATGGTCTTCTATTTTTAGCATCATAAGTTTCTTTGAATTGTTTTAAAAGATTAGCAATTTCGTTTCCAGGCTCGCCACAACCGATATATACGATGATGTCCGCATTACAAAATTTAGCAATTGTTTGTAAAATAACTGTTTTTCCAGTTCCAAATCCCCCAGGAATAGCTAAAGTTCCTCCTTTTGCTATTGGAAATAGCAAATCAATTATACGTGTTCCCGTTAATAGAGGTTCATAAGGTTTAATTCTCTCACTGAAGGGCCTCCTTTTAGTAATTGCCCACTTTTGCATTAAAGAATATGATTTTTCTTCATCATTTTCTTTTACGCAATAAATTTCATCAATGATAGAGTAATCTCCTTCTTCTACGATAAAAGATAATTTTCCAAAAATTCCTGGTGGTATCATTATCTTGTGATTAATAATTTGAGTTTCTTGAACAGTTCCAATAATATCTCCACTGCTTACATCTTCACCTGGCTTTCTTAATGGAATAAAATGCCATTTTTTTGTTTGTGATAATGGTGAGAATTCAATTCCCCTCTCTAATTGTCCTTCTTTGAAATGTTGAAAAATCGTATCTAAAGGTCTTTGGATCCCATCAAAAACATTTGCCATTAATCCAGGACCTAACTCCATGGATAATGGTCTCTGAAGATTAATAACTTTATCATTTAGTTTTAATTTATGCGTATTGTCATAACATTGAGCAACAATGTAATTAGAATATATTTGAATAACTTCACTTAGTATATTATACTTAGTAATTTTAATTAAATCATGAAGTTTTATATTATCTTCTAATCCTTTTACTTCAATTAATGAACCTTTAATTGCTGTAATTACACCAAATTTTGAAGAATCCTCTAATGTCATCAATTAACTTCCAGTTCTCTAATTTTTCTCATTTTTCATTAACATTTAAATTACTTATTTGGAGTACCACATATTGGACATTTTTTTACATAACTCGGTAGAATCATTCCGCACTTAATACATTTATTAATTAGAGGTTTACGATATTTGAAATTAAGATGTATATCTGATAGTTTTTGTATGTGAGGTTCTACTTCTAGTTTAAACTCTTCCCTTTGGCGATAAGTTTGATTTTTTCTTTTATCTTTATCGGGGAACAATCTGGAATAGAATCTTTTTCTCCGATTTTTAAAGATAAGCCCTAAAAAGGTTAAAAGAATAAAACTCATAACTAGAATGATAATTATTAGATTTGTTCTGAATTTAATTAAAATATAATAAAGAGTTAAAAGTATAACTAACAGAAAGATCAAACTAATAGATTTACGAATGCCATCCTTCTTGGCAGTTTTTTTGTTAACATTTTCCATAATTCATTAATCAATCAATAATGTAAGTTAAAAATATTTTTTAGAAATTACTTTTGTTGCCTCAACAATATCCTCATGAATTCTCTTAGATTCAATTTCCTTTTCTATTTCTTCTGAGATAATATCCTTTTCAGCACTTAATTTAAAGTTTATGATTGAAAAATTATTGTCTAAATAAAAAGGATAAAATTTAGTTCCTGTTCCACTATAAAATTTGAAGAAAAATTCATAAAAATTCAACCTTAAAGCATTTATAAAAACCAATAATCCTTCTATAGCAATGACTACTATATTACCAAAAGTTAAACCTATTATTTTTACTATTTCAACAAGAATGCCTTCTCCTTGGATTAAATCAGCCATTGCTTGAATGGCTATCATTAAGGAGATATGAGCTAGGGCTAAAGCTAATAATCGTATATAAGATGCAACATTACTTATTATTGATAATAACGTTTCAAATGTTTCCATTGATCCTTCACTTACTAGGTCTTTATATGATTCAGCTTTCATATATGTTATTCCAAATACTTTTCCAAGAGGTTTTAGAATAAGTAATAATATACCTGGAATTAAAGGTAATAAAATTGGATATGGTGGTGCGAACCATGCATAAAAATTAAATTGATAAGTAAAAATTAAAATTGTTCCTCCAACCAATAATATTATTTTAACTATAGAATCTGAAAATGCTAAATATCTCCTTGATTGTCTCCAATAATTTAAAAATTGTATAGACCAACCTAAATTAATATGAATGACTCCAATTAAAATTGCAAATATGAAAATCGTCATAATATTTCCTAAAGGATTATGTAATGTAACATTTATAAAAGGAATCGTTATTGGACTTAAATGTAGAATTACTTGCCCCCCAATTATTATATCCTCCATTCCAAAAAATTCACCATATAAGAGCCCAAATAAAATTGACCCCACACCACAATAAAAAATTATCCAACAAAAATTTAAAAAATCAGTTCCTTTTTTATTTCTGAAGAGAATTGCTCCGATTAAACCTGCTACTATTAAAACTATCCCGTGACCAATATCACCGAACATCAAGCCAAATAAAAGAGGAAAAATAATAGCTAAAAAGGGTGTTGGATCAATTTCAGAATAGGAGGGAGTACCATACATTCTTGTTAACGTTTCGAAAGGTCTTACAAAAAAGTTATTTTTCATAATCCGTGGAGTTTCATCTGCCAAATCTTCTTCTGTATCTAATTCGGTAGAGACAACTTCTTCCATTTTAGATTTAAGTTTAGAATTAGATAATTCTTTTAAATGAGCATCCTTTTCTAATTCTTTTGTTTTATTAAATTTTTTTTTTGATATTTCTACTGAATGAATAGTTATCTTATCTTTAAAATTTTCTATTAATGTTCGTTGAACTTCTTCCTTTTTATCCACAGGAACAAAGAATTGAAGTTTTGAAACTTTTGATGATATTTCTTCGAATTGCCGTTCAGCCCAATTATATTCTTCAACATTTTGAACTATTTCGAACATAGCAGCAAATAAAACGATATTATCATCTCTGAGTCTCTCTAATTCCTTCTCATACTTAATTAAAGTACTATTAATAAAATTAATCTCACTTGCTATCCTAGTAAAGTTTATACCATCGGGAAGTAAATATTTTCTTAAGATGGGCACTTCTTCAGCATACGTAACGCGAACTCTTTCTTTTAAATCTTCTTCTTTATCCTTAGGATAAATTGTGAAAAATATTATTCTATCTTCTGAAATTTCTTGTGTTTCATAAAAATTTGGAAAATTCGGGAAATCGAAAAGATTTGTTATATTAATCAAGTTTTTTGAAAAAGTTGTGAAGACTTTAAAGGAAAATTGTTTTAAGCCTGATAAATTATCTCGAGAAAAATTTATTTTTTCTAAAAATTTATAACTTTCTTCAATTGTTTTCATTTTATTTAGTTCAATTTCAACTTTTGCGATAAACTTTCCTAATTCTGTTACACGATTACTATAAAAATTAGTTTCCTCTAAAATATAGTCTATTAATTCAATGATGTTTTTCACTACAAATTCTTTTCTTTCATTTTTTTTAATAGTTAATTTGTGTATGTCAGTATCTGTAATTTTAAGCATTTTGAATAATCCTTCTAACTCAATTCTTAATTTTTTTATTTTTTCAATTGTTAATTCTCCTTTTTCTACACTTCCACTTATTTGTTGTTTTGGTTTAATATGAACTTCATTTATTTGAGCTAACTCTTGTAATAGAAAATCCTTATACTTATTATGTATATTTATATCAAATAAACACATCATTGTCTTTGTAGCCATCTAAATCACGTTTCAATAAACTTTTTTTTATAAATTAAATCTTTTGTATTTTTTAATCTTACAAAATTCTCTCGCTGAACTTCTTCTAATATATCTTTTATTTTTTTAATTTCTTGACTAAGAGCGGGGATAATAATGTTGTTTAATCCATGGATTCTTCGTGTTATTTTTTTAAAACTAAGCGAATGTTTTAACATAATATCTTCAATTTGTGCTAAATTAATAATTATTTTAAAAAGATCGGTTAATTTTATTATCAAATCGTCAAGGTAATGACTGGTATATTCAAAAGAATAAGCGGGTAGTGTCTCTTCTTTTATCAGTTCGAAGTCTATATCTGGAACTAAATTCCCAATCTTCTTAATGTAGGTAACATCAATCGTTGGTTTAAACTGGATCTTGCTCAAACTACCAATCATTTTAACATTATTTTTTCCCATTTCCTTATAAGTCTGGTGCAAGTTAATCATAACTTCTTTTAATAGATTTAGGAATTTTTTACGTTGTTTTTTATAGTCACTCCATAAATTTTTAATTTCAAATATCAATTGTTCTTGTTTAAATTCTAAAAAACTCTTACCTTTTACAGCAAAGTTTAATCTTTTCTGTAAATTCATTAGGTTTGTCTTTGTGGGCTTAAATTCTCTAAAACTAATGGTATTGTTACACCTGTTCTTTATAATATTTATTTATAAGTTCTTGATGAATTCTATATAATTGAGTTTTTGGTAAAGCAGATAAAGCTCTCCATGCTATATCAAAGGTTGTTGTAAAGTCTCGATTTTCATCTAATCCCTGATTTAAAAACTCGTTTTCGAAGATTTCTCCAAATTTTAATATAGCTTTCTGATTAAGGTTTAATCCATCTTCACCAACTATTGAAATAAGATCTCTAACTTCAAGAGCACTAGAATAAGAAGCTAATAATTGAGAACTTATATCCTTGTGATCTTCCCTTGTTGTATTTTCACCAATCGAATCCTTCATAAGTCGTGATATAGAAGCTAAAACTTCAAAGGGTGGAAATATCCCCCTTTTATGCAAATTTCTACTAAGGACTAATTGCCCCTCAGTTATATATCCTGTTGTATCTGGAATTGGATGAGATATATCGTCATTTGGCATTGTTAGAATAGGTATTTGGGTTATTGTCCCTTTTTTGCCTTTAATTTTACCAGTTCGTTCATAAATTGAAGCAAAATCAGTATAGAGATATCCCGGATAACCTTTTCTACTGGGAATCTCTTCTTTTGCTGAACTAAGTTCTCTTAATGCTTCAGCATAGTTAGTCATATCTATTAAAATGACAAGAACATGCATATCCTTATTAAAAGCAAAATATTCTGCAGTAGTCAAGGCAACTCTTGTAATTATTAAACGCTCCATTATAGGATCATCTGCAAAATTTATAAAGGAAATGATGTTTTGTATATTTCCACTTTCTCGAAATCTATTTAAAAAATAAATTGCTTCATCTTGGACAATTCCTATACCACAAAAAATTATTAAAAATGGTTCTTCTGTTAACACTTTAGCCTGTGTTACAATTTGAGCAGCTAATGCATTATGTGGCATACCTTGTCCACTAAATATAGGGAGTTTCTGTCCTCTTATTAGTGTAAAGAGTCCATCAATAACGGATATGCCTGTCTGTATTACTTCGGAGGGGTATTCTCTTGCATATGGATTAATAGGTGCACCATTAATGTCGCGTTCTATTTCTGTTATAATTTCAGAGTCCAAAACATTCTTAGTATTAATATCAATAGGTTTCCCAATGGAATTGAATGTTCTACCAAGCATGTCATTTGAGATTTTAACTTTAAAAGAATCCTCTGTAAAAAGAATTTTAGAATTCTCTGAAGACAAACCCGCTGTATCTTCAAATACTTCAATAACAATTGTGTCTTCATCAATTTTTACAACTTGACCAGTACGTTCAATTGTAGTATCAGTATAAATTTTAACGATCTCTCCATATTGTACGTTATGTTCATTATTTAAGAACAATAATGGGCCAACAATTTGCTTAATTTTACCATAGAGTACACTCATTTCTCTTTAGAAACTCCATATGATAATTTTAATGATTCTATCTCATTATTTAACCTTTTCTTTAAATTTTCTATTCTTGAAAATTGATCATTAGAAATTGAATAACTAATTCTTAAGATTTCATTGATTACATTAAGATCTTTAATATCTTCAATTAAATAACCTGAGTTCAATAATTCCTTCCCTTCTTTATATAATAAAAGAATTAGTTTAATTTGACCAATTAATTTCTTAGTATCAGTGAAATTATCAATATCGTCAAAGGCATTTTGAATTAAATAACTTTCTTTTATTAATTTTGCAATAAAAAGAATTAATTGCTGGTCTTCAGGTAAATTTTCCTCACCAACTAGTTGCATTATATTTCTTAACTCATTTTCTTGTGAAAGTAAATTATTTACGTGATTTCGACATTCATACCAATCAAGATTTATCTCAGGCCAAAATATGTCCCTGTCAGACCACCAGTCAGCAATATAATCAGGATAATTTGAATAAGAATTAAGCCAGTTTATTGCTGGATAATGCTTAGAGTAAGCTAAACTAGCATCTAATGCCCAAAAAGCTTGTACGAAACGTTTGGTGGTTGCTGTTACAGGTTCACTAAAATCTCCAGAAGGAGGGGATACAGAACCGATTATTGTTAAAGATCCATATCTTTCTTTGTTCATTGTCTCTTCCCCTAAAAGATTTACAACACCTGCTCTCTCATAGAAGCTAGAAATTCTTGATGGTAAATATGCAGGATATCCTTCTTCAGCTGGCATTTCTTCTAATAACCCGGAAATTTCCCGTAGTGATTCTGCCCATCTTGAAGTACTATCTGCGAGAACTGCAACATCATACCCCATATCTCGATAATATTCCCCAATTGTAACTCCTGAAAAGATACTTGCTTCACGAGCTGAAACTGGCATATTTGACGTATTAGCAATTAGAACAATTCGATTTAACAAGGGATTTCCACTTTTTGGATCAATTATTTCAGTAAATTGTTTTAAAACATCTGCAATTTCATTTCCACGTTCTCCACATCCGACAAAAATAATTACATCAGCATTACACCATTTAGCTAATGATTGTTGAATAACAGTTTTACCAGTTCCAAACCCTCCTGGTACCGCAACAGTACCTCCCTTTACGATTGGGAATAATAAATCTATTACACGCATGCCTGTAATTAATGGCTCAATAGGAGTCTCGCGTTTTTTATAAGGTCTACTTTTAGTGATTGGCCATTTTTGCAACATAGTAAAAGATTCTTCACCTTTTCCGGTCTTCACATGAAAGATTTCATCCTTAATCGTATAATCTCCTTCTTTAGCAATAAAGCTCAACTTTCCACGGATTCCAATAGGAATCATTATTTTATGTTCAATTAATAGAGTTTCCTGTACAGTACCAATTATATCACCACTACTTACAATGTCATTAATTTCTTTTTTTGGTTTAAAATGCCATTTTTTAATCCTTGATAATGATGGTAAGTCATTTCCTCTCTCTAAAAAACCTTTATGAGTATTATTAAAGGTTATATCAACTGGTCTTTGAATACCATCGAAAACATTACCTAACAATCCGGGACCTAATTCCATTGATAATGGTTCTCTTAAGTTGATTACTTTTTCACCTAGTTTCAAGTTATAAGTACTCTCGAAACATTGAGCAGTTGCATGATCCTGATAAATTTGAATCACTTCCCCTAAAATATTTTGTTCCGATACTCTTATTAAGTCATGAATGCGAACTTGGCTTTCAAATCCTTTTATTTCTATTAATGTTCCATTTATTGAGGATATGTACCCAAAATTAAATTTCTCATAAACCGTTTTATTAGATTTTGTCATAATTTTTTAAATAATCTTTTATAACCAATTTTTGATTTTGAATGAATTTTTCATAATTTTGAATTATTTCATTAATCTCTAAATAAGCATCTGAAAAGATTTTTGAGAATTCAATTTCAATTCCAGATCTTTTTTTATTTATTAAATTTATGATTGAAAAATCATAAGAAATATTCAGTTCAGCCTGTAAAATTCTAAATCCCCCAATAAACTCGTTTTGTGTTGGATTTAATATCACTCTATTTTTGAAAATGCTTTGTATTCTTTCAAAATTGTCAAGAAAGTATTCATAATCTTTAGAATTTAAGTTTATAACAATTTCTGGAGGCTTATCTATTAAGGATTTAATTTTTTTTAATGTTTCTAAAAGAAATTTAATATAATTTGAATAATTCTCTGTAATTTTTTTTTCTAATAGTAAATTTAAATCTTTAATTAGGTTTGAAATTAATTCATTTTTAACATTTAATGTTTCTTGCTTAATTTTTAAAAGAGTCGAAGATAATGAATTATTAATTTGTTTATTATAAGTATCAATAAAATTATTTTTAATTTTTAAAGAACTATCTGCTATTCGTTCTCTATACTTCTTTTTACTCTCAGCTATTTGAAATAGGGTCTGTTGATCGATCGTTTTAATTTCATTTTTAGCCTTTTCAATTAGATATAAACCTAATTTTCCAAATCTTTCTCTTAATACGTTAATTTCTGATATTTTCTACATCTCTTAAGTTATAATTTTTTCAATAGATTCAAAAATTTTATTAAAAAAGATATCTCGATTCTCTATATCTGGTTGAAATATATTAGGCACAAAAAAAATAAATGGACTCCTATTACTTATCTTGAATTCTAGAATAAAATCAATAATATCACTTGGTAATTCCATAAATATAATTATCATTCCAATTGAGGGTTCATTAATCAAAATATCAAATGTCTTTAGAAAATCTTCACTATTTTCAATTATAGTACCATCTATTCCTAAAAGATTGAATATTAAAACGAATTCTTCTTTACCTAATACATGAATTTTCTGATTTGGCATTAAAAGTCAAAACCAATATCTTTTATAATTAATTTAATTAAGTTTTCTTTATTATCATTATAACTGTTTTCCATTTTTTTCTTAAAATCTTTTAATTTCTTTTTTATAAAGAGATTTTCATTTTCTAAACTTTTTGATAAAGACTCTAAAGCTGAACCAACTAATTCTCGAAAAGTTACAATTTTTTTTTCCATAATACTTTCCTGTTCAGTTCTCAGATTTTCCAATTCATCTAAGTTTTCATTTTTAGCTTTTTCAATCAAGTCTTCATAAATTTTCTCAACATCCTTAACCCATTCGAAAATTTCCATTACTATAACCTTTAAATCTTCTTATTATTAATCTACTGATTGCAATTTTTCAAATTCTTCATTAATTATTTCTACAACTTTTGGAATAATGGTAAATCGAATTTCTTTTTCTTTTTTGATAATTAGTTCTAAAATCCTGAAAATCGTAATTAAATCAATTTCACCAAGACTAAATTTAATTTTTACAAAGTAATACCTAAGATATATTTCTTCAATTGAATCAATTAAATGCTCCTTATTAATTACATTCTCTTTATATAATCTTTTCAATTCATTAATATTTTTAATGTAATCTTCAATTAAAGAGATTAAAACGTTGGAATCCTCAATATTTAATAAATAATTAATCTTACTCATATCTAAAAATAAATAAAAGTCTATTATAAATTGAGATATTAATTCTTTTTCAATACCATTCTTTAAACCTCTATATATAACATTTATATTATAAATTTCTGTTTTATATTTTACAAATGGCTCAATAATTTTTTTTTCTTCAGTTCTCAAATTATTTAATTGAACTATCATATTTTCATAGTAGAATTTATCCAGAAAAGCTTCTAAAACAAATATTTCTCTATAATTTTTAAAATATGAAATTCCTTCACTTATGGGTATATTATATCTTGTTTTTTTCATAAATAATTGAATTTCATCTAAAGATGTGATTTTAAGTAGATCTTCAATAAATTCTGTGTTATCTAAATATTCTTCTACTAAAAAATTAACCATTTTTTTCTTCTTTTTAGTTTTTAATCCTAAAATTGAACCAATAATAATTCGCTTAATATTTATTATTTCAAATTTTAAGAGATAATTTTTTAGAAATAAATTCATATTTGATGGTGAGTAGCGCATAATTTTACCAACCATCATGATATAATTGTGATAGAGAGCCATTTCAATATTTTCAATAGTTTTTTCTTTAATATCTAAATCTGGGTAGAAGGGGCTAATAGATTCCAAAAGTGCATTAATCTCATGAATTTTTTCTATATTATGCATAGAAAAGTCATCAATAATTAGCTTCTTTAAAATCGTAACTTTGATAAAGGTATAAGCATAGGAGGGAACGATTGCACTCGTAAATTAATCACCACATTTCAAAAAAGATAAAAAAATTGATATAAATAAACTAATTTTACGGAAGATTAGGAATCTTTGTCCATAAAAGTATAGCAACTATCAATCCATATATCGCTAACGCTTCACAAAATGCAGCAACTAAAAATGCTTTGAAAAAAGTTTCCTCTCGCTCTGTTAGGGAAGAAATTGCAGCAGTACCAACTGTTTTTAATGCCATACCACTCCCTAATACCGCAAATCCAACTGAGATTCCAGCTCCAATTGCTAATGCTGCCGCAGTTGTTGAATTATAATAATCAAAAGAACTTGCTGTTGTTTGAGCAGAAACAAATGTTATAATCCCATCAACCGAAAAGATTACAATAAAAATCAAAACAAATTGAAAACTGATAAGTAATATATAAAATTTCTGCTTTCCATTCATATTATTCGCATCATAATAAATTTTTAATAAATATATAATTTTAAAGTATTAAAATCAAATCAAGTGTATAAATTTTTCTATTTTAAATAGAAAAAATAACTAAAAAGCATCATTTAGGAAGATAGTCAATTTGTATTAGACAACATAATAATAGTAATTACCCTCAATTATAATTAGGCATTAATTTGCATATATTTAATTTTTTAGCTAATTTTAAACATTGAATAATTGTTTTTAATAAGGAATTATGGATATTATAAATATTCTAATGTAATAATGACGGAGGTATTTTCCTAAATTTAATGCTTTTAATAGAAAAATTTAAGATATTAATATTTACTTACTCATAATGAGTAATTAGGAAATTTACGTATCTCTTTAAATTTAAACTCTTTCAACTTTTTACGTTCGTAAAATCACTAATATAAATTTGAATTAATAAATTATGGGATTAATCAGTTTTTCTGCATTATAATTAAGGTCTAGAAAATAGATTAAGAGATATTGAAAAGAGATCCTAGAGAGACAATGAAATAATGGATTCATATTAAATGATTCTCTTATTTTTTAGAAATATTGAATTTTAACTCAGAATGATAAACTAATTATTTTTTTAATTATTATATTTATTAAATAATTAAACAAAATTTGTTTAAAGTTTTTTTTCAGAATGATACTTCAAGGCTTATTTAATATTTTAGATTTATATTTTAGTAATATCGAATTGTTTTATAGCAATATAGATAATTATTTCCAAACTCAAATCATAAATTCATTTGGAAATAGTACAATAGAAAGAAAAGATCAAAATGTAATTTTAGAAAAGTTATGTTCATTTCTCATAAATCATTTAATAGAATTAGGGTTTAAACAAACTGAAATTGATAATAAATTTTCGGATCCTATTTTAGAATTAAAAAGGGTTGATAAAGAGAATATCTCAGTAGTAATAGATCTTTATGAAAATAAAATTGCTCCATTAGTATATGAGATTTTTTTAGAAAAAATCATTAATTACCTTTTTGATGTTGAATTAGCACCTCTAATGTTAAAATTTAAGGATCTTGGATTTCTCCCGATTGAATTTATTATAGAATTGAGAAACCTAAAAACACTTTTTGAAAGATTTCCAGAGAAAATTGAAAATCTAAAAAAATATATTCATATTCAAGAAAATATAATCAATAAATTAAGAAAAAATAAACAAAAAATCGAATATTTAGAAGATTTAGAAGAACCTTATTATAAACTTCAATTAATTTATCTGATTTATAGAATCATTGATTTCTTTCATCTACAAAAAACATTTAATTTTTCTCACATAAAAACATATTTGGAAGAAAATAAAGATGAATGGTTAATAGATGTTCCATTAGTTTCACTAACAAATCCAGATGTTTATTTTTGCGGAATTTATTTAGCAAAATCCTTAAAGGTAAAGCTTGACAAAAGAAAAATTACAGAATTTTTATTGCTTTTATACGATGAAGCAATAAACAGATATGAGTCTCCAATAATAGAAGCTACAGATGGAGCTTACTATTTTTTTAAGTCAACTGAATTAATGGAATTCTGGCTAAGTCATGAACAAATAAATAACATAATGAAAATTTATCCAAAATTTTTTGAGACTAGCTATCTACAGAACCTTGAGACATCGGAGTTAGTAGTAATATTAAAACTATATAGACAATTAGGAATAAGTGGGATAGAAGATGAAATTAAAGCATTAATAGATGAAATTGAAACACGAATTACTCCTGAAGGTGTAAAACAAAACCGAGAAGGATTTATAACATCAGAAGCTACGTACTATGTTCTTTTTATTAATTATATGAGAAATACTCTTGAAAGGTTAAAAGATTATGATTTTTTAAATAATGTTATACAGAGAATATATAGAAATTTAGAACTTCTTGATTTTTCAATAGATACAAATTATGATTTGATAAGCGAATTATTTTACTCTTGCGAGAGCTTAAAATTATTTAACTGTATAGAAACTAAAGAGATGATTATACATCTCGCAAAGTATTTATTTCCAGAACCGGTAGTGAACAAAATATTAGTTAGTGAAGAAATTGCTCGAATAAAAACAAGATTTCGCCATTTAAAAGTAAACAGAATTAGTGGAGAAACAATTCAATAATTTAAAAAAAAGAAATTTAATATTATTGATACAATAAAATTCTAATTTCATCTGCTATATCATGAATGCGATCACATAACTGCTCCAATAATACTATACTATCTCTTAAACGTAAAAGCATTCTTATATCTAAATCTTGATTGGAGTATAAATATTCAAGAAATTGCCTATAGATATTATCGACTTCATTTTCAATCTCATGCATTGTTGTTGTATTTTTAAACACTGCATCTGGATTGTCTCTTAGGCTTTTAATTGTTGATTTCAAAACATCAGCCATTTCAATCGTTTTATTAATTAATTTCTCATATCTATTATTTATCTCTTGATTACTCTTTGTATCTAATTGAATTTTTGGTAACATATCTACAAACTCGAGGGGATAATTGATCACATTATCCATCTTTAGAATGAGGGAAACAAAATTTCCTAAGCCTGCTCCTGATTCAGAAAAATTTTGAATTAACTGAATTTTTATACCATCTGCGTCTTCTTCATATAATTGCATTTTACTCTTTTTCTTTTCAAGTGAGGCTTTATTCTTCTCATAATCTTTAGCCCATCTATTGTAAAAAACAGCCATATCACTAAGAACAGAATAAATAATTCTGGAATGTTCTATAAGCATTGAGACAATTTCTTCCTTTATTTTATTCATAAAAATCCCTGTAAATATTTAATGAGCTCTTATAAATATAAATATTAGAACAATAAAAAATTAAGTATTTAAAGAAATTTTAATATGTTCTTTATTTAATTTATAAGTAAATTCTAAAATAAAGATCTTATCAAAGTATTAATTTTGTCAAGAATTATTCGATTTAGGCTTAATAATTTAGCAAGAAAGGTGAAAAAACAACTAAATGAGAATTAAGAAAACTATCCAACAATGGAAAGAATATTCAAAATTATCTGATTTAGGAATTATTGCTAGGAGAAAGTTCTTTAACAATGCTTTTGATGGCGTGTTAACTTGTGCAGGAATTGTAAGCGGGATTTTTATAATATTTCTAGCAGAGCCCACTACATTTGAACCGAAAGATATTCTCCTAACTGGGTTTGCAACAGCTTTAGCAATAGGAATTAGTGGTTTATGGGGTGCATTTCTTTCCGAAGAAGCTGAACGAAAGAAAAAAGTCTTAGACATGAAGAAGGATATGGCGATTGTTGAAGAAGAAGATGAAAATCCTGAGTTGAAAAACAACGAAAATAAATATAAGAAAAAAAAGAAATCTAAAACATTGTTAGAACGAGCTGAAAAGTATGCGACAATTGTAGCGTCCTTAGTAGATGGAGGTGCTCCAGTTCTTGGAAGTTCTCTTCCTTTAATTCCCTTCTTCTTTGGAACCTCTCTAAGTGTTATACACTTTATTTTCTCTTATATTATACTTGCTGGTTTACTTATTTATTTAGGAATTTTCCTCGGTCAGATTTCCGGTGGAGGACGTTTAAGATATGCCTTACATCTAATTACTGCCGGAGTTATAACTTTAAGTGTGTCCATCTTGCTAGGTTTTCTTTGAAACAATAAGGTGTGAAGCAAAATTAATAGAATAATGAAATGTGAATAGAATTAATGAGAATTTCTATCCCAATTAGGTTTTAAAATAATAAATAAAATGTTGGAAAAATTCCGAACATACGCAAAAATTACAAAGTTATGGACAATCGCTAGACGCTATTTTGTAAATAACTTTTATGATGGAATGTTAACGGTCTTAGGGATTCTATTAGGTTTTTTTGCATTAATTGTTAATGAAAATCAAGTTTCAATAAGCAGCCATCTTGTTATTTTAACAGGGTTTGGGAGTTCTATATCTATGCTCATTTCAGGTTTGACTGGATCATATCTTTCGGAAAAAGCTGAACAAAAAAAAGTAAAAGAAGAATTGAAAAAAGCAATGGTGATAGTAACAAGTGAGGAAGAAGATTCAATTGATGATGATTCTGTTGAGATAAAAGAAATTGAAAAAGCTATGTTGATTAAAATAAATCAGAATGTCTATCCAAAAATTAAAATCAGTAGGAGAAAAGAGAGGAAAAAAAAAAAAACACTTCAAAAAAAAGCGGAGAATTTTGCTAGTATAATTGTTTCTTGTATAAATGGGGGTTCGCCATTTTTAGGAGGTATCATACCTTTAATCCCTTTTTTATTTGTACCATCTGCTACATTTTTAGTTTTTATTATATCATTTCTTTTAATTCTCTCTTGCATTATTTTGCTTGGTATCTTTTTAGGAGTAGTTTCAAAAGAATCTATTATTAAAAATATACTTCAGATGACATTCGCCTTTTTTATAACTCTTTTAATCTCTATCTTTTTATTACGTTAAATTAATATGATAAATTTTAATTTTTGACATTCATTTTGCATCTCAGCAAGATAATTTACTATTAGGTGTTATAAAAATTGAAAACATGTGGAGTTGACATTGGATCATTAGAAACAAAAGTAGTGTTACTCGATGATAAGAATATCGTTGACTATCGGGTTGGACGGTCTACATTTGATTTTAAACGTGTAGGTAGTAATTTATTCAATGATATTTTAGAACAACATAAACTGAAAAAAAGTGATGTTTTTGTTATGAGTACTGGATACGGGAGGAATACTGTATCGTTTGCTGATGATCGCATTACAGAGATCACAGCACATGCTCGAGGAGTACAATACTTCTTTCCAGAAGCCCATTCTGTTATAGATATTGGGGGACAAGATAGTAAGGCGATTGTAATTTCTAAAAAAACTGGTAGCGTTATTGATTTCCAAATGAATGATAAAATGCATAAAAACTTTTTTTAGCATAGTCAAAATGCGCTGCTGGAACGGGTCGCTTTATTGAAGTGATGGCTGGAGCTCT
Organism: Promethearchaeota archaeon; assembly: GCA_019058365.1. Lineage (GTDB taxonomy): Archaea > Asgardarchaeota > Lokiarchaeia > Sigyniarchaeales > SOKP01 > Loki-b32. The sequence goes on along the minus strand of JAHPZE010000011.1, from coordinate 18,080 downwards.
TGAAGTTCCTATCCAGGATATTGGAGAATTAGCACTTAAATCTAACAACCCAGCATCAATTAGTTCAACATGTACAGTTTTTGCTGAATCTGAAGTTATATCTCTTTTTGCTAAAGGAACGAAAAAAGAAGATATCGCTGCGGGAATTCATAAATCAATTGCAAGAAGGGTTGCTGGAATGGCTAAACGAATAGGTGTTGCACCTGTCTTAGTTTTCTGTGGAGGTGTTGCTAAAAATGTTGGAGTTAAGAATTTCCTGGAGCAAGAATTGGGATTTGAGATTGTTATACCCATGCTTAATGGAAAAAGTAGCGCTCAGCTAACGGGTGCTATTGGAGCCGCTCTAATCGCACAAGATCAGAACAATAGTTAATTTTTTTTTCAATTTTTTTTGATAAATTATGTTTTAGTTCATTATAATAAATTTTATGAATAATTAACTCTTTTTTGATTAATAATTCAAAGATGTAAAAAACTAAAATGGATAATTTAGAGCTATTATCAGATTACGCAACATTTTTAAGAGAAAAAAAAGAGGAGGGAAAAAAAGTAGTAGGATTTATCTCTCACGACAATATCCCTGAAGAATTAATAGACGCTGCTGGTTTTATTCCTTTAAGATTAATGTTTGCGGGAAATGATGACTTAATGGATGCTAGCGTAGATTATTTACCTCCTTCTACTTGTGCATTTGCCCAGTCGTGTATTGGTTTGTTTTCGCTAAAGCCTAACCAATATAAATTTTTAGAACTAATTGATTATTTTATAGTTTCCAATCATTGCGTTTCTGATATTTGTGCCTCTGAAATAATATCTAAATATTTTAATATTTCTCGTTTAAATTTTTATACTTCATATACTAAAAATGAGAATAGTTTGAAATATTTCAAATTGGAACTATTTGAATTAAAAAAACAATTAGAAAATATTAATGGTTATAAAGTACAAGATGAGGAATTTAAGAAGAGTATTAGAAAGTATAATTCCTTCAAAAAAAAGTTATTAGAGTTTAGCCTTATAAACATTAAAGGATCCGAAAAACTAAAAGTACTTCAATATGCTATGCTCTATGGACCTTCATTTCTTCCTAAATTAGAATTTTATATTAAAGAATTCATAGATAATCAAATTCAATCATCTAATGGTCTAAAAGATATTTTATTAACAGGCGGTTCTATCTTTATTGATGATCATCTGATTGATTTAATCGAAGAGGGAGGGGGAAATATTATCTACTTAGACACTTGGATTGGAAATAATTATTATTCTCAAATTTTTGGAGACAACGTCTTGGATTCAATGGAGAATCCCTATGATTTATTAGTTCAGCGATTTAAAAACAATATTTTTGGAGATCATTCTGTACCAAATTTTTTAGAAAACAAGATTCTCCAAATTGAAAAAATTTATCTAGACCATAAAAAGAAGACAGGTAGAAAATTAGGGATTATAAATCATATTATAAAGTTCTGTGATCATATTTCTATTATGTCAACACATTTGAAAAATAGATTACAGGAAAAAGAGATTCAAGTATTAAACTTAGAAAGAGATTATTCAAGAGCAATACGAGGACAACTTAGTACTAGGATAGAAGCGTTTTTGGAGATGATTTAAAAAATGAGTCTTATAGCGGATGAAATTGTTCGGTTCAGTTCTGTTCTTAGAATCTCATATAACCTTTTAACAGGGCGAGACTATTTAAAAAGAAAGAAATTTCGAGAAAAAAAGAAATTAATTTCAGTTGCGTTGCCTTTTTCTGATTTAGTTTATGGATTTCCTGGTTTAGTCCCCGTATTTCCAATTAGAATGCATAACTTTGAAATGCATAGATATTTAACTTATTTAGGATCTGCCTCAAATATTTTTGGCTGGAAAAATGTATCAAATTTTTTAGGATTTATAAAAAATTTTGGTATTGGAGATATAAACAAAATTATAGATGAAATTATTGAAAATGTAATAGATACTGTTAATAAAAAATATAATGAGATGTACGAGCTTGGAATAGAAAATGGAGTTCCATCTGATTTTTGTTATGGAATAAAATCTCTCTATGGAATGCATGTAAGTAAAGGAAAGAATGTAGAAGCTACATTAAATTATACTATTCGATGTAGTGCCTGGAATAAATACTTAGAATCCTTGAAAACTATTCAAAATCCAATTAAGCAGATTTGGATAGACGTTCCACCAAGAAACATCGGGAATGCATTAGAATTACTAACAGAGAATCTTTATGATGCTATCAGAGAATTGGAAAAAGTAAGTGGAAATAATTTTGATAGAAATATTATGCGAAATCACTTTCAAGTTGCTAACGATATAAGAAACTCTTATAAAACTGTCCTTTATGATATAAGTAAATCTGAATTTTATCCTTGTAATCCTGCTACATTTAGTGAAATATTAGTGATACTAAACAATAGTTTTCAAGATTATAATTCTAATGCAATTCGATATCGAGATAATATGGCATCATTAGTAAAGGAAATGAAAGAGAGAATCAGAAATAAAATCGGTATGGATGTTTCTAATATGCCCCGAATTTTAATTACTCCTATGTTTGGAGGGTGGGAACCAAAAAGTCATGAAATAATATATGAATTAGGAGGTCGGGCATTATATGCGGATTGGGATATGTTATTATTATTAGAAGATATTCCTATTACTAAAATATCTGATCCCGTTGAGGCTTATGCTCATTATTTAATGAATGCTACTGTAAATGGAATAGGATGTGATAATGATATTCTTTCGGATTCTTACATGAGGATAGCAAAAAAATTAAATGCTGATGGTCTTGTTTTCATTCAGCTTTTTGGCTGTCATTCAATATCCAATTGTTTCACAATGTTAAAGGAAAAAATTCGCCAAGAACTGGAGATTCCCAGTATAGCATTAAATTTTAATAAAATTGGTGAGAATGTAGAACAAGTTAAGACTCGCTTAGGTGCATTTATGGAAATGTTTAAGTAGTATTTTAAAATAGGTAGGTTTAATAATTTTAAAATAATGATTTCTTTTTATTAAACAAGAGATTAATTAAATGATTAGTGTCTAGAGCTCATGCTATTTCATGAAGAAAGAGAAGAACTTGATTCAGAAATCTATAAGGCTTACCAAGTGCTTTGTGGTATCGAAGAGGAATTCCTTATTATTAATAAGAATGGAAGGTTAGCAAAAGTAGCAGATGATATAATGGTAAAATCTGCTGAAATTCTTGAAAAAGATCAAAATTTTCTGAGTTCACTTCAAGTCAGAATACGGGGATTAGATGCCGAACCTTCACCTTCACAAATTGAATATGTTACTCTACCTCTACCCCCTACATCACTGGAACAGGCTGTAAAAGAAGGAAGGAAATTATTAACTGAAGCTGCAAAACAACTTGGAGTTAAAATCCTTGCTCAAAGTCTCCATCCAGTGCAGAGTGATCCAAATCCGATTTGTGGAACTCATATTAATGTTTCTGTCCAAAAAAAAGGTGGTCTAATGACTCCTGAAGAAATGAAAATAGTATATAATTATTTGTGGGATTATCTTCCAGAAATAATTGGAATTTCAGCAAATTCTTATGTATATAGAGGAAATTGGAATAATATTGCTAGTAATCGATGTGCCAATAGTACTGTCCTTAAACCAAATGGATTTGCATTGATACAGATACCTGAAAATCGCCCAGCTTTGATTCCAATGCGATATTATGGTCGGATGAGATACAAACTTAAAATAGGATTTGAAGAAGATGAGTTCTCTAAAAAAGTTATTACTAATAATCGTGGAGATCGTTTAGTAGATATAACCCCTAGAGGTCCGTTTACTAACATTAGTGATGATAACGATGAATTGCCCTCAAGAAATAGGATAGAAGTCCGTGTAGTTGATGTCCAATATAATACTGAGGATTTAGTTGATTTATCTTATCTTTGTTGTGTTTCTACACTTCATGCTATACATCTCCAATCAACAGGAGAAATTATACAAGACCCATATCATACTAATAATGTGGAAAATGCAATCGCAAATGGAACTAAAGCTGTTTTCAAGAGACCAAACGGTGTAATTGAATCCTTAGAAACTAGCACAACAAGATGGATCAACGAAACTAAGATATACCAAGATTATTTAGACATTCAAATCAAAAACTTACCTGATAAAAAACGTATAATTGGTTATCCTCAAAAAGAACTAAATATAGAATATCAAACAAGAAAAATTGAAAAACTGAGACAACAAGGAAAAACTTATGTTGTTATGGAATTAGTAGACCCAAGAATTGTCACTGATCGGAGAGGAAATCGTTATAAAATTACTGCAGGTACTCAAGTTCGAGGTAATTTAGAAGCAAGCTATAGTTTTTCTTACGATGATGTTGATGGAATGGTCACTAATTTCAAGGGGATACGAGTTGTTAATACTCTTGTAGTGCAAAATCTTAAAATACCATTAGTAGAAAATGATCGTGTGTTAAGAGGACAATCTGAATCAGATTCATTATTAAACAGATTGTTTGGTGACGTTTCATTCTAATAAAATTTAACAAAATTATTAAGAAAATGGAACAAGGCAATTATAAAAATTATATTTATGATAAACTCTTCGTCTATGGTACCTTACAACATGGACAAAGCCGAAATTATATCCTTAGAGGATTAAAATATAAAAAAGCTAGACTATTAAATTATAGAAAGATGGAACCACATTCCTTGGGATTTCCATTTATCATTCATGATAACAATTCTAGTGTTAATGGAGAGATATACTATGGTGTTGGAAAATCTCTCCTTAATCAAATCGACATGATTGAAGGAGAAGGGAAATTATATCATAGAATTTTAGTAAGAGTAAAGTTAGAAGATGATAGTGATATTGATGCTTATACATATTATCCCTCTGAGATTTTAATTAAAAACTACACATAATTCATTGGAGATTATTAATGAGTGAAGAAAATTCTTTTAAAAATGAAAAAATTACACAAATACTGCTTATAGATAATTATTCTCGAGGTTTAACGACGGATAGAATAACAAGAATAGAAACAATTATAAAAAACTGTATAGCAGAAGTAGAGTTAAAAACAATTCATTTTACTCAATTTAAAACAGAAATGGCAGAAAATTATAATGGGATTATTCTCTCAGGCTCTGAATTAGATGTTTCAAGTTTTTACTACGACGAGAGATTAAAAAGAAAGTTTAAGCCTCAATTATTATTGATTCAACAAACAAATCAAATACCAATCCTTGCATTATGCTTTGGATTTCATTTAGTTGCTTATGCGTACGGTGCTCAAATAAGCAGGATGAGGCTTTTTGGATTAGGGGGAAGGATAATATTTATTTTACTTAAAGAAACAGATGAATTAGTTACTCAAAAAAGTATTCCAGTTAACGTCCATCACCTTGATTTTGTATCTCCAAATGATTGTAATATTCAAAAAAAGTTCAATATCATGAGTACATCTAGAACTTTAGGATATAAAATGGTACAGTATATGAAACATCTCGACAGACCAATTTTTGCGCTGCAATTTCATCCAGAAACTCATAATCCTTATTATTTTCATCCAAGCTTATTTGATGAGAGAATAGCTAATAAAACTATCACGATTGGAAAAGAAATAATTGAAAATTTTATTTGGTTATGTTATTATAAAAAAAATATCAATGTTCATAACGGTTAATAAAATATTTCTCAACCATAAATGATAGAATCTTAAAAAATACAAGTTAGTTGAGTTCTAATTTAAATGATTTTTCATTTTTCAAATAGAACTAATTAATGTGATTTTTTATGAAAAAATTTAAGTCCCCTACCTTATGAAATTTTATCCATACTTTTAAAAATAGAATTTTCTGATTAAAAGTTATAATTAAAATCTAAATTTAAAAAGTATTTTTACAATTTTTAATGTCTAAAAACGATTGTTTAGTTTACTACATTGTGAAAGATACTTTTTTGTAAATAATTATAAAATTTAAGGTGAATTTCACATGGAAAAAATTTTTAATCTTAATATGAAAGCACATGAGAATATAATAATCGCTAAAAAAGAAAAATTAGTTGCCTTAGAATTAAAAAAATTAGCAAAAAATCTCTTAAAAAAAGTAAAAACGAGAGAGATGTTTGTTGAAAAAGAAATAAAATTAGCGCAAGTAAGAAAGAAATTGGTTGAAAGTAATCATAAATTATTGGAGAACAAGATAAAATCTAAGTTATTACTAAAATTTCCAGAGGAAGTAATAAAAAATGAAAGAGATTTTATAAATTATCATGAGAAAGTCGCTGAAAATCAATTTGAGTTAGCACAACATCATAAAGAAATAGCGAGGTTTGAAGAAAAGTTAGCCAAAAGTAAATTAATATTAGCAAAGTCTAAAATACAGGCTGCTAACATTCGAATTAGATTGGGAAAACTACAACTAAAATATATAAGAGCGGTTCAAAAAAAATCACCTGAAAAAGCAATTGTAATCAAAGCATTTTATAAAGAAGAAGAAAAAGTTTTATCTCATCATTTAAAAGAATTAAATGAAAAAGAAAGAGAAGTTAGCACAATTCAAAATGACATAATGGAATTAACATCTAAACTTTCCCAAACATTGATAAAGTGAATAAATTAATACCTAATTTTAGTAATGAAAATTAAAAAGTTATTTAGTGTCAATATAATTGTATCAATATCATTATTTACTAATTCTAAGTAACTTAGCTGATTATAATAGATTTATCTGTGTTAATTATCAGTTGCAAAAAAACTAATACTCCATTAGCTTAGGTAATATCTAGAATTTACTTATAATTCTTAGCCAATATTTATTTATTTATAATCATTTTCATATGAATTGATAAAAATGTCATTATATAATAAATCAAGTTTAATCGGTGGAGGTATAATAAGAGGATTAGGTTATTTCCTCTTCTTTTTGGGAATTATTATATTGTTAGGTATGATAATTGCATTAAATTTTTTTGGAATTCCGCTTAATTTGCTGGTATTTATTGGAATTATTATAATGATTTTTATAGGATTTATTTTCATGGGATTATATATTATCCCCGAATGGATTAAAGTGCCTACCTTATTATTAGGAAAGTTTAAAAAGATGCGAGGACCAGGTGTTTTGTGGCTTTTTCCATTTATTTTTAAAATTCCATTTTCTCTCGACATGCGAATTATTACAACCACATTTTCTGCTGAACAAACTTTAACAAAAGATAATGTACCTGTTAATGTTGATGCTGTGTTGTTTTGGAAAGTCGTAGATTCGTATAAAGCATCACTCCGTGTCCAAGATTATAAAACTGCAATTTCATGGGCTGCTCAAACTTCATTAAGGGATATAATTGGGAAGACAGAATTGAGCCAGATGCTTGCGGGAAGAGACGAAATATCGCATGATCTTGAAAGAATAATTGACGAACGTACTGAAGAATGGGGTGTTAAATCTATTTCAGTTGAAATTCGTGATGTTATAATTCCAACGGCATTACAAGATGCAATGAGTCGACAAGCACAAGCGGAAAGAGAACGTCAAGCAAGGATTATACTAGCAGGTTCTGAGGAACAAATTGCGAATAAATTTATTAATGCAGCTCATATCTATGAAAGTGATGAAGTTGCATTAAATTTAAGAGCAATGAACATTCTTTACGAATCCATGAAAGAAAAGGGGGCATGGATTATTGTTCCGTCAGATATGGTAAATATATTAGGGGGTAGGTTCAAACATCTTAGCGATTTCAAAAAAGATAAGTAATCATCAGTAAAACTATAATAATAAAGAATAATTTGAATTTAAAGCCAAAATAACGGTAAAAAAATTAATTAACAATAGTAAATAAGAATGTATAATTGCATTTATGCTAATAAATGCAAAAAAATTGTATTCCTATAATTTTTCAAATTAAACTACTAATTTCTTTTAATCTCATTCTTAAAGTAATTTCAGAAACGTTTGCAATTTTGCATATCTGTTTTTGGGTGCGAGATTCATTATTTTTTTTTGAGGAAATATACAGAGATGCTGCGGCAATTCCTTTAGGATCTCTACCGGAAATAATTAATCCTTTCCTTTTGCTGTCCTCGACAACTTTTATTGCAATATTCCGACAATTTACAGATAAATCCAACTCGTCATAGAATTTATTTATATATTCTTGAGGTGTAAAATTATGTGAACTCAAATTTAAATTTGGAATAATATTATTTACAACTACTTTATAGCAATAAACAAACTTTTTCTTAGAAATTTGAAATGCAGCAAGTAATTCTTCAATAATTATTGGTTTTCTATAAAATTTTAGTGCAAAATAAAGTGAGACACAAAGAATTCCATCAATTGTTCTTCCTAATGTTAGTTTTTTTTTAGCAGCAGAAATATAAATCCTGAAAGTGTCTTCTGCAATATAACTTGGGAGATTCAATTGCGTTTTAATTTGGTTTAATTTTGCTATTGCAATCCATAAATTCCTTTCAAGTCCATTTACTAATCCTCTGTTTATTTTAGATAATCTCTTATAATGCATCAATGCTTTTGGGGATAAATAGTTTCCTTTTCCATCTAGATTGCCTTTAAAGATTGTACGAGGTCCTATTGGAGAACGTACAGGTTCAATATTATTTGGATTAACATCTGTTTTCAAAAAAGGTTGCATTTTAGGTTTATAAGAAATAATCTTAGATTGCGTTGTTCCACAATTCGTACAAACATTATACCCATTAGAAGATATGATGTTTGGCACGGTGCAACAATTTTCTTTGCGTTCTTTTATGAAAACATCATCATAATTTTTGAATCTTTTTGAGTATGCCATTTTTATCATACATTATTTTTAATTTAGAATTCAATTATATGAGTTAAGTAAATTTTGTCTGAAATATCGAATTTATCTACAACAAGACTGTTATCGTCTCTTTCATCATCCTTTTTTAGAGGAACTTTTACTAAAATTTTAAAATCTTCCATAAAGTAATCTATAAAGATTTTTGATTTTGTTTTATCTAATTCCATGAAAATTTTAATTCTAAAAACCTCTTCTCTATTAATTCTTCGGTATATTTTTGTTTAATTTCTCTATACAACTACAACGCTTAATTTCAAAATCAAATGGAATAACAAATTCTTTAATTATTTCCGAAATTATCTCAGTCTTGATTGCTTTTATAGTAGGGTTATTTCTAAAATGATAATTAACGATTTTATCTAAATCTTTCAATATTGAGTATGCTATAATAATAACAAAATTTGTGACTCCACTCACTCTATATCCATGAATAATGTAAGGACAAGAATTAATTATACTCACAATTTCCTCAGGATCAGACGTTTGGATATCAACTTTTGCGTAATAACATTCTAAATTCTTTAGATTTAAACCAGCTTGAAATTTTAATATTCCCGACTCTTCGAGTTTTTTTATCCTTGATCCTACCGTTGGTTGGCTTCTATTAACTTTTTTTGCTATTTGTGTATGGGTGATAGTTGGATCCATCTGGATAAATTTAACAATCCTTTTATCGATATCATCTAAAACATTTACACCATTAATCATATTTATACATCAAGTCCTTTTTTCAGAGATTTTTTATGAAATTTTTTTTAACTTTTTCTATTATATTACAAAAGTAAGGTATCACAATATTTAAATATTGCTATTTTGTGATATTGCGATATCATAACTTCATAATATTTAAATTTCTAAATTATCTTATTTAAATAAAGGACAATCTGAATATGATTTGAGATAAATTATATCTTAAATTTGAATAATATAAATGCACGGAAAATAGAATAATGGACGAACTAACTAAAGAAGTCGCTAATTTTTTAAAAATTTTGAGTGATCCATATTCAATTGAAATAATTAGACTTCTTAAAAATAATGAAATGATATCTAAAGAGATTCAAGATATACTAAAGATTAGTCAATCATATACTTCACAAGAATTGAAAATATTAAAGCAAGCAGGAATATTAAATGTTAGAAAAGATGGAAATATAAAATATTATTATATTGCAAATAAATCTATATTTAAAGTCTTATCGACGATAAATTCATATATTTTAGAGTTGCAAAGGAATAAATTTCAAAAAATGATTAAATCAGATAATTTAGATAAATTACGGTAAAAGGAAATTTTATTGTCAAATCTTACAAGTAAAAATAATTCAGAACCTTATAAAAAAATTATAATTGCTGGTCTCGATAATTCTGGAAAATCATCAATAATTCTTAGTATTATTGGTAAAATGAATTTACTTAATTATTTGTCATTAACGCCAACTATTGGTCCCAATATTATTGACTTTGAATCTGTTGACTCAAAATTTAATATTTGGGATTTAGGTGGTCAAGAGAATTATAGAGAAGAATATTTAGAGAATTTTGAACCCTATATTACTGGATGTTCTAAAATTATATTTGTTATTGATATTCAAGATATCCAACGATATGACTTAGCTTTAAAATACTTAGAAAATATTTTAAAAAAAATTCAACAAAAGAATTTAGATTTAGATATTTCTATTTTTCTTCATAAATATGATCCTGATTTGAAGGAAATTCACACCGATCTTACTGAAGACAGTATTCAGGAATTGATTCAAAAGGTTAAAAAGTTGATTCCAGAAGGGATTTTCTTTGAAATTTATAAAACAACAATCTATACAATTTTTGATAAGATTCTTGTTTACTAACTTTAAACAATAATAATTTTCACTCATTAACTATGACAGAAAAAGAAAATAATCAATATGCTAATAGTGAAGAAATTGAGCAAAAAGAAAATTCAAAAGGAAAATTATTTACGTGGGTTGAAATAAGCACCTTTACATTTATTCTAATTATTATATTCTCGACTACCTTCTTCAGTTACTTGTTATTTCATAGTTTAGCAGAAGTTTTTAGTATAATAATTGCTGGTGGAATTTTCTTAATAGGGTGGAATTCTCGTAAATATATAGATGAATCTTATTTCTTAATTTTAGGAATTTCTGCTCTTTTTGTTGGTATTTTTGATCTTATTCATACCCTTGCATATGAAGGTCTTAATATTTTTCCTGAGCATGGAGGTAATTTATCAACTCAATTATGGATTGCAGGGCGCTATATTCAAGCATTTTCTTTTTTATTTGCCACATTAATGAGAAATAAAAAGGTTTCACAGAGTATATTGTTATTTTTTTATTCATTAATTAGTCTAACATTACTTCTCTTCATATTTCTTAATTTATTTCCCATATGTTTTGTTGATGGGGTCGGATTAACCCCATTTAAAATAATTAGTGAATATATTATCATAATCATATTTGCCATAACATTTCTAATAACTTATTACTTCAAATATGAATTTAACAAACAAATTTATCAACTTATTTTAATAATTTTAATTTTTTTTATATTTTCTGAATTTACTTTTACACTCTATCACAACGTTTATGGCCCCTTCAACGAATTAGGTCATATTCTAAAAATAATTGCTTTTTATATTCTATATAAATTAATAGTTCTAGTAGGGTTTAACAACCCCGTAGGTATATTGTTTAAAGAACTCAAACACAGCAAGGAAAAAATGAGAGAGTCAGCAGCTCGGTATTTTAATCTATTTGAGAATTCACCAATTTCTGTTTGTGAATATGATTTCAGCGCTATTAAAAAATATGTAGATTTTTTGCAGAGTAAAGGTATTACTAACCTTTCAGAATACTTCACTAAAAATAAAGATGATTTACTTAATTGTATCTCACTGATCAAAATACTCAATTTTAATAAAGCAACATTTGACATATATAAAGTTGATAATAAAGATGATTTAATTGATAAATTAACAAAAACTTTTACTGAAGAGGCATTAAACGCATTTAAAAACGAATTATATGCATTATCAGAGGGTAAAAAAGTTGTAGATTTTGAGACAACAGTCAATACGTTGACAAATGATGAAAAAAATGTGTTAAAGAGAGTATCAATAGTTCCTAGCTATGAAGAATCTTGGTCAAAAGTAATTGTGAATACTATAGATATTAGTTCGCGTGTATCTGCAGAAAAAAAATTAGAAGAGTTCATATCATCTGTTTCACATGAATTGAGGACACCAATCACAGTTTTAAAACAATCTCTTTACAATTTGAATAAATATAAAGAAAATTTAGATGATGGCCTTAAATCGGACATTTTTGATGCAGTAGTTCGCAATGTTAATTTATTAAGTGAATTAATCGATGATATTTTAATTATTTCTAGAATTGATGAGAAACTTCAAGTTTTAGAATTAGAAGAAATTTCAATTTATAAAATATTTCTTAATTTAATAGAACTAATGGAACCAAAAATTAAAGCTAAAAATATTTCTACTATAATAAATATTGATGAGAATTTAAAGTTAGTTGCAGATCCTAGAAGATTTAGTCAAATCTTTCGTATTTTTGTTGATAATGCTATTAAATATTCTAAAAATAACTCATCTATTGAAATATTCGCTTTTAATCATTACCAAGGTAAATATAATCCAAAAGAAGATGAGGGTATTTTATTTCAAATAGTTGATCATGGTATTGGAATCAAACAAAAAGATATACAACACCTTTTTGAAAGATTTTTTAGATCTAAGGACGTTACAGAGATTCCTGGAACTGGTTTAGGTCTTTCTATAGCAGAAGAGTTAATAAAACTTCATGGTGGTAATATCTATGTTGACAGTGAATTTGGAAAAAGTACAACTATTTCAGTTTTTTTCCCCAAAATGAATTTTTAAAAATCATAAAATTCTAATTTTTTTTTTTAATTATTATATATTAATCTCAAAACAATATAGATTTCTACAATAGCTTTAGTATTAAAAGATTATGAAACCGTTGATTTTAGTTGTTGATGATAACGATGATATTTTACTAAACATTAGAATTGCTTTAGAACAAAATAATTTTGAAGTTATTACATCATCCAATGGACAGGATGCTTTAAATGTATTGCCTAACCTTGAAAAAATTCCAGATCTCATAATAAGTGATATAATGATGCCTGGTATAGACGGGTATGATTTCTTTGTAAAGGTATCATCTACTCCAAAATTGAGTAGAATCCCATTTATCTTCTTAACAGCAAAATCCTCAAGCGAAGATGTACGATTTGGAAAAATATTAGGTGTTGATGATTATGTTACTAAACCTTTTGAAGAGGAGGATTTATTAGCTATCATTAATGGAAAAATACGAAGAAAAGAAAAGATAGATTCAATCAATAAAAGAATAGAAGAATTAATTGAAGAGATTGAAGATGAGATAGAACCCCAATATGAAAGGAAGACCAAATGTGCTGTTCTATTAATTATGTTATGGGATGATAAAATTGGACCAAAATTAACCAGTTTTATTTCATTAAGGGAACAATTATCATATTCCTTGGAAGATATTGGAAGACAATTGTTCCAAGCATCTGTCTCAATTTATGGTCATGATAAAATGAATCATGCACAAGGAATATTAGTAGATATAGAAAATATTAAAAGAAAGGGATATATCTATTTTGATTCATATAAAAACGAAAAAATGAGGGGAGGGGAACAGGATTATATGATAGCTTTCATTACAAGAGAGATTAATTACCTGGAATCTTTAAAAATAAGGAAAATTTTTAAGAATATCTCTAAAAGAGTTCAGAGTACAAAACAAGTTCAACTTCAAAAAGATTTTCAGAAAATTTTAAAGATTTTTACTGAATATAGTTAAAAGTCAAGCCTCATTTTAATGTTTTTAAATTATTTAATTTGTTTAATTAATCATTATCTTTTTGTATAAAAATTATGAATTATTATAATAGCTTTTAAATATCCTTCTTAAATTTTTTATTGTAAATATAAGGTGATGGATGATCTCCAAATTAAATAAAAAAAATGAAGAGGATATAAAAAAATCTACAATTGAAATACTCCAAGAAAAATTGCTGAGAAAAATACAAAAAGAAATTGATAAAGGAATGGATCCCCTTAATGCATATGAACAAGCATTAGAAGGATATGAACTTGAAGAAGAGATTATCATAACATATGAAATTGAAGCTGAAAAAGCAGGTTTAACTAATAGTCTTGATTTAAAATCCAGGGAAATAAAATATTTAGAGGATCAGTTAAAAAAATCTCTATTTAATGAAGTTCTTAAAGAGATTTAATCCGAAAAATTGAATTTTATATTCATAGTTTGCTCTAAAATCCAATCTCCTATCACTTTTAATGCAACAGTATAGACCCATACTTAGGAGGAGTATTTGGGATAACTGTTGCAACAAGAATTCCTTGCTAATTTCCTACAATAAAATCTTTATTCATAATGCAAAACTCTAATGATCTCTGCTATATGATTAATTTTATCAACAAATTGTTCTAAAGTCACAACACTATCTCGAATTATCAATAAATTTCTGATTTCCAAATCTTTATCTTTATAAAGATAATGAAGAAATTGATAGAATAGCATATCTGTGGAGTTACCAATCTCATGAATCTTATTTATATTAAAAATTACATTATTGGGGTTTTCTCGTAACAATTTAATTGATTCTTTTAATAATGTTGCCATTTCTAAAATTTCATTGATTGATTTATGATACATTTTTTTTATTTCTAAATCTACGTTTTTTAATTCAATGTACATTAATAAGTCAATAAATTTTGAAGCTAGATTTGATAAATTATTCATTTTCTGAATTAATATGACCCAATCTCCCGATCCTAAGGGTATTGCTTCAGAAAAATCTTTAATTGTTTGATTTTTTATCAATGCTGCTTCTTCTATATCAAAATTCAATTTACTTGCTTTTTTTTTTAATATATCTTGATTGGTTTTTGAGGCTTCTGCCCAAGCTACATAAAAAACACCCATATCGCTAATTATAGAATACATAATTCTTGAATGTTCAATAAGCATTTCAATTAATTGATCTTTAATTTTACTAGTCATTTTACATCAACACCATTATAGAGTTTTAAAATATTTTTTATTTTCATCAGAAAATTCATTTTGGAAAATTTATTTATAATATGATTAATGGCCCAAAAGCTATAAAAATAGGAGCAAAAGCTATTGAAACAGTATTTATTACTTTAACAAGGATATGGAGGGAGGGGCCTGCGGTATCTTTTAAAGGATCACCGAATGTATCTCCAATTATAGAGGCATCGTGTGCCTTAGAACCTTTCCCCCCTAAAAGCCCTCCCTCAATTGCCTTTTTTGTATTATCGAGAGCTCCTCCACCTGTATTTAACACAAATCCCAATATTATTCCAGATATAGTTCCGGATATCAAAAATGCAGCGAGAGCAACAGGACCGAATAAAAATCCAAGAATAATGGGTGTTAATGTGGGTAGTAATGCGGGGAAAATCATTTGTTTTAATGCTACTTTTGTACCAGTATCAATACATTTTTCATAGTTTGGTAAAGACTTATTTTCAAGTATTCCAGGATCTTCTTTAAATTGTTTCTGAATTTCTTTAATCATGGCATATGCTGCTACTCCAGCAGATCTAATTGCTAATGCTGAAAAAACAAAGGGAATGACTGCTCCTATCAATAAGGAACATAAAACAATAGGATGATAGATATTAACATCGATTGCTTTAATTTCTTCTAAATAGGCCTCAAATAATATTATAGCGGATAGAGCAGCACAAGTGATGCCAAAACCTTTTGCTAATGCTTTGGTAGTATTACCAACAGCATCTAGCTTATCTAAATTATATCTTACTTCTTCTCCTTGGTGTGACATCTCTGCTATCCCTGCGGCATTATCGGATACTGGTCCAAAACCATCAAAAGCTAAAATTATAGTTGTAATTGACAATAACCCCATTGTTGCAACAGTTATACCAAATACTCCTCCTATGTATGGGTCTATACTATTTGCTATACCGAATTGCTCACCAAGAAAAAAACTAATAATAATTCCTAACACAAATGAGATTACTGGAATTGTAGGGGATTCTAAACCTAAAGAAAAACCACTTATCACGTTGGTAGCTGCTCCAGTTTCTGAACTTTTTATTATATTTTTTACTGGTCTATATCTTGAGGATGTGTAGTAATCTACTATAAAATAAGTTGATAAACCTAACATTATTCCTAAAATGGAAGAGATGAATAAGAACTGCCATCCTGTTTGAAAACAAATCAATGTTAATATTAGAAAGAATATGATATTAATTATTGCTGTAGCACTAAGACTTCTAGCAAATGCTGCGATGGGTGATTTATCTTTTTCTTTAATCTTTACAAAAAAACCTCCCAATATACCAGCAACATTGCCTAGAGCTCTTGAAACTAGGGAAAAAATAATGAATAATGGATTACTTGTAACTGTGCTTAAGGTTACTCCGATTATCATCGCAGCGATGTTATTTGCTGAAGAAGATTCATAGAGATCTGCTCCTCTACCCGCACAATCTCCGACATTATCACCAACATTATCTGCTATAGCAGCGGGATTTCTTATATCATCTTCAGGTAAACCATGTTCTAGTTTTCCTACTAGATCAGCTCCAATATCTGCACCTTTAGTAAATATTCCTCCCCCCAATTGCGCAAAGAGTGCTGAGAAAGATGCTCCAAAGGCAAAACCAACAATATTTTGAATATTGAAATTAAACGAAATGTATAAAATACTAATTCCTAGTAAAGAAATAGAAATTACCGAAACTCCAATAACCATTCCTGCATTAAATCCTATCTTCAAAGCGTTATTTAAGTCATTTTTACATGCTTGTGTTACTTTAACATTTGATAGAGTGGATGCAACCATACTAATATAACTTGCAATCAGAGATGTCACTGCACCAATTATAAAAGAAACTGCTAAAGGAATGTTAACAATTAAAAGTATTACAGAGAGAATTAATAGAACTATACTAATAGTCTTAAATTGTCTTCTTAAATACGTATTAGAACCTAATTTTATTAATTTGTGAATTTTTACCATTTCTTCTGATCCGCTATCTAAACGTCTTAGTTTTTTCATAATCCATAAAATATAAAATAGACCTAAAATAGAAAGTATAATTCCCAAAGAAAATAGAATCCCATAAAGTAAGTTAAAATATTCAGTCATTATTAAAAAAAATCTTGAATTTATTTGAACTTTTCTTCAGATAATTCCCCTTTTAAAGATATGTATAAAATTTTATAAAGCAAAATTACTCCAAAAATAGGTCTTTTTACACATTAGTTAATTTTTGAGCCATATAATAAATTTGATCAGAAGGTTATGAAAATAATAAATTTAATAGAATATCCACTTTTAAGCGTTTTAGTAATTTATATTCAAAACTAAATTCAAAAATCTTGACTTGAAGATTCGCTGAATAAAATTATTTAAAATTAATTTTTTTTAAGAGATATTCTTATAACCTTAAGATTCATATTACTCTTTATCATTTAAATAGCATTATAAAGGTGTAATTTAAAAATTAATGATTATGAAAAAAAACAAGAAATTGCTTATTTTTCTATGGAAATTGCTTTAGAAAGTAGTTTACCTATTTATTCTGGAGGTTTAGGAATATTAGCGGGAGATGCTCTTCGATCTGCAGCTGATATGGGTTTGCCAATGATTGCGATCACTTTGACATATGATGCCGGTTATTTCTATCAGCAAATTGATTCAAATGGCAATCAAGTCGAAAAAGAAATGGAATGGGCTTTTGGTGATGATTTTGAAAAAATTGATCAACAAGTAACTCTTGAATTACAGGATAAATTAATTCCAGTTGAAGCTTGGAAGTATGACATTATAGGTAGAAATGGTCATAAGATACCAGTTATATTATTAGATACTGATCTTGATGAAAATGAGCCATGGCAAAGAAAATTAACTCATATCTTATATGATGCAAATCCTTTTCAACGAATAGCACAAGAGATGATTCTTGGTATTTGTGGGTATAGAATGTTAGAAAAACTTGGATATCACAACATAAAAACTTATCATCTTAATGAAGGTCATGCAGCTTTTTTAATCTTTGAACTCTTGATAATTTTTAATTTCCCTTCATACACTAAATCTTTATTCACCTTTAATTTTTA
>JAHPZE010000047.1 GCA_019058365.1 Promethearchaeota archaeon | reverse complement strand
AATAGAAAAATAACAAAAAAGAATTAAAAAAATTAAGAGTAAAATTTACTCAATTACTATTGTTTTTTTTTTAATTGTTACAATTTTCTTTATTGATAGTTAATTTCAAAGATTTTAAAAATTAAAATATAATAATTATATATTAGACAATTATCAAGGAAAAGAAAAATGAGGAACAAAAAAAATAGCATTTTTATAATCTTTTTAATATTGCTATCTTTTTCAAGTAAGACTATAACTATAAACTTTCCTTCTTTCAATAAATTTAGTATAGATCATTCTGTAGAATTATCTTCGACTCCTAATATTTTGTGGAATAAAACATGGAGAGGAAAGGATTTTCAAACTATAATTTCTCTAGCAGAAGATTCTAACAAAAATATATATGCAATATTAAGTAATTGGACAGCAGAACCAGATGAATTTACATTATTAAAGTATAATGCTTCAGGATATTTATTATGGAATCGCAGTGGTATTTTTAGTAAAATCTGTTGTGATCCAATGAATAATGTTTATGCTGCTTATTCTACAAACTTAAGCAAGTATGATAGTGAAGGAAATTTATTGTGGGAAATTAATTGGGAGTTGAGTGGGGATTTATGTGACCTTGTTTTAGATTCGCAAAATAACATATATCTACTTAAAGAACATTTTTATGACGGTACTAATCGTAAGTACTGTTTAATGAAAATAAATGCTCAAGGTAATCATATTTGGAATAAGACATGGCTAGCCTCACTTGGTCATGTCCCTGAAAGAGTAAGAGAAATGGCGATTGATAGTTCTGATAATATTTATATTGCAGGAGTTGTAGGGGACTATCCATACCACGGAACTGATCTTTTTAAATTAAATACTTCTGGTAGTATTTTATGGGAACGTACGTGTTTTGATTATCAATGGGTCTATGATTACGATATCGAATGTGACAGTTCAGATGATATTATTATATCATTCACAGAAGATAATGAATTTTTTCTATACAAATACAATTCAAGTGGAGAATTAATTTTTAAAATTATAGAATATGAAATTCCTTTATCCTATTGTGCAGAAATCGCTCTAGATAAGTATGATAATCTTTACAGCTTTGGAACTGTGAACAATCAATGGTGTCTTGCTAAGCATGATAATTTAGGAAATTTTCTTTGGAATTATACATTTGAGCCCACTGAAATTACTTCGAGTTGGTGCAATGATATCTTAATTCATTCATCAGGCTCCATATTTCTTGGGGGTTATATTAACAATGATGCATGGTTAATCAAGTTAGAAGGTTTAGGTCTATTTAGTATCAATAATCCTACCCAATATCAAGTGTATGGTGTAGAATCTCCAAATTTCTCTTTAGAGTTTCATGAATCCATCATAAATAAAACATGGTACACTGTAAATAATAGTGAAAATTATTTTTTCTCAGGAGAAACGGGGAAGATTAATCAAGATCTTTGGAAACTATATGGAAATGGAAATCTCAATATTAAATTCTATGCTAATGATTCATTTGGAGTCATTGAATTTGAAGAGGTTAATGTACGAAAAGATATTGTTGATCCCATTATAATAATTCAGTCTCCAGAACCTTATCAAGTATATGGGAATTACTCTCCAAATTGCAATCTATTGATTGATGATCCCAATTTAGATTCAAGTTGGTATACTTTAGATGGAGGTTTAAATAACTACACATTTTCGTCAAGTTTTATTACTATTAATCAAACTGCTTGGGAAATGTGCAATAATGGAACAGTTGAAATTATTTTTTATGCTAATGATACTGTTAGTAACTTAGGATTTACAATAATTGAAATAAATAAAGACATATATGCCCCTTATATTCAGATTATCCAACCAGAATCGTTTAAATTATATGGGAAGCAATTAAATTATAATATAATTAAGCATGGAAAAAACATTAATTCTACGTGGTATACTATAAATAACAGCCCAATATTTATGTTCAATGATAGCTCTGGAGAGATAAATCAATATGCTTGGAATAATACCGATGAGGGATTAGTAATTTTAAAGTTTTATATTAATGATTCAATTTCACGTGAAGTGGTGAGTGAAGTACAATTATACAAGGATGCAATAGATCCAATAATACTTATTAATTCCCCTTTATTTTATGAGCTTTTTGGGGTCTCTACTCCAAATTATATTGTTTATATCACTGATCTCCACTTGGAATCTATGTGGTATACTTTAGATGACGGGTTGACCAATTTTACCTTTTTTAGTCCTCTGGGGATAATTAATCAGAGCACATGGATTTCACAAGAAGATGGTAATGTAACTATAAGATTCTATGCTAGTGATTTAGCTCATAATATTGCTTTTGAAGATAGGAAAATTGTAAAAGATTCTACACCCCCTAATATTTCTATCATTGCTCCAGAATCACATGCTTTTCTTGATTCTCTTCCTTCTTATAATATTCTAATTAATGAGGTACATTTAGATAGAACATGGTATAGTTTAAATAATGGAATAAAACTTAATATCACAAGCTTAATTGGAGTAGTAAATCAATCTGAGTGGGATGCTTGCGAGGACGGATATGTTAATATCACTTTCTATGCAAATGATTTAGCTGGTAATTTAGGGTATAAATCTGTAATAGTTATTAAAAATTTAAACCCTAGAAATGCGTATGCTGTTGTTATTGGTATTTCTAATTATCCTGGAACTGAAAATGACCTCTCTTATTGCGATGATGATGCTATCGAAGTCTATAACATGTTGATAGACGATTACAATTTCAGATCTGAAAATATTATCTTTTTACAAGATTCCAGTGCTACTAAAAGCGCAATTAATAATGCTTTTAATTCAATATCTTCAATGATCGATCAGGATGATATTTTCTATTTCTATTATTCAGGCCATGGTGGGGCGGATCTTGTGAATATTGGCACAATTCCCCATTATATTCAATCTCCACATCCTTATCCTGATAATTATGATTACACGTGGTGGTATGCAGTTACTGATGCCGCATATATGAGAGTTCACTTTGAGACATTAGATCTTGAGGATGGATATGATTATCTTTATATTGGTGATACTTATATTACCGAGGGGTATTATTATCAGAGTCTCACCGGGTATGGTACCAATTTCTGGTCTGATTGGATTCCTCTCCTCAATGATAATAGAATATATGTGAATTTAGTAAGTGATTATTATAATCCAGATTATTATTGGGGATTCAGAATTGATATGGTTGAAGTTATAAGATATGAAAGCCCACATTATTTATGTCCATATGATTCTTTACCTAGTAACCCAAGCAATTATTATACGGATAATTTGCTCGATTCGAAATTAAATACCCTTAATTGTGATCATAAATATGTGGTTATAGACGCATGTAATAGTGGAGGGATGATCACTGAAACACAAGCGACTGATAATTTTATTATGACAGCATGTAAGGGTGGGCAATTTAGTATGGAAGACCCAGTATTAAATAACGGAATTTTTACTTATTATCTTCTTGAATCAGTAGATAATGCTAACGATCTAAATGGTGATGGAATTTTATCAACTGAAGAGTGCTTTTCATATGTTTCCTCAAGAACTAAATCTTATTCTGCTAGTTATGGGCCAGGAATTCAATATCACCCACAAATATATGATGGAATAGATGGAGAATCAGTATTGTATCCCGCATTAAGCCCTATTTCCTACGATTTTATTGAAAATCAACTAAATTATTCATTTATTCTCTATGGCCATGGGCTCCTAAAGACATTAAATATAACCGTTTGCACTATTTCGCCTAATATAACTTTTAACACCTTTATGTTAGAAGATTTAATCTGTACAAGCACCGGATTTGGGTATTACAATGATTTCATTACGATTGAAGAAGGATATAATATTACTGGATTTGAAATTTTTATTGAAGTTGAAGGAAATGAAGTAATTACATTAAGAGAAGTTTACGGAGATTCAGATAATGATGGTCTAACAGACATATTTGAAATACTACAAGGAAATGGGTTAGATCCTTCCTCAAATGATACAGATTCAGATGGCTTATTGGACGGGGAAGAGGTTAATCTGTATGGGACTGATCCATTAGATTCTGATTCTGATTCAGATGGCTTATTGGACGGGGAAGAGGTTAATCTGTATGGGACTGATCCATTAGATTCTGATTCTGATTCAGATGGCTTATTGGACGGGGAAGAGTTGAATTCTCACAGTACCGATCCTCTAAACGATGATACAGATTCGGATATGATACCAGATGGATGGGAAATAAACAACCAATTAGACCCATTAACAAATGATTCCGCTTTCGACCCAGATAATGACTATCTAACTAATCTAGAAGAATATCAATTTGATACACAACCATTCAATAATGATACAGATTCGGATGATTTATTAGATGGAGAAGAAGTGAATATTTATAATACCGATCCATTAAGTAGTGATACTGATTCTGATGGATTATTAGATGGAGAGGAAGTGAATATTTATTATACCGATCCATTAAGCAGTGATACTGATTCTGATGGATTATTAGATGGAGAGGAAGTGAATATTTATTATACCGATCCATTAAGCAGTGATACTGATTCTGATGGATTATTAGATGGAGAGGAAGTGTATATTTATAATACCGATCCATTAAATATTGATACTGATTCAGATATGATGCCAGATAAGTGGGAGGTTGATAACTTATTGAATCCTTTAGTTAATGATGCTAATCTTGACCCTGATATTGATGGGTTAACCAATATCGAAGAGTATCTACAAGCTACTAATCCTCAATTAGGTGATACAGATGGGGATAATTGGAATGATGGGGTTGAAGTTGATAGAGGAACAAACCCTTTAGATCCTGATGATCACCCAAGAGCACCCTCTCAAGTAATTTCAGGATATTATTTGATTCCATTATTAAGTATAATTTTTATAGTTGTTAGTGTGGTTTATTTCAAAAAGAAACTAATTTTAAAATAATTAAATGAAATTTTTTTTTATATATCATCTATTAACCCTAGAACACCACCAATTAGGACTAAGATTCCTCCCATTAAATAACTAAAAAATAGAAGGAGTACTGAAAAAGCTAAGAGAAGTAGCCAATGCCATGGCAAAGGATCATCTGGTTTAAAAGAAACAAGCAATGTTAGGGCAGCTATTATCATTCCAATAAGATTACGTACAAATCTACCAAAACCAAAGATTTCATTCCAACTAGTTATTTGAGTTGTACTTGAGATTTGATAAAGACAATAAAGGAATCCAGCAAAACTACCAATAATAGTTAATACTTTTATTATTTTATTATGTTTATAATATTTTACCATTCGCAAACACCTCAAATCTTTATTTTAATTCTAAATCAATTATTTCTACTTTTAAAAATGCCAATTTTTCTTCCAACTGATGTTTTAATGTTTCAATTTCATCAGATTTCGGTTTGAATTCTTCTTTCGTAATTATTTTTCTAAGTTTTTCTGTCGTTAATCTGATACGGCGATCTTCAAGCATAATTAACTTATCCTTTAATTCTTGATAATAAGATATTGAGATATTTTTCAGTTGATTAATCGCATCATGAATATCTATCATTTTTTGGAGATAATACCCTTTAGTTATCTCATATTGTTTCGCATCGATATGACGTTTTTTCCGCTCCTTGTTTAGATTCGTTAGATACTGTTGATTAGTTTCAAGCTCATTTACTAACTTGAAAATGTTATATGAAGTTTTAAGTCTAGACATAAGATCTTCAAATTTAATATTGTTTTCCGTAGAGACTATTTTAAAAGCTTCTAACTTCTTGGTAGTTTCTGAATTACTTTCTCCTTTTATCATTTTTTCTAGAGATTTAAGCTTTTTTCTTAACTTTTTACGAATATTTCTCAATATGAAAACTTCAAATAATACTTCTACTTGTTCAAATCGCTCATCTTGAAATGTAGGTTTAATTTTATTACTATATTCTGTTTCAGTCATTTTTTCCAAACTCAATATATTAAGTTTGAAAGAATGATCTATCAATCATTTATAAATAAAAAATCAATGTAAAATTTTCAGTAGTATACATCTCCCCCAAAATATATGAATTGGTGGAATGGTCAATTCAAAGTCTGATTTACTAGGAAATTTAGTGAAAAAAGATGCTAAAGAGATTACCATTGAAAATACTATTGGTCCAAATGAAGATGTAATTAGAATAACATATCGCAGAGGAATAACCGCTGGAGATATTTTAGTTGAATTGGATATGGTTAATGATTATTTATTAGCGGATGCAGAAGGGGAATTATCTTTAAAAGATGTTATTCCTTCGAGTGCTGAATTGATGCTAATACCAGGTTCTATTGCTGGATCTATAAGTGAAGGTCAACAAGCTAAATTGAGTACTAGAGCTAAGAATGAAATTATTGAGAATGCTAAAGATTTTTTTTTTTCTAACCTTACTGTTAAGATTTTAATTTATATAATACATTTAAATAGTGGTAAGGGAAAATTTGAGCGAAAAAAGTAAAAAAAGACCACCAACACCTTTGTCTATAAAGAGACAATTAAGACAAGAATCGGGATTTGGATGTTGTAAATGTGGTAAGCCAATAATAGAATATCATCACATAATTCCTTATACTGATGATGATCCACATTTTAGACCAGAAGATATGATGTGTCTATGCCCCTATTGTCATTTTGAAGCGACAGACGGAGCAATGAGTGAGGATGAACAAAGAAGATATAAAGAAAATCCTTTCAATATTCAACGTGGATATACTAAGGGATTATTGAAAATTAATCAAGAAGACCTTGTTATTTCAACTGGAAGTAATCTTTTCATTGGAAATGGAGATTTTATAAGAGTTGATAATGAAAATCTTTTCCTTATTAGAATTTCTGAGGATGGCTATCTACAAATATCTGTTAAAATATTTGATGATCAAAATAATAAATTAATTAAAATAATTGATAATGAATGGTTATCCGGTGATCCATTTGCTTGGGACATTGAAGCTTACCACCAAAAAATCATAATTAGAAAAAAATTAAGAAAGATTTTATTGGATATAAATGCAAAAAAATATCCTATTGAGATAAAAGCAGAATTATGGTATAAAAAAGTGCATTTCAAATTAGATAATAATGCTATAGCGATTGACGGCATTATCTCAAGAACAATGAAATTCTCGAATTTATGTTTTGTCGCTGGTTTTATTGATATTAACTTAGAAAAGGGTTGGGCATTAAATGGAAACACTGTGATAGTTGAACCAGATATTAATAAAAAAATTCAAAAAGGTATTGATATTTGGAATAAAAAAAAAATATGGTGGAATAGTCGCAGCTCCGATTTAATTAAAGACCTTAGATATTATGAATTTAAAAATATATATATGATTGGAGTGGATAAGGTTCCTTAAATAAAATAAAACAAGTAATTCCTCCTAAAAACGCATCCAAATACCTCTATTGTTTCAGAACTTCTTGAAATTTCCTGAGGATTTCCCTCCCCCGTGTTGCCCCTCCTAAAAAAGTAGGGATGGAATGAACTTTTCTATTATAAATTTGTAGGATATAAACCCTAATATATGATTACTTAAATTTAAGAACCTAAATTAGAAATTTAATTAACAAATCTAATTTATATTATATCCAATAATATTATAATATAGACAAAAATAGTAAATAACTAAAAAAATACTTTTTATCTATTATAATGTCTACTAAACAAATAACTAATTGGTTTGGTTCCAGATTTGTTAAGGGTTTTGCACGAAACATCATAAATAACTGGGAAATTGCAATAATTGAGCTAATTGCTAACTGTTATGATGCAGGAGCTAGAAATGTATACATTACTATTGGAAATGATGAAGAAAGGAGCTTTATTATTAGTGATGATGGTAATGGAATGATAAAAGAAGAATTTATTTATCGATGGAGTGGAATAGGCTATGACAGGGAAAAGCATCAAGGCAATGAAGTTTTCTTTCCTGATGGAACGCCTGCTAATCGAGTTGCTTATGGAAGAAATGGAAAAGGTAGATTTGCAATGTATTGCTTTTCTAATTCATATATCGTAGAGACATGTAAAAATGGTTTTTACAATAAATTTAAGGTTGAACAAAAAAATCAACCCTTTGATATCGAACACTTAGTAGAAGATAAGGAGATTAGTGATAAGAAGACTGGAACGAGAATCTCTACTAATTTAAAGAAAATTTTGTCGTTAAATGAGAAAATGGTTATTAATTTAATTGGTTCAAAATTCTTTTCAGATCCTTCCTTTACAAAATATGTTAATGGGAATATTATAACAGAGGAGGATATAGGACATTTAATTATTGATGAAAATATACCTACTGAATTTGGAGATGTTAAGATTAAAATTATTAAAACTAAGAGAGGAAGAACAGCACAACAGAATGGAATCCAATGGTGGGTTAATAATCGTACAGTAGGTAACCTTACTTGGACAATAGCGGAAGGAGAGAAATTAGATCGAAGATATCGAGAAGCTCGTGAATATGTGTTTATTATCATCGCAGATTTTCTACAAGAAGATGTTAAAGACGATTGGACTGGATTTGAGGAAACTAAGCGTTATAAGGCAATTCATAAGGAATTATCTGATTATTTAATAAAAAAACTCGATTCTTTATTTCAGAAAAAAAAAACAGAGAGAAAATTTAATATTTTACAAGCTGAAATCCGTGAATTACATAACTTAGATATTAATTCAAGAGATTTTATTGGTACTTTTATAGATCAAGTCCTAACAAATTGTCCCCACTTGAATGATAGTGATCTAGAGAATTTGTTGAAGATTCTCATAAATCTTGAGAAAAGTAATATAAGATATGATTTATTGAGCAATTTAGCTAAATTAGAAACAGCGGAACTTGAAGATCTTAATGAAATATTATCAAATTGGAGTATAAGAGATGCAAAAATAATTCTTACTGAGATTTATCGTAGAATTGATTTTATAGAGAATTTGGAAGTGCTTACTGAGCGTCTATCTGATGAGTTACATGAACTTCAACCAATCTTTGAAAAAGCATTATGGATTTTTGGACCAGAATATGATACAATTCAATATACATCTAATAAACCATTAATTACTGTTATTAAAAGATTTTTTAACAAAAAATATAAAAACAAAATATTGGATAGACCAGATTTTGTTATTATACCAAACGATTTTTCACTAGGGATATATTCTACTGATAAATACAGTCTAAAAGGAGAACCAGAAGGAGTAGGAAAAATTTTAATTTTAGAACTCAAAAAAGGAGGTTCGACTTTAAATAAAGATAATATGCATCAAGCTGAAGATTATTGCCTATATTTAGATGAGGAAGGGCATCTTGAAAGTAGAGATGGTATCATTTGTTATGTTCTGGGTACAAAAATTGGGAAATATGTTGCTGGTAAAAATTTAAATGAGAGAAATATAATTATTGAAGCTAAAACATATATGAATGTAATTAATATAGCTAAAGTAAGACTATTTAAATTAAAAGATAAAATAGAAGAAAATAAGAAAATAAAAGATACTGATGATGTAATATCTAATATATTAAAACAAAAAATCATCAATTAAGTTCTTAATGTAGAATGTATTTAATATTATTCAATTCATATTAATCCTAATACATAAAAACATCCTTTTATTCTATCTCGGTGATTGGTAGGATTCAGGTTATCCCTAATTCGTTGAAATTATTTATTTTTATCTATATAATATTGTTATTTTATTTATCATATTAGATTTCGAAAATAGGAGATTATGGTTTTTAAACCAAAACATGAAATAAATATAAAAATTCAGATAATTGTTACTATGTTAAGATAAAAATATTCAACAGTAATAATCAAAAGAAGTTTTATATATGGATGAAGTAGCTATTTTTTGGGACTATGAAAATGTTCGAGTAGTAGCAAAAGGTATTAATGTACCTATCGCAGAAGCTTTAATAAAATACTCTGAATCACTAGGTCACCTTCGAGTAAAAAAAGTTTATTCAGATTGGGCAGGAATTAATAAAGAGATTATTCAAGCCCTCTATAGTTTGGGATTTGATGCGATTCAAGTATCTATGGGAAAACCGAATAGTGTAGATGTAAAAATTGCTGTTGATTGTCTTGAAACTGCTCAATTATATCCTGAAATTAATTGTTTCATATTATTAACAGGTGATAAGGATTTTATTTCATTAGTGAATGCTCTTAAAGCAAATCGTAGAAAAGTTATAATAATTGGTGATACCCATAATATAAGTGAGCATTTATTATTAAGTGCTGATGATTTTCTTTCTCTTGGAGAACTTTCTAAAATGTATAAAGCTCGAGATTTTTCAAAAATTAAGATATTTAAAAAAAAAGAAAAGCCAATTCCCTTTGATACTGCAGTAGATTGGTTAATAGAGACTATACAACTTGCAAGAGAAAACAGTAAAACGACGCGAAGTGCCTTAATAGATAATCTAATGCGAAGTTCTTCGAATTTTGATTATAAAGGAGCATCAATGGTTCAAGAACCAGATGATAAGACAAAAACTTTTAATTCTTTTAGCAAATTCGTAGCAGCAGCAGAAGAAAAGGGGAAGATAAAAACAGAAATTATTGAAGGTTTTATGGAAATTTTCCTACCTGAGGAAGATCCTCATGTAGAATCAGAATTAAGCCCCAATCTTAAAGATATAATTGATAAAGAAGACTGGCGAAAAATATTCGAAATAATTATAAATGCCTATACCACTGGTAAAAATGAGGATAAGCAGGAACATAAATATAGTTATTTACATAACCTTTTACGTTCTGCCAAAAAAGAAGGAATATTGTCTTATTCTAATAGAAAATTAGCTAATGCGATTGAAAAATTAATAGAAATTAGATTATTGATTTCTCAATCTGCTAAAAAATTTACGCTCACTGAAGATTGTCGAGAAAACCTTGAGGACTATCTTAAAAAAGCAATGAATATTAAAAATTAAGTAATTTAGTTATTCTAGATTCCCTACTCTTGAATTTATACACTAAAATTTATATTGGTAGGAAATCAAAATAGAATATAGATAAAATTGACTAATATTATACAATAATCCATAAATCCAAGCGAAATGAAACTAGATGTACATAAGCTCTTTTTAAAAGATGCAATAGATGAGATAATGTTCAAATTTGATGAATGTAAGGAAATTGGAGATAATATGTTAGAAATAATACATGGGCATAAACATGGTACTAGAATAAGAGACCATATCCGTTCAGACATTTTTTTAAACGATGCTAATCAGAATGGGCATATAATAATCAGTAAAGACTTTTCTGATAATGGAGTAACAATATTTCAATTAAAACCATCAATAAAGTTCTCGAAAAAGAATCATATATCAAGCTCTGAATCTCCAAAAAATGCCAGTGAAAACAAAATATCAGGGATTTATTGTACAAAATGCAACGAAATAATGATTCTATTAAAAGAATTTAACTGGTATGAATGCCCTATATGTGGTAAACTTATAAAAAGATAATAATAGCATAAAAAGAGGTGGTAAAAAGTATGGCAAAAAGTAAGATGACTCCAAAAGCCGCAAGAAGGATTCAATCGAGTCAAGATAAAAAAGGCTCAAAAGGCGATAAAGGTTTTAAATCCCGTACTATGAGTTCAACGGATAAGAGAACTAAAAAGTAGGCAAAATCTAAGAAAATTTATGTGAATTAATTAAATTTTTTTTAAAGACATACACTTTATTCTTAGTTTATCATTTAAATTACTGGATAGAGGAGATTTAATGAAAATAAAATCCAAGATCAAAAAATTTGAGCGTAGCTTCCATTGTTTTTTAGTTGGAAAATTTTAGATTATATCTCTAATTTATATGGATATGCCATTATTTTACCCTCAATCCATTCTTTATACGGATTTTTAATGATCTCGATATTTTCATTATTTAATTTTCCCAATTCGACATTATATACTCTGAATATAAAATACCTCTCTTTTTTATCTAAGAAATATTTCCATTCGTTTTCAGTAATATTAAACCAGCTTCTTGAAGAGGAGGTGGTGGATTTTACTTCTATATAATGTTTTATTTTATTATCGTCCCTATAACTAATATCATAACCCTTATATTTTTCTTCAATAGCATTTTCCCATGTTACATCAATTAATTCCTTCTCTTGACATTTAATTATAAATCCATCCTTTTTATCAATAATAATTGTTTCTGGATCCTCATCCACCCTTAATTCTTCTATTTTTAATTTTCTTATATAGTTATAAGCATTTTGTTCCCCTTGCCTTCCAATGCTGACTAAAAGTTTATCATCTATTTCTTTTTGTTTTTTCTTCTCTTTTTCATAGCCTAGATAATCTTTAAGAAATTTTGAGACTAACCCCCTTCTTAAAAGATGGTGGCAAAACTGATTTTGATAATTTCTCAAGCAGCTATAACAGCTGGTCTCAGGACCGCATGAACAGTTTTCTAATACACTTAATGTACTTTCAAAAACTTTATATAAATTCTCTTCTTGTAATAGTCTTCTAACATGTCCCGCGCCCCCTGGCACGTTATCAAACAGAATTAACACCATTCCCTCTTTTGTTTGGTGTAAACATCCATCAAGATCATTTCTTTTAATTCCTAATCCTTTACTTATTCCTTGAAGAACGCCATAAAGGAGTGAAAGACCAAAATATTGATTTTCCCTTATTTGAGGTTTAATGAAGGTTAAAGAAACTACATCTGTCATAAATTTATGACCTAAATGTATTCTAGGTCCAAAAACCGTACGTTTACATTCCCAGCCAAAAGGAGATATATGAGTGCTAGTAAGTCTTTTGTCATACGCAAATGCAGCACCACACGAAGGGCATATACGGAATCCAACTCCTTCCTTACCTTTACATATAACTGCTAATTCACCGTGCTTTCCATATTTTATGTTAATCTTAAGCTTTTTAATAGAAATCTCTTTCTGTTCAACCTCACCGTAATCATAGAAATAAGGTCTTGTGGTAAACTGTTTTCTTGGTCGAAACAAAGCTGCATTTCTAGGCGGAGTTTGAATATTTGTAGTAAATCCAAATTCTGGAATTATAAATCGATATCTATATTTATTTAAAGAACCATGAATATTACATGAGATTTTGGGGGGTTTTTCTTTTAAAGACCCCAATTCCATAAATATTCGTTCACAATAAGGGCATATTGCATACCAATAAATGGTCCACGTCCTGTTACGGAGAACTCTGAGACCTTCACTTTTCCAAATATATTTATTCGCTACGACTTCACTTCCAGGAGCAAATTCAGATAATCCAATTCTTAGGTCTCGCTCTAATTCAATTTGTTTTGCAGCAGGGCTTTTGGAGAGTACTAGTAGATCTACAACATCTACGGGGAATCCATATTTCGGAATGACTGTATTTGAAGCTAAAAAATCGATTAAGTTTTTTTTCTTAATTGTTTCAATTCTTTTATTAGCCCATCTCATATCACTGTTAAATTTGTCCTTTTCATCCTGATTTGAAGTCTTAATCCACTGCTGTTGTTTTTGGTTATAATAATCCGATAAAAAATCATACTCAAGCGTTATCTTTTCTTCAGCAGTTGTTAATGTACCATTTCTTCCGACTAATCCTTCTACCCATTCCCATGTGTCTAGACAAAAATACTGTTTCACGAGTTCTGGTACAACTCTCTTTATAGAAGTCAGAATCGATTGAGGCTTAGATTCTAAATAATCTTTTAGTAGTTGAATTCCTGAAAAATCTTCACTCAGATGAAGAAAACTTTCTATACTTCCATACAATTTTTCGTATAGTTGAAAGAATTTAGCTAAAACAATCGAATGAATATGTCGTCGAACAATTTTTTGATTTGTAAGGGAGAGTTCTGGGGGTTTAATTCTTCCATCTATCATTTTTTCTGGAGTTTTAAAGTATGAAAGATCATGAGATCTTAAATGAGCAAAAGTTATTGTATATCCGATTGTATCCAATCGTCTTCCCGCCCTACCAGCTCGTTGGACGTAATTTGAAGGTTCAGGGGGTACATTACGTAAAAAAATGGCCTCTAAAGTACCTAAATCAACTCCCAATTCAAAAGTAGTAGAACAACTTAAAATGTTAATATCTCCGTCAATAAATTTTTGCTGAACCTCTGTAGCATAATCTGAAGTTAATTGAGCGGTATGTTCTTGACTGATCATTTTTATTGGATTAAATTTACTGTACATGGTTCTATAAAAATTATATTTTAGAGATTTTTCAAATTCAGTATCGATTATTCTTACTTCTCCCAAACAATTAAAAGTAGGACAAACACCCCTAACTGAAAAAGGTAAGATAATCCCGCATTTGTCGCAAAAGTACCATTGTTCATCTTGGCGTCGTCTTACCACCCTCCAATAATTATGATCTAATTGAAATACAATTCCTTCTTTAGGTATATTAAATCCAAAAATACCGTGTCCTCTCCAATTAGATCTTAAATCATTCCAAATTATTCCCAAAATTTTCTTGTATTCATTATCTTCATCGTTTCTATTGACTATTTTATTAAATAATTTTTTTACAATATCCAATCTGCTATTCAGATATCTTTTTGAAGGTATAAAAGAATGGATATGTTTCTTTGAATCTGAAATTTCACCACGAAATTTATATTCTTTATTAAGAGGTCTGAAAAAGGCATCGGAAGGATCTAATCCGACTTCACTTGGCAAAGTGATTGCAAAATTATATCTCATAGTGTTCAGTAGAAAATAATAAAGATTGATCACTTCTTGCTCGGTAAGACTCCAAGGTGGGTTTAACAATTCAGGGGGAGGCACCCAGTTCTTAGGTGTTGATGGTTTAAAGAAAAGCATACCAACTCTTTCTAGCGAATTACGCTTATTATCAAATAAAGCACAAAATTCATGAATTATCCATCTCCATACGATTTGTGACCTTTGTTTATCATCAAGATTATGTTCAAGCAAATTATAATTTCGAGCTAGCATCGAAACATCCTGATATAAGGAGGATAACCCATAATCCTTATATTTAATATTTGCATCTAAAGCTTTAATGATAAGCCTACGGAACAAGATTTTATCATATTCAGCTTGCAAAAAAGGAGCGAAATATGCTGCTCCTTGTCGACTGTCGGAAAAGGCCAGAATTTTTTTTAATTCATTATTCTCAATAATAGTTTTATTTAGATTTTGATATAGTACCGTTACTAAAACAGAATTTAAATCATTCTGATTAAATATAAACTTCCTAACAATCCCAAATGGAGAACGATGACTGCATGAATAGCATTTATTTAATTCTATATTTTTTGGTTTTATTTCTATTAAAGTACGCTTTATAGGAACATCATCTTGACATTTACATTTTAGCTCATCATTTTTATAAATCCTTCCACATTTTATACATAATTCCCACTGTTCCCCTTTTATTGAAAGGTCTTCCGGGAGTGAGATTTCTTGATCCTCATCCTCCTCGAATTCGATACTTTTTGGCCAAAAGATAAAATATTGATTAGTAATCTTATCATTTCCTCTTTCAGACAGAGGTAATTCCGAAAAACTATGCTTTAACTCATTATCCTTAATAAAGCCAACAAAATATTCTTGACCACATCGCCTACATGCAGCCAATTCAAATACGGGTTTTTTATCATGTGTTTCTTCTCTCCTTTCCAAAAAGATTTGTTCGGTTGGATAAAAAGATATAAAAATACCTTCTGGAGCCCGGATAAAAAGATGATACCGTGCAGGTAGTAAAGGTAGGGAATCATCATCTATCTTTGCCCATACAGAAAGATTAATTAGGTCTATAATTGATTGTCTTTCAGTTTTACTTGGATTTTCCTTTTGTAAAATAATTTTCATAAATTTGTCAAGATCTTTAGAACCATCTTTTAATATCATTTTTAAATCCAAAATTCGCTTATCAAAAGCCAGAAAATTATAAACAAACTTTTTTAGATCTCTGTTTGATTCCTTTCTTGCGACTTCTAAAATCTCTTTTTCGATACCTTGCTCTTTAAGCATGTCATATATACTTTGTACCTTATCAATACTTTCCTCAAAAATTAGAGAATGTAAAGAGGAGTAGATATTAAGAGGGAAACTTTCTGTAGCTTGACTTAATTCTATATCCAATCTTTTACCTTCTATAATATCTTGCTTATTTTTTTCATTTTCATCCCATTCAAAGAGTTCTCCAAATAAATCGCTTGCAAACTTCGTTACCTTAGTATAGTCTTCAGCCTCGGATACTAAGGTAGCACTTGTAGCTATGCACAGCAAATCTCCTTTCATATTTTTACAAACTCTATCTTTTAAGCGTCGGATCAGTAAAGCCATTTCTATACCCTTTGCTCCATTATAAATATGAGCCTCATCCAATACAAGAAATTTCCAACTTTTTGCATATTCCCCGTCAAAAAATTTCTTATCACCAGGTCTTATAAGTAAATATTCCAACATTGCATAATTTGTTATAAGAATATGTGGAGGTGTTTCTTGCATTTCTCCCCTTGTTAGAAGCTCGTTTTCAGCGGGAGT
This sequence comes from Promethearchaeota archaeon, assembly GCA_019058365.1. Classification (GTDB taxonomy): domain Archaea; phylum Asgardarchaeota; class Lokiarchaeia; order Sigyniarchaeales; family SOKP01; genus Loki-b32. Next base: position 6,439 of record JAHPZE010000047.1, on the reverse strand, counting down.
TTGATTAGGAAATCTCTGCATGAATCTTTGTGTTGCACTCTCTCTACTTTCATCTTTAGTATCTCCTGTATACCTACCAAATGTAATTTTTACGTCTGGGATTTTTTCCTCCATCACTTTTGTTATTTCTCTAAGTCTTCTCAATTGATCATTTGCTAATGCATTCATAGGATATAGTAATAAAGCACGAACTCCGGGTTCAAGATACATGTTCTCCTCGTATTCTCTTAACAGATGATTGTAGATTGTAATAAGAAAACATTCTGTTTTACCACTACCCGTACCTGAAGATATGATTAAATTACGATTATCTAATAATTTCCGAATTGCTTTATCTTGATGCAGATATAATGGATTATCTCTTAGGTAAGGAAGAGCCTCGTAGATAAAATTTGTAAAAATATTGCTAAGAAGACCCTTTTTGATAAAATCTTTTAAGTATTCACCCTTCTTAAACGGTGGTATAGACTCCAAATAAGGTCCTTTTATGAAAGGATAACTCTCAATTTCCTTAATAATTATATTCCTTAAATTCTGATCTTTTATGTAAAAGGTACCTGAAAGGTAATTTGCATAATTTTGTTGAATATCTTTTGTTAATTCTATTGGATTAATTGGCATTTTATCTCACACTATTTATTTTCTCATTTTTTTTTGTAGACCATATACGAGAATTTCTTCTTTATCATATCTAATATTTATTTCACGAATACCTAATTTTATTAAGCCTGGAGGAAGTGGACAAAAATTTGAATGATATGTTGTTTTATATTTTTGAATTTTTTTAATATAAGATCTAATGACATCTGGAATGTCATTTTTAGGAAAGCGCCATTCAAAATTATCTAGACTGGTCTTTTGATTTTTAGGATTTTTAAGTTGGGGGTATATGAAATCATAACGTCGTTTAATTTTCCTAAAAATCTTTTCGGAATTTTTATAGGCATACCAAGCATGGTTTTGTTTTAAATTAAAATTTTTCTCTCGTAATTTTTTGAAATTATCTAAATACTTACTAAAATTCTCTCTAAAGGCAATTAAATACATCTGAGTAATGCTTAAATAAGATTTATCTTTTGGATATATGTGCTCAAAAAATAGAAGCGCCTTGAGCATAATAAATGCTGCTTTGTAACTTGATTCACAACATTTTAGATACATATTATCTTTAAAATTATCATTCGCATTTTTTAATATTTTTACTCCTTTATATAATTGCTTTTTAAATAGATTTTTACGAATATCATCAAAATTGGAAATATCTGGCTTAAAAATTTTACATAATCGATTATAATATAAATAATTATCATTAATTACATTGATTTCTTTCTTTAAAATTAGATTTAAAACATCTTTTGTATTTGGAGGTGGAATATCGAAATAGTTTTCAAAATCAATACAAAATTCTAAATACTCTATTCTATCTTTAATTTCAATCCCTGTATTTCCCATTTTCAAAATAATATTTTTAAATAATCCTAATAAACTGTTCTCAAAACCTTTTCTGAAGGTATCGTTAATTTTTGATAATAATTTATATATTAGTCCTGTTTCCTTTAACGATTTTGATTGATTAAATGATAAAGTTAAAACCTCAAATAATTCATTGACAGAAAACTCTTTGGTCTCATTGTTTTTACTACAATAATTTTTGTAATATTGATAGAATTCTTCAATTCTATCTCTTTGAAATTCTAAGAGAGATTTATACAATCTTTTAATAGGATCTCTATCTGGAAATTCTAAAATATTTACTAGAGGATATCTTTTATCAGTTGTTCTATTAATTATTTCTAATGATAAAAATAAATGATTATAATTAGTCAAAATTGTATCAAAAAATCGATTTAGATTGCATGAATGATAAATATTCTCCATAGAAAGTGTGGTTTCTTGTAATAGTTGGTTTTTTTCAGCAGAAAATAATTGAATCATTATTTTATATGAGTTGTTATAATCATTGGTATTTACTTCTAAAAATAAGTCAATTCCAGCTGTTAAAGTGTTTCTATTCTTCTCCAAAATTTTACCAGTCCATTCTTTTTGATTCCCAATTCTCCACTTTAATCTTGGAATTGTAATTTCGAAATTTAATTTTTTAATGTCACTTTTATCTTTCTTTAAAGAAAAATTAACAGTATCTTGAATCTTAGGAATGATAATTTGATACTGATTATTATCATAATCCTCTTTAATATGTACATCCGAATCTATTAAAATATTCCAATTTTCAATTGATTCTTCTAAACCAATACATACTAGTTCATTTTTATGTCCATCACGGGTAGGAATTACTAAATCTCTTGGATATTCACATTCTATATGAAAAGCATAACGAAAATGTATTGTCTCAATTGGTATTCTCATACCCTTATCTGCAATATCTAGTTGAAATGTCCCTTCTAATATCCTTAGATCTTCATGGCACTTTAGAACAAAAGGATTTTCTCCACTCCAGTTGTCATTAAGTTTATATGAACCAATTTCTTTATTTTGAAGCCAGATGACCCAACCATCTGGATTTATCCTAGGAGAGATTAGAGATATCTCTCTACCTGTAAATAATGGAAATTCTTCATCAAAGTCGTCGCTTGGTGTCTGTTCACCCTCAAGATGAAAACTTACATCACAAGCAAATTTCTTTAGTTGACCAGTCTCTCTATTTTTTAAATATATGAAGGATTTTTCTCTTAAATCTACAAGTTTAGGAGTATTATAATTCCAGATCCACAAATCTTCAGCTAAATTATATTCTACTCCTAGTTCATAAATATCGGGATGAAATATCCATAATTTCTTCTTAGGGATTAAATTTAATTTTCCTTCTTTATCCCACAGCTCAATCATTTTAGCCCGATCTTGATATCGTCCACTAAAAATATAAAGATCAGTATCTTTATGATAATAATTAAAACTATACTTTACATTTTTAAATAAGATTGGATATGTTATTTGAAAACTTTGTAGAGGCTCATGCAATGCAATTTCTCGTTTCTCTACTTCATAATAGGTGTTATTTAATTGCTTTATACTAGCAGTTTCCTTAAAATTATCTTCATTAATTTTTATATGATAGACTACTGAACTAATAGGGGAAGTTAAATTAATGATTTGTTTAGGAATGACCAAATTGATTGTAATTTCTGAAAAATTAAATTCTATAAATGGGCTACGAATATCAGTTGAAACTTTCCGAATTTCGCTATCTACTCTTAATCTTTCAGATTCTCTTCCTTTTTTGGTTTTTCTAGATTTAGAGAATATTTTACCCAAATCTACTATGAGATCTTTTTTTTCTTTCCTTAAGGAACTCCTTTTTTTTTTATTTTTCTCTTTTTTTCCTAATTTAGGTGGTGTTTTTTTAATATAAGGTTTTTGTGTTTTTTTTGGTATTATTAATTGTTCCATTTCTATTTTTGGAACTTCTGTCTTTTTTAGAACTACTTCTGCTTTCTTTTCATTAGGTTTAATTGTAAAGCTTAGAGCGGGTTTAACTCTTGATATTTTTAACTTATTTTTTAACTTTTTTAAATATTTTCTAAGTTTAACTCTTAAGCTCCTAAGGAAATTCATTATTATTTACCCATTTGTTCTATAATTGAATTTATTTCTAAGAAATTGTTTATATTTTTCACTTTCTCTGGGAAGCATGAAACATCTACCAGATTTTTCTTCTTTAAGGATTAAATATAATTTTGACAGGATTTTCATTGCTTGATTATCAAATTTTGCTTTTGTATGAATTTCTATGTCTTTATGACAGCTTATTCCAAAGCCCCAATGTTTAACAGAAATTTTGAAATGAATTGAAGTATTATTTTCTAAGAAATTACGATAATCAAGAGTACTCTTTTCTGAATCTTCCTTTACTATTACAAAATCTTTTTCGTAAAAATAGTTATGGAGGATATCAAATTCTTTTTTACCCGGATTTCTATATAGATACCAATGAATATAGTGATATTCACAATCTGAAAGGATATCTCTCTTTATCCATTCTTCATTTTCAAGATCATAAGAAAGTTCATAATTTGATTCATCACATTTATCATTAGTACATTTAAAGATAAGTTTACCCCAGATCTCATCATTTTCTATAAACTCACGATAATACTCTTGATTGCATAACTCACATTTGCCATTGAAGATACTTTCATTTTTTAAATAATCATTAATTAGAACAAACGGTATATCCTTTCTCTCACACTTTTTATTCCAGCATTTATATTTTGTATAAAAGTGGTTTTTGAAGACTTTCTTTATTTGTATTTTACCACAAGTAGGACAATGTATCCTTTTTACAACGTAATTTTTAAAAGGGGCATTTTTCTCGATTTCTGTTTTTAAATAGAAATACATTTTTAAAAAACCTATTATTTTTTGATTTACTTTTTTGTCTTATTTATAATAATGAAGAATACTCTTAAATATAAATACAGTAGACTGATAACTTTAGTTTATTTCTCACTAGCAAAAGTTAATTTTCAATTTCAATATCTTTTATATCAAAGAGACCAATACCTACTCGTCCACCTATTTTTTGGTACGATGATATTAAAGCAGTAAAAGTAATAGTAAGACCTTTCCTATATCTCTTAACATCATTTAATTCTTCACATTTAACCCATATATGATCTATGGAAATTTCTTCAACTTTTAAATCTTTTAATAATATTCGCTCATTATTAGAGTCATTTACACCAAAACTTACTAGTACTTGAGATCTAACACATATTTTTGCACAACACGTACAACGATGTTGAAGTTTTGGACGTAAAATACTCCGTTGAATATACTTTAATTTATTGTTAACCATCATAAGATAAATGATAATAGTAAGATTTAAATTCTTACCTTTATACTATTCTAATAAATATTTAATTTTATATGAAGGTAAGAAAAATGACTAGAAAAGTACAAATAGCGCCGGTGGGGTTTGAATATGATAGAATTATAGAAGGTGTCGTTCATCACCCATGTAATATAATATATTTACTTAAAAGCTTTAAAGAATTAACAAATGAGGCTGATCCTGATAAAGAGATGATAGAAATAGCAAAAAAATTTGTTGATAAACTTTATGAACATTTTATTAATTCATTAATTTGTACCCCAATTGTTATTGAAACAGTTCTCATTCAACTAGAACCAATTATTGAAGAATTATGTCGTATTATCTCAAAAGAAATTAATGAGTATCATGCTGATGAAATTTGGATTAATGTTTCGACTTCAACTAAACTATTTGTTAGTGCTGCGATGTACGTTGGTTCATTTAAACATGATTTAGTAAAATTATTTTATATTGATGCATCCCATTATACAGTCAATGATTTATTTAGCCCAGATATCGGTAAGAATGAGATAAAAGAAAAGTATGAGAAATATGGAATTACCTATAAAAAAAATAAAGAAAGTTACAAAAATGTAGATGTACCTGTATATCCTACAGAAGTCCTAACTGAACAAAAAAAAGACATTTTAAAAACTCTACGGAAAATGACTAATGGAGATAAGGGAGAGATGATAACTTTCATGAATCTTTTGAGAGAATTAGGACACGATGCATATGATAAGACAATTAAAATGAAGTATGGACATCACATTAAGGCATTAAAGGCACGAAATTTCATAAATGAGAAGACCCATGGTAGACAAAAAAAATTTAGCTTAACTCATGAGGGTCAAATATTGGGATTAATTCTAACCTATTTTGGTTAGATCTCATATTTCTAATTTAATAAGTTTATATAATTAATTTAAAAAACAAAATATGATAATGAAAATTGCTGTTGACGTGGATGGAGTTATTTTTGACTTAATAAGCGTATTTCTTAATATATTTAACCATAATTATAATACTACTTATAAGAAGAGTGATATAACTCAATGGGAGTTCTATAAAAATTGGGGCATATATGAGAATCAAGTATACGAAATTTTCTATCAAATTTATAATAATAAGTTCTCAATCTCATTAATTGATGAAAAAATTCCAGAATATTTACGCATAATTAAAAAAGATCATCATGTAGATATCCTTTCAGCAAGGAATCATAATTTCAAATCTCAATTAATACAGATTTTACTGAAATATAATATTAATAAGGGACAATCATATGATCGTATTATATTAGTAGATGAAAAGCCCTATGATTTAAAGTTAAAGTATGAATATGATTTATATATTGATGATAATCCGAACTTAATTGAACCAATTAAGAAAAAGAAAGATATAACCTTATTTTTATTTGATCAACCTTGGAATAAAGTTTCAATTTGTAATAAAAATATCATAAGAATTAAATTTTGGAAAGATATACTCATAGAAATAAAAAAGCTTAAAAAAACTGATATTTTACACTAAATATATTGAATAAATTATTTGGGTAGTTACAAAACCCAGTGATGGGTTTTAAATATTTCGGTATCTTGGTTT
>JAHPZE010000010.1 GCA_019058365.1 Promethearchaeota archaeon | reverse complement strand
AACCAAGATACCGAAATATTTAAAACCCATCACTGGGTTTTGTAACTACCCAAAACAAAAAGTAAAAATCACATTATTTTATTTATATAAAAAAATATTAACACTCACTTCGAAACAAATATCACTCACAAAAACTCTCCTTAACTTCAATTTATATGCAGCTATTTTTATTTTAATTTTCTTTTTTAAATTAAGCTTATATTCGGTACTAGTTAATAATTTTAATAAATATTAATTATTTATTTAGCTTAACAACGAGGTTAATAAGAAAAATGGCAGGAATAAAAGAATTAAAAAATGAACTTTCTGAAATGCGAAATAGCATGGAAAAATTAACTGAAGAATTGCACGAAACAAATAAAGCTATAAGGGAATCTTTAAAGTTAACGTCTCAAACGATTAGAGAGGCAAGTGAAATTTTTTCTAAAGCATTAGAGGATACTATGAAAAAAATGTCAGATTTAACTATACAGATGAATATTAGAGATACAGTACTAAAGAGTCTCGGAATTGATGGAATGATTCCAGATTTTCTTAAAAAAAAGAAATGATTGTTAAATGTTTTTCTCCGTTTCCCATCTCTTAACAACAAAATATAAGACAATCAGCGATACTATATATAATATTGTAATTAATGACCATAAAAAAATTTCATTATTATTATTATGAATTGCCCCCGTAATCGCTTTATAAATAAAATAAATACTGAATAAAGCTAGTAATCGAATTACCGATCTTGTCTTATCCATGATTCATAAAAAACTTATATTTAATAATTAAAATAATATAATACTTAAAATTAAAAGTATAATAAAGAATAATTAAAAACGAATATTACAAAAAAAATGTCAGAAAGAACGCCTCCTGTTTGTTTTAGCTGTGGTAAAAGTTGTGCTAATAATATGGAAAACACTCATTATTGTATATGTGATATCGCTATTTGTCATGATTGTATTAATTCTGTTAAGAAAAATAATGAAATCTGGATATGTCCTCATTGTAAAGAAGAAAATGATATAGAAGGAAGTAAATTATTTCGAACTCCTTAATTGTTTATATATATAATAGCAGATCGATATTGGCTATGATGAAAAATATTTTTAAAATGATTCCACTGTGATAAAATTGAGGAAGACTGAGCCATCATCTAAATATTAAAATTTCAAAAAGCTAAAAAGCATTCATCATTATACCTATATAAACAAATTAAAGTTAGATTTTCTGTGTCAAATAACATAATTTCAAAAGTTGTGGAAATAGAAAACTGCAATAAAGATTCATTTATAAAAGCTGTTTATAAACCAGCGTTTTGGCTTACTGTTAATCCTGCCAAAAAAATGAATGCAGAGTTTATTGCCCCTAATGTATTACATACTATAATTATAGACGAGATTATCAATATTAAAATTGAGATGGAAGGAGAATTAGTTTTACAAGACAAAGGTGAACAAGAAGGAGGAAAAGGACGGTTAATCGAATTAAATGTTCGAAACAACAAGGACATCAAAGAATTAGAGGGACACATGCGGATAAAGGCAATTTCGAATAATAAATCAAAAATTGGGGTTTTTATAACCAATTTTAGACTGAGTAGTGATTTTCTTGGTTTAATCGGAAAAAACGCAGCAGAACTCGCATTGAGAACTAAAATTACAGATATGTTGCGAAATCTAGACCGATGGTTAAAAATACATTCTTTAGATGATTTATTATAGATTTAATATATAAGATATTAATTAATATAAAGGATTAACATTTATTGGTGTGATTTGAAAAAATAGGGTTGAATAATGAATATCTGGATTATGGAAGGGGACTCAGGAATTACTTTGGTTTATAAATCTTATATGGATTTTCCTGTAAATGAAGATTTAGTATCGGGACTCCTTACTGCTCTAAATCAATTCACTATTGTTGAATTTAAACAAGGAATAGATTCAATTGAAATGGGAGGCCTTAGATGGGTCTATATAAGTGATAAGGAAACAAATTTGTTGTTTATAGCAGCAGATTCTAAAGAAGTAACTAGTGATATGTTAAGAGCTCGCTTAGATGTGATAAGGTATACATTTATTCAGCAATATGCGAATGAAAAAAACCGCTGGAAAGGTAAATGGGCAGGAAATGTTGACGTATATCAACCCTTTGAATACATTATTGATGAATATTATACTCAGTGGAAACAAGCAGAACGTATCACAGATGTTGCTGAATTCTTTGACATTCTAGGAATTTTTCAGCAAATATTAAATTTAGTCATCAATGTAATAGAGGGTCATTTGCCCGAAGAGAAAAAGCAAATTATTTATGAAAGAATTGAGGACATGTTTAAAACCTATTCAAATCTGGAAATTGTAAAGAAAAATCCTGAATTGAGCAATATAACTTTTGAACGAAAAACAGGATTCAATATTATTGGCATTAATCCAATGAATAGTGATATGTACCTTGTAGAAAAACAAATTATAAATCTAATTAGGCGAATTGTTGAAATACTTAAAAGTGTAGAAGGGTATTACTCAAGTTTAAAATATTTCATTGAAGAAAATATTTTTGATTATTTATTATCAAATTTTAACCTTTTAAATGATTTGAATTTGTTTACATTTTTACTGAAACTTTTTTTAATAAAATAAGTTTAATTCAATCAATTTTTCATTACCAAGATTTAAAAATAAGATTTCGATAGTCACATTGAAAATTTTAATGAATTCCTTTTAAAAGTAAAACTGTGTTCTTTCAAATAGATTTATTAGAAGATATTTATTTAACTTATTAATTGACTTCTAATGATTAACTTATAAAAACAATGGACCTTGTACTACTAATAATCATTTTTGTATTATTCATTTTAATAATTCTAAGTTATTCGAAATCTAATCTTGATTTCGTTGCTATTTCTCTAATCTGTTGTTTTATTGCTGCCACCATTACAGGTTTAGTAAAAGGTATAGGAATTAACTACTTTATTGGTGTTATTCAATGGGAAGCTATCATAATAATTTTAAGTATGAGTCTTATAACTAAAATAGCTCAAGATTCCAATATTTTAGAATTTGTAGCTGTAAAACTTTTTAAATTATCAAAAGGAGAACAGAGAATTTTTTTCTGGCTCCTCTGCATAATCACTACTTTATTAGCATCAATAATAAGTGATGTTGTAGTTGTTTTAATCTTAGCTCCTATAGTAGTGAGACTTTGTCATTTCTTAAAAATTCGAGCCGGAACATATTTGTTAGGGATGACAATTTGTATTAATATTGGCTCAATTATCACACCATTCTCGAGTGGAGAAAATATTATAATCTCTACAGCATTTAACTTAGATACTCTCTATTTCATACAATTTTATTGGATTTTTTCTTTTTTTTTATTGTTTATAACAATTTTTCTCATAGACAGATATATTTTGAGGAAAGAGCCAAAAATTGACGATCTTCAAAAAAAATTTGTAATAGATTTAATTGACACAGATATTATGGTAAAAAATAAAAAAATGTTTTATTTTAATGGTATTACAATTATAATAACAATTGTGTTATTTGCGATACTTCCAATTTTATATTTAACAGCCGTAATTTCTGCCTTAATATTAGTTTTGGCTAATAAACGTTATACAAAGAAATCCATGAGCGATCTTTTAAAGGATATTGAATGGGAAATTATCTTTTTCTTTATAAGCTTATATGTTGTAATAGGTTGCATGTTAAAAGCGGGATTTCAAGAATTATTTGAATTAATTCCTTTTGCTGCTTTTAATCCCTTTTTGTTATCATTTCTTATACTAATCATTATCAGCTTTATTTCTGGTGTTGTAGCTAATACACCCACAGCTTTAATTTTCATACCAATCATAAGAACACTAATAAGTGCCCCCTTTTATTTTTCTTCTGTTCCTTTGTTTTTTGCCTTTATTATTGGAATTAATCTAGGAGGGAATTTCATACCCCAAGGAGCTGCTTGTGATATGATGACTCTAAAAATAGCAAGAGATTCAGGTGTGGAAAATATGAGTTATAAACGTTTATTGAAGATGGGTGGTTCTTTTGCATTAATTCATCTCGTGCTTTCTATAATATTTTTATTAATCCTTGTATCTATTTTTGGATAAAATAAATTTAAATAAGAGAGAAAAAGTAAAATTAAAAAATTAATTAATATATGTTTAAATCCACCCTCTCAGGCGCATTGCTGTCAACACTCTTTCGAGAGATATCATGTAAGCACCCATACGATTGTGAGTGTTGAAATTTTGAGCTTGTTCAACTGTTGATCGATAAGCTCGTGTCATTACGCGATCTAAAGCTTCAAAAACTTCTTTCTCTGTCCAGAAATATAGATAATAACCTTGAACCATTTCAAAATAAGATACTGTAACTCCACCAGCATTACAAAGGAAGTCCGGAATCATAAGTACTCCTTTTTCAAATAAAGTTTGATCAGCATCGGGTGTTGTTGGTCCATTAGCAAGTTCCGCTATTATTTTTGTATTAATGTTATTAGCATTTTTCCTTGTGATAACATTTTCTAGTGCAGCAGGTATTAATACGTCACATTCTAATTCTAATAATTCTTCATTTGAAATTTCATTAGTGCCTTTTAACCCAACAACTGATCTTGTTTTTTCTTTAAATTCTGCTGCAGCATGAGGATCTATTCCATCTTTATTATAAATTCCTCCTCTAGAATCAGAAACTGCTATTATTTTACAGCCAAAATCATCATTAAGTAGTTTTGCTGCCCAAGACCCTGCATTTCCATATCCTTGAATTACTGCGGTTGCACCATTTAACTTTAAACCAATATCATTCGCCGCTTCTCTAACCGTAAAAACTCCTCCTTTGGCTGTAGCGATTGATCTACCAGCACTACCCCCTATAGGTAAAGGTTTTCCTGTGATAACTGAAGGTGCATGCCTACGGACTACATTTTCATATTCATCCATCATCCAGGCCATGATCTGTGGATTTGTGTAAACATCTGGCGCTGGAACATCAATGTTAGGCCCAATAAAATCAGCAAGGTGTCTAATATAACTTCTAGCAAGAGTTTCAAGTTCTCGATTACTCATTTCTTTAGGGTTACAGATGATTCCTCCTTTTGCACCTCCTAAGGGAATATCAACGCAAGCTGTCTTCCATGTCATCCAAGCGGATAAAGCTTTAACAAGGGAAGCACTTTCTTCAGGATGCCATCTAATACCTCCTTTCATAGGACCTCTTGCTGAGTTATATTGAGATCTAAAACCTTTAAAGGTTTTTAATGTCCCATCGTCCATTTTCATTGTAATTTTAATCTCAACGAATCTCTCGGGTTCACTTAAAGCGTTATAAATTTCACTTTCATAATTAGCCAATTTACATGCGTTAAAAAGTTGTTTTTGAGAAATTTTGAAGGGATCTAAAATTTCACTCATCTTAGATTTCACTTTTTTTATTTGTGTCTGAATTGAATTTTTTTCAATTTTAGAAACATTAAATATAATTTTTCTGAAGAAATTTTATATTTCTATTTAATTAAATTAAATAATAATTAATTAAATAAAGTAATAGAAATTAAAGTTTACTTTGGTGGATTTCCCAGATCTTTCCCACACAGAAAGTATGTTCCAATAGTAAAGCATCTGATTTTAAATTTTCACAGAAATTTAGATCTCAAAAATGCATTCATAGCTTTAGCTGCTTGTCTTCCAGCGCCCATAGCACTAATAACTGTTGCTGACCCTGTTACGATATCTCCACCGGCAAAAACATCTTCTATATTTGTTTTACCTTCTTCATCAGCATCAATATAACCCCATTTAGTTAATTTTAATTTCGGGATTGATTTTGTTAAAATTGGATTTGCATTTGTACCAATTGCTATAATGACAGTATCACAATTTATTAAATATTCTGAATTTTCAATAGGATTTGGTCTTGGTCTTCCAGAAGCATCTAGTTCACCTAATTTCATTTTAAGAACTTCGATTTTCTCTACATTTCCACTATTATCTCCCAAAAATCTTACTGGATTTGTTAAAAATTGAAATTCGATCCCCTCCTCAACGGCATGATGATATTCTTCTTTTCTAGCTGGCATTTCAGATTCAGTTCGTCTATATACGATAATAACTTTTTCTGCACCGAGTCGTAATGCAACACGAGCAGAATCTAAAGCAGTATTGCCCCCACCAATGATGGTGATAACTTTTCCTATTTTGATGGGAGTATCATACTCCGGAAATTTATATGCTTTCATTAAATTCGTTCGTGTCAAGAATTCGTTCGCCGTTAAAACGCCATTTAAATTCATTCCTGGAATTTTTCTCATTAAAGGTAATCCTGCTCCCACACTAATAAATAATGCTTTAAAGCCCATTTCCTTCAAATCCTCAATCATCAATGTTTTTCCAATAATCTTATTATATTCCACCTTAATCCCTAGCATTTTTAAAGTCTCGATTTCATCCTCAACAATCTCTTTAGGAAGTCGAAATTCTGGTATCCCATAAACTAAAACACCACCCCCTTTATGAAACGCTTCAAAAATCGTTACATCAAATCCATATCTAGCAAGATCAGCAGCACAAGTGAGACCAGCAGGTCCTGATCCGATTACTGCAACTTTTATATTATTTGGAGCCTCACAGTCGGGACATTCCTTTAATTGATTCTTTCTTTCCCAGTCTGCAACATATCTCTCAAGTGCCCCGATTGCTACGGGTTCCCACCTTTTACTTAAGATGCAAGCTTTTTCACATTGGACTTCTTGAGGACAAACTCTTCCACATATCGCAGGTAAAATATTATAATCTTTTATACTGCGAATTGCTTCTAGTAAATTATCTTCCTTAATTAATCTGATAAAATTTGGGATGTCAATATTGACAGGACATCCATTAACACATTTGGGGTCACCACATTGTAGACATCTTTCTACTTCTATTTTAGCCATCTCTTCAGTAAAACCTAAAGCAACTTCTGAAAAATTATGAATTCTTTCTGATGGATCCTGTTCTCTCATTTTTTGTCTTGGAATCTTCAATTTATAATTCCTCTTTTATCCTATTTTTAAATTCTTGCATTCTCTTTTATAGATATCATAGGATTTTTTTTCAAATTCAGCAAATCTTTTTTCTCTGTTTAATAAAATATCAAAGTTTACAATATGTCCATCAACATCGGGACCCTCAACACAAGCAAAATGAATTTGACCATCTTTTGCAGGAAATCGACATCCTCCACACATTCCAGTTCCATCTATCATTATAGTATTTAAAGATACGAAGGTTTTTACACGTGGTAATTCTTCAATCCCACTTGTTAGTTTTGCAACGTTTTTCATCATTATCATTGGACCTATTGCTATGGCTAAGCTAATTTTATCTTTACTAATTATATTTCTTAGTGGTTCAGTAACAAATCCTTCAATTCCTTCGCTTCCATCATTAGTACAAATTATAACTTTTTCACTAACATCAGCCATTCGTTCTCTCCAAAATATGAGATCTTTCGTTCGAGCTCCTAATATTGAGATGATTTTATTACCCGCTTGTGTTAATTCTTTTGCTTGAGGATAACAAGGAGCAATCCCTACACCACCACCGATTATTATTATTGGGTGTTCATATTTCTCTATATGTATTTTATTACCTAAAGGCCCTACTACATCTAAAATCTCATCCCCTTCATTTTGATGAGAAAGTAATAAAGTTGATTTTCCAACCACTTGAATTACAAGCGTAATAACCCCTTTTACTCTGTCATAATCCGCAATGGTAAGAGGAATTCTCTCACCTGTCTCATTAATTCTCATTAATATAAAATTCCCTGCATATGCTTTTTTAGCAATTAATGGTGCTAATATATCCATTTCAAATAATGTACCACTGTTTCCAAGCGAGACTTTTTTTAAAATTTTATAAGGCATTATAAATCATTTTAATTTATGGTATTAATCCTCATTTAATATTAAATAAAAAATCATTCTCTAATTGAAGGTATAATTTAATTTAAAAAAATATTTTCTTATATCCAATAGTTAGGGGAATTCCTTCCCCAATTTCGCTTACGATTTGAATATAGAAATCAATTTAAAGTGATTTATTATTGTATGTCAAAGTAATTAAAAGCATTACTTAAAAAAAAGTCATTGACTAATTGAAAAAATTTATTTTCTAAAAAACCCTTTATAATATTAAGAATAAATTGTTTCCAGAATATTAAATATAATTTAAATATTTTTAGCATCATATCTTAATAACTCCTCAAAATTATGTAATCATGGATATTATTATCGTATTAGACTTTGGTGGTCAATATGCACATTTGATTACTCGCCGAATACGAGATTTGGGAGTATTTTCTGAAATTTTACCTTTTGATGTAAATCTTGAAAAATTGAAAAAAAAGAATCCTAAAGCTATTATACTTTCAGGTGGTCCTGGCAGTGTTTACGATAAGAATGACCCAAAATTGGACCAAGAATTTTTTCAATTTACAACTGAAAAGAAAATTCCAGTTTTAGGAATTTGTTATGGTCATCATTTAATTATGCATTTATTAGGAGGCAAGGTTGAATCTAAAGAAACTAAGGAATATGGAAGATCAAATCTTATAATTTTAGAACCAAATTTACTATTTGATTCATTAGAAAAAGAACAAATAGTGTGGATGTCTCATGGTGACCAAATCACCAAGATTGCTGATGGATTTAAAGAATATGCTAAAACTGATACATGTCCAGTAGCAGCTTATGGAAATCAAGAAAAATTATTATATGGTATTCAGTTCCACCCAGAAGTCTCAAATACTCCAAATGGAAATAAAATATTAGAAAATTTCATTTTTAAAATTGCTAATTGCAAAAAAGAATGGAAACTGAAAGGATGGATTGATAGGTCTGTCCAAGAAATAAGAAGAGAGATTGGTCCCGATAATAAAGTCATTTTAGGATTAAGTGGAGGGGTTGATTCTTCCGTAACTGCCGTTCTTCTTCATAAAGCAATAGGTGATCGATTACATTGCATTTTTGTGAATAATGGAGTATTAAGAAAGAATGAAGAAAATGAAGTTCAGCAAACATTTAGAGAAAAATTAAAATTTAAAAATTTTCATTATGTTGATGCTGAAGATCTTTTTCTAAAAAAGCTTATAAATATTGAAGATCCAGAGGAAAAACGTCGTATTATTGGACACACATTCATAGAAGTTTTTGAAACTAAAACTCTTGATTTAGAGAAGGTTTATCCAGATATTAAGTATCTCGCGCAGGGTACAATTTACCCTGATCGTGTTGAAACTAGTACTACAAGTAAAGTTTCAGCTAAGATTAAATCTCATCATAACATTACCCTACCAGATAATATGAAATTAAAGGTAATAGAACCCTTAAGAGATTTATATAAAGATGAAGTTAGGAAAGTTGGTTTAGAATTAGGTTTACCAAATTATATAATAAATCGTCATCCATTTCCTGGACCTGGATTAGCAGTAAGAATAATAGGTCCAATCGATAAAGAGAAACTTACAATTTTAAGGAATGCAGATGAGATACTAATAGAAGAGATTAGAAAGGCAGGGATTTATGATAAAATCTGGCAAGCTTTTTGTGTATTTCTTCCTTTGAAGACTGTCGGAATAATGGGTGATTATCGAACTTACGAGTATATATGTTCTATAAGAATAGTTGAATCAATGGATGCTATGACAGCAAATTTTTCGAAATTAGATTGGGATCTTCTTGAAAGAATTGGAACTAGAATTGTTAATGAAGTTAAAGGAATAAACCGCACGGTCTATGATATTTCAAACAAGCCTCCAAGCACAATAGAATATGAATAAATGATTCAATATTGATAATACCTATTTTCAAATTTTTTCTATTAGCTTTTAATTTTTATGTAAATTAGATCCTATAAAATTATACTTTTATAATTTGATTAAAATGACAAATGAAGAAATTGCGTGGGATTTAACAGAAATATATTTAGGGCATGATGACCCAAAAATCACTGAAAATATGAATAAACTTTCGAAAGAAGCTGATGAATTCATAAATGACTATAAAGGAAAAATTAATACTCCAGATTTTACTCCTCAGAAATTATTAGAATTATTCAAAAAACAAGAGAATTTTCTTGCGGACTTTAGTGAAATAGAACTTTACTCGAATAGATTGTATAGTGGTAACATGACAATTCCAGAAAATGAAGCGTTAAAAAATCGTGTTGAGGATTTTGACACTAAAATTTCAAAAGATTTAGCATTTTTGGAATTAGAAGTTGCTAAATATGTATATGAGAATGCTAAAATAATCGATGATCCAATTCTCTCTAATTATACACATCGATTAGAAAATATTAAAAGAGCATACCCTCATTATTTATCTGAAGTGGAGGAACAATTAATCCTTGAAAAAGATCAATATGGGGTAAGAGCATGGAGCAATCTACAATCAAAATGGTTAAATACAAGAAAAATAGTAGTAAATGTTGAAGGTAAGGAAAAAGAATTATCATATGGAGAAGCTAATGCTCTTCTTAACCACCCAGATAGAGGAACAAGAATTTCAGCAAATAAATCTATTTATGGATTATTAGGTAAAGAAGAATATGTTTTTTCATCCGCTCTACGAAGTGTTTGTGGAGATTGGCTTAATAATTCAAAAAGACGGAAATACGATAGCCCTATGCATGATAGTCTTATAGTAAATGACACTACTCAAGAAATTATTGATAATTTAATGAAAGCAATTGAAGAAGGAGCAGGAGTATATCGCAAATATTTAAATCTCAAGGCGAAAATTTTGGGTTTTCCAAAATTAAATTGTGCTGATATTCGTGCTCCGCTTTCTATAGCACCTCATAGAACATATTCATGGGACGAGGCAAAAAAACTTGTAATTCAAGCTTATGGAAGATTTGATTCTGAATTTATGAAAGATGTAAATGATATGTTTAATCGAAATCATATTGATGCAAGTCCTAGAAGAGGTAAGAGAAATGGAGCAAATTGTGCGTCTTGGTATAAAGGTGCATCTGCTTTTATTCTTTTGACTTATACTGGCGAATTGAATGAAATATTCACTCTTATTCACGAACTTGGACATGGTATCCATGATTATTTAGCCATCCAAAACCAAACTTACATTAATATACATCCCGGTTACACGGTTGCAGAAACCGCATCGACATTTGGGGAGCTACTCTTAACAGATCTCCTTCTTGAAACTGCAAAATCAAATGAAGAAAAAATGGCTATATTAGCCCATGTATTAGATGATGCAGGACAGGCTGCTTTTCAAGTTAGTGCGAGAGTTTGGTTTGAACAGGATTTATATAAAGCTATCGAAAAGGGTGAGAATTTAGATGGTACAACGATTTCAAAATATTGGTGTGCGGGAAGAGATAAAATATATGGAGATTCTGTAGAATGGTTTGAAGAGATGGATTGGGAATGGACCATGAAACCACACTATTTTATCCCCAATTTTCGATTTTACAATTATCCCTATGTTTATGCCCAACTTTTTGTTTATGCCTTATATCAAACCTATAAAAAAGAGGGTAAAGCATTTGTTCCAAAATTCAAGAAACTCCTCGCTGCAGGAGGTAGTGTTTCACCTGAAGAACTGGGTGAAATTGTGGGATTAGATATAACGAAAAAAGATTTTTGGAACTTAGGAATTAAACAATATGAAGATTTTGTAAATCAACTGGAAAAACTAATGATCTAAAAAAAGTTAACACCTCTGTATATACTTTCTAAACTTTATTCTTTTTTTGAATAAATTGCTGAAAATGAAAGGTATTAATAATTTCCGTAATAAATTTCACTCTTTATTGACTCGTAGTCGAGGGATTCTTGAGATTCTATCCCTAAATTCCACTTTTCACATACATCTTTTGCTCTTTGAGATATATACACAATATCATGGCGATCAATTAAATCCAATTTAAATTTTCTTACTCCCGCTAGTAATTGTTTTAAACCAATACCTAATTTACTAGCTAAATATGTATATACTCCGACTACCGAAGGAAGGATTTTTTTTCCATTGTGAATTCTGTGTAAATTATCATACTCAACAAAAGCCTCATTAAGTGTCAAGGTCTTAGGATTTTTATCCTTTGGAATCCCTAAATTTCTTAGTATTGCGGGTGTAGCTTGGTTTTTTTTAATAACTTCACCCATATATTTTGCTTTCATTGCAGCAGTGATAGGAGCCCTTGCCATGGCGATACATTTAACATATGGTGCGCCCATAGCTAGTGCTTTAAATATTTGAGTTTCATTGGCAATCCCTCCAGCAATAGCTATAGTGGGAATAACTGTACTTGGTTTTCTTTCTTTAATCAGATCTAAACAGCCAACTACTAGAGCTTCTAAATAGGCTGTGGGAATTGATCCTTCATTCATCATACTTACAGGGCTCATACCGGTACCTCCACCAGCTCCATCAAAAGTCATTCCATCTACCTTCCCTTCAACACCTAGTCGTAGAATCCAAGCTGTAGCTGCTGGTCTATAAGCTCCTGTTTTTATAAAAATATTTTTAGCTCCACTTGAACGTATTTGATCAATTTCTTCTAAAACATCGTTAGTAGTTGATAATCCCACTCTACTGTGTCTTTCAAAATCTGGAATCAAACCTTCCTTCCATTGTTCAATAATTCTAGGATCAGTTGGATCTGGAAATACTAAATATCCTCTATTTTGCAATAACTGTGCTCTCTCTAAAGATTCTAATCTTACTTCACCACCAATTGCTTTTGCCCCTTGACCAAATTTAATTTCAAGCGACTTCACTTCTAATTTTGACATTACATAATCAAAAACTCCTAATCGAGTATCCTCAACATTTTTCTGTACAATGACATCACCATACTTACCATCCCATAATTCTCTATATGTCTCAATTCTAAATTTCATATCCTGGGTATCAATAACTTTTGGGTATACGCTATGATTTGCAAATCTAGCAT
Organism: Promethearchaeota archaeon; assembly: GCA_019058365.1. Taxonomy (GTDB): domain Archaea; phylum Asgardarchaeota; class Lokiarchaeia; order Sigyniarchaeales; family SOKP01; genus Loki-b32. Next base: position 113,793 of record JAHPZE010000010.1, on the reverse strand, counting down.
AGGGATCCATTCCTACGACGTTTTCCCCAACTGTTATACTTAAACCTGCTAATGCTGCTCCCTTCGCTAATCCTTCCCAATTTCGCTTTGCCACATAAGTGCTACCTAATCCTGCTATAACAATAGGATACTTCTGTTTAATGTTTCCCCATTTAGTTGTTAGATTAACATTAGGAAAGATAACCTTATCTTCATGAGGTTCAATCCCTTGAGCCCCTCGAACTTCAAACTGAATTTGAAAATCACCATACGAAAATCCAAAATCTTTTGGTGATCCAGCTGTAGAGTTTCCAAAATATTCCCTTTGGGGATATAGCACTTCTCGACCTCTGAGAGCAGACTTCGAAACCTCACAAAAAATAGGACAATCTGCTATACAGATTGGACATAACCCACTCTCACATGAATCTTCTACTCTTGTTCTAGACCCAATCAGACTTGATTGATGGGTAACCATCGAAAATTTCGTCATTTTTATTATACACTCAAATTTTTATTATTAATTTAATTTTTAGGGGAAATAAATCCCATTCTATTTGATAATATTTCATCAACGTTATTTATAAATTTTAGGGTAATTAATTAAACAATTATATAATTTTTTGCAAATTTTTTAATATATTTTTTTAGAAGTTAAAGAAAAAGCATGAACATTCTAAAGATTTTAATGCAATTCGATGAAAGAATTTTTTATTTATATTAACTAGTATTAAAACTTAGTGTTTTTTGCTGAACAAATTTTAAATTTATAAACGTAAATATTAGATGAAATTAGCAATGGATCTTCTCTTTAGTGAAATTTTTATATAAAACATAAGATTAGACATTACTGAAAAATGTCAAGAGATGTTAGATTTAATTATTTAAAGTTCTTTTCTATGAGAAAAATAAAAAGGTTATTAATCAATTATTTGAAGTGGAACTCTTGCCATGGAAAGTAGGGAAATTCCATGGCAAGAGTAGTGAACAAATGGCATTTTATTCGCAATGTCCTATGGGTTTGAGTTGAAGGAATATGGGTATGTAATGTTTTTTTAAATTTATTTGAGGTGTAGGAGTTGATCCTTCATTTATTAGAATCACTGCTTTCCGTTTATGAAAACTCTGGAAGGTCAATCCATCCACCTATTCTCCAAATCTTATTTAAGTCTTTACCTATTTTTCTTGTTATCCACCTCCAAATTTTTTATTCATAGAGTAGAACATAATCTCTTTCTAGCAAATCTTTTTGGATTTTAAGCCTCATAGAAGTTTCGCAATTCCAATTATAATCAATGAAATGTTCATAATCAACAATTCTTGTTTCTGGAAAATCTTCTGCGAATGATTCATAAGAGTTATTACTAGTCATAATAGTATAGCAATTCCATTTATGATTCTTTTTGTGTTCATTAAATATCATACCGAAATATGTGGAATTACAGCAAGAAATTTTCCTGCCATATGAAAATTCTTCTCCACAATTAAGACATTTTATCATTAATTTCTTCCCTCATATTTAATTTTATACTAAATCGCTTCATATCGTCGTGGTTTTTTCTCATTCTCCACTTTTAACTTATCTGGCATTGTTTTTTGAATTCTTTTTATTACTTTAATCAAACCATTAGGACTACTATAACCCATTGCCATTGACCATTCTGCACCTGAAGAATTTCCTATTTCTTTTAATTTGTCCAAACATATTTGCTCATATGTTCGATACATTTTTTGTAAAGTCATGATAATCACATTAAATTGTAATTTTTGGTAATTTTAACTATTAACCTCCTTATTTGTTAATTATTTTATGGATGCGGGAAATAGTTCCCATTTTTTATTTATATTATATAAAATTATATACATTTATAAATTTATCGGTTAAGAATCTAAACATTTCTGTAAACTTTAAATATTGGATCTAAACAATCATTCAGTTTTTCTTAATATTTGTGAAGACTCTTATAAAAATCAATTACTTTTGTTTCTCAAGACTAAACAATGTTATAAAATACATCTAAATAACTAAACAAACAAAAAATGAACTCAAAACACCTAATTCACAATATTCAGAAAAATTATATAAAGATCTTTTTCTCAAATAAGAAATAAAATAGTAGATTAATGGAAAAAATCTTTCTTTTAACGAAGTGTATGTTAATTTATTTCGTTTCACCTTTTTCTATTAAAGTGACAAAAGAACTAGCCTCTTTAATGGTATTTAATACAAAATGGGTATTAGTACGCTCTACATTAGGAGATTTATGAATTTCTTTTATCATTTTACTTAGTTCTTCTCGTGTTTTAAATCTTGCTAATATGAGGGCATCATAAGTTCCTGTAATATCATAAACCCCAAAAACGTTAGGATTCTCAGCGATCTTTTCTTCTACTTCAAACATTTTTCCTTTAGAAATTGTTACTTCGATAATACCCATGATTCCATACCCTAACTTTTCATAATTAATCTTGGCTCCATAATTTATGATAATACCCAGATTTTCCAAATTCTCAACGTGATTTTTAATTGTTACAGGGGATTTATTACCCAAATCTTTAGCAAGTTGTCTATGCGAGATTCTTCCATCTATACTTAATTTCTTTATGATTTCAAAATCTAATTCGGAAATTTCATCGAGGCTAGTTTGTTCAGTCATATTATTAGAAAGTTATATAATTATTATAAAATTATGCAATTGCTCTTATAGGAGCTAAAAAATTGCATCATATGTTCATTTTGACTTATAATGAAATTCACTAAATAAATGATAATGACCATGAAAATTTTATTTTAATATTCTCTATGATTTCCATTTTTTCTTAATATCTTAAAATTTTTGTTAATGCCCATATTCTCTTCTTATTTTTTAAGTTTTGCATAGAAAACAATTACAATCCCTGAAAGAGCGAAAAATATTATATATATCACAATTTCAATAAGGGAATACATTATCTTCCTTATCTTTTAATTCTGATATATGAGGAAATGTAACTTTTACTTGAATGCAGTCTGTAGAAATAAGGATTCAATAAAGTCTTAAAATACATTTTACATGGTTTTTCAATATTTAATAAAAAATTATTTAAGATTCTAATATTTTCTATAAAATTGTACTACTCTATGTCTTTAAATGATATAAAAGTAACCAAGAAGCCAAGGGATGTGCAATGCAGAATAGTCTAAATTTAAATAAAAATTATACATTAATCTTTATAGAGAAGAAATTTTATAATAAAGATAAGAATCAGAGTCTTTTTATGAGTTTTTGTGATAGAGTTAATGAGAAATGTGAAAATAAAAGATATACTATATGTGATTCCAATTTCCTAATTAATTTTTTGAATTTTTGCACTAATTTAAAAAAGCAACTCGATTTTAAAGATTTTTTTAAGATTTTCAGCCATCTATTAAAAATGGTCTGTGAATGTTGTGAAGGAGATAAATTCTTTTGTTCGAAATCAGTATATGATAAAGAGTTCAACGAGACTATTTATAAAAAGGTAAAATTTTTATTAAAATTAGAGAATCAGACTGCTAAACGCTATCTTATTGAAAATAAGAATAAGATTAAAGCAGAGTATAAAAAATATCTTAATTATAATTCTGTTGACAAAAAAAGACTTGATGAATTAAAGGTTATTGCTGATCAATATACAATAAAAAAAAAAAAAGGGAAATTGAAGAACCAGATCTCTCATTATTTTTATTAGCACTTGAAGGAATGAAAATAAATCCAGATCATAAGTTTTTATTAGTTACAGATGATGTTAGTTTATATGATTTTATTAATTATCAAAAAGATATTGGTGAGATTGAATTATCTTGTATGAAGTATACCAATTTTAATATTATACCTATCACTGCTGTCTCGTACCTGACAACTATTTTTAAATGTTGTAAATTTCAAAAAATCCAAGAATTTGATGAATTTTTATTTAAAAAAGAACTTAAGATTGGAAATGAAAGAATGAGAATTCAGAAATGTCTGGCACACTATAAATGGCTTCAGAGAGTATATCCTAAAGTAAAAGGCGAAAAAGATTTAAATGGAAAAAAGAGGGTTGAAGCATAATGGGGGAAAAAGATTCGGAATATCCAGATGAGCTTATTAATTTAGAGGGATATTTCATAGATGATTATGAGGAAATGAATAAATTTATTATTTTTTTTAGAAAATTAGATGATTTCTTAAGATCAAATAAAAATTTAAAAGTTAAAGAAGTTAATCCTCCTCAAGATTTCTCTAAATCATTTAAAATTTTACCATTTACTTTTATAATATTGATTAATTCTAGGGAATTCCTACTTTTTGTTATCAATACTGAAGAAAATAATTTAACAGTAGAAGAATTAGAGGAATATAAGAGTATCTTTTTAGAGAATCCCTCTCAATTAGGAATTATAATTGTATGGAATGATGGACAATTAAACGCAGTTAAATTAGAGAAAGAACAATTATATAAAGACAATGACGAAATCCTAAAGACTGTACAAAAAGAGCGTCAACCTCTAAATGATATAATAAAACATGAAGTAGAATTAAGAGAAAGATTCTTTAAGGTAATTAAAGCCCCAATTAAAGATATTAAAGAAATAGAGAAGCCTAAAATACTAGAGGATTTTAATCAAAGCTTAAAAGATAAATTCATGTATTACAAATCAAGATCATTTCGTGGGGATAAAAAAGAAGTCATGGAAAAGTTGGTTAAGGAAGACATCAAACCTGTTTATTTTCTTTTTAATGAATATATGAAAGAAGAAATTGATATTACAGATATAGATGAAATAATTAGGAAATTAAAAGTATATAAAGAGGAAAAACTTGATAAATAAAATTACTCTCAAAAATTGGAAATGTCATTTTAATTTACCCTTGACTTTTAAAGAAGGTGTAAATTTTATTATAGGTTTTAATGGAATTGGAAAAACTGCTGTATTGGAAGCAATAATATTTGGTTTGATTGGACGTGTTAGAACTAAAGATAAAAAAGAGTTCATCAATATTGATTCTCCTGAAGGAACAAAAGTAATTCTGAATTTCAAGCAAAATAATAACCAATATCAGATTACAAGAGAATTTAATGGAGTCTCAAAATCAAAATTAGTAGGAAAAGATATAGAACTTACAACTGAAGACTCGATTCTTGAGTTTATTGAAAAGATTTTTAACTCAGATAAAGTATTTCTTGAAAATATTCTATATTCTTCTGAAGGTGAAACTTATAAATTCCTTAAATTAAATCAAAACCAACTATTAAATTATTTAGAACAATTAATAGGGATTGGTAAGATTAATGACTTTAAAAATTTAATAAAAGATTTAAAAAAAATTTTTAATAATAAACGAGATGATAATAGAAAGTTAATAGAAACTCTTAAAAAATTTGAATTGAAGGAGGATATTGGAGATAAATTTGAACTGGAGAAAAAAAGGGAGGTTTTAAAGCAAAGGCTAGATTCTATTAGGAATGAAAAGAATAGAATGGAACATGAGTTATCAGATTTTAGAAAAACTAAAGATATTGATTTTAGTGAGAATTATGATTATAATAAAGCATCTTCGAAAATAAAAGAATTGTATGAACAAACTACAGAATTATTTTCAGAAATAGGATTTAAACAGTTAAATTTACAACAATTAATCAATAATATTAATCAAATCTGCAATAAAAATAAAGGATTTATTGATGAGATAGAATTAATCGAGAGTAATATCCAACAATTAAAAGAGCAGAAAATGCAGAATAATATTAAATTAGCTGAAAGAAATGAAATTAAAGAAATTATTAATAAGTTGGAAATAAATTTTCAAGTAGATATAAAGGTTTTTTGCCCATTATGCAAAAAGTCCTTGCGGAAAGATGAATTTATTAAAATTCATGAAGATAATGTTAATGAGATTTCTAAATTAGAAGAAGAAATCCAAAATAATCAGGAGACTATTCAAAAGAAAGAGACTAATTTAAGATCATTAAAAAATAAAGTCAAATCTCTTGAAGAAGTGCTTAATTCATTAGAAATACTTTCTAATATCGATGAAAATAGACTAAAGAGAATCAGAAATTCAATAAAAGAAATAGATAAAAAAATAGAATTAGGAGAACAGAGAGTAATGGTGCTCAGAAAAGAACAAGATGAGAAAGAACAGAAATTATTGGATGTTGAACAATCTCTCAGAGAGTATAAAGCTGCTGAAAAAGTCAAAGATGCATTGAAATATGAGAAAAAGTATAAGGAGAGTATAAAAGGTTCTCTTATTTGCGATATAACAATAAATGCTCTAGATGAAGTCTTAGAAAACCAGAGGAATATTAATTTAAACAATTTAATTATAGATATTCAAGAGATCTGGGAAGCTTTTTTTCCATATGAGGAGAGAATTCTTTCGATTGATAATAAATATTATCCTTATTTTAAAAAATCAAGTAGCGAAATACCTTTTACAAATGTGAGTGCTGGTGAGAAAATGATTTTAATGATACTAATAAAAACTCTACTTTTAAGGAAATATACAAAAATACCTTTTCTTATCTTAGATGAGCCTTTAGAACATCTCAATTTGGAGAATAGAATTAATATAATTAATTATTTAATCGACATCCATAAAAAAGGGTTAATAAGTCAATTAATTATTACAACATTTGAAGAATCTCTCACACGCCAATATGTAACTTCAGAAGATATAAATATAATATCTCTTCCAAGTATTAAGAAATATAAATTATGAATTGTCTAATTAAGATATCGGGTATAGGAGCTAAAAAATTGCATCATATGTTCATTTTGACTTATAATGAAATTCACTAAATAAATGATAATGACCATGAAAATTTTATTTTAATATTCTCTATGTTTCCATTTTTTCTTAATAACTTAAAATTTTTGTTAATGCCCATATTCTCTTCTTATTTTTTAAATTTTGTATAGAAAACAATTAAGATCCCTAAAAAAGGGAAAATATGATATATATCATAATTTCAAAAGGAAATACATAATCATCCTTATCATCTGATTCTGATATAGGAGGAAATGCAACTTTTACCTGAATACAATCTGTAGAATAATTTCCATATTGGTTAAAGGCAATAATTTTATAGTATTATGTTCTATTATTTATAGCAGATATTATATATATATGAAGGAAAATCTAAAGAGGGAGTAAAATTGAGTAAAATAGATATTGAATTATTTATTTCTGTAATGAAGTCTGATGAATTGTAGATTATATAATAAACAGAATATGGGGATTTTGTCCATAGGCTATTTGGAAAAACAATTTAAAAATCAAAAAAGTTCATTTTATTATTCTTTTTCCAAATTTTGAAAAAGTAGAAGAATCTGTTAAAATGTTATCACAATTTGGCAACCTAGCTAAAGAAGGGAGACTCAAAATTTATTTATTTAATTTTATTTGAGTAATATCTTGAATTATAACTTGAATTAATATTTCATTATACAACCTGACTAATGTGTTAGACAATTTAACCCAAATTGTTCTCCCTTCTTTTGTAAAGCACTGAGTTTCAATGGGTAATAATTTTTCTCCTTTTGTTAGGTGTTCATACACATCTTCAAGTATAGAAAGGGAATTAGGTGGGAAATTGATAAATTCGAGAAACTTTTTTCCAATTAACTCGTCTTTTTTATAATTAAATAAATTTTCAGTTGTACAGTTACATTCAATTATTCTTCCTTCAAAATTGAGTAATATAATTGAAGATGGAGATGTTTCAAACAAGTGGTTGAACTTTTGGTCTGCATCTTTAAAAGCAATTTTTTCTTTTAATAACTTCTCTTCTAAATCCTTTTGGAAATCTCCTGTTTTTAAAATACGATATGCGATTTTAAATCTTTTTAATAATTCTTCCATTACATTAAGCTTTGCCATATCAATTGTAGAAATTTCAATTAAAGGAGTTGGTTCAGGAATTTCGATAATGGTGAATAGGATTGCTATTCTATCATTGTGATAAAAATTTTTTGAAAACACTTCAATCCATTTGGATTCACCTGATTTTAATAGAATTCGACATTTATATCTTGTTGTGTTGTATATCTTCTCTTTTAGTTTAAATTCAATTTTTCTTTTAACTATAGGTAAATCATTAGGATGTATTACCTTCATCCAGAAATTTTTTTCTTGAATATCATCAAAAGAATATCCAAAATGTTTTAGAACTGTGTTATTTGCATAAATGATGCTACCATCTTGAATAACTCCAATTCCTAGTAATGAATTTTCAATAAATTCTGTTTCAGAAAATATATTTTTACATATTTCCTTATAATTTACTGTCATTTTCTATCACAATACTCAAATTAATTTTTTAAGTTAATATTTTTTAATATATGAGAATTATTTCTTTATCTATTTTAAAGTATCTTTTTGATAATGAAGTGAATTTCATTTAAAATTTGAATTAAATCATTTTAAAATTAAAAATTAGTTGAAGTAACCTATTGTTAGAGCATAAGATGGTTTTAAATTTTTAATAGATTGTTATAATATAAAAAAGAATCCTTTTTAAAGGTAGAGTTCACTAGTTCGGTTCGGTAGTTCGGTGGACTTGTTAATTTTTTAGACCTCCAAATCATTTATAATTAATAAATGAAATTCAAATACAATTTTTGGCCTTTTATATGTAGAATTTCTATGCATATTATTACACCTATTGGTTTTTTTATTAAATTTTGATTTTTATTTCACAATAAGGACACTAATTATGATTCTCTTTGAATTATTCTTCAAGAATCAACGATATATTCTAATTAATATAAAAAGAGAATATGAGATTTATAGAGACAATGATAATTTTCCTTAAGAATATACAATAAAATTAAAAATTTAGTTCAAAGAAAAGATAAAGAGAATAAAAAGTAAAAAAAAAAATTTGAAATATTTTAATATATTAAGTAGAATTATTTTAAATAATAATATATGAAAGATTTTATGAACGACAAAAATATAGAATTAGCAATTACCATATTAAATCAAGATATAAGTGCTTGTCTTGATTCATTTGAGAAAAACAATTTTGTACTTGTTAATATTATTGCTGACTGATATTTAGAAAATTGTCTTATTTTTGATGATTATAAACTCTGTCTTCCAGAAGTTTTTATTAAGGATATGGCTAACGATTATCTTAGTATTATTAATCATCCAGATAAATCTAAAAAGATAAATTCAGCAAAAGTGGTTGGAGAAAGACTGATCTCAGATGTTAAAAATTTTTTAAAAGAACAAAATGAAGAAAATCTTTGGAATGATTTCTATAAATATAATATTAATATTAATGAATTCTTAAGGGACGAAATTGATGCGCATTATCTAAAAAATCCTCCATTTTCTTCTCAATCGTTTAATTTTTTATTAAACTATATTGAAAATAATATAGATTATTTATATAAGATTAATAACCGTTTTCTTGAAAGTATTCTCACGATTATGTCAAGAGTTATTCGAAATCATTATTTTAATCATAAGGAATTAATGGTTTATCTTTACATTAAATTCCTTGATTTTTTATATCAATATCTTTATTTTGAAAATTTTAGTAATAATCAATTAAATAAAGAAAAACTAAAAAAAGATTTATCTGATTATCTTGAATTTATTATTTCCTTAAAGGAAAAAGAAAAAATTGATATTTATGATTTTAATAAAAATCTCTGGAAAATAGTAAAAAGATGGAGAGAAATGTATATTTTCTATAAAGTAGCTGGATTAAAAAGTGGGGAATTATTTCTTCCTCTTGGTTTAAAACAAATTAAATCTGATGAACACAAATAATTTTACAATTCAGAATTATGAGTTATGAAATAAGTTATGAAGGTACTTCTTTAGATGAAAACGTTGAAGAATTAACCTCAAATGAATCATATCTATATAAAAATTATGGTATTTCAGCAAAAAGCTCAATTAATATTCCGAAAACAAGAAATGATGATTCTTCCTCTCAAAAACTTATATTTATAGATTCAGATGAAATTTCTGAAAATTATAAATATCCAAGTTTAAAACCTGCTTCTTTAATCTCTTTTGATAGGGATGTAAAAGAAGCAATGTTTGAAAAGGGCTCATTTCGGAGGTTTATTAGTGAAATAGAAAAAAACCTTTTTCTATTTGAAGAAAAGTATAAAATATCTTTTACTGTTAAAATAAGTTTTCAACAAGATTGGGAAATTGAAGATTTAAGAAATATAATACTTCTTATAAAATTTAATTATATTCCTTTTAATAAGGAACTAAAGTTATGGAAAAAGCTTTCTCTTCTTGTTAGAGAAGGATTACAAATATCAGAAGATTTTCTTGGCTCTAAAGAATTTATTAAATATAACAAGGACTTTTATATTAAACTTGATTTAGCATAGGTGATATCTTAATTAACGGTTTTAATCCTTTGGATTTCTTAGATATAGCAAAGAAATTATTACTTATTGATGACTTAAATGAAAAAGCAAAATTTAGGACGTCAATTGGAAGAGCCTATTATTCTGCTTTTCTACTAACCCGCATAAGACTAGAAAGAAAAGGAATAAAATTTGGAGAAAAAAAAAACAGCATAAAGAAGTTAGAAACTCCTTAAAATCGATTGGAATGAACTATATGGCTGACCAATTAAAAGCATTATTCGATTATAGAAGAGATGCAGATTATTATCTTGGTAACTCAGTGAATAAATCAATTAATGATTCACTTTGTAATAAATGCATCATAATAGCAGAACAAGTTATTGAAGAAATAGAAGATATATGAATTAATTAAAAAAACAAATATATAAATGTTATATTCAAAAAGTGCTATAAAATCCAAATATTAGGACTACTATTTTCAAAAAAGATATATTTATTTTTGAAATGAATTTTATGAGTATTTTTAAATTTTGTTCCAGAACTATAATTTAGCTGTTAAAAATCTCTAAAGTATAGATATGATCCACAAGAGTAGTAATGCCATAAATATAGTCCCTATAATTACAACCAAAACCCATTTTATTATCCACTTTTTCCAAAAGTTTCTTTTATTTCCAAAATTTCGTAATTGCCGTTTTGATAATACTTTACCCTCACTCATAATTATTACCTTTATTTAATATATGAATTGAAAGATATTTTTTCCTTAAAAAAAGATAGCTCACATATGTTTTTTAATGTGAGGTATCATGCTATACACGAATTTTACACCTTATTCGTCTGATTAATTAGAGCTTCTTTAAATATAAAAGATTCTTAAGATAAATTTCTCCTCAAGAAAATAGGATCATTTTAAAGATTATTTAAAGTTCAGTATTTAGCTGCTAAAATTTTCTCAGGTCTGAGTAAGAAAGTTAAAGTAAATTTAGTTAATCATTGTATTCTGATTTAACCCTTAACTTTTCTCCAAGAGCATCATTTAAAATTTGAAATAGTTTATTATAACTTTCAATAACAGGTGTTCTATATTCATAAAATCTTTCTTCATCAATAAAATGTTGATAAAAATTAGAATGTAAAGCTTCACCATATTCTTTAATACCCTTTCTTAAGTCTACATCATTGGTAATAATATAGATATGCTGAGCAAGTTTTATAAGTTGTTTATGATTACCAGTAGGATGATCATAAATTATACCAATTGCTTTTAAAAGTAATGCAATTGATCCCCAGAGCATTTCTCCTGCTTTATGAAATTCTTTCTTTTTAGATAATAATTCGGCATTTTTAAGATAAGTTTTAGAGTGAGACACATATTTATGAATTTGCTCAAGATTTTCATGTCCTTCCATTGGCAAAGTACCATTTATTCTTTTTTGCTAAGCTGGGAATATTCCAGAACTTCTCCTGTGTTTTTATCTATTTCCACAGAAAATTTGATTCCTGCAGCATTAATCTCAATATACCATAATCCATTCTGAGAAATGATTTTTGTAATGAGATAAATTGGTAAGATTTCATCAAGAAAGTCTTTAGCTACTTTTATAGCTTCTTTAGCTGTTTTTACTTCATTCATAATAATCCATAAATTTCATTCTAATATTAAATATAAGAGAAAAATACCTATTAAATCTTTATTTATGAAAATAAAGAAGCTAGAACATTTTCTTAGGTTAGAGTTGAAAAAGGCTATCCGACAAAATTCAAAATTTAGATCTTTTATTCTTTTATGAATTTTATCCTGGAATAATAATTTTTGTTTCAGAATTATATTTAGTTGCTAAAATTTTCTCCAAGAAAGAAAAAATGCATGGTCATACAATTATTATTTTTATGATATCTACTTTTTGAAAACTAAGAGTAGAAGCTTCCTACTCTAATCTTAATTTGAGTACCTTCTTTGAAGGGATGGGCTTTATCATCAAAAAAATTCAAAATTCACTTATAGTGTATGAAAAAAGTCGACTTAAATAAGAAAAATTTGAAATAAAAATAGTTATGAAGAATATATCTGAATTTAAATTTTCGATGAAAAATTAGACGATTTTAATAGGGTTTGATGGAAATGATAAATCAATTGGTTTTAAAAAGAAGGTATCTATTAGCTTATCATTTATCGCTAAATAACAATATACATTCATATTATTTTTTTCTTGTTGTTCTCTAGCAAAAATTAATTCAGGATAAAATTTATCTACAGGAATTTTATTATAATGTCTTTTATCAACTTTAATGTTTTTTAAAGAAAATACAAATAAAATTTTCCCTTTATAGGCAATTACATCAAATTCTCCATTTGCGCCATTTTTCACGACTTTATCAAATAATTTTAGATGTTCCAAGTAATCAGCAAAAGCATCCTCTAATAATTTACCGTTAATTCGGTTAATTTTCCCCTCGATTTTTTTAATTATAACCAATATTCCTTCTTCTGTATTGATATTTTCATAATCTATATGAATGGTTTTATATTTTGTTCCTTTTTTTGCTTCTAAGAAAATATTAATATCCCAGTTTACATTTAACCAAACTCCTTCTTTTTGCTTACGGATAATTTCAATGATTTACATTTCTTCAGTCTTACAATGAAATTTACTCAAATCAGTATTAATTTGTTGTTCAATGTCTAATTTAACTTGTTCTCTTTGTTATTCTTCTAACTTTTTTTCATGTATGTGTTTTAATTCTTGAAGTCTCTTTTTTCTTCTTTCAATTCTTTTTTTTTCGCTTTAATTTAGACCAGATTTTATTAATAAGCATATCCATTGTATTTGAGCCCCATTTAAGCATTTTATTTCTTTCGATATCAGGATCAAATTGGAGTTGTATAGATAAATTTCCGGTTCAATCAAATTCTTTTGGTCAATTTTTTCTCTCAGCCACCATCTATAAATAGAATTAATATTACGTTTAATTAATTTTAGACCGAACACAACAACCAATCTCTCACTTATATGACCTACTGTATCGAGTGAACTTTTATTATTCCAAAAAAATTTTCCCTATTTCCTGTTTTGATGGAAAAGAGTCTGAACTTAAAAAAGTGATAACCAAAGACTAGCTAAAAGATTTTCTTTTTATTGAAAGATGGTATCAAGAAACAATAAGAAATAATAATAAAGAATTAGCACGAAAACTTGCCTTAAGTAAAGAGTGTATGTGGCTAAACATTATTAAAGGTTTAATCAATATAAAGTTTAGGAATTATCCAAATATATAATAAACATTAGTTTTATTTTTTATAAGGATACGAAAAGCTTTTTATTGATAATTTTTTAGAATACTTCAATTTTTTAGGCTAAGAGTCCATGTCTGAAAGTATACCCAAGGAAATCATTGGAATCGCTTATGCGTCAGAATGGGATCATATAAAACAGTTTATAAAAGCTCTGTTAGAAATGACCCTTAATTCAGAAGAACAATATTCCTTAATTGTTCTTAATGCCTTTATTAATAATAAAAGATATGAAGAATACGATGTTCAAATTAAATCTAAAGCTCAAATTAAATTATTATCTTCCATCACTGATTTTGAAAAAATCTCTCTTTATCAATACTCTGAATATAAAAGAAATATAATCAATATCTCCAAAGATAAGAATGTAATCGTTTTAACTGCTCAATATATGGGACCTGAGATTGATCATACTAATTACTTCGATTTTGCCATTTATTTAGATAGTTTTGATCTTCCCTATTTTAGTGATAATAAAGGAAATGTCTTTGAATGTCACGAAATAATGGAAATTATACATAAATTCAAACCACAAGCACACAAAAAAATAAAAAAACCAAAACCACCTAAAAAACTAGAGACATTCAAATCAGAAGTCGGAATTTATGAGAAAATAACTACGAAAAATGCTATATGGAACGGGAATGAAACGAAAGCTTTTCAAAAATGGAAAATGAGAGTTCATAAAGAATTTCGGGAGAGAACAGGCGGTTTTCCATACTATAAGGGAAAAATTACTCAGAAATATGAATTATACTTAAATAATCTCATCAAAAAGCCTGTCTTTAAAAAAACTCCACCTAACAAGTCTAAAGCTAAAAAACCTATTGTTAGAAAACCTATTACTAAAAAACGTGTAGATAAGCAGAAGTCACCTGCTAAAAAGCTAAAATCATTAAATTTAGAAGCTAAAATTTATAAAAAAATCACAGGGAAGAATGCTATATATGGTGGAAGAATAACTAAGGCTTTTGAAAATTGGAAATTAAAAATGCATAAAGGATTTCAACAAAAAGAAAGTGGAAAGCCTTATTATAGAGGAGCTCTTGCCCAAAAGTATAAAAAATATTTAAATTCTCTCTAAAAAGAAATTACAAAATAAATATCCTTATTTAATTTGGTATTGATTCTGAATTCTATAATATATATAAAAATAAAAACTACACGTCAGAAGAAGATTTTGTATTTAAAAGATTCTCCTCAGAGTCTAAAAAATGAATTATTTGTTTATTTAAAGATTTCAGTAATTTAGCTAATAAGAACGATGATCACAAGGTTGGTTCGAAAATATGGAGTGAATATTATTCATATATGGAAAAAATAAAATCTGTTGAAAATTATGCTAATTATCTATATAATCTTTATAATATTAATTATGTAGATGAATTTTCCCTTTGAACAGGATAATTTTATTAGTTTAATTAAATCTGAAAATAAAGCAGAATTAAATGCATTTATATATGAAAAGCTTGAAATTGAAAAAACATAATTTAATGAAATTAAAATTCTGATTTTTTAAAATCATTAACTCTTTAAGATTTTGTTAGAATTAGTTTTTAATGAATTGAAAATTAATCTTAACAGAGATTAATTATTTTCTCTCTTCAATTTCTCTTAATCTTTTATCTTTTTCGAGTTTGTCATTATAATATCTGATTGAATCTAGCAATTTACGTGATTCTTCTTTCCAACCAGCATTTTCGAATCTTTTTCTACCTTCTTTGTAAATTTCTATTATTTTTTCGTACGGACAATCAAGATGAATGATGCTACTCATTTTTATTTCTTGTTCATATTCTTTTGCCATTCTTTCAGCATTACTAATCATATTAAAAATTTCTTCAGACTCTTCAACTTTTTCTTTCTTTTTCGCTTCAAAATCTAAAATTTCCTCCTCTTTATTGAGAGAGAGGATTACTGCTCTAATTGCCTCTATTTCCTTAATTTTATGAAATTCTTCAAATTCTTTCTGTTTTTGAACTTTTTGAGCTTCAATTTCGCGTAATTTTTTATCTTTCTCTAATTTTTCACGATAAAACTTAATTTGTTCATCAAAATTCATGGCTTGCTCATTCCAACTACAATCAATGAGCATTTGTCTTATATCTTCATAGATTTTAATTATTTTGGGATAAGGACACTTAGTCTCATATTTACTTTTTTTAATGGCTAACTCGTAATCTCTGGCCATCTTCTCCGCATTATCTATCATTTCTGCGATTTGATTTTCAAATTTTTCATCCATAAAAACCATCGAATTTTATAAAGAGATTATAATGAAATTATTTCATGAAAATTTCATACTAATTAATAAAAATAATCTCTTTTATAATTTTATTTTAAAGGATATTGCCTTTATATATACAAAATCTTTAAGTTCTATGAATTATAATTAAAAGTTTTAAAAAATCTTTAATAAAGATTATAACTTAACGGTATATCATAACATTTCTGTTCATATATAATACTTTGGCTAAAGGAACTATTAGTTGATGTCGCAGTTAATCGATAAGTGCTAATTATTTACGTGATCAAATCTCTGATGATTACTCTTGAAGGTTCAAGATCAATATCTATTTGTTCTGCTAGTACTTCAGTTAAGATCGCATTCTTTCCCTTTATGATTTAACAAAAAATTTTTTATTGAAAAATTTTTTTAATTGAAAATAATCATCAAAGATGTTAATATTATATATCAATTCCACCCGTTCACTACTAAAAATCGCCTGATTAATTTCTGGTTGTTTAATTAAGTAACCATCTATACTATTAATTCCTAATGGAACTAGGATTTTCTGATCATCATCCGATTGGAATGTAATAATTGATTTAATAAAAATCATTCCATTCCATTTTCCAAATGTATGTTAAAATTCATATCCGCATTTTTTGCAGACATGTTTCCTGGCATACATTGGAATATTACCCACATAACTTAAGACTTTTGATTTATCTTCTACGACCTTTATGTCTTTACCGACAGCATCACATCTCACGCATTTTATTCGCCCTTCAGTCGTAATATCATCTGTAAGCATTTCTGGAGGTTCTAACACGAATAATTCAGCTTTGAGTTTTTCAATATGTGCAATCTGTTCTTCTATAAATTTATCTTTTTTAGAAATAGTTTTGTTAAGTTCTTCAATCTCAGAATCTTTTTGTAAAAGTAAATTATTTAATTCAGCGAGTTGAGAGGTTAATTTAGCGTTTTCTTCCTCTACTATAGAAATTTTATTCTTTAAATTATCAAACTTTCTTTTTCCGTTTTCTAATTCAGTTGATAGACTTGAAATCTTTTCATTAGTAAATTTGGATAAATCTGATAATTCTTTTTCTTTATCTTTCAAATTCTTCTCAAGATTGGCAATTATAGCATTAGCATCTTCTAACAATCTCTTTAACCCATCAATTTTCGTATTTAAACTATTATTTATCTCTTCTGACATAAAAATTTTCACTTCACGTTAATTTTTTTATATCAATTTCCTGAATCAAAATATTACATTTATTTTTTTCTTCAATAAAAACGAATAAATTATCATATTTAACTTTATTGAATAGGTCTATGCGAAGTTCCTTAGAAGATTTATAAATATATTAACTTGAGGATGGTTAATTATGGTACCAATGGAACATAAGCGATTGATCTTCTATGAAAGAAATATTGATTTTGGGGACTATAAAATTCATTTTCAAGATTATATAACAGAAGAATTTGAACCTGTGTTATGTTTGGAAAGATTTATATCAAAGAATTTAACGATTTAGACCATATCGAAATATTTTATAATCGGATCAATTATTTTTTTAAATGTCTAAAAGATTCTCTGAAATATTATAAGAATTGCCAAAAATTATCGAAAAAAATTAAAAAAAAATTTGTGAATATTACAAATCTAAACATCGGGGATTTCGGACCTAGATTGGTTTCTCCTCCTAATAAAAGTCTAATAAATATGGAAGTAGATCAGTTTATTAAAGATATGAAAAAAACTATTGAATGTATAACTAAAAATCATTCTGTAGATACTAAAGGGCTCAAAAAACATCCTCCTGAGTCTTTTTATATTTAAGGAATTTTTCTATCCTTTAAAAAATGTGGCTTTACAGAAAATCTAAGAATAGAGTTTAATTATAAAGGTAATTCCTAATTTATTATTTTTTGTTCTTTGAGTACATAACTCAATGGAAAATAGATAATTATATAATAATGAGAAATTCTTAAATTATTGTCAAAACATTTGGTGAGCCATCCTTAAAAACCCAATCTCACCTATTATCTTTTCCATTATTGCTGTTAAGTTTCAATAATTAAAGACTCGAAGGGGAAAAATTATAACTGACGATGAGGAATTATTTCAATTGTTTTTGAAATTATCTTCAAGAAAAGGGTCAAAATACGCTAAAGAAGTGAGAAATGGGCATAAAAATGAGATAATTGTAGAAAAATTTGAAAATTCTTTAGATATTTTATTTACTATGTTATGGAATATAAGTCAATTAAAAACTGGAGCTAGAATAGGGATGTCAATTTCTATGGATTTAACTCGAGAAACTTCCAGATTATTTACTGATAGACTCGATAAATTACACCATATTATAGATAAACATAGAGAAGTTCTAAATGATAAAATTATTAATAAAATGGGGAAATATTTTGAGATTATTGCCCCAATGGAGCTTTTGACTCCAAAAGAATCTTTAAAGGTAGAATTTGCTTTAAATATATTGAAAGAATTTATCCATAAATATAATAGAAACTTATATAGTTTTACTCATATTACCATCGCATTAAAACAATTAAATGATATTTTAAACCTTGAAGGAGATTATAAAGACCCACAGATAATAAGAGACAAGAGATACTTAGAAGCACTTTTACAATTGATGATAATAATTTCGAGACCCCGAAAAGGAATTTATGATGTTCTTTCTTAATATTTTTTCTTAATAAAGAAATCTAATTTAATCCATTAATTTTTCTTAAAAATCTAAGAAGGTTTAAACTATTATAAAAGAATTGTAAGATTACTTTAGAGTCTAAAGAATCTTTTATGGAATTGAAATTATCTAATTTTTTGCTTGTAGAGAAATTATTTTCCATTTTGTTTGGAAAAATATATTCAAACACTAGGACCAGCAAGTAGAACTCAAAATTATTTTTTTTCAAAGAATTAAGTTATTTTTTCTAAGTTCCAATCGCAATTCTATAAAACCAGTAATACCACCAATAAATAATATCGACCATGGGATATAAATGTAAAATGTATCAATAAAACCTTCAAAAAAATAAATAAAAAAATATGGACCAGATAAATACAACCCAAACAGAGGAAAACTGATTCCAATCAGTAAACATAAATAATAACCAATTCTTTTCCCTATAAATCCTAAAATTGCTCCAACTATAGCACCCACATTAATAAATAGATAAAAAAGAAACCCTAGTACAAAAACCCCACCCAACGGCCACATGAAATAATAATCTCTAGCAAAAAAATAAGTTAAAATAAAGAACAGAATGCCACCAATCATACTTAAACTTAATCCTATTTTTGACACTTTCGCTCTCTATTAGACTCTATTGAATTTAATCTCTCCCTAATCTTAACTTAAAAACTCAAATTTCTTTTCTCCTCTCTTTTTTTAAAAATTGAATTCACCTTTTAGATAATGGAGACTCTTGTGTATATTTATTTTTAGTATTTACTAAATTTAGAAATGAAGAGTTTTATCCTAATTTTAAATATAAAAGCGATTTTCTTTATAGTATTTCCTTCATTATTTTCTGTGAGCTTTGAAAAAAATTCTCATCTTAATGAAAGCTTTCAGTAATAATACGATTCGAACGGGATTTAATATAAATAGAATTCCACGCTTCTTTATTATTCTTAACAACAATCCTTTTTGATTATTGATATATTTTATTTTCTGAAAAGAATATAAAAGAAGTTCACTCAACTTTTTAGGGCTCAACTTGTATGTTTTAATTACAGGTTTAATTATTGTATATTTAGACCAATTTTTACTTATAATGAGTTTTTTTTCTTCTAATTCCCGAATTGTGATAGTTCCTGGAAAAGGAGTTAATATACTAAAAGTTAATATATCGATATCTGTCTTTGACATATATTTTATTTCTTTTTTGACATCTTCTTCTTTTTCATGTAGATTTACCCCAATGATCATATTTCCAACAACAATGATGTCATTTCTATGTAGAATTTTAATTGCATCTAAAACAGCCTGAAAGTTCATATTTTTTCTTACTTCTTTTAAGGTTTCTTCAAATATACTCTCAATTCCAATCAATACAACCCAGAATCCGGCTTCAGCCATTTTTTTAACCATTTGAGGAGATTTTACCACAGAATCTACTCTAATTTGAGCAAAAAATTTAAAATCTCTTATTTCATTTTTCTTTTTACATTCGATTATTTTTTCACATAGATGTTCAACTCTTCTTGTATTAGCAGTCATATTATCATCAACAAAAAAGATATCTGAAATTTTTCGATTTCTTGAGATCATTTTTAATTCCGTAATAATTTTTTCAACTGGTCGTGGTCTCCAACTACGCTTATAAAAATTCGGTGTAATACAAAATTTACATGAGTAGGGCATCCTCTTGAAGATTCAACAGTTTCTAGTCTCACTGTATATATCCAATATTTATTACCGTTTAAAAGATATCTTGCAGGAAGCCTAACGTCTGAATAATTCATTAATTGTCTATCTGGATTATGTACAATTATGCCATTTGCTCTATAAGAAATCCCTTCAATACATTGAGGATTTCCTTTAGTGATTAATTCTCTGAATGTAATTTCTCCCTCCCCTCTTACAATGATATCAACTTCGTTTCTTTTAAGAATTTGCTC
The DNA here is from genome assembly GCA_019058365.1 of Promethearchaeota archaeon. GTDB lineage: Archaea > Asgardarchaeota > Lokiarchaeia > Sigyniarchaeales > SOKP01 > Loki-b32. The sequence goes on along the minus strand of JAHPZE010000010.1, from coordinate 93,281 downwards.
AGACTCAAATGTAGGATGCCTACCACCAAATACAACCGTTATTTTCGGATCAATTTGTTTTATAATCTTAGCTATTTTAAAGCTTTCATTAATCACTGCAGAGAGATATACAGATATTCCAATCAAGTCTGGTTTAAATTTCATAATTTTTCTCTTTAATTCCCAACAATTAAAATTGTTTACTTTCGCATCAAGAATTTCAACATCAATGTTTAGATCTAGTAAATAACTAGCGATGTATGCTAAATTTAGTGGAGGAAAGTTCATCTTAATATAATACATGTAGGCATCACTATTTTTGTAATTTGGTTTAATAAGTAATACTTTCTTCCATTTTGAGATTAAATTCTCAGATTTCAGCTCTGTTTTCACCCTTAATAACTACTTTTTCAAATTAAAATATAAAAATCATTATTACATTTTTGTCTAATAAAGAAAATAATATCCTAGTTTTTAAACTTTCATTATTTTGAAAAATTATTCTTAAATCACAACCTAAGAATTTTAAAAGGATATATCATACTTTTAGTTGAAATATGGAGAAGAGCAATAGTGAGCTTTACATTTCAAATTTAAAATTAGATAGAGTAAATTTAGCCTGCAATCTATTAACTTAATTTTCAGATTGTAGTTATCCATAAACAGCATCATGACCAGATATCTTGGAACCCCATTTATAAAAAACTTAAGGAGATACAAGATTTTCTTTCTCCAATTAAATCAGCAGAAGTGATTAAATTTATTATTGAAAAAGCTTATGATTTTTAGTATTCTAAAGAGATAAAAAACAAAATTAAGAAGCTATAGCTTCATCAAATGACAAATCTTTTAAGATTTCATATTCTTTTTCTAAAAACTGTGATATTTCTTCATTTATTTTTCTGTTATTAAAGATAGCTCGAACATTGAAGAATTTATATACTTTATCAGGTATTTCAATTTCAATCTTAATTCTTTACACCATTAACATTATTGTTTAAAGTCCCCTATAGAGCCTCCTATAGAACTCTATCTGAAAAAATATATTTAAAGTTCTATAAAATATAATAAAAATTATTTAAAGTGATCCAATATGGAACAGAATATGAATAAAGAGAGGAATATTTTTACGTTAGAAAATGTAAAATTAGCTTCTATGGGTCCAGATACTATTGTCTATATTCCCCGTGCATTAATTAAGCATAAGATTCTTGATCCTGAAAAAAAATATAATGTTCATTTTGAAGAGATATCTGGAGAGGATCATGAAAAAGAGGGTTAATATTCTTCTCGAAATGAGCTACATTTGATAATTTCGAATTTTATAGTATTATCTCCTAAAAATTTAACTATGTCTGGATGATAATCTAATATGATTTTCTTTTCTATTTTTCTTTTGCTCAATTTAGGAACATAGATTTCATCAAAGGACTCTTCTAAAGAAATATAGCTTGATAAGCATGCTGTTTTATTGTTATATTTAATATAACACATATAATTCTCTATATCGATTATATGGTTATCTTTTTTTACCCCTCTAAATCGTACTGATACTGTTTTTTTATCTGTTTCAATCTTAAAGAATTCTATTAAGTATGGTAAATCTTCAGGATGAACAATTTTATAGAATTCTCTTTTTTTCCATTGTAGAATATCTTTTTTAGTATACCCAAAAATCTCTGTAAATTTTTGGTTAAAATATTGTAAATATCCTCTCTGAATTATTAAAACCCCTATAGTTGAATTCTCGGCAAAATGAAGTAATGTTTCATTCCTTAGTTTAGTCGAAAATTCTTCATTTATTATTGCTTTTGACATTTCTTACACTCATTTCTGATTTGTAGTATTTTTTGTCTACATTATTCCCGAACATAATAATTTGCTATCTAATTTTAATCTTTTTATAAAAGTAAAGATTTATATTTTGACGGAATATTCTTCTTATTTATACTACCTTCTATAGAGAACTCTATAAAGAGATTGAAAATCAAACTTAAATTTGGTAACCAAAAAATAAAAAGAGGTATAAATATGTCAATAGAGAATTATTTAAATAATCAAGAATCGATTCTATTCAAATGGGAAATCGGACCGAAGGGGGAAATTAGCTCTGTTACTCAGAAAAAAGTTAAACAGAATATTTTAGGGATTACAAATAAAAGAATATTTCATTTTAAAAAGTTGAAAGGGTATGACCGAATCTATCGAGATATACCTCTTACTAAAATCTCATATATCGAAAATGCGTGGCACGCTAGAAATAAATTATTCTTAATTTTGGGTGCAATCTTCTTAACAGTAGGGATTGCATTGAGTGTTAATTTATCTACTCTGGTATATCTGATAGGCCCTATTCTAATTATTATAGGGATTGTCTTACTTGTAAAAGGTCTAAAACAATACGGATATATCATGATTAATGGGGATGATTGGAAATTTCACTTCAATAGAAGAGATGATATCAGAAAAATAGAAGAATTCATCCAAGAAGTCTACTTTATTAAAGTTGATTAAAATGTTGAGTTACACAATCTTAACGTTAAGATTAGAGGATGATATTCAATTAAAAATTAATAATTGGCTTTTAGAAAACAAGGAAAAAAAGATTAGATTTATTCAACATACCTATATTCCCCCTCTAATAATTCCCCTTCCTGAGAATGATCCGATCAAAAAAGAATGTGGAATGGAGAAGGCAACTTACACAGAAAAACGAGGATATTTCTTAGTTTCATTTTATTATGAAACGCAAAAACTATAATTTTTTTTTTTCAAGTAGAAGTAAAAAAGTCATTTAAATTTAGAGATAATACTAATAATTGGTTAAATAATAGAGAGCTAAAATCAATATAAGAATGATGATTAAACTATGGTTATAAATAACGAAAGAAAGAATTATCGTGTAATATTTAAAAAATTAAAAAGATGGTTTGTTTTTTATTCATTAGGATTATTTATTTTTATCGGAATGATCATTGGGATATTCATTATTTTGAATTGGGGTCATAACATTGTTAATTTAACTGAAACAATCCAATTTATTATAATTTTAAGTCCTTTTATTATATTGTATATTCAATACATTAAAGAGAAGAAAGCAAGAAATGAACACTTAAGAATTATAATTGAGAGAATTATGTCCTTAATATCAGAAATTTATGAGCTGAGAGGAGTATTAAAGGAATTTAATGAACGTGGTAAATATAAGCGATTATTTGGTATTCTTGGAAAGTGGGATCTAAGGACAGAAGAAAGATATTTGGTAGATATAATTAGGCTTCATATATCTAATTTGAGAAGCTTTAATCTATCTGAATTAGCAAAAATTGAATGCCGATTTGATGATCCTATGAACTATCTGATAACCATATTGAGTAAGTATCAAATTGGTTTATCAGGAATTAGAAATATCGTCAATAACGAGGAACTCACAGAGGATATAGAAAAAATCAATGAAATCTATTTTGAGTTAAAAGAGCTTGTAAAATAAGAAGATAAGACTTTTTAAAATAAAACAATTCTGAGCTCTAGAGAAAGGGTGAGGTGATTGAGAGTAAAAAAAGAGATTTTAAAAATGTCGGTATTATAGAAAAATTATTTAAATAGTAATAGGTATTAGATATTTGAAATCACAAATTAATACTGTTATTATGGCTGATAATGAAATCCAAGAGGAATTAAAAAAAATTGGAAAAAATTAAATAAAATTAAATTATTTCTGTATCCCCTTTACTAAACCAGTATTCATACGCTTTTTTTATACATATCCTCGCTACTTCTGTATTGGTTTTTAGGCCTAGATTTTTCTTTATTTGTTGGAAATAATCATATAATGGTTGATCTACTTCTTTTGAAAGATTTAGTCTAATACCTATTTCTTCTTCAGTTTCATTGTGTTTATCCATAAAGATATTATATTTTGAGAAAAATATAACTTTTTGTAAATTACTCCAGATTTATCCTAAATTATCACGAATATTTATATATATAAAAAAATATCTTTTTTATGACAAAATTGGATAAAAAAAAATTAATTAGCATAAAAGAGGTAAAAATATGACTATTAACGAAAATATTGAACTAAGACTTACCCTTACTCAAGAAGACCCGCTATATCATCCCTTTTCAGAAATCAAAAAATCTTCAGGGATAAAATCTAATTCTGAGGTACTTCGGTTTATCATAAAACAGATTTCACAAATCCCTATTTCTACTTTAATTCTTGATATTATGGGTAAGAATTCAGATTCAATAAAAATAAAGTAAAATAAAAAAAAGGAGAAGGAAATTGACAAAAAAGAAAAGTGAATTTATGGTATCCTTAGAAAAAGAACTTAAGACGCATTGGGAAGAAACAAAAGAAGAAAGAGAAAAAACCCATACAGCTAAACTTCTTCAAAAATCAAATGAAAAGAGTAAATTGAAATGAAAGAAGAAAAGGAATTTAAACGTTTTATTAAAATGCTAATAGATTATTCAAAAGGGAAAAGTCCAAAAGGATTAAGAAGATATAAAATTGATGGGAAAGGAAATAAAATAGAAATTATAGATAAATTAGAACTAGTTAGTTAAAAGAGGTAGAATAAATGAAAAATAAAACTATTTTTTTTATATAATAATAATATCCGTCTTGTTTTCTTTCTCTATTTTTTCGATTGTTGCCATAGAAAATTTTTTTAGGAAATTCAATTTCTATTAATATAATTCTACACCTATATTGATGCTTTTGTCAAATTATTAGTTCCATAATTAAAAATTGAAAAATACTATTTAATACTTCACTAAATCAGAAAACATATACTATGGTGTGATGGATCTGAGATAGGAATAAATACTATTGGAAATAAAAGTTCATTCTATAGGGAACTCTATAAATTTTTATTTTAATACAAATATTTAAAGTTCAATAAAATATAATGTAAAATATTTAAAGTCAAATTTAATGCGATACCTTATGAGAAAAGAGAAGAAAATCTTTACATTAGAAAATGTAAAATTATCTTCAATGGGACCAGATACAATCGTATATATCCCTAGAGCATTAATTAAGCATAAAGTTCTTGATCTTACTAAAATATACAATGTACATTTCGAAGAAGTCTCAAATAAGAGGTCAGAAAATTAACTTATTGTTCTTCTCGATATGAGCAATTTCTAATGATTTCAAAAGCTATATTATTGTCATCTAACAGTTTAACTACATTTGAATGATAATCTAATATAATTTTTGTCTTTTTATTTATCGTTATTTTTTTTGGAAGATATGCTTCTTCTGTAGAGATTTCATCTAATGATGAAGTGCTTATTAAATAGGCTCTTGCATTATTGTATCGTATTATACAGAGATAAACTTCTATGTTAACAATTCTCTGTGATTTAGTTATTGCTCTAAATCGAAAAGATACCATCTTATCATCCTCAATATTAAGATTTTGTAATAATTGATTTAGATCGTCAGGATGGATTATTTTGAAAAATTCTCTCTTTTTCCATTGCGAGATCTCTTCTGGAGAATAGCCAAAACTTTCTGGAAATTTGTGATTATAATATTTTATATAGCCTTGTTGAATTATCAGAATTCCCAGATTAGAATTATCTGCAAAATATAGAAACTGCTCATCCTTTAATTTCGTACTAAAATCTTCATTTTCTTTGATTTCTGACATGGTTTATACTCTGAAATATTCTTACGCGATATTTTGTCTAAAATTTTCTCTAATAATATAATTTTTTAAGTGGTTTTATATATTTTTGTAGAATTATAAGTTGTTCTCACTTTACGAACAAAAACAAAAATTTAAATCTATCTCTTTTTATATTTTTATATAGGGTTCCTTATAGAATATTCTATAATATCACTTTGAAGTGATAATAAAGGGAAAGCAAGGGTAATAGTTTAAAATTAAATTCTCCTGTTCTTTTTGATTAAGATATAGAAAGAATTTAACTTAATAAGGTGTTATAAATTAGCAGAGATCTAATTTTCAAAATATGTCTTTTTGGAGATAATAATGTTGGAAAAACCTCATTCATTCAAAAAGCGATTCATAAGATATTCAATAAAGACACAAAACCACCTACCTGTATAGATATTGCAATTAAAGAGTTAACCATAAATTCAGTTAAAATTACTCTTCAAATTTGGATTTTTAGGAGTGACCCTCAATTTAAGTTTCTTTTCCCTTCTTTTACTGGAGGCGCATCTGGTGGTATTTTGATGTATGATATCACTAATTATTCAAGTATAATGAATATAAAGAATTGGATTACCATATTTAAACAAAGTTTATTCAAGGATGAAAAGAAAATTCCATTATTGCTAGTTGGAGGAAAGATGGATCTCCAAGAACAGAGAATAATTTCTCAAAGAAAAGCAAAGATAATAGCAAGAAAATTGAAATTCATTAAACATTTTGAATGTTCTTCTAAAACTGGAGAAAATGTTGAAACAATTTTTAAATTTTTATCGAGAATAATGATGGACTCTGGAGGTTATATTTAGAACTATAATTTAATTGTTAATACTGGCCAATTAAAAATTAGTACAAAATCAAATTAGTAATTAAATCTAAAGGACGTGTATTAAATAAAACTAAAAGTATGTTTCAAGTGTCATGAATATGTACCTATCATTGAAAATGATTATATCAATCAAAATCAGTTGAAAATATTTGATTCATCACATTCCGGTCATCCTGTACAAATTGTAAATGAAGAAGAAGTGGTGGATAGAGAAAAATGGAGAAATTCTTTTATAAATATAAATTAGAATTTAAATTTAATGACAAGTTTAAGAGATAGGACCTACTTTTTCAATTTTTTAAAGTTCTATAAAAGATGAGAACAAAAGTAAAGATTTATATTTTGTTGGAGGACTAGATAGTTATATAGAGTTTTTTATAGAATCCCTTATAAAAAATATTATAAAAATATTTAAATTTGAAAATTCTAGACAAAAAAGGTAAAAAATGAGGTTTAAAAAGATTATTTTAATGTTAATATTAGTTTTATCATTATCTATATGCTTTAATATTAATAAACCAAAAGAGATTCAAACGATCAATGAAAATGATCTTTATTCAAATAGTTTTAATGGAATTAGTTATGGAGTGAATATACCTGGAACTAAAGATGGGATTTTCAAGCTTTGTTATGATAATTTATATTTTTATAACGCAACTAATAATGGTTCGATATATAGAGTTAATCTAAATAGTCAACCATTTACTCCTTTATTGGTAAGGGGAAATCTTGGAGTTGTTTGCGATATTGATGCTGTTTATGATCCCAAGGGAGATTTGATATTTTTAGCAACAGTAGAATATAATAATGCTATTATGAAATTTAATACATCTATTTTAACATATCAAAAAGTTGTATCCTCTACTTGGATACCACAAAAATTATCTGTCGAATATTTTAAAATTCCTGGTTGGGAAAGAATTGATTTAGCATGGAGGACAGCAAGCAATGTTTTTTACTGGAATTCAAATGATAAAATAATTGAAAATATTGGTCCCGATTTTTTTGGTGTAATTGATGTTCAATATAGTGAAAGATATGTTTTATATTATAATTCTACGGAAATTCATCTATATGATACTTTAACAGATAGTATAAAAACGATGATTTTCGATGTTGGAATTACAAGTGCTTTTTTAGATACTAGCCGAGAATATATTATTTATGCTCAGGATGATGATTATGATTATGATGCTGATGGAAAAATCGTACAGTATGACTATACTAATACTTTAGTGGATTATATTTATTTAAATCTTGATTATCCTAAAGATGTATGGTGTACAGCAAATTACATTTATTTTTTAGAAAGGGGTTATTGGAGTAGTTCATCAATGATCTATCGTTATAGCTATTATTATAGCTCCCCAGATATACATTACTATTCAAAAGTTTCAGAAGCCAATGGTAATATGTGGTCTGATAAAATAGAATCCCAAAATATGCAATTTAGAGATGATAAGTTAGGTGTTTATTGGGGAGATACTAATGGATTATTCATAATAAATGGAAGAGATTGTGACCCTCCCGAGAAAATTGAATGGATGGGTTTAATTAATGAAACAATATATACAGTCGATAATTGGTATGTAACATGGTGGAATTCTGAAGATTTAAATGGGATTCAAGATTATGAGTTGATAGTTTCAGAATCAGAAAATTTCACTATTTATGATACATATTGGGTGTTAGAATCAAATACATCTTCTTATACGTCATTGGAATTTACTGAAATGGAATATGGAAATTATTATTATAAAATAAGAGCAAGAGATACTATAGGAATAGATCCTAATGAAGATGCTAATATTGGAGAATGGAGTAATATTTTACATATTGCTTATCCTCCTCCTGGAGGTAATAGGGTACCTGTTATTATAGGATATCCATTATTATTGCTTGGTCTTGTATCGTTTCTCTCAATAATTAGTCTAATTACTAAAATTAAAAAATATATTTATTTTTAATTTAAAAATCAAGATATGAAAAAGAAAAATATAATCTTAACATTGGCAATGGTTTTAGGATTTAGTTCATCATTTATTATTTCAGCTATTGGTATAGATGATCCTGATTATACTGAGACAATTCCCCCAGGAAGTTATCTCTATTTCATGTTCAATCTAAATGCAGGGGACATTTTAACAATTGAATTTGAAGTAATTGCGGGAGGAAATAAAGATATTGATCTTTATATTAAAAATTCTAATGGAGACACAATTGAAAATTATGGTAGAGTTATATCTGGAACGATACATTTTAATGCTCCTTATGATGATGATTTTAAAGTTTACTTTTCTAATACATTCTCACTTATTACTTCAAAAACTGTTGAAATAAGCTTTGATATAACTTATGCGAAGAGTATTATAATATATAGTCCAAAGAGTACAGATACTTTTGATAATGGGTATAATGAAATCTCGTGGTCTACAACAGGGAATATAAATTATGTGCGAATAGAATTATATAAAGGAGCTATTTTCTCAGAAGTAATAGATACTATGGAATATAACGATGGCTCTTATTCTTGGTATCTCAGTTCAAGTGATACATATGATGGAAGTAATTATCGAATTAAACTCTCTGATTATTACGATGATTCAATTTATACATTTAGCGATTACTTCACTATCGAAATTGAACCACTTAGTAATTCAGATAATTCTGGAGTACAATTATTTTGGTGGTTATTAATTTTTTCTTCTATAGGTGTTGCTTCAGTTGTTGCAATAGCTCTCATTTATAGATACCGAAAACGAACTCCAAATGAAATTATATCGATTGAAAAAGATACACCTGTTAAAGACAAATCTGTTAAATTACAAGAAAAAGAATTGGTAAAAATTACTTATTGCTCCTCATGTGGAGTTGAGATTTTAGACAAAATTAGTGCTTTTTGCCCCAAATATGGGGCACCAATAAAATAATTTTTTTATTTTTTTAAAAAAAACGCATTATACTAAGTTAGTTTATAAATATAAATATAATAATAAAATGAGGTGGAAATTATGGACAAATTTGATTTTTTAGCATTATTAAAACAATATCTTAAACACGTACATTCAGAAATGATGAATTCAACAATTAAGAGTCTATTATTATCAAAAATAAAGCAAAACTATAAGACACTTTTCCCAAATATTTATGATTCTATGGAGGCTGAAATGCATAATATAGACAGTCGGCTAATGTTATCATTAGTAGTTTTAATACAAAGTTTATTATTTGAATTACAAGGTCATCTTGAACCGAAACAATATGAGGATTTAAAAGAAGCTCTTGATCTATGGGATGTACGGAGAAAGTTTGGTTAATATTTTTATTGTAAATTAGAATTCTATATTACCTAGATTTTATAAAGTAATTTTTTAATGAAAGGGTATTTTTATTAGTTTTGGTCACCTAATGATCAATTTTAATCATTTGAAAAATGATGAAAATTGAGAGAGTTAGGGTTGTAAGTTCTTTTGAAAATTTCTATTAAGTTTTTTTCTAGATACTGTTATTTAGACTCCTATTAATAATAGAATATGTGTAGGAACATAATAATAGGAGGCCGATACTCTTTATTATTTAATACTTAGAATGTTATGCTTCTTCATGAAAAAAACAGAGAAAAAACTGCGAAAAATTAGTTGATAGAAGAAATTATTAGGTCCTGATCTTCAAAAAAAGTAATAGGATCAAATGTTTGGATCCCTCCAGGAAGGATATAATATTTAATATTTGCTTTGGATACGGTAATTTTATTATCTTCCCTCAACATCAACAGGGATAACGAGATCAAAATTACCCCATTTGGGATTTTGTAAATAGAAGGGATAGAATCTAATTCTGAGGTACTTCGTTTTATCATAAAACAGATTTCACAAATCCCTATTTCTACTTTAATTCTTGATATTATGGGTAAGAATTCAGATTCAATAAAAATAAAGTAAAATAAAAAAAAGGAGAAGGAAATTGACAAAAAAGAAAAGTGAATTTATGGTATCCTTAGAAAAAGAACTTAAGACGCATTGGGAAGATACAAAAGAAGAGAGAGAAAAACACATACAACTACGCTTTATCATAAATTAGATAAAAAAGAGGGTAAAATTGATTAATCGTAAAAAAATATCGTTAGGAATACAAAAATTATATCCAAGAGATTATTATAAGTATATTTTTATTTAGTAAAGATTCGAATTATGGAGAGATTTTTTATAAAAAACCTAACACGCCAATTCAAATATATCACAATAGAGATTGGTTTGCTAACATAAACAATTTTCTAACGAAAAAAAATATATGGGAATATTTAACTATAATTTCTTTGAAAGTTTAAAATCAATATTTATCCAAATATGGTTTCGAAATAGCCCTTGAAAGAATAGACTCTATTAATAAAAGAATTAAGAAAGTTATTGAAATAAATTTCGATTTTTTCACAGGACATTCGTGAAAACCATTTCCTCATGAAAATATTTTAAAATAAATGTGCCTTATTTTTTATTTGACAAAAAAATCAATAGTCTAATAAAAAAAATTGATTTCTTTTGGTTGAGGAAAGAATATATAATTTCATGTGATTATTTTTAGAGTCTAGGATTTGGGATATAACACACGTAAAAAATGTGAAATATAATATAAAAAGATGAAAAACTACTATTCCAACGGTCTAGACTTTTTCAGCTTCATTCATAAGGGGAGAAAAATGGCAACCATATTTCTTGTTGAGGATGAATTATCTACTTTAACACTTTACAACTCATTATTAAAATCAAATGGGTTTGAAATTTTAGATGAAGCAATGAACGGAGAAGAAGCAGTTATTAAATATCTATCATTTTCAAAAAAACCAGATGTCATCATCATGGATTATAAAATGCCGCTAAAAAATGGACTTGAAGCAACTAAAGAAATATTACAAATTAATAATAAAGCAAAAATTATAATTATAAGTGCGGATTGGGCTATTGAACACATAACCAAGGAGATTGGGGCAATAAGTTTTATAAAAAAACCCTTTGATAATAAAAAACTGGTAAAAAATATAGAAAAGGCAGTCAAAGGAGAAGTAAATAGTTACTTTAAATGTATTTAAAACGAAATTACAAAAATCTATTATTAAAGGTGCTTTAAATCAAACATTAATACGATTATGAATTAGTATATAAACTCTAAATCACATATCTTTCATAAATTTCAATAATAGCAACATGTAAACTAGATATTAAATCTATATAGAAAACAATGACTCCTGCCTACACCCTGGATTTTTGTCTTTTGGTAGTGTAAATTCTTACACTCTGATTTCGCCCTCCTTACCCTATATTGTTTTTCCGACGCGTTTTTGCGTCTTGTTGGCAGGAGTCTCCCTTTCTTATTATTCTCATTTTAACCTGTAAATTCCTCCATATATTAATTCAAATTTACTTAAAACCGATTTTAACTTATAATTCTTCATAATTTTAATTCTATTAATTGAATCTGCAAATTTATTTTACTTCACTTCAGAAAAAATTAGTGATTTATAAGAATAAAATCTGGAGAATTCTTATAATTTAAAAATTATGTATTGGTTTAAGATAGAGAAAATATTACCTAACCGGCAATTTGTTATCTTTTTAAAGCAATATGTCAAAAGAACTCTATAAAAATCGATAATTACAATGCTTACTTAGGATTGTCAAATATTTCTGATAAAAATTGTAATATTTCTTTCTCATTTAATGTTATAACTATAATCGTTTCCTTCCTTAATTCTTCTCCAGTTATTCATTTTTTTCTCTGTCTTTTTCTCTTTCTTTGATTCACCAGCGATAACTATTTCTCGGTTCATAATTCCTCTTCTTTTTATAGATATTTTCAACAATCACAAAATACTTATGAATGCGACTAATAGTCATTATTGTCCCGTCAAGCAAATCCTTATGCAACTCTTTGCATGTTACCATCTTAAAGGACTGATTTTATCAATATTTAGTAGAATTTTTCTTTAAATAGTAATGAAATTATAGAATTATTAAGATTTGGCTTGTAAAATAACCATTATTTTCTGATATAATGAAAGAAGTTTATTACACTGTTCCTTAATATGAAAATCACCATTACAACTTCACTCTTTATTCTTCTTCTTTTCTTGATAAAATGATATAAATTTTTTGTTACGATAACCCTCTATCATAACATTCTTATATGGATTCATATATTTGAAGGAAATTAGAGTGAGTGTCTATTAAGTTGGGAGGAACACCAAGAACAAGATTATAACTATAATATATGGGAAAAAGACATAATTTATTAGGAAATTGAATAGATTGTTCGTTAGGGGTAAGAGAAGATTTTCAAAGACTCGATATTGCTGATTACAATTTATTATCATTCCATTCTTTCGAAAATATATAAACATAACCATCATAGGAACTAAAGCATCGTTTTTTAATGGAGATAATAACATTATTTTTAATTTACTAATTTAATTAAGAAAAAAATAAAAGATTTTGATAAAGATATAAAGGAATAATTATAATCAATACATTAAGAATGATACTATGCGAATTTATGACTAAAGTCGTTTTGTAAAAATATTAACCTCTATAGGGAAATATTTAAAGCTCAATAAAATATAATAAAAAATGTTTAAAGTGAAATTTAATGCGATTAAGTATGAATAGAGAGAAGAGAATCTTCACCTTAGAGAATATAAAATTAGCCTCAATGGGACCAGATACAATCGTATATATCCCAAGAACGTTAATTAAGCATAAGGTTCTTGATCCTGAAAAGAGATATAATGTTCATTTTGAAGAAATCTCGAAAGAAAATGAAGAAATCCAAGAAAATGAACATTAATTTTCTTCTCGATATGAAGAATGGGTATAAATTTCAAATTTCAGATTACTATCTTTTAGGAGTTTCTCTATATCTGAATGATATTTCAATATAATTATTTTTTCTCTCTTTATCTTTATCATTTTAGGAGTATAGGGTTCTTCTTCAAAGGTTTCTTCTAATGGAATATAACTGGATAAAACTGCAAACTTATTATTATATTTAATTTGACAATTATAATTTTCTATATTAATTATGCTTTTATCTTTCCTTATACCTCTAAATCGTATTGTTATAGTTCTTTTATCATTTTCAATCTTAAATGTCTCTACTAAATGTTTTAAATCTTCAGGATGCACAATGTTATAGAATTCTCTCTTTTTCCATTTTGAGATCTCTTCTTGAGAATAGCCAAAGATTTCTCCAAATTTTGTATTAGAATATATGAGATGTCCTCTCTGGATTAACGCAATTCCTAAATAAGAATTATCTGCAAAATAGAGAAATTGCTCATTTTTCAGTTTAGTAGTAAATTCCTCATTAATTGTTGCTTCTGACATTTATTTCACACTCCTTAAATTAAAATTCTATTTTTATGCTTTTAATCTTACTATAAATAAGATAATATTATGATATTTATCTTTTATTAAATTAATCACTTTAGTATTTCTATTATAGAAAATGAAGCAAATCACCAATAATATTAAAATAATTTAAAGAAAAAATAAAGAAGTAAAGATTTAAATACAAAATGTTTGACTATTTTATTGTTATATAGGATCTTCTATAGAATCACCTATAAATATCCCTGATATAATAAAATAAGGTATAAGGATTTATCTTTAATTTTAAGTTAAGTAAAAAAATGCCAATAGAAGTGATTAATAGATTCTATAGTTAAAAGAAAACTTGGAAACTTTTAAAAAATTGGAGGTGCAAGAAATAAACAAGGATTCAATCTTCAAAATATGTATTTTTGGCGAAAGAAATGTTGGAAAAACTTCATTAACCCAAGCAGGTATTCAAAAAAAGGAAGTAAAGCCACCAGTATGCATAGATATTGCGCTTAAAAATTTAACAATAAATTCTTCTAAAATTATACTTCAAATTTGGAATCTTAGAAGTGATCCTCAATTTCAATTTATTTTCCCAATTTTTATAAAGGGTATATCAGGAGGTATTTTTATGTATGATATCACTAATTATTCCAGTATAAAAAACGTAGAAAAATGGTTAACATTATTCAAAGATAATTTATCTAATGATAAAAAGAAAATTCCTCTCTTAATGGTTGGTGGCAAATTAGATCTCCATAAAGAAAGAGTAATATCCAGAAAATACGCTAAGAAAATCTCAAAAAAATATAAAATCGTTAAAAACTTCGAATGTTCCTCTAAAACTGGAGAAAATATTGAACAGATTTTTGAATTTTTAACGAGATCCATACTGAAAATTGAAAATTATTCTTAGTTATTGTAAATATTTATACTGCGGATATTGATACATTAGAAAAACATAAAAAAGAGAATGATGAAAAATGAAAACGATTAACCAAAAAAATATTGAGGCCGCAGTAGAAATTAGGAATAAAATGCTTAGTTGGAATGAAGTGAACAAGTTATTAAGGCGTGAATTTAATAATAAGAAAGAAAATAAAGATTTTCATGACATAGGCTACAAAATAGAGTTAGTGAATAAATTATATAATTGTAATCTTAATATGGATAAGAGATTAATAGCCCATGAAATTCAGCAATTAGAAATTGATTCTAAATTCGATAAAAATAACCTTGAACAGTTAGTTGAAGAAATAGCAAAGATTCAGCCTTCACCTTATAAAAGACGGGTTGGATTTGTGTTTTCAAGTAAATATTGTCATTTTCATTACCCTAATAAATTTCCCATTTACGATAGATATTCACGGTATGCACTGAGTTATCTTTTAGGGAACATGAAGAGCTGTTATGAAAGCAATTATACTCAATTTAAAAAAGATTTGGATGATTTAATAGTAAGTTTAAGTTGGAAACCTTCTTATCAAGAGATAGACTCATATTTATGGCTTTATGGACAATGGTTAGTTTATAAAAAATATATTAACGATGAATCTAAGCTTGAAAAAAAGTTCTCTCACCGAACTAGGAATTTTATAAAAAATCACATAGAATTATTTTCTGAGTTAGATTCTAAATAAAATTCTTTAATCTTTTTTTTCAAAAACGCATGTCATAAAAAGATTGCTCATAGTGAGGGGGTCTATGAAAATCGTAATGATTTTGAAAAAGGGATATGATAAAATTGGTTCTGAATAATTCGATTAATAATAAATTAAAAGAAGTAAGAGTGAGAGCTTATTTTGATTGCCATATATATTGCATTATTAATGTTAATAATTTTGAAGCGATACAATTATTACAGCAATTTGAGAAAACACATCGCGGACATAGAACTCAAATAGTAAACCTTGATGAATTAAAACCAAAATCCTCAACAGACTTTGGTTATATATGTGTATCAAACTTGAATAAAGAGGAGTAATATAAAATACCATTCCCAACTAAAAGAGAAATATAATATATGAGTAAATATATCTATGATCATTTAGATAACGTTCATGGAACAATAGAGATTATAGTCCAACCTTTTCTAGGTTTTAATTTAGGTTATATTCTTAATAGATATAATAGACATTTGGACATCAAAGTAAAGATTTAAATTTTGTTTTCTCTAAATATTAAATGATCAAAAATAAAGATTATTTCTAAAAAGTGTATAAAAACCAATCAAAAATAGAGGTGATTAAAAATATGGTTAAGAAAAAGAAAGAAAAGAAAAAGAAAGTGAAGAAAGAGGAAGAGAAGAAAGAAGTAAAAGGAGAAGAAAAAGAAGAAGTAAAAGCGGAATAGTAATTCCTTAAATGTATGTTAATTTAGATTACTCTCGTTGTTTCCGAAGAATTATTGATTTTTCCATAATCTTAGTAAATATACTAAGAAGAATAAAATAGCAATTTATTGAAACATGTCCATAAAGATTTAATTTTAAAATTTTATTGAAAGTGTAATTTTCAATGATTTCCATCTTTTCTTAATACCTTGAATTATTTTTTTATGACCAAAATTTTTTTCCTATTTTTTAAATTTTGTATAGAAAATAATTAGAATCCCTAAGAGAATAAAAAATATGATGTATATTATAATTTCATAAGGAAATTTTTAACTGCTTTCCTGATTCATCAAGCTTATCCAGTGTATCCCTATCTATGTTGACTCGTATAATCATATTTACACCAATTCTAATTTAATTTAATAAAAATTCTTGTCTTAAGAGCGAAATTGCTCTCTTTCTATACTTTGATGATAATAAATCCATCTCAATACAACGATTATCATGAAAATCAGAAGGAATATGTGAAAAAAAAGGAAATTGTTAACAGAAGTGCTTTTGTTATGAGTGCCTTATTATTAGTCTCCTTTAATAAATTCATTAATTTAATTATCAAAAGGCTTATTGGAAGCTCTTGATTTTCATGAGTAATAATTTCCTTATAATAATATTCCCAAATTTTTGAAATACATTCTATTTCTGAATCGATTAAATCAAAATCTGATATAAAACTCAACCTCTTGTAATCTGAAATATTTGCCACTTACTATTGTTCTTATTATTATGGATATAAATATGCTTATTAAATAAATAAGGATAAAATGGAGGAATTGAAGTGGCTAAAAAAGAAGGAAAAAAAACATACAGGAGAAAACACATTCCTGAAAATAGTCTTACAATAATTTTTAAGTTTGAATCGTAAGAAAAGTTAAAGGCATTTATAAAGGATGAAAAATATCTAAAAATCTATGGAGCACTTGTAACAGTTGCACATCAAAAAGGCGTTGTTTCAATCGATAACTTTACAAATCCTTAATCTTGCATCCAGTTAAAAATTTTTTTCCAATAATATTCAACTCAAAATTGTAAAAAATCAAATATGAAATTGAATTAAAAATCACAATAGACAAATAAGTAAATAAAATGATACTAGTAAATGTTTAAGAACAAAGGTAAAATTGATAATACTCGGGTTCATATTGTTTTTAATTGTAAAGAAGATTATAGAATCACAACACCTATTCTTAACTATGTACCGTATAAATTATATTACTTTACTGCATATATCAAAAGTACTAATCAAAAAGACGAAAATATGGAATATTTTCACCAAAATATTGAATTCTTGAAGCTCAAAATGCCTAATATCATAATTATTCAAAATGAAATTGACTATACTAATTATATAGAAATAATTCAAGAAATTTCAAAAATTATTAGAGCTGAAAGAAAAATTGAACAAAAATCCAAAATCATGATTAATATTGGTACAGGTTCGAATATTACAGCATTAGCCTCAACAGAAGCGGCTAGATTATGGGATTGTGAAGTGTATTATGTATATTCTACCAAATATAATCCTTCTGTGGAAGGACCAAGACATCAGGGTGAAATGATAATAATTTTCCCCCCAATTTTTCCAATAATAAAGCCTCCAGAAATTCTTATTAAAGTATTAAAAATCCTTTATAAAACCATACAAAATAAATATTCAGAAAAAGTAACCAGATTCCCAGTAAAATTCATCTATAAAAAGAAATTTATTGAAATTCTTATTAAAAGGGGATTCCTAAAACTCCAAAAAAAACACGATGACTTGAGATCTCGTCAGTCAAGCTACTATATGAAAGTAAACAAAAGATTCATTGAACCCTTAGCAAATCAACTTGGATATATAGAAATCTCTAAAGATAAAAAGAATAAGAAAATCACTATCACAGAAAAAGGTAAAACTATTCTTAAAATCTTCCGATATTTAATCTAAACCATCTAAGAACTAATTTTTAGTTATAAGTTTCTCTATTAAATACTTTTTATTGAATAATGGTAATTATTTCTTGTTTGATACTATCTTTTCAGTGTCCGTATTAAGAGTATTGTTATTATCCTCCCATTAAAAAAAAATGAAGAACAACTAATTTATTTGAAATTTAATATCAGATGCCTTAGAGTTTTTCGAAATTTTCATGAAATATTATCACCCAAATTTTACAACAAAGGAAGTTCTAACTAAAAGAGAGGAAATATAATATATAATCTCTCCTCCATAACTCTAAGTATCAGACATTTCATTCTTTTTTATTTTTTTAAATCTTATCAAATTTTTGAAGACTTTCAATATAGATTTCTAAACCTATCAGCTTTAACCGCGGTTCTACAGCTTGAAGATCATCAAAATGAGAATCTTCAGAAACTAAAATCATATTCTTTTCCACCGTAATTACACCAATTAAAATATCAATTACTGGAATTGGAGTACCATTCTTTCTCAAGAGAAGTGCATACTTTAAAGCTTGTCCGTAATGTAAGAGAGTAGGATATATAATAGACATTTCTTCAAATTTAGAAGCAAATGGATATTCTATTATAGATAAAATAGTTGTAAATGTAAGATCTTTTTTGAAAGGCCTAGGTCTTAGCTTATTGCATTTAATTAAAATATTAGTATCAAGAAGCCACATTAGATCCTAACCCCGTTCCAGTTTTTGTTGTATCTCCATTCTTTCCTTTTCCTTTTGTTTTGTTTTTTGATAGAATTTAAGTTCTTCCCCTTCATCCAATTCTTCAATCATATTGAGAATATCTTGATCTAAGTTTTTTCTGAATTCTTCAATTGCTAACACATCTATTTCTTCCACTTTTTTAAGATATTCGATGATTGAATTCCTAAGAATTTCCGTCCACTTGATTTCTGGATGTTCTTTCATCTTTTTATGAATATCATCATCAACACTAAAAGTAACATTTGTCATAAGGGAAATAAGGTGTTTACCTTATTTAAGTTTTTTTAAAATTATTTATAATATTTTAATTTTTAAATCTATTGATTAATTTCTGAAGCTATATTCTTTACCATGAATCAATATTGCTTTACTATTAAGGAAATGAAGGAAGGAATTTTAAGCTTCTTTCTGAAGCTATTTACTTTTCAACGCTTTTATATAAATTTGTTGAACATTATTTTAATTTTAATTTCAATCTTCTTTCTGAAGCTATTTACTTTTCAACATTTTAATCTTTCATCATTCCTTATTTTATCTTTAAAAATTTCAATCTTCTTTCTGAAGCTATTTACTTTTCAACGATAACCGTGGAAGCTGCTGCTAATTTTACCTCTGCAACATTTCAATCTTCTTTCTGAAGCTATTTACTTTTGAATTATTAGCTCTATTAAAAATAACATCCCGCTTTTAATTCTATTTTTTGTACCTTAGAAATCTCCTGTAAAAACAGCAATTTTCAGCTAAATCTTCTCTTTATATAATCATTGTAAACAACTCGGTCAATTTCTTCAGGCTTGATTGGCTACACAATTTTTTTTTGAGTGTCTTGCTCAATCTTAAACCCCTTAAGCAAAATTTCTGTAATATTTTTAAGGTGTTCACACACTCTCTTGTTAACAGAAACAATCCCGTGCGCAAAAATAGATTTATTTCATTTGTATATTGTCGTGTAAGCATTTAAAATAAAATCTTGATCTAATAGTTCTTCTCTAAAAATATGTCTTATAACCAATCTGGCAATTAAACCAATTTTTCGTGGTAGAAAGCGTTCCTTTCGTAGAATCGTCTCTCAAACCTTTTTTATCATATATAAACGTCTATATTTCATTATATCTATCTAAGATTGCCATATCTATATCACTTTCTACCATGTTTAAAAAAATATTTAATAGATTTTTAGAGTCCTATTAATTTCGTTATTGATTAATTCTCTCGTGTATTCTTAATTCTTGCTTATTCTATATCTTCATTATTATTTACATCTTGCAATTTCTCAAACAACTCTTCTACTCTCTGATAACAAAATTTTGCATCTCTTAACGCCACTTCAGCATCTTTATTACTAAAGACTTTTGAGGGAGAGCGAGCACTTATTTCATCACCATACATGGAAAGCTCTCTTTTTTTTGCTAAAGCGATAGAAATATCTTTTAATTCTAAAATGCCTTCTTGAAAAAAATCAGGAAATTTTTCTTGTTCATTTATTAATACAGGACTCACATCATGCCATTTAGGAAAATCGATACCAATCATTCTCAAAGCAGCTTTTAAGGAAAGTTCCACCACTTCTTGAGATTGCCGTACGCAAAAAGCGTACGCTTTTTTGTTCATTGCTAACTCCGCAGTCTCCAATCTCAATTTTGATTCGTTTAAATAATCTTTAGCAAACTCTCTATTATTCAAATTCAAATACCTCTCCTGATTTTAAATTTAAATCCAAATAATATTTCTCATTATCCAAATATTTTCTTTGTATTCCTCTTTCCTCAATTTTTTTCTGTATTGCTAATAAAAATTTCGAAAGAATACCTATGTCAAATAAAATTTTCAAATCAAATGCTATATCAATGGTAAAAAAATTTAACCTTAATTCTGCCTCATTACGCGGATAATAACTAATTCTAGGAAATTGCGACTGTGCTCTTAAAAATTCAATCTCCTGTCTAATAGTTCCAGAATCCTCAACTGTACTCAATAGATCTAACCGTTGACTTATAGTTCCTTCAATATCTTTGAATATTATGATGATATCTAAATCGCTCTCTCTTTTAGCGCAATTTCTGGCGACTGAGCCAAAAATACCAAAAGAATGTATATTTAATGTAAATTTTTCTTTTAGCACCATAAAAAGTTTTAGAATAAGATTTGTATAAATTCCTTGCTTTAACCATTTTAAGTCAATATCATTGGCCAATGAAAAGACATAACAATCAGGTGGCACCAATCTATAGACTTTCTTTCTTGCTCTTTTTCCAAAGATACTAAGGACTTGAGCTTTTTTAAGTTCACTCAGATAATTGGGTGTATATTTCCCGCATAATTTTTGAATATCCTCGAAATAAAACAAGGTTTCACCAAACTCTGCCCATATTTTGCAATACACTTTACCAATCCATTTAGGTAACCATTTCATTCCAATTCTACCTCTCTATATTAATACATAAGTAAAGAGCTTATATAAAACTATTTACGTTTTGATTTTGTAATACGACCAATTTAAATTATTTAAGTAGTATTCATATTTTTGGCTGTGATATTCCTGAAATAAAGGTTTCTCTCCATCATATTTATCTTATTGCCAAAACCGTCAAAAATTATTGATGTCAAATCTCAATTCTTTCTGAAAGATTCTTCCTTCAAAAGCAGAAAATGAAAAGTAAGAAGCAGAAGAAAAAACTAAAAAGACGGTGGTATTTAAAATCTAAATAAATCTTTTTCTTCATGGTCTCATCTAAAACTTATGGTCCTTACTACCACCTCTCTTGGGAGAAGAGTTGGCCGTGGACCTTTTATTATATGATCTTTTTAAATAACTCTGTCAATTGCTTCATACTGGAGATATTGAACACCATTGCTTTTACCTCTTGATTGATTTCAATTCCTTGAATCATCGTCTCTGCAATATTTTTTAAACGTTCGCAATCTTTTTTACTGACAGAGACAATTCCATGTGCAAAGATGGATAAATTACGCTTTTCTATAGCAGTTAATATCTCAAATATGAGATCTCGCCCGATCAGTCCATCTCCAAAAATATACCTTAGTATTATTCCCGCAAGAAGCCCAATTTTCCGCGGAAGAAGTGTTCCTTCCTTATAAGGTTCTTTCTGATCAGTTTTTTCATATAAATATGCCCATATTTCATTATATTTTTTTAATATTATCTTTTCAGGATTTTTTTGATCAATTCCTCTTGAAACTGCTCCCCCTAATAATTTTTGAATAACAGATTCAGGAAGATTCTCTAATTTCGGTTCTTGGGTATCCAGATTATATTGTTTCAACAAAATATATTGGTTAATCATCTCCATCACACGATAATACTTTAACGCCGCATTATTATAACTAGATTTGAAAAATTCTCGATCTGCATTTTCTTTTATGTCAAATATTAATAAAGAGGATATTTTTTCTACTTCGGATCTACCCCTCTTAATCTGAGCGTCTATAATATTCAAATATTTCTTCCACGAATCTAAAATATTTATAAGAGCATCATATATTTTAGAAATTTTAACGCTTAATTTCTTCATAATTTTCCGCGCTCTGTCGATGCTACTTAAAGCCCCAGAATAATTTATCGCATCCCAATTATACAAGATCTCCGCGATTGTTGCAATTAGATCTGGAAACAATGGATTACTAGACGAGTCCTTTATAGAATAAAAAATCTCCCTTGCAAAACTAAAATTTAATCTATTCAAGTATTTTAAACCATCGTAGATCTTATCATCTTGATAAATATCAAACGGATTTGATACGCTTACCAAGATTTCTGAACCAGGCTCAGGACGGCGAGATTCGGGATTATACTTCTCGTTATTTATATATAAAATGTTAAGATCAAAAATAGATGCCGCAATTCCACACCCCACGCTCATAATTTTCGTACCTCCCGTCGGATCCAATCCAATCTCGTCCTTCTTTAAGCCTCTCTCCTCGATTAAAAATTTCACTCCTTTTTTTACAAGACGATAAGAATCCGCTGCCGATTCCCGCGGGATTTGAGCTTTTTGATATTGCGATGCTTTAATCCCCGTCTCTGCAAGCACCACATCGATATATTTCTCTGATTCCTTAGTATAGATGAAATAAATATATTCCAGCTCATTCGCTAAAATGTTAAGGATAATCGGCTCCGGTGAAAAACCCACCGTAAAAATGATTGCTCGATACTTCTTAAACTCGGGATCGCTTTTTGATTCCAAAATAAATTTCTTTTTACTGAGCTCCCATAACTTATGCCGTAATTGAGAATCGTCTCCGTGCGGGTCATTCACTTTCAACTCTTTTATCTGATTTACCCTATTGCGAATTTCTGAATCCAATCGTAAAATTTCATCTTTTGGATTTATATTATTCATAAATATCAATGTTTAAGATCAAGTTTATTTTTTACTATT
This sequence comes from Promethearchaeota archaeon, assembly GCA_019058365.1. Taxonomy (GTDB): domain Archaea; phylum Asgardarchaeota; class Lokiarchaeia; order Sigyniarchaeales; family SOKP01; genus Loki-b32. The sequence goes on along the minus strand of JAHPZE010000010.1, from coordinate 69,952 downwards.
ATGATTATTGATACTTGGTTATTCCTTTAAGAATTTCAGATTTAAAAACTCCCAAGACCTTATTATACTTTGAAAATTTTTCTATAATTCTGAATGACCTGACTGCAAAGATAAGAACATAATTAACAGACAAAAACATTTAAATCCATTTGATCCCATTTAAATTTATAAATTTAAGATAAAGGTGAATATTGAATGGGTATTTACTATCTATCAGGAGTAGGAAGGAGCCCCGGTTCTGCAACTGTCCCTCTTCATTACATTTATCTCATGCTTAAAATGGCAAGAAAGGCAAATCCTGAGGCTCTTGATTTTTTTAAACATTCAGGAGAAGTTGATGAAAGTGATAAAGGTTCTCCTCAATGTATCATCTTTTTTACATCAAAAGAAGTAATTGAAGGGATTATACCTCCTTTCGATGACTTACAAGATGATTGGTTCAATCTTAGAATAAATAAACAAAAAAAAGTACCTCATATAATTTTGAAATCTTTAAATTTTTTAATAAATAAATGTGATCTTACTGATCTTTTTAATAAAATTGAGGATATCTTTTTTGTTGCTGTAAATCATAACGATTTTAAGGACTGCTATGAAAAAGTTTATACTACAATAAAAGCTTTAAATAGAAAAGAAGTATGGATAAACTTGGTTGGTGGAGCAAACCAGATTAATTTATCATTATTTTTATCTTCATGCCTAACGGGAATAGGAACGAAGTTCATTTATATTTTTCAAGAAATGATCTCTAGAATTCATCCTGATATTGCAAAACCAGATTTTGAGAATCCTCTAATTCCCATTCCCCCTAAAAACTGGCAGGAACTGCCCTTTTTCTGGATCGGGTTAGAACACGAGATATTACGAGAGATCGAACATCTCTTTTTGAATCGCCTAATTATTAACAAAAAGGAAATCCTAAAAATTTTAGACCATTATAAAATTAATCATCAGTATCTGAAAAAACTGCAATCCGCTAATTTAATCAATTTTGATTTAAGGGATAAAGAAAAAGTCTACAAAGGAAATGGCTTCCAAATCATTAAAGAACTTGAACTCACTATTGATGTTGATAGCTTTTCTGAATGGAAAAATTGGGCTAAAAATAAGCACATTTTATATCAAGGCGATCTAATTACATCCTTCAATGTACAAAAAGTAACTTAATCGATTATTCATTTAGAATTTAGAATTCAATAAAAAATAGCGTAACAATCTTCAATAAAATTTGCTCTCAGCTTACGAAAATCTTACACCTTCTTATAGTTAATGAAAAGATCAAATAATACCCTCCCCTTCTGTGTGACCTTATATTTATTATGCGCCTGTCTTATTAAAATTCCTTGTCACAACATTAAATTTATGAGATAATGGTCAGATATTGCCTTATTACTCAGTATTTGGGATGAAAGCTCCAATAGATCATCAAAATTTATCGAATGTAATATAGGAATTTCCACCGAGAATGTGGGCAGATTTTTCGTTTTCGGATGAAAAATCCCTTTACTGGCTTCCGAATCTAACTTCTCTATATTTATAGAATTATCCGAACTTAAAAAATTCTTAATAAATCCCTGCTGCTCAATTTCAGGAGTCGTTATTAAATGATAAACCATATCCACGGGAAATATATTCGATAAGGTAGCAAAAAGTCCCGATATAATCTTCCGCCCTCCAGCTATATTCACATGAATTTCTTCTACAGCGTCTCTTTTTTTCATTAACTCACCCCCTTTTATGGCTGCAACGAACTCTCGCATAACTTTATTGTTATCCTCAATGATATTTATGTCAGAAAGTCCTTTTATAATATAAGGGCAAATTTGGATGTGCGGGTTATGCTTTTGAATATTATATTCCACCACCTCTAAAGATAAACTCGTTAACTCATTATCCGTCGTTATGATAGCTATAAACTTTGGATTATACGATTCCCCTAATTCTCCATATTGAAGGGCATCAATCGTGCCCGTTATCACCCCAGGAGAAAGCCCTAATGAAGAAATTAGAAATATATTTTTCATGAAACCTCATCTTCTGTCTTATTTTCAAGTCTTTTTATATATAGTATTTAAGTATTTATTTTTTTTTATTTATTTTCTCATGATCGGCGTGTCGACATTATTCTGAAGATATCAGATTACCCCCCCATGATTTTTTCTCTATTGAAAGAAAAGTTTGCCTTAGGTAATCTTGGTTTTTAGCTAGCATCCATTTGTTTATTTTTCCTCCTTTTCTTGATCTCATTCTGATTAGCTTTCTGTTCATTTTCCACGAATTATGAATAAGCGTTCGAGCTAATATATCTAAATATCTCAAATTATCATGATTTGACTTCCATCGACGATTAATTCGATTTAAGTCGGAAAAACCAGTTTCAATTAGCCATCTTCGTTTGTAAAAGAATGATGTTCGAGACACCCAAGAACATGTCTTTCCTTTTGGCTTCTAAGTAATCATTATTGTGAATAATCTAGTCCGACCAACCTTTAGCGGTATTCTTCCGCTCTGGTAGTCTTTCTTGATACCCTGAAGGGAAAACCCTCGTTTTGCCTTTATTATCAAGTAAACATTCTGGAAAAATCGGTGTTTTGCAGCAGAATTGCTTGAAATCGTGTAAATTCTTACCCGATTACCTTCTCCATTCAAATATTCCTCAATGATTTTCTTAACTTTCTTATATACCTTAGCAGATATCAAAACATTGCCGCCCATTCCCTTTATTTCATCCAAGAGTTCGGTCCGATAGAATTCTCGATCCATCAACACATAATTCAACTCGAATCTTAAATCAAGCAAATAATCAAAAAACTTAATTATGATTGGAATCTTAGATCTACCTGTTTCGACCTGCTCCAATCCTGCGTAAAGATGGATTTCTCGCGATAAAATCGAAAATTCTAGGTAATGGCGCATCTTATTGTCCTCTTCTGCCGATTTGTGCCTTTAATCATTTTATCCTCTCTCATTCCATAGTAAGGATGCTCTATAAAATTGATTAAAACGTTTACTCTATTAGACATCAACCCTTGATCCAAAGCTTCCTTTAATTGGGTATCCAGGCATTCTCGCAAAATATTGCGAGCTTTATTCAATCCAATCTTACGTAAATATTTATTGCCCCCAGTTTGGTGTGGAATAGATCGTTTTTTTCGTCTGTCCGTAAAAATTTTTGGTTTTCCTTTCTTCTTACTTAAAAGGTACTTGTTGAGCATCTTACTGGTGTCATAAATGGATCTGCCAATAATTTTCGAGAGAAAAAACACTTCAAGAAAGTCAATAACCTCATATCTCGCATTTCTAGCCCTTTTGAATATCCGCATGCGAGATGTGATTGCATCACAAAACCTTTTAAAAAAGGACAGCATATATTCATTAGAGAGAAGTGATTTAATTCCCAATCTCTTAACTGAGATAGGAAATAGTTTATTTAGTGGTATAAATAAATATTATCACTTCTTTCTAATAAACTTTATGGTGAAATATCGAATAAGCAATATAGCACAAACTATTATTTTAAAACCAAAATCTAGAATCATTTCTGCATAGAAAAGAATACAGTTCAATGGTTTTTTATATTTTTATTTCCTTTTATACTTTATATATTTATTCTTTAATAATTTTTAGCAACTAAATACTGAAAATGTAATGCTCTAATCTAGATCTTTACAAAAAATTTTTTAAGATAATTCTTTACTAATTCTACTTCGCCGCTGGTTGTTGCAGTTGTAAGAATTTTTAAAACATATGCTTTATCCCCATCAGAATATTGACAGTTAATAGTTCCATTGGATAAACAATTATTTATCTGTGTTTTTGGTGAATTAATGAATTTTACACCGATAATTGATTCAATAAAAGGGATATTTGCTAAGCGTGCTACAAATTTATTATAATCTCTAGGGGCATGTGATCCCTCATCCTTCTTAAATTTCAGATTAGGTTCCTTAAAAGAAATATCTGGAAATTTCTCTATATCGTCTAACAATTTAAGAAGTTGCAGCCCCAAAAAAGTTGGCTTATTATTTTCATCCAACAACCCATTTAATCTAAGTATATCTGTCACATCAGTTCGAATTACTTTATCCTTACTCTCAAGCAATGCATTTATCATATCTGAAAGCATCCAAGATATACCTATAACCGGAAAAAAGATTAACCGCATATTTTCAGGATCCGGGTGGAAAATCTCTTCGATTTCTTTTGGAGAATGTTCCTTTAATTTAAATATTGAACCCTCGCTTTCAATTTCAGGTGATACAAGCACGTGTGTAATAGCTCTTGCACTATATATCTGCGCTAAAAGCGACATTGCTGCTGACATTGTTTTCCGACCACCTGCTATACTTATATAGATATTATTTTGCTTTTCCTTTTTGAAAATCTTTGCGACATTAATCATTATTTCAAGATTGTCCTCTTCCGTATAAATATCATTCTTAGTTAAAATACAATTATAAGCAAATAATTCCATATTCTTCTTATATTTATAATGCTTCGCAAAATCTTTCTCAATAAGAGGAATACAATCATTTAGTATCATCTCATCTGAAGTCGTGACTATATATGTTCTTTTGATATAAATATCTTTTTTTAATAACGCATCGAGCGTCTCTGGGATAACCGCTGGAGAATGACCTAAGGATATTAACAAAACGTTATCTTTCTGTACCATAATGATTCTTCAATTATTAATTAGTTCTACGATTACAAGAATTTAAAAAATTTGAAAATAATATTATCTTCTTAGGTATTTATATAAATTTGGATTATTTACATTCTCAGGTAAACTTTGGTTAATTATAGGTCTCATCCCAGTACTACCTGGTAAAAAGTTCTTATTAACTACAAACCATTTATAATGAAATTCTTCCCCTATATTTATGGGATAACTTACATTTTGAGGGGAGTCTTCGAAATTAGTCATTCTTATAAAAGCATTCAAAACATTGCTCTCACATCCTAAAAATTCATTTGGATGTTCTGATGTCCTTACTTCATTTAGAACATTGAGATCATTTTTTATTTTATAATTAATCGTTTTATTTTTTATTTTAATACGACGAGTTTTTATCTCTTTAACATTAATCCTAACACTCCCAAGCCCGAGGGATTTCCCCATTCCAATTTTGTGGGCATTATTTTGATAATTTCCTATTTCTAAAACCCAAATTAATTTTTTAAGTTCTTCTTCTCGTATATGATTGAAATATACTTTAAATGAGAATTTAATATTTTGTTTTAAAGGACGAATACCAATGTTTCTTATTGTAATAGTTTCACTTTCTTTACCTTTCAGATTGATTTTTTTGTTTTTTTGATGCCAATAAAATTTTCTCCCTTTAATCATTGCTTTATAATTAGGCATTGTAATAAATTCATTTGTATATTTCTTGTTTTCTTTTTTCCAACCCCCTGCGTAATCATAATTCCAAAGATGAACTTCGGAATTATCTTTTGCGCTAGACTTCTTAAGGTAGAATTCTGCCGCTGTTAATTTAGGTGAAGCTAATTCATCTATGATTCCTTGAGTAAAATAATCCTCCTTTGTTATATCTTTAATTGGAAATGCATCACAAAAACGAATCCTTGATGCTAATTGATCTTCTGAACTGGTAAAACCAAATAATAAACAAGCTTGACATAATTCCTTCATCAAATTACAAGGTGTATATGTACCAATGACTTTACTCAGAGTCATATAAAAAATTTCGCGTCCAATCTGCGCAGGACATAAATATAATTTTCTGAAAGTCTTATTATTTGATTGTATTTTGTATTCTTTATAATATATCAATGCTCCATCTAAATCATTCTCTTTTTTAGCGGTTATTTTGTTATATCCAGTATGCTCTTTATCTTTATAATGAAGGTTCACGTTTTTATCACTATATAATTTTAAGTTTTCTAAATAATTTTTTAAAGCATCTGAACTAATTGGAAAGGCTGTCTTTTCGAGATTAGGCACAAATACAGATTCATTATTTTTTCTATCCATTTTCTCTCCTTGATGGAAGTAACCTTTTATACCAGTTCCTTGATTATTTATTTTTGTAATATATAATTTTTGATTGGCAGTAAAAGATATCGGCTCTCCTTCAACAAATCCATTTATCTCTTGTTGAAATCGCCTTATATTAAGTTTATATTTATTACAAGGTTGTATTTGCCAAGCATTATCATCTTTTCTTTCAATACGCCCTGGCTCGGCTGGAATACTAACTCTTCTATAAAGAATTTGCCCCTCATTTATCGTTGATAAACAAGAATTAGTTACAGCTTCAAAAGAAGTGCGAATCATCCCTCTTATTTCACTGCCAGGGATAATAGGTTTTTTTGAGGGTGTTCGATCGGGATTGTTCTCCTCACTTAGATCCTCGTAGGAGTAGAATTCGTAACTCTGTACTTGTTCATTATTTTTAGTTCTAAAATGGAATATATCATTATTAGTCGTATTTGGGATAAATATTGGTGTTTTGGTTTCTAATTCACATTCTATCCATCCTGTTAATAATCCTTTATCTTTCATTATATCTTCTAAATTATAAGTTTTTATACATTTATTCTCCAATGGTATGAAAAAGTAAGGATTTACAAATGTTTCATTAGATTTTGTATATCTAGGAATTTAAGACACCTCCATTATTATTGATAAAATGAACAATGCGAGAATCAATAAAATTTATTAATCCGTCACCATCATATTTTATATAATTTCGGACTTTATATTTTAAAGGTAAAGGTTGCTCTTTTAAAGAAAAGGGAAATGTTAATTGCATACCTCGACATTCTTCAATAATTGAAAATTCATCTTCATCTGAGATTTTAGTCCCCCAAATATAATGATCCTCTTCATATATATCACAATCTTCCCCCTCCCCATCTTTTCTTAATCTCCATTGGAGAGTATCATTATATTTCCATAAATGAAGTTCTCCTTTCTCGCAAAACATTCTTAGATCTAAAATATGATTGATATTTAGTTCATTTTTAACATTTACTCTATTCAGTTCTAAGTAACCTTTCATAATCGTATTATTATTTATTAGCCCTAAATAAATCTCGTTGTATTTATATACAATTAGAAAGCATTTACCCCCAAGCTCATTTTTGGCAGAATTGATTAGAAATTGTAATAAGTCAATATCCAATTTGCCTACTTCAGCTTTAGTTTTAATTTTATTGATCATAATATTATTTTCACGCCTAATTTTTTTTTAAGAAATTTTTTCATATAATGCTGAATAATAAGTGTTTAAATCAATTGATTCTAAGTTAGATTCTTTTCCATTAATTATCAAGTTCTTTCCCTCCAAGATACCTCGTCCAATATTAGCACTCCCTCCTACGGGTTGCAATCCATACCATAATTCTTTTATTCCCAATAATATGGCTCCAATATGATAATCTTCGTAATCTTTTACCACTATTTCTAATTTAACATTTCCCTGGTAAGATACTTTCTCTGAGAATAGAGCTCCTTCTATTGTACCCCCTGTGAATCTATCAATCTTATTTCTAGTATAGCTGAATAATTTAGAATTTTTAATAATACTCTCTTTAATATATATAAGAGATTTTTGAGCCCGCAATTTATACATTAAATCTTTTGTTTTAGTTTCTACGTATCCAAAAAGTTCTTTTAATATCAGCTCAAAATCATTAATTCTATTAAGTGACCAAGCAATTTGAAATATGGCATTCTGCAGCACACCAGCCCAAGATGTTCCAGGTATGGCGGGTTCTCCATTAGATAATAAATGAGCCACATCTTCTCCTCCAGGATTTGGGTTTGGGGTTCTAATTAATAAAGAATAAGGAATCAAAAAATCAAGCTCTATTTTGAACATTTTTGATTCTTGTATGCTATCAACCAGATCTTTCTGAGTTAATTGATTTAAATCAATGAGACCCTCAAAATTTCTTAACATTTCCCAATTTTCCCAATCATTCCATCTAAAATTAATCCAAATATTACGATCTGGTTCATTCTGTAAATCTAATTTTAATATTTTACAATTTTTTAACAAAACATTCCCGAATCCTCTAGTTGTTTTTGCTCCTAATTGTATCTTCTTGTTTATAAATCCTTCAAGTAATAAATATAGCAGATTTTCTATTTTTGATAAGATCGCTTTTTCATTCTTTTTAGCGCGAATAGTTAATTCAATTCTAAATCGACATGATGCTCCAGGTTCAATTATTTCATAATTAAACTTTGCCTTTTTTTTAGCAACCCGAAGGTAATAATCGATGTCAACTCCGTCCCGTAAATTTATCTTAATATCTTTAAAATTATCACAATCATAAAAAATAATTAAGCTTTGAGTAGAATTCTTTTCTATCTCCCCAAAAACTTCTCTAATTAATTTATTTTCTGCTTCATTCTCATCATGAAAAAAATGTTTATCAAGGTAATGTCTACATGCACCCGCAACAGAGGTCGCAGGAATAAATAATTCATCATCCCAATTCCTTATAAAATCTTTATCTGAAATTATATCTTCCCCAGAACCAACAATTAATGGAGAGCTCAAAAATAAATCTCCCATAACATAATATTTCCCCACAATTATATCATCTTCATTCATTTTCTGATTTCCACCTTAGATTTAAGAATTAGATTTGTTAAATAAAATTTTAAATAGATCCGATAAAACTTTATAACTTTATTATTATTTTCTAAGTAAGTTGTCTTTTCACCTATTAACTTCTTTAAATAATCCTTGATTTCATTATTAGTTTGAAATTTTTCAATATTTTCATAATTAAAGAATTTTTCATCCAAAATCTTCAAAAAAAGTTCATTTTTAAAAAGTTCAAATTGAACATTCTCGTTCTCAATAAATACTTCTTTCTCAATCATTTTTAGTTTTTGATTAGCATTATCTTTTAAGTCTTTTAATTTATTGTTTAACACTTGGATAGTTTTAGATGAATTCGCAAATATTAATAATCTTTGTAAAAAGGATCTAGAAATCTTAGATATCTTAGATTTAGAAATTGATTTTGCTTTTTTAATTGCTTCGCTTTCCAGTGTAGATTTTAAAGCTCGACTTATGCAATAATCTATCAAATCTTTCGGCATTTCATCATTTTGAGGGATAATTTGGTAAATTTTATCAAGATCAGCTATATCTTTTTCAATCTTTGAAAACCCATGTTTATTAATATCTATTAGTCCATATCCTTCTGATTTCCTCAGACCAAAAACTAAAGGCTCGTTATTATTTACTTCAAGATGTTCGATATCTTGTAATTTTATTATTATTACCGAACCTGCAGCTAAAGCTTGGCTCTGCATTTTAGGAAATTTCCATTTAGAATTAAAACCACCTACTTTTTTAAATTTCAAAAAAGAATGTTTAATCTTAATGTTAGTTTCTTTGATCTTAAAAAAATCAGCAAATTCTTTTAAAAAAATCCTCGGATCGGGTGTTATATTTCCATATTTATTAACCAAAATCATATCAGATAATAATGTAATTACTATTTTCTGATTAATATCTAATTGAATTGGCTTTTTCGATTTTTTATATGATTCTATTATTAGTTTACATTTCCCATATTGAGCAGTTCTTGACTTTCCTAAATATATTACCATCCGTTTTGGTAATATATCGACGATAGGCTTCAAATCTCCAGATCTCCCAATAATCTTGCCTTTAAATTGAGTATTCGGCTCTAAAACGTCATAATGAAAGAATGTTCCTGTTTTTACTTTTGATTCCGCATCCCCTTTTTTAGCATGACCAATCTTACGATTTTTAGGTCTAAGATGGTGGCTTTCAATCTTGCTCGCTAAAGAATAAGACATCAATTTAGCTGATTCAATTACTGTATAACCCCCAACTGGTACTGTTTGAATTTCACTTTCCACAATTTTAGCTTTATCCTCTTCATATGCTAAATCATAATATTTTTCCGTACTTTTTTCTTTCACAATCGAGAAAGGTGTTGGAAAGAATATTTTATTATTTCTGAACGGATAAAGATTAGAAAAAATCACTTTATCAGAAAGAAAAATTTGGTAAAAGTTATTATCTTGAAGTGGATCTTTAATAGAGTTTTTATTAATATAAAAATTTGCTAATGCCCCACGGATGTAACTGCCTCTTATAAATAATTCACTTGTTTGTAGACCACTAATAAGATTTGACACTAATAACTGCTCTTTATTAGTTAATTTGAGTTCGATGGTGTATAATAATTCGCTTTGGGCTTTATTAGAATCATTTTCATTTTCTTTTTTTACATTAGCATTGGAAGAGATTAGTTCACTTTTAGGAGCTTTTTGATTGCCATTAAACTTTTTTTCAATTTTGAGGGATATTTCACCGAACCCTCTTGTTCTTGCGGTTCCAAAATGTCGTGTAATCGCACAGATCTTTTTAAAATCAACAAAATAATCGTCATTTATCTCAACAACAAAATTAAAGATCAATCCTTTTCTAAGTATTCGAAATATCCGAAGAGAACCCTCTTGGGAGGTCCCACTTTTACGGTCAACTGCTATTTGAGTCCTAATGTATGAAAAGTACGATTTTATTGAAGATTGTGAGAAAATATCAGAGGATACATTACTTTTAAATTTTAAATTGTCTATAAATTCTGTGAATTTTAAAAAATCTCGATAATTTCTATAATTTTTAATATATCCATTTGATATTCTAAAAGCGGTTCTTGAACTCCCATCTGTTCCAAAAATATTTTCCACAGGATTTTGAAGTTCTCCTAAATCTGAGATATCTCTCGCAGACACTCTCAAGACACCCTTTATCCTCTTTGAAGGAAGATATGGTAATCCATATTTATCAAAAACTACATCTTGATCAATATAACTCACAATGGATTCTCCAGAACCAGGTAAAGCATCTGCTAATAATTCCAGTTCTAATTTTACTTTCATTTTAAGAGCTCCTTCATTTCTATATAATAATAATCCATTATCTCTAAGGCATCGCAATAAGGAGTTTGCCCATTATAAAAAATTATATTATCATTTAAAAAATTTGGAAGTTTTATGTCTCTGCTTTCCATTCTTAATAAAAATCCATCCACTTTATCCTTAGAAATTGTTAATAATTGATGTAATTTTTTTAGTTTAGATTTTGGCCAATCTTCTTTAGAACTATTAAATTCATATAAGAGAGATTTTAAATGGGACCAATTATAACGATTTAAATGATTTTCACCTATAATTAACCAAGGTCTCCACAATAGATTATACTGTTGATAATGTATTTGGCTGGTTGGAGATACTAATTTGTCTGGATGAGGTATATCTGAAAGATTATATTGATTCTTTCTTGTTTCGCTCAAATCTGATGTAAGCCCCGATTGAATAACATGAAAATCTAACCAGAACCCTCGTTTTCTTTCTTCTTCATGTTGTTCTTGCAATATTTTTCCTTTAATTTTAGCAGATTTACAGAGCTCTTCTACTATTGTATAAGCTTTATCAAAAGGAAAATGTGATTTAACGATTACAACTCCCGCACTCGCAGAATGTTCTATGATCTCTCCAGATATTCTTAATTCTGATTTTGCAAGTTTTTTGAGGAATATCTCTGCTAAATTGATACCTATTTTACCATTACAAACAAAAGTAATATCATCTCCATTTAAAATAATAGGCCTAATTGGTAAGAATTCTTTATCAGTATCTTTTATTTTTTTAATTTCAAACATTTTCCGAAATTTATCATCTTTTAAGATTTTAGCAACATCCTCAACAACTTTTCTCATCACTGTTCGGTATAAATCATCAATTTTTCTAGAAAGCATGCTCATTCTATATATGGTTTCGTTGTAATTATCATGAGTTTTATCTAAAAAAGTTTGAATTTTTTGCCCCATATTATCTCCATCGATATGTACAATAGCTACATATTTTTCTCCTATCTTTTGCCCTAGATCATCTAAATCTAAAGGAAAGTCATATTCAGCTTTAATATTCTTTAGCAAAAAGTCATAATACCTTTTCTTCCCATCTGTTTTCAACTGTTTTTCTGCTTTTTTCCTTTTTAATAAAGAGGGCTTCGAAATAAAATCCCTCTCATATATCTTAAATGCAGGTAAACCACTTGACAGATCGGTTTTCGTAATTCCTATTCCTAAAAGAGGTGTGGTAAGTATATGAGAATTTTTTTTATTCTTAAGGTCTAACATAAGTTTGCGAAAATCATCTTGAAAATTCTTTAATTTTGAGGGATAATAGGCCACCATAAAGTTAAGCAAACCACCTGAATTATTTAACACTTTAAGAGCTAATTTTTCAGTAATCAGTTTTGCTGTTTCAATATCATTAAAAATGACTAATGCATTTCCACCTCTATAATATACAACAACTGCATCATGACTATTTTTTTCCCAATCAATATCACTGTTTTGAATATTTATTAAAGGATTATTACAATTGTCTATAATTATTTCACATAAATCGTTTTCAAATGTTTCTTGAACAATGATAGACCCACCTAAATTCTCTTTAAGCTTATTTGCTGAAAATATAAAATCTTGAATACCTAAAATGTCATAAATCGCTAGAATTCTTTCTATAGCCATTTTTTTAAACCCTTTTTATATAAATTGCTTAAGTTCATTGAAACTAAGAATATAAATTTTGATGGATTTTTTAGAGATAATTTTAATTGTTCACGGTTATATTTAAATATTTATTCGTTAACAACAATTTAAATCATATGAATCCATCTTTTCGGTATATAATTCTATAGATGTTAAAAAGAACGAGATTAAATTTCAATCTTCTTTCTGAAGCTATTTACTTTTCAACACATTTAGGACTTCCTTTGTTAGAAAAATATCCTGAATTTCAATCTTCTTTCTGAAGCTATTTACTTTTCGACTAAAGGTCGTGGTCGCATGGGAGACACAGGACAGGGAACATTTCAATCTTCTTTCTGAAGCTATTTACTTTTCAACACTTTTAGAGTTTGAGACAGAAAGGGCGTGGTATTTTATTTCAATCTTCTTTCTGAAGCTATTTACTTTTCAACGATTCAAAAAAAGAAATCATCCCGGATAAAAAAACTAAATTTCAATCTTCTTTCTGAAGCTATTTACTTTTCAACTATTACTCCACATGCTTATGAAGTCATGAAAAAACATAATTTCAATCTTCTTTCTGAAGCTATTTACTTTTCGACATTATAGAAAAAGGTATAGTTGAATAACATATTATTTAAATATTTCAATCTTCTTTCTGAAGCTATTTACTTTTCAACACTAATTTATTAGTCCCTCATGATCATACTTTTATACTAATTTCAATCTTCTTTCTGAAGCTATTTACTTTTCAACCCAATAATCGAGGAACCGATTGAGGTTATAGTGCCCTTATTTCAATCTTCTTTCTGAAGCTATTTACTTTTCAACTTAATTACATTGATTCTTCTCTCGATGGCAATTCTATCATTTCAATCTTCTTTCTGAAGCTATTTACTTTTCAACGAAAGAGATGTAAAAAAATATATTAAAATGCTTCATTCATTTCAATCTTCTTTCTGAAGCTATTTACTTTTCGACACTAATGAGTGGGCTCATATTTGGAATGGAACAAGTAATTATTTCAATCTTCTTTCTGAAGCTATTTACTTTTCGACGCATGTCATCGGTCAGGCTCATCTGGATATTACTGATTTCCATTTCAATCTTCTTTCTGAAGCTATTTACTTTTCGACACATGAATTAGATATTTATACATTATTACAAGCAATCAAATTTCAATCTTCTTTCTGAAGCTATTTACTTTTCGACAATAGCGCAAAATCAAGCGGGTTTTATTGGCTTATGTAATTTCAATCTTCTTTCTGAAGCTATTTACTTTTCGACATTTGGTGGGGTTTTGTTTGGATGGGAAGCATTTATCGATATTTCAATCTTCTTTCTGAAGCTATTTACTTTTCAACTTGGGGATGGAGCTGACCAACTTAAGATATGGGCTAATTTCAATCTTCTTTCTGAAGCTATTTACTTTTCAACACTAATTTATTAGTCCCTCATGATCATACTTTTATACTAATTTCAATCTTCTTTCTGAAGCTATTTACTTTTCAACCCAATAATCGAGGAACCGATTGAGGTTATAGTGCCCTTATTTCAATCTTCTTTCTGAAGCTATTTACTTTTCAACTTAATTACATTGATTCTTCTCTCGATGGCAATTCTATCATTTCAATCTTCTTTCTGAAGCTATTTACTTTTCAACGAAAGAGATGTAAAAAAATATATTAAAATGCTTCATTCATTTCAATCTTCTTTCTGAAGCTATTTACTTTTCAACGGAAAAGATAAAATTAAAGCAAAAAAAGGGATAAAATAATTTCAATCTTCTTTCTGAAGCTATTTACTTTTCAACTCAGAAGGGTTTAATTCAGTAATAATATTCATTATTTTCAATTTCAATCTTCTTTCTGAAGCTATTTACTTTTCAACTGCAGTGGAAATAAAAAGGTGATGAAAAATTTCGATATTTCAATCTTCTTTCTGAAGCTATTTACTTTTCAACATGAAACGCAAGCGACAGCGGGGACGAGAGAGTTTTGGATATTTCAATCTTCTTTCTGAAGCTATTTACTTTTCAACGAACCTGAAAAATGCCAATGTTCCTGCGGGGGAGAAAATCAATTTCAATCTTCTTTCTGAAGCTATTTACTTTTCAACTGAAAAAAGAACGTAAAATGAATAGAGAAATCGTTAAAAATTTCAATCTTCTTTCTGAAGCTATTTACTTTTCAACCAAGAGGATATAAGAACCATTCATTATACTTATAGTGTAATTTCAATCTTCTTTCTGAAGCTATTTACTTTTCAACATTGATAATAGGTTCAATAGGAACTATTCTTTCTTATATATTTCAATCTTCTTTCTGAAGCTATTTACTTTTCAACAGTTCGAGACTTAATATGGGACAAAATTGTATCAATTAAATTTCAATCTTCTTTCTGAAGCTATTTACTTTTCAACTTTTTAACTTGAGACTTTAACAATTTAAAATCGTTTCATTTCAATCTTCTTTCTGAAGCTATTTACTTTTCAACATTACCAAAAATTTCCAATAAATTTGGAAAAAGAAAGATTTCAATCTTCTTTCTGAAGCTATTTACTTTTCAACCCTTAGTGTAGCCAGAAGTAATATAATATCAGATTTTAATTTCAATCTTCTTTCTGAAGCTATTTACTTTTCAACGATAATATCTTATACTTTCCCTTTACCTTATGTTATATTATTTCAATCTTCTTTCTGAAGCTATTTACTTTTCAACAGTAAAAGACGCGGGTAATTTATATTTGGTGCAGATATAATTTCAATCTTCTTTCTGAAGCTATTTACTTTTCAACACTATTTGTCTGATTTTAGGCATATATTCCTTAATTGTAATATTTCAATCTTCTTTCTGAAGCTATTTACTTTTCAACTAGTATTATTTTCTAATCTTACTGGTCATTATTTAATATTTCAATCTTCTTTCTGAAGCTATTTACTTTTCAACTTTTTGGCGGAAATTATTATAGCACTGATACCAGTAATTTCAATCTTCTTTCTGAAGCTATTTACTTTTCAACTATAGGAATTGTTTTGCCTTTAGGTTTAGGATACGTTGCATTTCAATCTTCTTTCTGAAGCTATTTACTTTTCAACTCTTATTCTACTATATTTACAGGATTTTCTGTATGGTGATTTCAATCTTCTTTCTGAAGCTATTTACTTTTCAACTCTGTATATAATGCATCTTCTGGGATAGTAGTATAATCTTTTTATTTCAATCTTCTTTCTGAAGCTATTTACTTTTCAACGATTAAAATGAGTGAGTTCTTATCTATTATAATCGTAGCATTTCAATCTTCTTTCTGAAGCTATTTACTTTTCAACAAAGATAATGTTGAAATTCCAGAGTGGATCATCTTTGATTTCAATCTTCTTTCTGAAGCTATTTACTTTTCAACGATATTTTAGACTTATATGAGATTAGGTGTTCTTTTGAATTTCAATCTTCTTTCTGAAGCTATTTACTTTTCAACTAAATAAACTCTCAGATACTATTCTGAAGTTTATGGCAATTTCAATCTTCTTTCTGAAGCTATTTACTTTTCAACCATTATCTCCAATTACAAATACCATGGACCAACTCATATTTCAATCTTCTTTCTGAAGCTATTTACTTTTCAACTTAAAGCAGTTATGACTTCTTTAACACGTTGTCTTTTATAATTTCAATCTTCTTTCTGAAGCTATTTACTTTTCAACAGTAATAAATTTTTGAGTTTGGACATAATATATTACAATTTCAATCTTCTTTCTGAAGCTATTTACTTTTCAACGGTATTCTTTTGCCAATTGGATTAACAGAATTGGTCAATATATTTCAATCTTCTTTCTGAAGCTATTTACTTTTCAACAATATATCGATAATGGAGTAGGACTTTTAAGTATAAGAATTTCAATCTTCTTTCTGAAGCTATTTACTTTTCAACATTCTGATACAAATAATTTCCAAGTTGTTTATGGTAAATTTCAATCTTCTTTCTGAAGCTATTTACTTTTCAACGCGAAAATGAAGCCGAACTCAGAAATGAAGGATTTGAGAAATTTCAATCTTCTTTCTGAAGCTATTTACTTTTCAACTGTAGTGATAATGCCGCTAATGATGCTTCCTCAGATAATATTTCAATCTTCTTTCTGAAGCTATTTACTTTTCAACGCAACTCAAGAGATTACTATACCATTCGCATATCTGAATGATTTCAATCTTCTTTCTGAAGCTATTTACTTTTCAACATATTACGATATTCATCATAGTTAGGAAGGTATTCTATAATATTTCAATCTTCTTTCTGAAGCTATTTACTTTTCAACTTTAAATAATAATGAATTGGTCGCCATCATGACCGCAATCCAAATTTCAATCTTCTTTCTGAAGCTATTTACTTTTCAACAGATGGGTTAGTGGAAGTGCAAATGGCTGGTTCGCATGTATTTCAATCTTCTTTCTGAAGCTATTTACTTTTCAACATAATTATGCTGCGAAGTTAGAGGCTCGCGTGATCCCTGTGATTTCAATCTTCTTTCTGAAGCTATTTACTTTTCAACGGGATTCGACTTAATGCTATAAATGAAGAATTTATGGTCATTTCAATCTTCTTTCTGAAGCTATTTACTTTTCAACGATAAAGAGGCTATAAAAGACAAGAAGATCTCTGATAAAATTTCAATCTTCTTTCTGAAGCTATTTACTTTTCAACGTTAAGAATGTTTGCTAGCAAAATACCCCTATGAATATTTCAATCTTCTTTCTGAAGCTATTTACTTTTCAACGTAAAAATTCTTATTTTTTATCTTATCTCTTTTTATGAATTTCAATCTTCTTTCTGAAGCTATTTACTTTTCAACGATGTAAAGGTTGGAGCAACATCATTGAAATAACGCCCATTTCAATCTTCTTTCTGAAGCTATTTACTTTTCAACAGTGGCAATGATCAGTAAGATAAATATGTATACCACATATTTCAATCTTCTTTCTGAAGCTATTTACTTTTCAACGAAATTGATGACAAGGAATACATTGAGCGTCAAGTAATATTTCAATCTTCTTTCTGAAGCTATTTACTTTTCAACCAAATACTCCCCTTCCTATTTTGCAAGTTTATATTTTATTTCAATCTTCTTTCTGAAGCTATTTACTTTTCAACACGGAAGATCCTGAGACAATTTATTCAGTTAAACAAATTATTTCAATCTTCTTTCTGAAGCTATTTACTTTTCAACTTAAAAACTTATTGTTAGTGCTACAACTGCATTTTTATCATTTCAATCTTCTTTCTGAAGCTATTTACTTTTCAACTTTTAGTACCTGTGCTACAAAAGAAAAGAATCTTATTCCATTTCAATCTTCTTTCTGAAGCTATTTACTTTTCAACTTTTATTGATGATATTTATATGAGTGGGGAACAATGATTTCAATCTTCTTTCTGAAGCTATTTACTTTTCAACCTTAGACAAAACGATGAAATTAATGAAGCTATTGAAGAAGTTAATTTCAATCTTCTTTCTGAAGCTATTTACTTTTCAACCCTAAAAAGAAATATAGATGTTCTAAATGTGATTATATAATTTCAATCTTCTTTCTGAAGCTATTTACTTTTCAACTCTTACATGTGAAAATGGAGAACGCTGATAGAAAGTATATTTCAATCTTCTTTCTGAAGCTATTTACTTTTCAACAACATTAAAATCTAAATGGGAAAATAAAACAGTAGAAGATTTCAATCTTCTTTCTGAAGCTATTTACTTTTCAACGCCCAAGCATTTGCTGTCCAAGTTTTACCGGTTCCTTGATTTCAATCTTCTTTCTGAAGCTATTTACTTTTCAACGTGATTTATTTGTTTATCCTTCAGTATATGAGGGTTAATTTCAATCTTCTTTCTGAAGCTATTTACTTTTCAACTAAAGATAATACCACTTCAGAAATGGTTTTTTACGCAAAATTTCAATCTTCTTTCTGAAGCTATTTACTTTTCAACAATGCTGATACTTATCGAATTTATATAAATAATTATGAATAATTTCAATCTTCTTTCTGAAGCTATTTACTTTTCAACGTAGAATTAATCTCTAATGTTAATAAATCGTAATTAAATTTATTTCAATCTTCTTTCTGAAGCTATTTACTTTTCAACATTTTCAACATATTGGGGGAGGATATATCCTTTTATTATTTCAATCTTCTTTCTGAAGCTATTTACTTTTCAACTGGGTATTATGTAGATGTTAGCCGAACACATAATAGATTTCAATCTTCTTTCTGAAGCTATTTACTTTTCAACATTTAATATTACTGAAGATGAATTTATAATTTTAAGTGTATTTCAATCTTCTTTCTGAAGCTATTTACTTTTCAACCCTATACGAATGCTCGAACGTATTAGGAAAGGTATTACATTTCAATCTTCTTTCTGAAGCTATTTACTTTTCAACTGATATAGAATTAATAAATCTAGATACTATCAAGGAAAATTTCAATCTTCTTTCTGAAGCTATTTACTTTTCAACGTTAATCGAGCCCATTCTTTATTGATATTACCAAAATCCCATTTCAATCTTCTTTCTGAAGCTATTTACTTTTCAACAGTTCGATCTACGGTCTGCTCGTAGGTCATATGATCTGAATTTCAATCTTCTTTCTGAAGCTATTTACTTTTCAACTAAGATATGGAAAATGGGGAGCATATTTTTATGATTTATATTTCAATCTTCTTTCTGAAGCTATTTACTTTTCAACCTCTCCTTCGGTGCTGGTGGTGGATGGAGTTCTTCTAATTTCAATCTTCTTTCTGAAGCTATTTACTTTTCAACTGTACTATTAATGAGTTATCATATTCATAAAGTTTATATTTCAATCTTCTTTCTGAAGCTATTTACTTTTCAACATCTATTGTGTTTGTAAGCGGAGATAATGCTCCTTCTAATTTCAATCTTCTTTCTGAAGCTATTTACTTTTCAACATTACAGGAGGAAAAGGATTTCATATTACATTTAAAAAATTTCAATCTTCTTTCTGAAGCTATTTACTTTTCAACATATTACTACTACCAAACTGAACTCTAAATAAAATATATTTCAATCTTCTTTCTGAAGCTATTTACTTTTCAACTCTATGAAAGTGATCTTAATACTGTTTTTATAGATATTTCATAATTTCAATCTTCTTTCTGAAGCTATTTACTTTTCAACATTTCCCAAAAAAAGAGTATATATGTTCTAAGTGTGGGTGGATAATTTCAATCTTCTTTCTGAAGCTATTTACTTTTCAACATCAAATTCAGAGAAAGGTAAGAAATGAAATCTTACTAAATTTCAATCTTCTTTCTGAAGCTATTTACTTTTCAACATTCCAATCAAGTGATAGTTCGGCAGATAATAAATCATAATTTCAATCTTCTTTCTGAAGCTATTTACTTTTCAACTAATAAGGGCAAAAGGAATCGAAATACTCCGATTTGATATATTTCAATCTTCTTTCTGAAGCTATTTACTTTTCAACACTTCTTTTCACGGTTTTTGCAAATCGACGTAAAATCTCATTTCAATCTTCTTTCTGAAGCTATTTACTTTTCAACAACACACATATTTAAAGATTTGTTTTTTGTCAGTTTTTATATTTCAATCTTCTTTCTGAAGCTATTTACTTTTCAACGGGGCAAATAAAAATTCGGCGGGAATGAATCTGATAAATTTCAATCTTCTTTCTGAAGCTATTTACTTTTCAACAGTATACTTCTGGGCGGGTTTATTGTTCTTATAGAATTAGATTTCAATCTTCTTTCTGAAGCTATTTACTTTTCAACCTCTCACGGGTGTATGGAGAGCAGACTTTAGATGTAGCCAATTTCAATCTTCTTTCTGAAGCTATTTACTTTTCAACGTTGATAAATAATTTCTGTAGTATCAGTATCTATCCACACCATTTCAATCTTCTTTCTGAAGCTATTTACTTTTCAACAGTTGGTGGATTATCAATTCCCTCGGCTCCAGGATTAGATTTCAATCTTCTTTCTGAAGCTATTTACTTTTCAACTGGGTTTGAAAATAAGGAGAAGTTCAAAAAAGGACTTAATTTCAATCTTCTTTCTGAAGCTATTTACTTTTCAACACTAAAGAAGATCAAAAAGCATTAGATTATTTTATTATTTCAATCTTCTTTCTGAAGCTATTTACTTTTCAACTCTTATATATATATAATATAAGAGTGAATAATCATTTATTTAATTCTTTCTAACTTAATATTAAATTGGCTTTTTTCATTTTTGGATCTTAGTAACAAAATGCAGGCATACTATTTCCTTTACAAAAGTCAAGTTTTCGCATATTTGGGCAGAGATGTACGCGAGGATATTATATGAAGAGATATCATTAGAGAATAATTTTTAGAAATTGTTTCGAGGGAACTATAAGATTGAAAAAGATTTAAATAAAGGCTCGACAAAAATGAGTTCTTGGAGAATTGCACACACATTGATAAATTCTATATCTCGAATCTAAGATATATTTTCGATAATTTATATCTGAGATTTCATGAATTTTTATTAGAATATCCTGAATATCGAATTCTCCTATAAAAAATAAGATGGCATGATCAACTTTAGTTCTTTTTGAATAAAGGCGTGAAATTTTCCTTTAAATAGCACATTTTTTTTCTTTCAAGTTTTTAGGTAAAAAAATGAAAATCATACTCGAACTCCTTTTTAAAGTTTAAATATCTTTTTGTGTCTAAAATTTTATATCTTAAAAGTCTAGAATTTGAGAGATTATTGTATTTTTGATTCGAGTAAATTTTTCAATAATTTTTGGAGCGAGTTAAAACATGAAAAATGTTAAGTGGGAAGGTTTTAAAAGTGAAAATATTTATGATTAAGATTGGATAATGGGATGGGTGATTAGTGTTCATGAAGGTGTGTAAAGAATGCGGAGATGAGGCAGCATTTATATGTATTGAAGATGGAAGATGGTATTGTAATAACTGCGTGAAATTAATGAATGTGAATAATATGGGTGAGAAAGACTTATATTATCATTTTTTTTATGTAGTGGATGGTAATTCTGAGTTTATAGTAAAAAAGTTTGTTAAACTTAATGATGAATTGGTCGAGTAAAATGGAATTTGAAGGAAGGGGAAATTTAGAAACAGGATATTAACTCTAAGAGATCATATATTAATGTTCTTGGTTGAAAATAATGACATATGGTTTCTAAAATTATTGAAATTCAGGCTATCATAAAAAATTTCTTAATTAAATTTTCCATACAAAAAGGATCATAGCATGGGAGCTGGATTTTATTCCTCTTTTTGAAGCTATTTATTTTATATTATTATATTATTGATGTTTAAAAAATCCAGAATTTAGGAGATCGTTTTGTTTTTGATGTGAGTAAATTTTTTGATGATTTTTAGAGAGAGTTAAACCATGAAAAATGTTAAGTAAGAAGTCTTTATAAGTGAAAGTATTTATGGTTATAATTGGATAAGGCATTAAATTGTTCCAATTGTTACTCAAATTATAAATTCAGATTTTGTCGTTTAGACAGAAAGAGAAGGTGGAAAATGAAAAATTGCTTGAAATAAGTAAATATCGAGATATAGTTGCGGAGGGCATTTTTAATGGGGAAATTCAAGAAGTTTTAAGTGATTTTGCGAACGAATCATTATTAAATTTATATCCTTCAAGCATTATTAAACGGATCGCCTATAGACCGATGATAGGGAGATGGTTTCCCCATACTGATGTAATAACTCAAGGATATAAAAGTCAATTAGCGTTCTTTTTTGATGAGTTGAATATGTGTCTTTCTAAAGAACGATTTTGTGCTTTATGCGGTCTAGAGATGCCAAGTACTTCTGGAATTTTGGAATCTATTCCAATTTCGATATGTCCAAAATGTTTTACTCACATTTATTATGATTATTGGAAATGTCTTGATAATTTACATCAATCTTCTAAGATTAAGACTACTAAAAATGCTCAAACTCAATTTAGGTCATCAATTTGTAATAATTTTTTTGATTCTAGATGTGGTTATCCATCTAATAGTGAAAATTTAAATCCTTGTCTAAGAAATCATGCGATAGGATTGATTTTAGTGGATGCTCATCATTTGATGATAATTATTGGTAGAAGAGATACGATGAAATATAGAATGATTTGGATGGGAGGGTTAATAGGAATAATCTTAGGATTTTCGAATCATATTATGAATCTGGCTGTTCTTGAAAAAGTCTTACCCGAATTTTATGCCAAACTCTATAACTCTACTGATTCTTATAATATTATTCATCATATCTCAAAAATAACAATTATTGATGATTATTCTCAGCTTACCGATCAAATTCAATGTGAGATTTGTATTACTTGGTTTTTATTCTCGTTTTTAAGCTATTATCCCAACTTTGAATTAAAATGTTTTTTTAAAAATTATCTTTCAAGACCAATTGAATGCTTAAAATTGATTTTAAAAGATGTTGTCTACAAGTGCGAATTAGAAATTTTAGATTATTTTGAATTGATTTATATGTATCCTCCAATCGATTTTACTTTAAGAGATTATTTGGAAAGTCAATTCCTACGAAAACATCAATCCAATTCTCAAGTAGATATATCCTTTTTTAGAGTTGCTAAAGAGTTAACTACTGATTTATGCTCTTCAAGGAAATTCTTTCAGGATTATTTTCAAATATTAAAGAAAGTGACCCATGAATTAGAGCTAAAAAAGATATTATGGATTATGGGACAATTTATGCTTGTAAGTTCGAATTTTCACGAAAAGCCAATATTAATAAATATGAAAGAAATAATTGGAAGAAAATTTTATTAAGTATAATTAAAAGAAGAGGTCGGATTATAGTGGATATAATTCTAGAAACTCCAGGAACAAGAATTAGTAAAAAACAAGATTTAATAAAGATAGATGCTCCGAATACAAATTCAGTAGAAGTTCCATCTCGTGAGATCGAGAGTGTAATTATGGGAACTGGAATTCAAATTACATCTCAAGCTTTGCAAGCATTAGCCACAAATGCTGTAAATATAGTATATACATCATTGGGAAAACCTTTTGGAATATTTACTCCATTTGTGAATGTAGGAACTGTATTTACGAGAAGACAGCAACTTTCAGCATATAATGATTGGAGGGGTTTACATTTAGCAATTCGGTTTGTATATGCTACTATTGAGAATAAGCGTAGATTGTTATTATACTTTGCAAAGAATCGAAAGAAATCAAAACCTGGTAAATATATGACACTTCGAGCAGCTGCAAGAAAAATCGGTGCAATGGTTGAAACCCTTTTAAAATTCCAAAAAACTTCGACAAAAGGTAGCCGAATCAAAGATGTCCGAATGGAATTAATGGGAATTGAAGGGAAAGCAGCCGCACTATATTTTCAAAATTATGGGATGGTATTTCCGAAGGAATTTAAGATATTCGAACGAACTCGGCGTCCTCCCAGAGATCCCGTGAATTCTTTATTATCTTTAGGATATACTGTATTGCAAGGTCATATTACGGTCGGGATTGCTGCAGCAGGTCTGGAGTTATATGGAGGCTTTCTACACAGCGATCGATCTGGCAAACCTTCCTTGGCATTAGATCTGCTTGAAGAATTTCGGCAACCTATAGTTGATAGGTTTGTCGCTCGTTTTATTCGGC
Source organism: Promethearchaeota archaeon (assembly GCA_019058365.1). GTDB lineage: Archaea > Asgardarchaeota > Lokiarchaeia > Sigyniarchaeales > SOKP01 > Loki-b32. The sequence continues at coordinate 45,724 of JAHPZE010000010.1, read as the reverse complement.
AAAGCGGGTTAAAAATTGATGATTTTGAAAATACACTTCATGGGTATAGATTAAAAGATAAACCTAGGGCTCTATTTTATAAAGAGCTAAGAAAAGAAATTATGGGAGGAGATACATCTGAGGAATTGTTTGAAACAACTACAGATAGGCAAGCTGCTTCTAACACTACAAAAGGGCATCTACGGCTAAATTATAAAAAGGAAATGGTACATCAAGCGAGAATTTTGGCAAATTTTTTAATTGGGTCTTCCAATGAATACAGTCCTTTCATTATGAATTGGTGATGCGAAAATTGAACTCTAATTTAATAATTAAAGAAGTAAGAGGATTATGAAATATATAATTATTTACGATATTCCTATAGAATTCGACTTATTTCGTACTAAAATCTCTAACATGTTGCTATCTTATAATCTCATTCGCTTAAATTTTTCGGTCTTTTTTGGAGAATTAACCCGAAATACTGCGGAAGAGATCGCCTTAAAGTTGGATAAATTATTGAAGAAAGTGCCTGGTGATGTACGATTAATCCCGATTTGTAAAACTTGCCATGAAAATGTTATTACGGTCAAATCTAAATTTGGAGATGGGTACAAGATAATCGAAGATTTACTTTCTATGTAATATTTTTGTGTAATTACTTAAATTAAATAAAATTAAGTTGAAAGATAAGGAAAATATGGAAACTATAGAAAATGTAGAAAAAAATGAAATAAAGAAATATAGATTAGATCCGTCTGAGCTACTCGAGCTTCGACTTCAATATCCTCAGATCCATCTCTACGATCAACCAATAATTGGGACGGAAGATATTAGGCAATTTGTTTATTGCCCCAGAATCCTTTTTTTTCGTTACATTATACGCGGACCTATGCAAAAAACTTATAAAATGGAACTTGGGGAAGAAAAGCACGAAAAGCTACAGAAACTGAAAAATGAAACAGATGATACATCGATTCAGAAATATTATAACCTTTATCTCACAGATGCAAAATTAGGATTAGTAGGTTTGATTGATTATTTTGAATTTGACGGTCAAGAAGCGTTCCCCGTAGAAATAAAATCTGGAAACCCGCCTTCTGAAGGTTTAGTCACCCCCCATAAATATCAGATTATCGCCCAAGCAATCTTAATTGAGAAAAATTTTAAATTTTTAGTGAAAAAAGGGCGAATATATTATGTAAAACATCAAAAAGTAATTGATTATCCCTTAGAAATCGAAGATAAATTAAAAGTAATCAAAATAATAAGAAAAATCCAGAAGTTATTAACTACAGAATCTATTCCAGAGCCCACGGAGGATATCGGAAAATGCAAAGATTGTGAATATCGAAAATACTGTTTTCGAGGATGAGTATATATTAACAGGAGGAATTATCGAATGTCTCAATTGAAGTGGACAATGCAAGGGCCAGTGGCGGATTTTAAGATCTTTCTAAAAGAGCTGAATCAAAAAGTTCGTATTTTGAAGAGAGAGAAAGAACTAAAAGTAGAGATTGGACGAGATCCACAGTATGGAAAATTTATTAAAATTGATGGCGTCTTGATTGCAATTGATTGTTGGAATCCTTGCGCTGACATTATTTTCGTATCCCATGCACATATGGATCACTTGCCAAACATTCCTGCGAATACCTTTAAATCAGGATTCAATGAAAAATTGCTACCTAAATTTATCATCTCGAAAATAACAAAAGAGATAGGGGAACAAAGGACTTATAATAAATTAACTATTCCTGAATGCTTATGGTTACTAGGGAAGGAAAGAATCTTACCCCAAAAAGTAGAATATAATGGAATAGAATTGACAATTCTAGAAAATGGACATACATACGGATCTCTTAGTTTATTAATTGAGGGTTCTCAGAAGATCCTTTATACTAGCGACTATATCATTCAAGATCGGGTTTTACCCTATAAGCGGGGAATAATACATGGATTAAAACCTATTCCATGCGATATTTTAATTACAGAATGCACATTTGGATCTCCACAATATCAATTTCCTTGTTTTGATCAATTGTTAGAAGAACTACAAAAAAATATAGAAGTACAACTCGAAAAGAACAATCCTTCAATATTATTAGGGTATTCATTTGGAAAGAGTCAACTTCTTTTAAATATGCTCGAAGATACTAACAGAATAATTCTCGAGAAATCAATAGCAAGAAACACTAAAATATTACAGGAGAATGGTATTTCTTTTCCTGAATGGGAACCTTATGGAAAATATAATATTAAGCATTTTTTAACAAATAGAGATTATATACTCCTTATTCCCCCTCATTTAATGTTCCAATCCCCATATAAAGGCTTAATTGCTGAAAAAGTAAATGTTGTCATGTGTTCAGGAAATGTATTTAATTCTTCTTTTCGTAAAGAATTTCCCGTAAATAATTATCTCCCATTAAGCGATCACTGTGATTTTAGAGATCTTATAGAATTTGTTAAGGAGTTCAATGTAAAAATTGTTTATTTAGAACACGGAAATATTGAAATATTCTCATACTTCCTTTATAATGATTTAAAAAAACACAATATTAATTGGTTATAATAAGACATGATAATATAATAATATAATAACATTAATTTACCCATTAATAAACCATATATTATTTATTAAAAAAATCCCGTAAATTTGTTAAGTCCTAAGATTTTAAATATAAAGAGATCTGTTAATATTATATATTAATGACCAAAGACAAAATATACTATACTAAAACTGGCGATCCATTTGTCGATGGAGGAGCATGGGCTTTAGCAATACTAAATGAAAAAAGCAATCCATACAATTTAGATAAAGCAGATTTTGAAACACAGTTAGATTTTATCTCTGATCTTTATGTTAAAGAGAAATGGAATAAAATAATATATAGTGTATTTCCTAATAGCAAACTTATAAATCCCAGCGTAAAAAACAAGAAAGAAGCATATTATCAACTTTTAAAGGAGTTATGTAATAATGTAATACCACTTATGGAAAAAGGTAATTGCGTCGCATGTGGAAAACGACGAGTTGGGTCACTTAGAACTAAGGATCAGATACCTTTAGTAGGATCAAATAAATTTATTAATTTTTTTCCATCAGGCGTAGAAGGTGCATCTTTTTGTAATGTATGCACTCTTTTAATACAATTTTGCCCCTTGATTCTCTATAAATCCAGTCAACTTGTTTTAATTCAATCTAGCTCAGATTTAGTAATGAAATATTGGGTAACAAAAGTTAGGAAGTTTATTAATGAACAAATCAGTTTAGGTGAATTTGGAGGGTGCTGGGATTCTGGGATAACACAACCGATAAATTCCTTATTTGATTTTGCCAAAAGTTTAATATTGGAGTACGATATACAATGGTTTGAAGAAAACCCTACAATTACGATTTATCATTTTACAAATTATAATCAAGGCCCTGATTTAGAACTTTTTCATTTACCTTCAACTGTATTTAGGTTTCTAGCATATATCAAACAGTGTAGTGCAAATGACGCTTGGAATAGAATTGTCAGAAAAGGATTTTTCAAGATTAAGGATGAATCTAGTGATGAGCAAATTAAAACAGCATTTAAAAAACATAGAAATTCTGTTTATACTAATCTACTGAAGAATAAATCAATAATAAAATATTTTATTGATATAAAAAATCATAAAGCTGAGGGAAATTGGGCATTAATTAGTTATTATTTAAAAAATGTGAGGAGTATGAAAGAAGAAAGAATAACTGCGATAAAGATATTAGGAGATAAAATCTCTGATTTTATCCAAGAAACGAATAACCTAAAAAGATTACATCAATTAGAAATGGCAAAAAATTATTTTACTTTTCGAAATTTATTACGCCTTATTAGCAAAGAGAGACTTTCAACGAATCCTGAAGAACCATTGATAAAATTTGATGATTTTGTAAAAGACTTATTTCCTGAAGATGCACTATCTTGGAATGAAACTCGTGATTTACTTCTTTTTAGGTTATATGAACAACTCCATGAGTATTTAGTTAAAAATTTTGAAAGTATAAAAGAGGAGATCGAAGATATTGAAGAGGAATCTTAAATTAAAAAGTAAGAGGGTTAAAAAATGGTAAAAAATATTAATGGTTTGGTTTTGATTGATGCACCTTATTCTGCATTAAATAATGCTGGAACAGATGCAAGTGAGCGTACTGAAAATATTACAAGAACTAAAATCATTAGAAAAGGAAATAAGATATATCCTTATGTTTCAGGACAAGCTTTTAGATATTGGTGGAGAATGACATTGGAACAAAATTTTAAATGGAATTTATCACCAATCGAACGGCAAAAGAAAATTGCTTTTACTGAAGCGAACCCAATAGAGTATCCTGATGATGATATTTTTGGTTATATGCGTGCACCTAAAGGGAAAGGTTCGGAAACATTAACTAGAGCAAGTGTTTTAAAGACGTCACCGTTAATTTCAGTTGTCAGTCAAAGACCTACTGCAGATTTTGCAGTAATGGGGAGACATGAGGGAGATCCAGTTCCTTTTGAATATGAATTTTATTCTACAATATTAAAGGGAATATTTTCTATTGATTTAGACAGAGCAGGTGTCTTTAGCGATAAAAATCGCTCCGGTTTTAAGAATTTAAGTAAGGAAAATTTAGAGAATGCTAAAGAAAATCTCACTGAAATTGCTGGTAATTTTGTATTAGATAAAGACTCAAGAATAAAAAGAATTCAAGATGTGTTAAAAGCTCTCTATTTATTCGATGGAGGAGCAAAACAAGCTTCTAATTTGACTGATGTTGCCCCGAAATTCGTAATATTAACAACTTTAAATAGTGGAAACCATATCCTTATGAATATTCTTGAGGAAAAAGATGATGAGTTCAAAATAAACTTAGATGCATTGAAAAAGGTTTTAATTGAATATAAAGAACAATTATTGACAGATGTCTATATAGGAAGAAGGGCAGGTTTTTTGGATTCAATAGATCAAGACATTCAATCATTTTGTAAAGAAATGGAAAAAAATAAGATAAATATTATTTATAAGATTGATATAAAAGAAATACTAACAGAATATAGCAAAATAATCCCTGAATTAATGAAGTGAACATGAAGGTAGATCGAATCCATATATATTCTTGGACATCTTCTTTCCGATATCCGAGATTTATGATCGGCATTCAGCCAACTATACCGATTCCGCCCTTATCCACAATATATGGGCTACTCTCGTGTGTGGCAGGGAAACAAATAACTCCGTATGATATAAATATGGGATATATTTTCTTATATAATACTAAATTTATCGATTTGGAAAGTATTTTTGAATTAGAAAGTCTAAAAGAAGCAAAATCAAACATCATTAAACGAGAAAATCTATTTGAATGTCATTTATTCATTTATTTGCAAAAGAATCATGACTTTACTATAAATTTTACACAACCTCAATTTCCTTTATTATTAGGACGGTCAACAGAACTTGCAACAGTTTTAGAAGTGAAAAATATTGATTTAATTAAAGAAAAAAATAAGAAATTGGGAAAGACAATTGTTCCGTATAATTCGTCTTTAATAAAAGGAATTATTCAGTCTCTTCCTGTGTATATGACTCAAGATATCCCAAGGGAGGCTATTGGAGTGCAACCTTTTGTTATTCTTGAAAATTGGGAACCATACCCAGAAGAGATTTGGTATGATTCTGAATTTGATTTTGGGATTTGGATTCATGATATTGATTCATTAGGCCTACAAAAAAATAAATAATAGATATGATTCTTGCCAAAGATAATGAAAGTCTTATTGAGCATACAGAAAACGCTTTAAAAATATTTAGAGAAATTAAAAAAATTTATCCGACCATTCCTAATTTATGTAATGTTCCTGATTTTTTTGAACATCTTTTTTATTCTATATTTTTACATGATTTTGGAAAAGCGGCATCTGGTTTTCAAAACTTATTATCAAAGAGCGGAAAAGGATTTAAATGGAATTATAGGCATGAAGTTTTATCCGCAGGCTTTGTGGGATATTTAGATTATCCTGAACCTATAAAACAAGCAATAGCATTAGCAATCATTACTCATCATAAAGATGTAAGTTATTTACGCTTAAGATATGGAACTGATCCTCCCATTATACCTGGTTATCAAAGATTTCAAGAAAAATTATCTGAAATAAAAGGTAATTTAGAACATTTAACAGATATAATGAAAAATTTTATTCCAAAATTTTCTAAAGAATATTTAGGAAAAGAGCTAACTAATTTCACTTTACCTAAAATAAGTGATTTGGATGACACTCGTTCTGGTATAGGTTATCAAGATGCATACTTCTACTTTCTTAAGAAGTATTTAAAGGATATTACAAAATTAAAAAATTTAAGATTACAAGAAGGATTTTTTTATGGTCCTCCAATTTATAATAGATATGGGATCTTTATGAAAGGATTCGTAACTGCATCTGATCATCTGGCTTCTGCTGGAGTTTATCATATCTCAACATTACCATCCGAGATTCCATGGATAAAGACCTTTATTTTAAATGAAATCCAGAATATGACTAAGCACATCAATGATAATTGCATACTTATCGCACCTACGGGATACGGAAAAACCGAAGCAGCCCTCTTATGGGCATGGAATAATATGGACACCACTTTTTCTAACCGAATTTTCTATCTTTTACCTTATATAGCAAGTATAAATGCGATGTATAAAAGATTTACTTTAGGATTTAATAAAAAGGATTTAATCGGAATTTTGCATAGTAAGACCAATACATTTCTCTATGATTTATACAAAGCTGATACTAAAGAAGATGAATCATATGAGAATATCTTATTTGAGGTTAAAAAAAAACTAGATCTTTGCCGTAAGATTTATCTTCCAATAAAAATATTAACCCCCTTTCAAATTCTTAAAGTATTTTTTCAAATTAAAGGATTTGAGCAACAATTTTCAGAATTAACTGGTTCTCTTATTATTATAGATGAGATTCATGCCTATGATGTCAGAACTACAACATTAATAATTGAAATGCTATCTATTTTGATTCATTATTTTAATACAAAAATATTTATAATGTCTGCTACAATCCCTTCTTTTCTAAAGACTTTAATCATAGACAGACTAAATATACAAAATACAAATATTATTTATCTGAATAATCAATTACTTAAACAGATGATCCGTTATAAGATAAAAATTCAGGATGGAATGATTTCAGACAATTTAGCTTTAATTACTAAAGAATTATTAAATGGAAAAAAGGTATTAGTAGTATGTAATACCGTTAAAACCGCCCAAGAGATATATAAAAATTTGAAACCACATAGTAAAAATCCAATCTTAATTCACAGTAGATTCACTCAAGGAGATAGGAACTTGAAGGAAAAGGAGCTAATTAATTGCGATTTATTAGTAGGTACCCAAGCAATTGAAGTTTCTTTGGATATAAGTTTTGATGTCTTATTTACGGAACCTGCTCCTTTAGATGCCCTTATTCAAAGAGCGGGTAGAGTAAATCGACTTGGCCATAAAAATGTTGAAAAAACAAAATTGGGAATTTTAAATGTATTTTCGAAAGGCTCACCGTATGATCATTTGATATATTCTCAAGAAATAACAAAAAAGACACTTAAAGCACTTTCAAATGAAGAAACGTTATCGGAATATAAATTACAAGAATTACTTGATGATGTATATCAGAAAGGATATAATCTGGAAGAACAAAAACTATCTCAGCAGATTCAATCTGCTTTTAGCTCAATCATTAAAGATATGATTCCTTTTGAATATAATAAAACTGCAGAGGATTTTTTTTTCAATTTATTCTGTTCTAAAGAGGTTATTCCTCTAAAATTTTACAACAAGGCTGTAAACCTTATTGAGAATAGGCATTTTTATAAGTTAATGAAATTCTATTTACCTATTCCAGATTATAAATATATCGAATTAAAAAAACAAGAAAAAATCATTAAATACAAAAAGACGGAAAATATCGAATTTCTTAATATAGACTATAATTCAGAATTAGGACTAATTTTATAAAAAGGGATAATACTATGTTAAAATTAACTTTCGAGCTATATCCCGAAGACGGACACATCAAGCCCTACGAGCATCCTTATGGGTATGTATTCAGAGCAGTAATAATGAAATGGCTTCATGAGATTAAGCCCGAACTGGTTCATGTATTCCACGAGAGGGAAGAAATCCGTCCGTATGCGATCAATTACATCATTCATAACAAAATGCCTAAATTAGACTTCATACTTACTACTTATCATGATGATTTGAGCGATGCAATTCTAAATGATATTATTTCCAATGAAAAGGGATATTTAACCTTAGGGCAAAAACGATATTTTATTTCGAAAATACAGTTTGAGCGTATAAATCCAATAGATTTTATGGAGAGTGCTCAACCCGTAATCAATTTACGTATTCACTTTTTCCGTCCTGTTTCTTTTAATACCAGTATGGGGGATTATCCTGTTAGATTTCCGATCCCTCTAATTTTTTTCGGTAATTTGGCGAATATTTGGAATGATATAATGAAAGGGACCTCTGAGGTTGCACGTGAAACCTTGTTAAATTGGGTTAACGCACATGTGTATGTAAGTAGTTATAATATGAGAACGGTTCGAGTAAATATTGGAAAGCCGAAGCCTGTTATAGGGGGTATAGGTAGCGTTTCATTTAAAGTATCAAAAATTAATAGACTCTATTATAAGCATTTCTTAGAAGATGAAGATCGTTCTTACGATTATGAATACATAAACGCAGATTATAAGAGTAATTGTTGCTGGTTAGATATTTTAAGCCGATTTGGTGAATACACTAATGTTGGAGTAAACCGAACTGCGGGAATGGGTGTTATTCATTATTATAATAGAAATTATTTGTCAAAAAAAGATTTGTTAAAATAATAATTTTCTTTAGAAAATTGTATATAAAGTAATACAAAAAGAATTATGACAAATGAAAATTGATTTACGTCAGATATTACTAGAATAAATTTCTTTAAAGCAATAATGAATATTAGGTCCAAAACTTCAAAACTTATTAAAGTTCATAATGTCCAATGCTGCTTGATTGAACTTTTTAATTTTTCACAAATTTTAATAAAATATTTGTATATAAGAATTTATTTTTTTTTTTGTTAATATTAAAAAATTTGGAAGTTAGGAATGTTCTTCAAAGATTTCTATAACTTAATGATTATCTCTTGAGTTTTTTAGATACTTTCTCAATGCTGTCATTTGTTATATCTTCATTACTCGGTAAAAAGTGATGCGACACTCTTTAATCTTTTCAGTAAGTTCCCTTTTCTCAATTGGATTAGGGTTAAAATCTTATATTCAGATTTAACTTAATTTATAACTATTTTTTCTAATAATATAGAATTTTCTATTGTTTCTTCATTAAATATTGGACTAGTAAAGGAGATTATACAAGTAAGAGTAATTACACCTTTATCCACTATCTCAAATAAATAATTTCTTTTTAATATCTCATGAAGATCTCGAGATTTTGTTATATCAGTTGAGGTTGTAAGCTTTATTCTATTTTCTGGTTTCCATATTAATTTATACTTAAAATCTTGTAGTGGATAATTGGTGGGATTTTGAATTTCTAATACCACATCCATAACATTACCTTTTATACCGTACGCATATTTATAGACAATTGAGAGATAATGTATTTAGAAATTAAATCTGAGACAAGATTATTAATCTCACCTATTTGTGTGGAAACTAATGGATTGTTCATCTTAGAATGCGTATTATCTATTACTTCTTTTAGCGATTTATGAGCTGTCTCAACTTCATTTGATTCCAATATGGTTAATCCAAAAATGGTAGATAGGAAAAATGTCTTATATTCTAACTGTTCCATATTGAGTTCTTTTGCTATTTCATGCGATCTCGAAAAAATCTTGAAATAAAAGTAGCCGGTAATGTCTTCTTTTTCACTAGTATAGAGTATATAGGTATCATTATTCGAGTTGAATATTTCGCACGAATGTTGGAACGATTGTGCAAGTTCTATCAGAGATAATTCTATTTTATACTGTCTTAGGTGTTGTAGGATAACAAGATATCGCTTTAGTAAGAAAATTAAATCATTTTTTTGGTCTCTATCCGATTGAGAAATTGAATCTAAAGTAGTAATCATTAATTCTGTCAAGTTACATTGATATTTTTGTATCTCTATCATATAGGGTGAGAGAATTAATTTGGAAATTTTATTAAAATTATCAGGATTATAGGCCGTACTTAATAATACCGCTAATTCAGATATGATAAATTTGCTTTTTACTACTTCAGTCATCGATATTATTGAAGAGAGATATGAATAAAACCATTCGAATATAGTCATAACTTCAAAGTATTGTTTTTCTTTTATGTCAGAAGGAACATGAAGCTCTTTCTTTACTTTTTTACATCCACACATTCTATTTGGGGTGAATTTCAAGCTTTTATCCGCTAAAATTGTAGAAGGATCTCTATGAGAAATGCCGAGTCTATAATTGATTTGTCGATGTATTTTAGTAAATTCTTTTTGAAAAAGCGATGTAGAATCTTCAAAACTTATTTTTTCTTCTTTAGGGAGGTGATATTTTAGAGTAGTAGATTTTTTGAGTTCTTTCATAAATTTTGGTGTAGGCTCGTATTTTTTACTTCCTAACTTATCTCCAAGCCTATTAAAAAAATAGACAGTAAGAGTGTCTCCATAATCAGAAATAACAATATAAATTTACAGGTCCAATGCTTTTCATTTGATAATCAGGAAGTGCTCCTATAGTAAATAATGTCTGACCTTTCACCCTTAAAGCTTGGACTGATTTGGGACGTTTTTCTTTATATTCCCAATCCACAAACCATTTAACTTTCTCAAACACTTTTCGTATTTCCAAGTTTTTCTCCTATATTCAAAGGTAGAGTTGATTTGTTTAGCCTTGACAGAACAACATTCTCAAGGTATAATGAATGCTTTCTTTCACGAATAAATTAATTTCTTTTAAATATAGAAAGTTTATCCCATTTTTTAAAATTTCATACAGTTTAACAATTTAGATAAAGATTCTCTACCTCAAGTTGATTTTCTGTTCTTTGAGTACATAAATCAATTGAAAAAAATAATTATATAATAACGAGGAATTTTTAAATTATTGTCAGAGCATTTAGTAAGACATCCTTAAAAATCGAACCTTAGCTATTTTCCTTTTCAATATAGCAGCTAAGTTTTAATAATAATTATAGACTTAAAGGGGAAAAATAATATCTAACAATAAGGATTTATTTCATTTGTTTTTAGAATTATCTTCAAAAAAAGGGTCAAAATATGCTAAAGAAGTAAGCAATAGGGAAAAAAATGAGATAATTACTGAAAAGTTCGAAAATTCTTTAGATATTTTATTTACAATACTCTGGAATATAATACAACTAAAAACCGGAGCTAGAATAGGGATGTCAGTCTCTATGGATTTAACTCGAGAAACTTCCAAATTATTTACAGAGAGAATTAATAGATTACATTACGCACTAAGCGAACAATGAGACATCTTAAGTGAGAAATTAATAGAGAAAATTGGAAAGTATTTTGATATTATTGCTCCAACTGGACTTCTGGATCCTGATGAGTTCTTAAAGTCAGATCTCGCTTTAAATATATTAAAAGAATTTATAAACAAATACAATAGAACTTCAAGCTGTTTTACTCACATTTCTCTCAACATAAAGCAATTAACAAATATTCTCACGCTTGAAGGAGACTATAAGAATCCTCAAGTAACACAAGATAAGAAATACTTAGAGGCTCTTTTAAAATTAATGATTATAATTTCAAAACTACAACAAGGGATTTATGATTTCTTTTCCTAATTAGTAAGGATCTTTTTAAAGATATCTATGGTTTTAACACTCCACAAATTCTTGAATAAATGCAATTAGAATAGAAATTAATCAATCACCCATCTTAAAATTTTATTTTCTATTAGAAAGAATGTTAAATAGTCATGTAGCTTGAAAAAGGATAATGATTTGATTGTGAAATAAAGAATGCCTAGAATACTTAGTGTCAAATTAAAAGAGTTTGAAGCTTATTATAAAGATGATTCAAGTCAATGGTTAGATTATTTTAATCCCGGTTCATTCAAGACTTTTACCATAAATAGTAATAAGTATCTCAAAGAACATATTGGACTGGAATCTTTTAAATCTGAACTTTGTAATACATAATAATATTCTTTTTTTTTATTATCAGTTTAAAAATAAAAGTAGTTCTTAAATCTTTATATAAAGTGTAATAAATACACATATTTTGCAAGGTTAAATTTCTCATATTAAGTATCTAGGTAACCTCTGTAATTGGTGGTAATGTCCCAGAAATTGTCATTATCGTTTAATAGGGTTGTTAAAGCTATCTTTAAAACGATTTTATATTCATCAAAAAGAAATTATGATAAAACACATTAATTCTTGGATCAAAATCAATATACATTTTGAAATCACGTTCTGAATGTTTTAAAGATTTCTTGCGGTCTATATACATTATCAAGAATTTTATTGCAATAAAGTTTGACATTTTTATAAAAAAAATTTTATTTAAATCTTTATTTTTCCAAAAAGGTAAATTTTCAAAAAAGATATATTTATTTTTGAAATGAAGTTTATCCTGGAATAATAATTTTTGTTCCATAACTATAATTTAGCTGCTAAAATCCCCTCAAGATGAATTTTTGAACTAATTTTCAATTCCTTTTAGGATAAAAGATTTTTTTTTTACTTTGGGTACCAATTTAGGGGAAGGATATGCAAAGATAGAAATATGAGAAATTGATAAAGATTAAATTATATTCATTGAAAAATATATCTAAAACGTTTCCTGTAATTGAGTTTGAGTTTTTTGATGATGTGCTCTCAAACTTGTATAAATTCAGACATTATTCACGGGTTGAATGCATTAAAAGAATTGTTGGACCTAGTGATGAAGATTTCCTTTAAAAAAAAAAGTAGTGAAAGATTTAAAACCCATCACAGGGTTTTGTAACTACCAAAATTTAGCAATACAAAATAATTAAAAGATTAAACGCCTTAAAATGTAAAAAAATAGGTAAAATTTTAATAAGTATTAATATATCGTTTCGCTTAATAATAAGTTAGTTCCAGAGAATAATTAATTTTAGCTTTTCCGAATAATTTAGTTTAAATTACATATAAATTACATATAAATTACATTTCTAGATTATTTCTTGATTACTATTAACTCCAACTTGAGAGTTATTAGCAGTTGCACTTGATATAATATTTGTTATTAACAAAAAAAGAAAAAGAAATTCTAGTAAGTACTTTTTTTTTCAAATTTAGATACTTCTATATTTGATTTTGTTGATAGATTATACAATATTTACTTATTCCATAGAAAGCCAAAATAAGGAAGAAAGTAGATTCGAAATTATAAGGAAATAACAGATATGTAATATGCCAAATACCAACAAAAATTAGATCAAAAAAATTAAGAAAATATAAACTGAATTTTACAGGATTTGTATTCGATGAATGCCTAGGAAAATTAAAAATAATTATTATTAATATTGGAGTTAGATTGAGTAGATGATGATCCTGTGAGTCAAAGTAAGCTAGTAGCATAATTATTATTCCAAAAGCATATCCATAAATAATAGAATTTTTTTCATATGGTTTTAATGTAAAAATAATAAAGCCTAAACCGCCTATTATACCGATCACTCCTAATAAAACAATAATCTGATTAAAAGGGATATTGTAAATATAACAGAAGTTAGTTATTAGTTTTGTAATGCTGAAACAAGGACTTAAGACAATTAGATTGCTTCCTGTAAAATTTGTATCCAAAAAACTATCCCATAATGTCGGGTACAAGAAGAAGAGAATAAAGTTCAATAAAACAGGAGTTATTACTCCAATTAATCTGGTTATGCTTTTAAAAAAATCAAATTTAACCTTCCTTTTTTTTAAATCAATATTCAAGATGATCAAAAACGGGATAAGGAAAAACGCAGTAGGTTTAATGATAATACTTATGCCTAAAATTAGACTTGCTAAAAATTGCCATTTAAGATCTTCATACTTTAGAAATAAGTAAAGGGAATCTAAAATTAAAAATGTAATATATAAGTCTATTTGCCCTGCAACATAATTAAATATGTGAGGTAAGCCCATCAAATAAATACATACATACAAGATAACTTTTTTATCATCTGTTTCATGATCTTCATTCCTAACTAATATAATTATTTTATAGAGAAGAAAACTAATTAGAAAGTTAAGAAATAAATTAGAAACATTAAAAACTAAAAAAGCAATTTGGAAATTAAAAAGACAGAATGGGATAAAAAATAAAGCTGATAATGGAAAATATCTAAAACCACGTAAAATATATTTTTGATTGTAGAGATTCTCAATATCATGGATAAATATATTTCCTGTATCATAAAAAATTTTAAAATCAGTTTGTTCTTGAAAAGAGGCAAAAAATAGAACTATTGAAAATATAAAATAAAAACTATGAATAGCTAAAGCATATCGAAATATTTTATGTTTCCATAACTCTTTTACTCTTCTTTTTATGTTAATTATGTAAGTATTCAATTTCATCTTTAAATTAACCACTATTTTATTACAATGGATTAAACCTCCGTATTATTCTTCTGTTTAATAAGGCAATATTTACTTATTGCATAAAATACTAAAATTAGAGAGACTGTAGTTTCAAAATTATAAGGAAATATAGGATATATTAAGCGCCAAATACCTGTAAAAACTAGACTAAAAAAACTGAAAAATATAATACCATATTTTATTATTATTTTATTTTTCTGGTGATGAGGAAAATTAAAGATAGCAATAATTAAAAGTGGTGTTAAGTTAAGTAAATGATGATCCCAAGAATCAAAATATGTAAGTAACATAATAAGAATTCCAAAAATATACCCATATATAATAGAATTCTCCTCAATTCTCCTGATTAAAAATATTATGAACCCTAATACTCCAATTATAATTAGAACTCCTATTAAAATAAAGAATTGATTAATTGGGATATTGTAGAAAATACAAAAGTTAATAATAAGTCTTGAAATACTAAAAGAAAAACTATAAATAATTGGATTGTTTCTTGTTAAATTGATTTCCATAAAGCCTTGCCATAAATCGGGATATAAGAAAAAAAGAATACAATTAAATAAAGCAGGAGTTATAACTCCAAATAATCGGATTAAACTTTTAATAAAATTAAATTGCAAGTTTCTTCCTTCTAAATCAAATTTTATTAGTAATAAAAAAGGAATTACTAAAAGCGCATTAGGTTTTATCATTATGCTTAATCCTAAAATAAAACTTGCTAATAAATTCCAAATATTTTTTTCATATTTAAGAAATAAGAAAAGGGATAATAAAATTAAAAAAGAAACATATAGAGTAGTTTGCCCTAAAATATAATTATATAGGTTAGATAAACCCATTAAGAAAATACATAAAAATGAAATAATATTTTTTTCTTCTTTCTCATAATCTTCTCTATTAATGAGAAGTATGATTTTATATATAATTAAACAGATTAAAATATTCAATATTAGATTAGTAAAATTAAAAAAAAGAAAACCTAAATCAAAACCCATTATATAAAAAGGAATAAAAAAAATTGCAGTAATCGGGAAATATCTAAATGGTATTATATTATCTATAGTATAAAGACTATGGATATTATGTAGAAAAACATCGGCTGCAGCATAATAAGCTTCAAAATCACTAAGATGTCTAAAAAAAAATAGTGTTAGAATAATTGAGAATACAAAATAGAATAAATGAATTATTATACCAATTCGAAAAATCTTGTACTCCCATAACTCTTTAATCTCCAAAAAAATTTCACCCTCAAGGATGGGATTGTTATATTCACACCATAACTATTCGTAGAACCAATGAGAATACGAGCTATGGCGAAAAATCACATTATGAGTAATATTTTTGTCTTCTTAATATTTTTGTCTCTTTAATGACTTTTAGTATATTATTAAACTTAATACTCTAGTATTTAATTTTTATTAAATATTAGATTATCAAATTTTGGAAATTATTAAGCAAAATATCTATGATTTTTTCAAATTTAACTTTCCTAATCCTTTTTGATTTTTTCAGTATTAGGTACGGTAAATAATATCCATACTCTTCTATTATTTCACAAAATCTAAATTATCCTAAGGTTTAAATATGAAATCAATGTATTCTAAACTCAAAGAAAGGCTTAAATCTATCACTACAAAAATCACAGATGAGGTGTTAACCTATAAAACTCATATTTAAAATTTATAATATTGATATTATTGATTGTTCTTCATGCTTTAATTCGGTTTTTCCCAATCCAGAATCTCGGGAAATTTTGCTCGAAATGATATTAAAAATATTTGAATCTGATGTTATTTATCGGATTGGTCACTTTAATTTTTGGTTAGATGACATTGAACTACAATCCCCTGCGGTTTTAGCTGTGGACGATATAGATGGCATACAAGATACTTCTAGATGCAATCTTCAAGTAGGATCTAAAGCAGAACGCAATAAAATCTCGGGGCTTTATGTGGAATTAGAAGAAGATGCCAAAAATAGAATTAAGGAACCAACTTCTGAGGGTAAATACGGGATGTTTAAATGTACAAGATCATTTTATCTTGATCCAGGATTAGAAGGCATCAGAAAGGTTATACAATACATTAAATCTCTTTACAACAATCAAAAAGATAACCTTCCATCGTATTTGAAAGATTTAAAACTAAGACATTTTGGGTTTACTAGTAGTGTCGTTTGGGGTATGAATAAAGAGTGGCGTACTTCAAAAGATGGAAAAATTGATTATATTGATTACGAGCATGATACTTTTGGAGGGAGTTCAACTGCATCTGGTATTGGACTCGAATTCGGAAATTTTGGGGGAGATAGTTTTGATATTTATACCTCAGAATATTATCTCGACCATCTTAATGCAATAACAAAAGTTCTTGATGAGATAGCGCCGGGAATGTATACGGCTGGTCCAGACGAAATGGAATATTTTCTTGAATATGAAATTCTAAAAAAAGAAGGAAGGAGATTAGTCTCTGGGGATGAGGGGCAACTTAAACAAAATATCGAACGGTATGAGGCTGATTCTTTTGTACGCGACCTAGATGAAAATGGAGAAGAAATGTTTAAACAAAAATATATTGAGCTAAAAAGAAAATCTGAAAGTGGAGAAAAATTAAATTACCTTGAGGAGATGGATTTGAACCATTATAAGAATTTAGTAGATGCTATGAAAACGAAACACAAAAAGAAATTATAAACCTTTATCGAGTGATGTTATGAAAGAGATTACTTTTAAGATAATAAATCCCGAAATAGTTGATTGTTCCTCATATCACAGTACTATTTATCCTGATCCTGAGTCGGGATTAATTCTTCTGCAAATTTTGCTAGGTGTATGCGAATCAGAAGCGGTTAGTCGTATTGGGGAATTTTCTTATGGTTTTAATAATGAGATATATTCAACTCCCAAAGTGGATGCTTCTAATTACGGCAGACCTCATTTTCAATTGCAACAAGGTAAAGAAGCAGAATTAAACAAGCTAGATAGTCTTTATGTCGAGCCTAAAGAGTATACAATAAAGAGATTCAAGGAAGACTTCAAAATTTCTGTAGAAATGGGAATTATAGAAAATCCTGTTGAATTTAAATATATTATTCCCGGATTAGATGGAATTCGGTTAGCTGTTTCGCATCTTATAAACATTCTTCAAGATCAGAATCCTCCAAGTCTTTATGGTGCTTCCCTAGGGGTTATTTGGAAATTGGAAGAGCAATATTCAAAATTACCTAATGGAAGGTATGATCATATTGATTATGAACGAAGTGTTATTCAGGCATTTTTCCATTCTTCGGAAATTAGATTCGCATTCTCAACTCACGAAATGACCTCAGAAATGTACTCCTATGAAGAATATCTTACACATCTCGATATTATCCAGAAGGTTTTAGAAGATGTCGTTCCTGGTAAATATGAAGCCGATCCATTCGATAGGGAGGATTTACTTGTAGCAGGATTCCTAAAACGAGATGGATGGAGACATATTGTCCCAAAAGGAGAAGAGAAGAAAAAAGCTGAAGAAAAATATCGCCAAATATTAAGAAGTAAGTATTGATATTTTAGAGAAGATTAAAATCATGAAAGAATTAACTAAACCAAATTTACAGATCATCAGGTATCCTCCAAGATATCCTAAATCAGTACATCTTTATATTACTAATGAGTGTAATTTGGATTGCAAGAACTGTTATTACCGAAGTAGCTCTGATCCGAAAAAAGAACTCTCTTATAATCGAATTAAATTATTATTTACAGAATGGAAAAAATTAAAGTTGACATCAATAGCAATCGGGGGAGGAGAACCTTTGCTTCATCCAGATATAGAAAAAATTATTCACTTAGGGAAGGATCTGGGTTTTTTTATAGCGGTCACTACGAATGGAATCTTAAAAAAACCAATTATTCCACATCGAATTCATATATCTTATGACGAACTCCATCCTACTTGGAAAAATGAGAAATTAATTCAGGATGCTATTAACTATTACCACAATTTAGGATGTATTGTAGGGATAAATCATATAGTTACCTGTCTTGAGAATATTGAATATATAGAACATACCTTTGTAAATTTCACTAATCTACTGTTAATTCGTCAAAAACCAGAATCTTCATTTACTCAATGGGATCTAATCCCTTACAGGAAAAACTATTGGATTGAAGGCTGTATGGAAAATTCTGTATGCGAACAAGGAATATTAAGCTTTCATGTGAATTATGATATGAACGCATCAATCTGTTCAAATCTAAATAAAAAGATCCCTTATACTAATTTAAGAGAGCTGTGGCCTCAGCTCAGAAGAATTAAATGTGAAATAAGGGATTCCCATTTTACATAATAAACTTAGTTATTACTCGTTTTGCTTCAGGAAATTATAGGTTTGTTCAGTATATAAGGTGAATTTGAGAAAAAAGGAAGATTTAGCAATATTTATTTGCTTTGGAAAAAATTCTCATCATCAATATAGATCTCAGTTAATTTCTTTTCTATCTGCAAGTAATAATTCCCCTTACACTTGATTATATGTTGTCTCTTTATATATTTTTGAAAAAGAACTAAATATGATTCAATTTCGAGATTTTTAGGATATTGATTAATTATTGTATAAAGTGATTTATTATGGTCAAATATTAAGACATGCATCAGTTCATGGAATAAATAAAAAAACCACTTAACTTCGAAGGTTTTTAAAATTAAATATGAAAAAAGGTTTCATGAAGTTATGAATAATAGTAAAGAAGAGTTTGTTTTATATAAAGGAATTCAGATCGAAGTAAAAAATGGAGAATTACGTCTTCCATATGATCTTCCACGTGAATTTGAAATTAAAAACTTCGATGAAATTGAAGGTCTTGAAAAACTTGTAAACTTGAAGAAATTACATTGCAAACCTTTTTATCTCGAAAAAATAGAAAACCTTGATCACCTACAAAATTTAGAGTCTTTAGTAATTAAAGACAGTCCTCATCTAAGCAAAATTGAGAATCTTGACAATCTTACAAATCTGAAGATCTTAAAACTTACCGATAGTAATATTTCTATAATCGAAAATTTAGATCATCTCAGAAATTTAGAGGTTTTGCGACTGAGAAAATCCTTAGAGACGTCCTGCAGTGATTATATTACAGAAATCACAGGACTTGAGAATTTATCCAATTTAAGGGAATTAGATCTTGGTGGTAATAGAATCAAAGTTATAAAAGGACTTGAAACACTAACTAATTTCAAAATTCTGATTCTTGCTTATAATCAAATTAGAGAAATCAAAGAACTCGATAATTTAAGCTATCTAGAACAATTATATCTCAATAGTAATAATATAACAGAAATTAAAGGACTAGATAATTTAATTCACTTAAAGGTATTATTAATTCATAATAACGGTCCGTTTGATAACGACTCTATCAAAAGTTTAGAAGATATGAGAAATTCAGGGATTAACGTTCAATATTGGTAGGATATAAACTTTTATGTTTAGCGAATTTCAGTTTTTTAAAAGTTTAATTACAGTTTGAACTTTTTGTGTTTACTTCTTCTGTTCATAGTTATATGGTTTTTATATTAATTCATGCATGTGATCATAGAAACGCTAAAAAATGATCTATATGTTTAGTTTTCATCTCGACAAAAATCTCAAAATTTAGCGATTGATCACTTTTTATAGATTCTTATATATCATGCACGATTTTATTCTCCAATAATGTAAACGTTTGCGCTAGAAAAAGTTAATATTTTTATATATTCGATCATAATATTATTTAAAGAACTAAAATTAGGGAACTTTTCCCTTTTACTTAAATTATTAGATTTGAAAAGAGATTAAAAATGTCATTAAAATGCCCAATTTGTGGAGAGGAGTATTTCCACGATAGTAAAATATGCCCAATTTGTGAAAGCAAATCAATTTATAGTGAATTAATAAATAATTACGAGAGTAAATCTAAAAAGTGGAATTGTGGTGTCTTTTTAGAATTTGATACATTAACATTTGGAAAATATAAACTCGATGATGAGTATATTAACATTATATCTGAACCTAAATTTGCTGATTTTAAACCAAAAAATGAGTATAATTGGAATTGTAATTCACAAAAAAGGTATAGAAATTTCTTTATTTTAAAATCAGGAATTTCTCAATTGACAAGTGTTAAAAAATTGCCATTTATACGATCCAGCATCCTTGAAAGAGAGACAAGTAACTCATTAATTTATGAATGAGATAATAAATGAATTTTAACTGGAGTAATCTTACTTAATAACTAACTGTAAAACTTTGAGTTTAATAAAAAGAAAAAAACAATATTAAGAGAAAAAATGATTGATAAAACTGATCCTAAAAGGAAAGAGTTATGTGAAACTGTAATAGAGAATGTTAAAGAAGAAGATATAAAGATTATATATCTCCAATTTACTGACATCCATGGTATTATTAAATCTTTCGAGATAAATTCAAAAAGAATTGAGGATATCTTTGAAATTGGTGAGAATTTCGATGGAAGTTCAATAACAGGCTATGGAGCGATTGAGGAGAGCGATAAAGTTGCACTTCCCGACCCAAGTACATTTTATCTATTACCATGGAGAAAACAAAATAAGGTTGCGAGAGTGATTTGTGATATTTATAAGCCGGATGGCCAGAGATATGAAGGAGATCCCAGATACATCTTACAACAAGCAGTAAAAAAAGCAGCGGAACATGGTTATACATATTATTGTGCTCCAGAAATGGAATTTTTCATACTTACTCCAGATACTCAACAAGCATTCAAACCTTCAGATATGAGAGGGTATTTCGACTATGATCCTTATGATATTAATGAAATGATAAGATATAGAATAGCAGAATATAGTGATGCTATGGGAATCTCTGTTGAATGTGTACATCATGAAGTTGCATTTGGACAACATGAAGTAGACTTCCGTTATGGTGAAGCTGTTAATACAGCAGATAATACTATTACAATTAAATCTATTGTGAAAACTGTCTCTGCTCAACATAACCTAATAGGGACTTTTATGCCAAAACCATTCGAGGGAATTAATGGTTCTGGAATGCATGTGCACCAGTCTCTCTGGAAGAATGGAAATAATGTTTTTTATGACGAAAATGACAAAGATAATATTTCAATTTTAATGAAAAAATGGATTGCGGGACAATTAAAAAATGCAATTCCGATGTGTGCAGTTTTAAGTAGTTGGCCTAATTCATACAAAAGGTTAGTCCCTGGATATGAAGCCCCCGTCTATCTTGCTTGGGGTTTTCGAAATAGATCTCCATTACTTAGAGTCCCAGATTTTCATAATAAATCAAGTGCTGCTAGAGTTGAAATACGTTGTCCAGATCCTTCGGGGAATCCATATCTCCAATTTGCAGTACTTTTAATTTCTGGATTAGATGGTATTCTTTCAGAAGATATTAATATTCCTGACCCAACGGATAGAAATGTATACCATCTATCTTCTAAAGAAATGGAAAAAGAAGGGATTATATCATTGCCAGGAAGTTTACATGAAGCTTTACAATATTTCAGAAATTCAGAGCTTATGAAAGAAGTATTTGGAGAATTAGCATTTAAGAATTATTATTACGCTAAGCTTGAAGAATATGATGCTTCCCGGGTTGTAGTAAGCGAATGGGAAAGAGATAGATATATCCGATTATAACATCAATCATTTATTTTTTTATAAAAATTGCAGCATACTTCATCTTAAACCTTTAATTGCACAATATGAATTTGAAAAATGGAAGACATAAAGAATTGGAGATTTTCAATCCCTAGAGTATATACACCTCAATTATTAAAGAGTTCAAAATTTAAATTAACTGAAAAATCTGATTATGTTCATTATGGGCAATTGGGATTTGGAGAATATTTTACTCCAGAAAAGTATTGGTCTCCTCAAATTATATCACAGATTTTATACCAAGCTGAAACAGGGAAAATTCCAGTATCTGGTGCAGGTTATGGCGGATCTTTTGCTGGAGAGGGATTTGATGCTATTTGGTTTGACATGTCAGAAATAGTACGCCCTACTAGGGATGGAATTCACGGAAGAGAATATATTTCCACTGTTATTGAATTAGGTCGAAAGTCCTTGAATTTAAATTTTGATAAAGAGAAAAAACTTTTAAAAAAACATCCATCTCTCCTAAAACTTCCTTTTCCTATTATTTTTAATCCTCTTCCTTTAATTTCAAAAGACAAAACAAAAATCATATCTATTATAAAAGCAGCATACTCATTAGGTACAATTGCAATAATCCCTCAATCAGACTTTTCAGATGATTTTTTACCATTTTCTAAAGCAATTTGTTTACGATTGAATAGTAAACCAAATCAATTGGAAAAAAATTTGATTCGAAAAGCAAAAATGGTTGAAATTGAAGATTTTTGTCTAATGAAGACAGTGAAGAAGATTGTTCCTAATATTATATGTTCAATTTATCTTCCAGTAGAAGAGGGGATTGAAAATAAAGTCATATCTCTAGCCAGAAATGGAATAGATATCATACATTTGAACTTTGATTTTTATGGAAAAAGTAAAGTGGGAGATATTCCAACAGTTATAAAAAGAATCCACGATTTTCTTATTGATGAAAAATGTCGCAATTCTGTTAGTATTATAGCTAGTGGTGGTATAGCAGCTGCAGAGCATGTTGCAAAAGCTATGATATGTGGGGCTGACTGTATTGCAATAGACTACGTACTATTAATTTCTCTCGGATGCTCGTTATGGGCTGATTTATCCTTTCCTTGTGTAGCTGAATATGGTGAAATCGATTTAAATTGGACTCTTAATAGATTAAAAAATACGATAGCAGCTTGGAGGGATCAGCTTCTTGAAATTCTTGGTGCTATGGGAATTAGAGAAATTAGAAGAATTAGAGGAGAAGTTGGCAGGGCAATTTTTTATAAAGAGGAGAAGGCAAAATTTAGAGATTTATTTAAATCAGTAAGGATAAATTCAAAATCAGGATATTTAGCACCTCTTGAACAATTAAGCGTTGGAGATTGCCGTTGGCCACTTGAATTAATTCAAGCAACATTTGAGCAAGCACGTACAGGACTCTTACCAAAAAGTCTTGGATATCGAATAGGTAGAAGTGCAGGAGGGTTTGATCGTCTAGCATTCATTTTTGAAGAAAAAGAAAAACAAATAATGGATGATCTATCAATAGATTTATCAATTCCCTTAAATCTGCGCTCTGAAGGACCCAAAATAGCTATTCCTATGCCTGTTTATTCAGGAGGGATGTCTTTTGGTTCAATTTCTCTGAATGTGATGCTTGCGCGAGCGATGGCTGCTCAAGAACTCGACTCTTTCATGTCTACAGGTGAAGGTGGCTATCCTCAAGAATTAATACCTTATAAAGAACATGTTATAACTCAAGTTGCCACTGGTTTGTTTGGTGTGAGTGAAGATTCAATTCAAAGAACTCCAGTTATAGAATTTAAATATGCTCAAGGAGCGAAACCTGGTTTAGGAGGACATTTACTTGCAGGAAAAGTGACTGAAGCTGTTGCTAATGCTAGAGAATCTGTAGCAGGAATAAGTCTATTTTCACCATTCCCCTTCCATAGTGTTTATTCAGTAGAAGATCATAAGAAACATATTGATTGGATTAGACAGGTAAATCCAGAAGCTCTAGTAATTGTTAAAGTTTCAACTCCTACAGATGTTGATATGGTGGCAGTTGGTAGTTATTATGCTGGTGCTAATGTTGTGAACATTGATGGTTCATACGGTGGAACTGGTGCAGCTCCAGAAGTAAGTAAAAAAAATATAGCAATGCCTATTGAATATGCAATACCAAAAGTTCATAACTTTCTCACAAAAGAAGGAATAAGAGAGGAAATTGTCCTTATTGCATCTGGAGGAATTCGTACGGGATACGATATTGCTAAAGCAATTGCATTAGGAGCTGATGGTGCAATGGTGGGTACAGCAGATTTAGTAGCATTAGGATGTGAACGACTTGCAGTGTGTGAGAAGGGAGATGGATGTCCATCAGGTATAACTACTACAGATCCTAAATTTGCTTGCTTAATTGATCCTCACTGGGGCAAAGAACGCATAATAAATCTTCGAAAAGCATGGGCTATTCAATTGCGCCAAATTTTAAACGCCCTTAATATGAAAACTATAAAGGAATTAAGAGGTAGAACTGATACACTTTTTTATTTAGATAACAAGATGTCATTATGAAGGTTATGAAAAAGGAAACTGAAGGGGGATGTGGAGTTGTTGGGTTTTGTTCAACTGAGAAAATTTCAGGTAAACACTTATTGCCTCCTTGCATTCAAATGCATAATAGAGGAAATGGAAAAGGTGGAGGCGTTATTGCCATGGGCTTAGAAGCCTCTCAACTTAATGTAACAGAAGAGATTCTAAAAACAAATTATTTAATACAGATTGCTTACCTTAAACCTGAAATACGTGAAAATGTGGAATCTCAATTTATTTTTAATAATTTTGATGTTTTCACTTATTACAAAATCAAAACTAAAAATCATAATTCAAGTAAGCTTGAAATAATTCCCCCTGAAGTATATAGATATTTCTGTTGTGTAAAAAAGCCAGTTTTAAAGAAATTCATGAAAAAAAATAATTTTAAATATACCAATAAAGCTGAAGATGAGTTTGTATTTTTAAATAGTTTTCAGATAAATAAAAAATTCTATAGTGAATATAGCGCTCAAGAAGCTTTCGTTTTATGTCATGGAAAAAATATGATTGTTTTTAAGATTGTAGGATATGCTGAAGAAGCTATTGACTATTACAATTTAATGGATTTAAAAGCTCATCTTTGGGTGGGACATCAAAGATATCCGACCAGAGGGAGAGTCTGGCACCCAGGTGGTGCTCACCCTTTTATTGGATTGAAAGAGGCTTTAGTGCATAACGGAGATTTTGCCAATTATCATTCTATTTGCGAATATCTTATTCAAAATGGAAGAGAGCCATTATTTTCAACGGATACTGAAGTAGCTGCGTTATTATTTGATCTATGGACAAGAATTTACGAATATCCTTTAGAATATGCAATTGAAGCTTTTGCACCTACGACTGAAAGAGATTTTGCTATGCTTACAGCTGAAAAGCAACATATTTATCAACTTATTCAAAGTTATCATGTCCAAAATTCTCCTGATGGTCCTTGGTTTTTTATTGTTGCCAGAAATGATGATGTGGAGGATCAATTCCAATTACTGGGTATTACTGATACATCTATGTTGAGACCGCAAGTATTTGCTCTTCAGGAAAACGATGAAGTAAAAATTGGCATTATAGCTTCTGAAAAGCAAGCAATTGATTCAATTCTCTTAAGTATTTCAGAAGAAGATGATAGATATTGTTCCATAGCTGATTTATATTGGAATGCTCGTGGTGGGAGTTATACTGATGGAGGTGCTTTTTTATTTACCCTGAAGAATAATAATTTATCTTGTACAGATAAGTTTGGTAAAAAAATTAAGATTCCAAAAAGAGTTCCTTTAAAAACTAAAACACTTAAGGATTGTCAATTTAATCCTGATTTTAATTCAATTATTAAGGAATTTGCCAGTATGGATTACGGAGAAATATTAGGTTTTTTAAAATCTTCAGAACTTTATGCTAAAAAAGGAGATTCTCAATTTCAAGAAACTATTAAACTTTTAACTAATTTAATTGATCAAGTGTATTCAATAGGGGAAAAAAAAAGAAGTAATCTTTTAGCATTATATCATAAAACATTATATTCAATCTTTCGTGGAATTTCAAAAAGTTCAGAGTTATTTAAGTTCTTCAGTTTTCATTCTTCATCCATCCCTATTCCTGATTCAAGTGATCAATGTTTAATCATTGATGGTAAAGATTTTACTTCAGAAGGACCTACAAGTGTAGCTTCAATATTGGTTAAAGCCTTTAATAGGGGATGGGTGAATTTTATTGTGTTTAACCTTAGAGGACAAAGATTTTGTGCTTGTGGTTTTGGATATCATTCAAAACCAATTAGAATTGATGTATATGGTTCTCCCGGTGATTATTTAGGATCAGGTATAACTAATTCTGAAGTTTTTGTGCATTCTAATGGACAAGATCAATGTGGTCAGATTATGAAATCAGGAAAACTTGTTATATATGGGGATGTTGGACAAACATTTCTTTATGGAGCCAAAGGAGGTATTTGCTATGTGAGAGGAAATGCGGCAGGGAGGGCTCTTATAAATGCGGTTGGAAATCCTCGTGTTATCATTAACGGAAGTTGCTTGGATTATTTGGCTGAATCCTTTATGGCAGGTGATGTTTTCCGCGATGGCGGTTTTGTTATTTTAAATGGAATAAGTTTAAATGCAAATGGTTTATTAGAAGAATATCCAGAACCTTATCCAGGAGGAAATTTATTTTCTCTAGCGTCAGGTGGGGCCATTTACATTCGTGATCCATTTAATAAAACTTCAAAAAGTCAACTCAATGGAGGGACTTTTGCCAATCTTTCAAATCAAGATTGGAATCTCATTAAACCTTATTTACAAGAAAATGAAAGATTATTTGGCATTAAAATTGATGATTTATTAACCGTAAACAATCAAATCAAGTCTCCAAATGAAGTGTATAGAAAAATAGTTGTTGGGAGCACAGAGGTTTTAAAATGAATATAATAGTTTGTTTAAAACAAGTTCCTGATACTGATGAAGTGAAAACGGATCCAGAAACAGGTCGAATTATTCGAGAAGGAATAGCAGGTACTATAAATCCTTTTGATATGTTTGTTCTTGAAGAAGCTCTACGGTTAAAGGAAAAATATGGGGGAAAAATTACTTTACTGAGTATGGGACCAAAAGATGCGATCAACACTCTTCATTTTGGTTTAGCTTTGGGAGCTGATGAGGCATATTTACTATCAGATATAAAATTTGCGGGATCAGACACATTAGCCACATCCTACGCCCTTTCATGTGGTATCAAAACGCTTGGTTATTATGATTTAATCATCTGTGGAATAAAAACTACTGATGGTGACACTGGTCAAGTAGGGGCAAATTTAGCGGAAATTCTTGATATACCAAGTGTGTATTATGTCAATAAAATACTCAAATATCAAAATACTAATATTGAAGTTGAAAGACTTTTAGAAGATAGAAGTCAAATTTTACAAGTCTCTTTACCTTGTCTTATCTCAATTGTAAAGGGTGCTAACATACCTCGAATGCCTACTTTAATTGGAAAGGTTGAAGCTGAGAGAAAGCCATTAAAAATACTTAATGCTTCCGAAGTTAATGCTATAGAAGATCATTGTGGACTCGAAGGTTCCCCAACCAGAGTAGTAGAGGTATTTCTTCCAGATAAAAGAAAGCAAGGAGTAATTTTAAAAGGTTGTTTTGATCAAAATATCATTAAATTGGTACAATTTTTAAAAAATAAGAAGATGGTGTCATTTTAATGATTCATATTGATCGTGATAAATGCATTGGATGTGGTGAGTGCGTCGATGCATGTATATTTGGCTCTATGTCTCTTAAGGATAATTATCCCTCAATTTCAGAAGACTGTCGATTGTGTGGAGCATGTGCCAAAATTTGCCAGTATAACGCTATAATCATTAAACGAAAAAAAAAGAAGAAAACTACTGATTGGAAAGGTGTCCTCATTTTCGGGGAACAACGAGATGGAAAAATTTTAGAAGTTGTGTATGAGTTATTAGGTAAGGGTAAAACATTAGCTGATAAACTTAATGAATCTCTTTTGTGCGTTGTCTTAGGAAATTCAGTAAAAGGAGTCAATGATTTAAAATTTTATGGAGCAGATGAGATACATTACTTTAACAATAATATCCTCGAGATGTTTAATTGTGAAATTTATTCAGAAATAATTTCCAATTTCGTTAAAAATATAAAACCAAGTATTTTTTTAATAGGTGCAACCTCCATTGGGCGAGAATTAGGCCCTAGAATAGCTGCG
The DNA here is from genome assembly GCA_019058365.1 of Promethearchaeota archaeon. Taxonomy (GTDB): domain Archaea; phylum Asgardarchaeota; class Lokiarchaeia; order Sigyniarchaeales; family SOKP01; genus Loki-b32. The sequence goes on along the minus strand of JAHPZE010000010.1, from coordinate 17,144 downwards.
AAACTTAAAACAGGATTAACTGCAGATTGTACTGATCTAGAGATAAATAAGGAAGGTTTATTATTGCAAACTAGACCTGCATTTGGAGGAAATATCATGGCTTCCATAATATGCCCATTTTCGCGACCACAAATGGCTACTGTACGCCCAAAAGTCATGAAAAAAATGGAGAAGAAAAAAGGAGGGGGAAGTGTAATCAACCACCATGTAAATGCAGAATCCATAAAATCAAGAATTATAACATTAAGAGAAATGAGATATAACAATCACTCTGACATAGGAAGTGCTGATATTATAGTTTCAGGAGGATTAGGATTAGGTAAAAAAGAAGGTTTTATTTTACTGCAAGAACTTGCTGATGAATTAAACGGAGTAATTGCTGCAAGTAGACCTGCCGTTGATGCTGGATGGGCTGATCCTACTGTTCAAGTTGGAATGTCTGGCAAAGTTGTACAGCCTCATTTATATATTGCCTGTGGAATATCTGGAGCTGTGCAACATCGAGTTGGTATGGAAACTTCCGATATTATTGTTGCTATAAATAAAGATGAACGAGCTCCTATTTTTGATATTGCAGATTTTGGAATAGTAACCGATTTGTATGATTTTCTTCCAAAATTTATCCAAAATCTAAAAAAAACTAAAAATGATAATATTGTTTCATAAAAAAAAATTAGATAATTATTTACTGATTAGCTTTAAATACATAATGGGATTTTTTAATAAATACATAATTAGAATTTTTTTAAATTGATTTAGAGATGTCAAATTCAGTTTTAAAAGTTACAATAGCTCAAATAAATCCAGTTGTGGGAGATATTGAATTTAATGAGAAAAAAATTGCGGAGATAATTCAAAATAATCAAAGTGCTGATATTATTATATTTCCTGAAATGTCTTTAGTGGGTTATCCTCTTATGGATCATATACTTGATCCTTTAATTCAGGAAAAAAATCAGATAGCAATTGAAAATATAAAGAATTTAAACTCCAAAGCAACAATAGTTTTAGGGACATTCACACAACCATTGGAATTGAAGGATAGAATCCAATATTTCTACAATTCTGCTCTAGTTATTGAAGGAAACAAATTAATACATATTGAAAACAAACGATTATTGCCTAATTATGACGTTTTTGATGAGAGAAGATATTTTTCTTTTGATGATAAATTTGAACCAATCAATATTAAAGATGTAAATTGTGGAATTTTAATATGTGAAGATATATGGGATGAACATTATGAAACCAAAGTTGCTGAGAACCTTGTAAATAATGGGGCCGAAATCTTAATTGTTATAAATGCCTCTCCTTATCATATCAACAAATTTAAACTAAGAGCAAATCTAATATGTAGAAAATCTAAAAAGCTTTCGATACCAATCATCTATGTTAATATGGTCGGTGGAATAGATGAAATAGTATATGATGGCCAAAGTTTCATTACAAATAAATACGGTCAAATTATTTTCAAAGCGAAGGAATTTGAAGAAGATTTCCCAATGGTTGAGGTCGAAATACAAGGATCTCCCTTAGAAAGCGTATTTACTTACGAAATGGATTGGAGAAATGAGGTAATTAAAGCACTCCAGCTGAATTTACATGATTATTTTCATAAAAGTGGTATATTTAAGGGAGTGGTATTAGGTTTAAGTGGAGGAATTGACTCCGCTTTTACAGCATATATATGTGCTACAGCATTAGGATCTGGAAAAGTAACATGTATTATGATGCCAACAAGATTTACGTCTCAAGAGAGTATTAAATTAGCTCAAAAGTTGTGCAAGAATCTTAAAATTAAATATATAATATATCCTATAGATATACTTTTTGACGCATATGAAAAAGAAATGGAGAAAAATCTTGGTAAATATACGTTTAATATAGCTGATGAAAATCTCCAAGCACGTATTAGAGCCAATATTTTAATGTATTATTCAAATAAGTTTAATTGGCTATTAGTATCGACAGGAAATAAATCAGAGATTGCAGTGGGTTATTGTACTTTATATGGTGATACAAGTGGTGGTAAAAATGTTCCTGGAGATCTATTAAAGGTACAAATTTACGATGTTTGTCACTGGATAAATCAGAAGAAAGAAATAATTCCTGAAGGGATAATAATAAGACCACCAACTGCTGAATTACGTGAGAATCAGAAAGATAGTGATTCCTTACCACCATATGAGATTTTAGATGCTATACTAAAGGAAATTATTAAGAATGGAATTGGGTTCGAGCATAAAAATTTAAAGGAGAAAGGATTTGATATTGATACTATCAATAAAGTAAGAAATCTCTATCTAAACTCGGAATATAAAAGAAGACAATTAGTGCAGACAGTTAGAGTAAGTGAAAGCGCTTTTGGAATTGGTAGAAGATATCCTGTTTTAAAAAAAATTGAATTTGAAAATTAGCAAACTGACTAATAAATAACAGTTACAACCTATTGGTATACTTTTCTAACCAACGATTAAAGATCTCATGAAACTTGAATTTTTCAATATCGAAATTTTTCCCTACAATCATTAAATTTCTAAGTGAAGCTAACAAAGCTTGAAAAAATTCTTCATCCATTTCATTAAATTCGACAACACTTTTTTCATTATCTATAAGCCCAAATTTATAATCATCTAAATTTATTTCTTCTGATTTAAAATGATCATAAGTCTTTTCGCAGTAATTTAATTCCTGTAATAATCTTTGCTTAAAATTTATAAGATTATCATTCTTTAATTTTCCTGAGATAAAAAGATTGAAAAAGCCCTTTAGATATCCTTGATCGTCATTTATTGGCTTTATTTGTTTATCAGCTTTCTCAATAAAGATATATTCTATTGTAATATCGGGTTCTATGTAATTTTCAAGAATTTTTTCTTTATCAGGCAAGTCTTTTTTCCTTTAATTGTTCTATATATTCCAGTGATTGATGGCGAAAATAGGTATCATAAAGTTCAGCATACATTCCACCTTTAGCCATTAATTCATCATGATTACCCTCTTCTATAATTTTCCCATGATCAAGCACAATAATCCTATCTACGTGGCGCACTGTCCAAAGACGATGAGCAATGATAATTGATGTACGCCCTTCTATTGTCTTCTGTAGAGCATCTTGTATTCTAGTTTCAGTGAAGGGATCTACTGAAGCAGTAGCTTCATCTAAGATGAGTATAGCAGGATTTTCTAATAGAACACGGGCAAAAACTACTAATTGTCTTTGACCCATTGAAAGGCGACTACCCCTTTCCCCAGTATCGGTTTCTAATCCCTTTGATAAATCTTCAATCCAATCAGACCCACTGGTTACATTTAATGAATTATAAACTTCTTCTTTTTTAGCGCCTATACAACAATATTTTATATTATTTTCAATTGAATCTGCAAAAAGAAATGGTGTTTGAGGAATAATTCCAATTTGTCTTCGGTAATCTTTAAGATTATAATTTCTTATGCTTATACCATCTACTGAAATATCTCCTCCTTGAAATTCATAGAATCTCGCTAATAATTTAGCTAGGCTAGATTTTCCAGCACCCGTATGCCCAACAATTGCGATTGATTCTCCAGACTTAATTGATAAACTAAAATTATCAAAAACATTTTTATTTTTTTCATAATGGAATACTAAATTTCTAATTTCTAAATTCCCCTTTAATCTAGAAGGCTTAATATTATCATTTTGAATTATCAATGGTATTGTATCTATTAAAGAAAAAATACGCTCAGAAGCGGCCATACCTGCTTGAAAGGTTGGCCAAAATGAAGCAATCGTTAATAAAGGAAAAAATAAATAATTAACGCCTTGAAGAAAGAGATTCAGTTCTCCAGCACTTATCGTTCCTCCTAAAACGTTATTACCCCCGAGAAGTACTAATAAAGTTAATACAATTCCTTGTATTATTCCTAATGAAGGGAAGATGGCATTCAATATAAAGGCTCTTCTTAAATTAACCTTATAAGAAGTATCGTTTACTTTATTGAACTGTTCATATAATTTTTCTTCTTGACGAAATGTTTTTGCTATTTGAATGCCAGAAAAACTTTCCTTAACAAAATCATTAACAGATGCTAAAGCTCTTTGGCCCAATAACGTTTTTTTTCTTGCTATTTTTCGAAATGATAATGCTAACACGAAAAATGCTGGAACTGCTATGATTATTGCTAAAGTTAATAGAATATTTATAAAAAACATTATAATAATTAAAAAGATGACAATCAAAACTGATGATATTAATTGAACAGATAAATCAACTGTTGTTCCGAAAGTGTCACTATCTGAATTGACGCGACTAACTATTTTACCTGTTGGATTTCTGTCAAAAAAGGAAAGATCATGATTTAAAACAGCATCTACGGCATCTTTTCTTAGATCTAAAACAACACCGCCTATAACTCGAAATGCATATCGTTGCTGAATGTAATTAAATAGATAGCTTAATAAATTAAAAATAAGAATAATAATTATTACAATGAATATATAGAAAGCATTTCTATTTGTCTCTAAGTTATTAATAATTATACTGGTTAAAACGGGCACAAAAGCAGATGTAATAGATGAGATAACTATTGTCAAAATAACGATTGTCATTGAACGTTTATATGGCCCAAAATAAGAGAATATACGCTTTAACAAAACTCTGTCAGAGAAGGTTCTATCATACTCCTCGGCCTCTAAGTTCCACCCATATGCCATTTTTTTAGACCTCCTCGCATTTTTTAATTAATGTATCAATTTCAACATCAAATTTTTTTACAAAAATTCGTTGATATTCTTCTGAAGTTTTTAATAATTCTTCATGAGTTCCTTTTGCAACGATCTCTCCTTTTTTCAATACAATTATTAAATCAGCCCATCGAATTTGACTTAAACGATGTGTGATAAGAATTGTTGTTCGATTTATAAGGATATTTCGAATGGCTCTCTGAATTTTATCTTCTGTATTAGAATCTATTGCTGATGTAGAATCATCTAAGATTAAGATCTTAGGATTTACAAGAAAGGCACGAGCAATAGCAATTCTTTGTCTTTCACCCCCACTTAATTGAACACCCCTCTCTCCAACTTCAGAATAATATTGGTTTGGTAAATTAGAGATAAATTCGTGTGCTTGAGCTTCTTTAGCAACTTCAATGATTTGCTCAATCGACCCTGTACGACCAAATGAGATATTTTCAAAAATAGTTGTAGAAAATAAAAATACATCTTGATCTACATAAGAAATTTGATTTCTTAATGATTTTAAGGCATATTTACGAATATCAACATTATCAATCAAAATCCTTCCTTGATCAACGTCATATAATCGAGAAATCAATTTTGTTAAAGTTGTTTTACCTGAACCCGTAGTTCCTACAATCGCTAATGTTTGACTAGGTTTAACTTCAAAACTTATATTCTTTAATACTGGTTTTTCAGCTCCAGGATACCTAAAAGATACATTTTCGAATTTAATAGATCCTTCAATTTCCTTTATATAACCCTCAATATTTTCATCAATTTCTGTTTTTTTATTCATAAATTCAAGTAATCTCTGAGCACTTGAAATTGCAAGCCGAATGATTGCAAAGACAAAAATAGAGATAAATGTAGGAAAACGTAATAATGCTAATAATCCTAAATACCCAATTATTTGTCCAATATTCAACAGACCCAAATAATTGAGGATTATAGCATGTATTAGCCCACCAGTGATTGTTAAGGCTAGAATTAGTATTGGGAGATATTTTGCTTCAATATCTCCTTCTTCAACATATGCATTTCGATAATTATTAGCATTTTCAAAGTATTTTTGACTTTCTCTCTTTTCTTGAGCAGTTGCTTTAACAACTTCAATTCCAGTAAGCGCTTCATTTAATGTTGCATTCATCATCCCATAAAAACTTCTTAATTTTCCTGTCACTGGTCCAATTTTTTTAATATAAGATTTTAGAGAAAAAGAAAATAAAATTGAAAAAATTAATGGAGTTAAAATCAATTGTGAAGGATAAAACGCGATTATATAGAAAATAGGGATTATTAAAGATGTAAAGGACTCAAATATTAAGGAAATTGCGGGGCTGATCAAAAAATTCATTGTTCGAACATCATCCGTAGCACGAGCCATCAATTCTCCAATTTTCTGTTGATCATGAAATGATTGGCTTTTACCAAGAAGGTTAGAATAGAATTCTTTACGACAATCCCTTTCTAACCTTTGCGCTATGACTTCTCGTAGCATATAATTGACTAAACGCAATATAGGAGTTCCTATACTTAATAATAATATAATTATTGTATAAAATAGTAAACTTGATTGCTTACCGATTAAAAAATCCGTTATAGCATTTCCTATGACAACTAGAGTTATTGAGGATAAATTAGCTGCTAGAATAGTAGTAAATAACACAATAATTATAAAAAGTTTATTAGATCCATGAAATATATGTGATAATATCCATGTTCTTGATCCTTTCTGCCGTGCTTTTTCAAAAGGATCTTTTCCCGGAGTAAATTCTACATATATGTTATTTATATTATTTACTTTTCTGCGCTGCATACGTTTTTATAATGATAATAAAAGAAATTTATTTCTCAAGTTATTTTGTAGAAGATATGATAATTAATAGACTTTTTACCTTCAAATTATAAATTAATAATTGCTTATCTCAATAAAGAAAAAATGTTAGTATCTGAAAATAAATTTTTAATAAATGCAAAAGTGATAAAGATAAGGTGAAAGAAATGGCACAAATTTGTATTAGAAAAGCTCTACCAGAGGATGCTGAAGAAATATCAGACATTTGGATAGTTATTTGTGCAGAGAGGGAATATTCTGCGGTTAACCGCCCTTTTACGCCTAAACAAGAGAGAGAATATTTAATTTCTTTATCAGATCATGAAGGTATTTTTGTGGCTGAATTTGAAGACCAAATAGTAGGTTTCCAATCATTAGATAGATGGGCAAAATATTCAGACTCATTTGATCATGTTGGAGTTATTGGTACGTTTGTACTTCCTATGTGGCGTAGGAAAAAAATTGGGAATCAATTAACCCAATATTCCTTCAATTTTGCAAGGAAACATAATTATGAGAAGATAGTTATATATATTAGAGCAAGTAATTCTGGAGCAATAAATTTTTATAGTATTTTAGGATTTGTTCAAAAAGGAATATTAGCTCGTCAAGTTAAAATCGATAATCAGTATGATGATGAAATATTCATGGAATTCTTTCTTTAATTATGTTAAAGCTATTAATATAGAAAAAATAGAGAGATGTATTAACCGATTAATAATAATGGGAAATTACTATGAATTATTAACCATTAATTTAAATAATTTTATTTTTATTAAATACTTGTGTCGGATAAAGAAATTGCGTATGATGTAAGGTTAGAGGAATTATTGGAGGACGTAAAACTTCAAATTTGGTTGCAAGAAGAGTTACAACTCATACCTGCGAAATTTCATTCCCTTATCCTAAAAAGTATAACTAAATAAGTAATAATTTAATAATGTTGGGAAACCCCTATAATTCCAATATCAAAATTATTAATAACAATCGCCTGCACTATAAACTTATCTAATCTGATGAAAACATTCAATTTAAGCTATCATCTAGTTCAATATAGGAAAAATTTACTAGTAATAAATCTCTACTCCATTTTACTTCATGTTCTTGATGTAATCGGGAATAAAGCCAAATTATTATCGATAAAGCTAAATATCGATAGGGATCTTAAATTTATTACCTATTCATAATTCTTTTTTGTGCCAATTAGTGTGGTTGTTGCCTCTATCCATTGAGATAATTCTAAATCCGTTCTACAGAATGTAACTATTTCATTTAAATCCTCAAGATTGATAAATTTACACTCAACCAATAAATCCCAACCACCATATATAGGTGTAACATAAGTGATTTGCCAATTTTCCAGTTGATTCTGAGATTTCAAACCTTTTAATTTTTCAGCAACTTTCCACTGAGTACCAATGATTTTCAGTCGAATTAAAATATATCCACGATAGTAGATCTAATTAACACCTAAGTTATATCTTTAGATATTGAATAAATTGTATTAAATTAAAAAGATTTTTCAAGATTTCTATTAATAATTAAAAACAATTTGATCTACCAATATATTTCTTTTAATGTTTGATGATACTCATTAAGTGATTTTATTTCAACTTCTTTTCTCCGAATTTTTTCTATTGCATTTATTAAAGCGTTAGCAAGTTGTAGGTTAATAATTACAGGAATATTGTAATCTACTGCCATTCTCCTGATCTTATACTCATCTTCCATTATAGTTCTGAATTTATCTTCTATAGTAGTGGGGAGAGGAATATTTATCACCAAGTCAATGGCTCCATTTTGTAGACATTCCATGATGTTTGGTTCCAAGCCATATTCGTGAATTTTATAGAGCTTAACAGCGTAAATTCCATTATTTCTTAATGCGATAGCAGTATCCTCAGTCGCAAAAATTGTAAATCCTAAATTTCTAAGTTTCTTCGCTAAAGGAATCACTTGTTGTTTTAATTCTTTACCACCTACAGAAATTAAAACATTACCTCCTTGGATTGGAATGTTCATTTCTGCGGCTTCAAGTGATTTTATTAGAGCATCCGAAAAGTCTTCTCCGATACATGCCACCTCTCCTGTAGATGCCATTTCAACACCTAAAACTGGATCAGCTTTATCAAGACGCATGAATGAAAACATTGGAGCTTTAATTGATACAAATCTTCCATAAGGTAATTCCATTATTCTTTGAGGAATCTTAACCCCCATAAACACTTCGGCGGCAAGTCTCATTAAATTAATACCTCTGGTTTTTGATACATAAGGCATACTTCGACTAGACCGTAGGTTACACTCAATTACAAATACTTCTTCGTCTTTAACAAGATATTGCACATTAAAAGGACCTCTAATTTTTAACGCCAATGCAATTTCTCTGGTATTTTTCTCGATTGTTTCAATTACTCTATCAGAAACTGTTTGAGGCGGAATTGACATTGTTGCATCGCCACTATGAACTCCTGCGTTTTCTATATGTTCCACTATTGCCCCTATGAAAACCATGGTTCCATCAGATACTCCATCAGCTTCAATTTCCCTTACTCCTTTAAAAAATTTAGTGATTACTACAGGAAATTCTTGAGAAACTGCTACTGCAAGATCAAGAGTATCTTTTAATGTTTTTTCATCATAAGATACTCTCATAGCTGCACCGCTTAACACATATGATGGGCGAACTAATATAGGGTAACCAACTTCTCTCGCAAATTTAAGTGCTTCTTCCTTATTTGTCAACATACTCCATTGAGGTTGCTTTATTTTCAATTGATCTAGTAGGCTACTAAATTTTGAACGGTCTTCTGCCATATCAATCCTACTTCCATGTGTCCCTAATATATTTAAGTTTACTTTTCTGAAAAATTCCGAATATTTTGTGAATTTAGCAGCAAGATTTTGGGCAATTTGGCCACCTACGGATACAACTACACCATCAGGTTTTTCAAGTTCAATGATATCTAGCACTCGCTCTCCAGATAATTCTTCAAAGTAAAGTTTATCTGAGGTATCATAATCGGTGGAGACAGTTTCTGGATTATAGTTAATCATAATTGCTTGATCGACCCCTAACTTCTTTAATCCCCAGAGACAATTCACTGAACCCCAATCAAATTCTACAGATGCTCCAATGCGATAAGTTCCCGAGCCTAATACTACAATTTTTTTTAGATTTTGTTTATTTTCTTGCTCAAAGTCAATATCGTGCTCAGATGCTGCATAGGTCATATAAAGATAGTTTGTATTAGCAGGCCATTCTGCTGCTAATGTATCAATCCTTTTTACATAGGGTCGGATTTGATACTTCCTCTTTAATATTTGTCTTATTTTAATTACATCTAAGCCCATTATTTTTGCTATTTGCCCATCAGAGAAGCCAAATCGCTTTGCTCGTTCAAACCAATAAAGTTTATCATCATCATCAGTTTCTAAAAAGTCTATAGCCTTTAATTCTTTTTCAATATTAATAATATTTTTAATTTTATATAGAAACCACTTATCAACCCGAGAGATTTGATAAATCTCATCAATAGAGATTCCTTGGTTTATCGCTTCGACGATCCTAAAGACTCGTAAATCTGTTGGATTAGCTAAAGAAAATTTCAATTCATTAATATCTTCGATTGACTCAATTTGATTCCCTACTAATCCTTTCACACCAACATCTAACATTCTTAAGGCTTTTTGAAGAACCTCCTCAAATGTTCGCCCAATAGCCATTACTTCGCCCACAGATTTCATTTGAGAGCCAATTTTTCTATCAACTCTTTGAAATTTAGTTAAATCCCATCTTGGTATCTTTAATACGAGATAATCAAGAGCAGGTTCAAAACATGCTGTAGTAATACCTGTTATTTTATTCTTAAGTTCAGGTAAGGTGTAACCAATAGCTAATTTTGCTGCGATATATGCCAATGGATAACCTGTAGCTTTTGATGCTAGCGCAGAAGACCGAGAAAGACGTGCATTTACCTCTATTGCCCTAAATTCTTCTGAGAATGGATCTAACCCATATTGGATATTACATTCGCCAATTATTCCCAGATTTCTTATAACACGGATAGAAGCTGAACGTAGCATTTGATATTCTTCATTTGTTAAAGTTTGACTAGGGGCAACTACAATAGATTCTCCTGTATGAATCCCAACGGGGTCAAAGTTTTCCATGTTACAATTTATAAAACAGTTGTCTTCAGCATCCCTTACTACTTCATATTCAATTTCCTTCCAACCCCATATACTCTCTTCAATTAATATCTGGTTTATCCGTGATTGAGCAAGTCCTTTCTTTGCCATTTTTTCAAATTCTCGCATATTGCTACATATCCCAGATCCTTGACCACCTAAAGTGTAGGCTACTCGAATCATACATGGAAACCCTATTTCCTTTGCTGCTTTAAGTGCATCGCTATATGATGACACAGCTCGACTTTTACAAACTTTAACTCCTGAAACATCCATAGCTTGTACAAAAAGATCTCTATCTTCAGTAGCTTCTATAGCTTCTATAGGAGTTCCCAAAACCCGAACATTATACTTCTTAAGAATTCCCATTTCATTCAATTCAACACCTACATTTAAGGCAGTTTGACCCCCGAAAGCTAACATAATCCCATCAGGATTCTCTTTTTTGATTATTTGTTCTACATAATCAACATTGATTGGCAATAAATAGACCCTATCCGATAGTTGAGGATCAGTTTGAATAGTTGCAATATTGGGGTTAATTAAGATAGTCTTTATACCTTCTTCCTTAAGGGCTTTGAGAACTTGAGAACCACTATAATCAAACTCTCTAGATAAATGGGGTTATCCCAAATATTCTCCAGCTTGACCGATTCGTATCCCACCTGATCCCAAAACCAATATTTTTTTAATTTTTTTATCTAATGGCATGTTTGAGCTATCTATATAACACTTTTTATTTCTTAAATTAGTTTTATCGTAATTTTATATTCTGAAGAATAAAAAATTAATGATTATTATTAATTTACTTATTAATAGGATAAATAAAATGCATAAGAATCTTATTTTATTAAATTAAATAATTAGAATCTTAAATAAAAAGAAAATCCAGATATAAGCAAAATAATAGAAACTTTTATTATTTATACTTTTTAAAGAAGATGAAATTAATATAAAAATAAATTTAATAGAATAACGCAGTTCCGAGTCTTCGTTGTTTTATGTTATAATAGTATAATTTTTATTGATTGTGACAAATCTCCAGAAATTTTTTAAGATATCATTTAAAGATAGCAATATATAAATAAGACTTCTTTTATAATCATTATAACTTCAAAATATGAGAAAAACCTAAAACGCTTAATAAAATAATTTTCCTAATCAGAAAAAAAAAAGATCTTAAACATCGGCATTTGTCAAGAGCTTTTTACAGGAAATTAAAAAGAGTTATCAACATATATAATTAATTCATCCAGATTCTTTCATTTTAATTATTCAGTACCCAGAAATGAAAAAAATGGGGATAAGTCTGGTTTAAAGAAAAATATTTCAATGTAAAGAATAAGCAACTATAGTTAATATGGCATTTGTCAATAGAAGAGAGTGAATAACAAACAAGATCAAGGGAAATTAAAAGATCCCCCAAAAAAAATTAGAAAATTTATAGAAGTCCTCTAAAAATGTTTGATACACTAAAGTGAGACAATCTGAATATTTTTTTGCTTATATCGCTTATTATAGCTATTAGTTCTTTAGTTTTAGGAGTTTTTATTTATTCAAAAGGTCCTAAAATTTCACTAAATAAAGTCTTCGCGCTATTATGTCTTAGTGTTTCATTATATTGTTTTACAGAATTTGGAATGAGACAAGCAATTAATTTTGAAGAAGCCTATATTTGGTTTAATTTTGCTCAAATCTATCCGTTAATTGCAGCATTATGGTTTCATTTTATCTTATTATTCTCGGAGAAATACAATTTGAAAAAAAAAAAAATTCTATTGACAATTTATTTAATTGGAATAGGATTAGTTCTTCTTAATTATAAAATATATGTTATTAATTTAAAAATGGAAAAATATTACTGGGGTTGGGATTTTAATTATAACATGGATGTTATATCCTCTGCTTTTATTTACTTAACATATATTTATATGACTTCCCTTTTCTTTTTTGGAAGTTATTTAAGCATAAAAATATATATTTCAACTTCTGATAAGACTAAAAAAAAGCAGGCTAAATATATTTCAATTGGATGCTTGATTCCGATTACAATTTTTTTAATCACTGACTTTTTATTAGGCACAATCTTCACCTTAGTAATTCCTTCATTTGCCCTTGCTGGTTTTTCTATTACGTTTATATTTATTGGATATGCAATATGGAAATATGAATTGTTTTCATTAGATTTAAAAACCGCTACTGAAAAGATTTTCTCTGCAATCTCCGATTGTTTAATTTTAACTGATTCCAAGGGCATTATTTTATCGACGAATAGTACTTTATTAAACTTGCTAAAGTATCAAGAAAAAGACCTTCTGAAAAAGTCATTTGAAATTTTATTAGCTTCAGAGCAAGATCTTAAATTATTTCATTATCAGTCTCAATTGCTTATGAGTAATGAAAACGGTGAATTTCTCACAGATATTGAAGTGGACTTTAAAACCAAAACAGATGACACTGTTAAAATTTCGTTGACATCTTCTAAAATATATGATAAATACGGAGATATAAAGGGGATTTTATATATTGGCAGAAATATCACAAAAACAAGAAAAATTGAAGAAGAACTTGATAATGCGATTAAAAAATCTCAAATTAAAACAAAATTTATATCATCAATGTCTCATGAATTAAGAACTCCATTAAATGCAATAATCGGGTTTGTCGAGCTTCTTTTAGAAGATTATTGCGGACCATTAAACAAATGTCAAACAAATTTTCTTTTAGATGTAAAGTTTTCTTCAAGTGATTTGTTAGAATTAATTACCCGTCTCCTAGATCTCTCAAAGATCGAAGCGGGAGAATTAGTAATAGATATTAAAAGGTTTAACTTAAAAACGTTTTTAGATAGTATTCAATCTACCCTAAAACCTTTATGTATAAAAAAAAAATTAGAATTTTATATTGAAAACGATGTTACATATGAATTTATAAAAACTGATTATATTCGACTAAAAGAGATTTTATTAAATTTACTTGATAATGCTATAAAATTTACCCCTAAAGGAAGTATAACATTAAAAATTAAAGAGCAGAGAGACTTCTTAGAATTTAATATTACTGATACAGGCATAGGTATCGCAGAAAGTGAATTTGAAAATATTTTTGAAGAATTTCATAAGATCAAGAACCCAGAAGTTAAAAATTATCAAGGTATGGGTCTAGGACTGACAATAACGAATCAAATTTTAACTTTGCTCGGAGGAAACATATCGTTTTCCAGTGAATTAGGGAAAGGGAGCACTTTTACTTTCTCTATACCTATAACATATGAGGAAGGTAAAAGATAACTTATAATATTTCTTTGATCAGAAAATCTAAATCTAAGTGAAAAAAAAAAAAAATTAAGAACAAATCTATATCCAAGTTTATCTATTTTTTATCTATTTTAAGCATCATTAATCAATTAGTTTTGTTCTCATATACCCATCTCATATTTAACATTAAAATTAGACTTCCTCTAAACAAAAGGATAAAAAGAAGTACTTTAATAACTTTTTAATGCATAATTTTTTCCTATAAATAATTAAAAGAGGTTAAGGAAGTGCAATTCTCCTTAAGGAGAATACTTATATTTTGTTAATTTTGAGTCTTTCTCTTCCCATTCTTTAAATATTAATGTTATTAATATCTAATTAAAATAATAAAATGTGAATAGCTAAAAATTAATTAAAAAATATTATCAATTTTAATTTTTAAATTTATTTTAAACACATAATTTTTAATTTTATGCCCTAATTTTTCATCTTTCTTATCACTGTTCTTTATATTTTAATCCAATGTTATTATTAACACAATTTCATATTTTCTAAGAATTTATCAAATAGATATAATGAGTCTAAAGGTCCTGGACACGCTTCTGGATGAAATTGAACGGCAAAGATTGGTTTAGATATATGTTCAATGCCCTCATTAGAATTATCATCTATATTTCTTAGAATTTCTTTAAAACCTCCCTTCTCAAAATCTTTTACACAAAAACCATGATTCTGAGAAGTAATGTAACATTTTTGTGATTGAGTATTAACAACGGTCTTATTACCACCCCGGTGTCCGTATTTAAGTTTATAAGAAGATCCTCCAGCCCCTAATGCTAAAATCTGATTTCCTAGACAAATTCCCATAGTAGGAATATTATTTTCAATAAGCTTTCTGCTTACCTCGATTGCACTTTTACATATTGCTGGATCACCTGGACCATTCGATATAAAAACACCATTGGGATTATAAGACATAATTTGCTCGTATGTATAATTATATGGGACTACAATAACTTCTAGACCCCTATAGACGAGACTACGTAATATATTCAGCTTAACCCCCATATCTAATAAAACTACTTTACCAATAGGATTTGATGGTTTATGAATCATAACATCTTTAGTTGACACTTCACTTGCAAGATTTCGCAGATTCGGGTCTTCTGCTTCAGAAGCCAATTGTTTTAATTCTTCAATATGTAGCTTCTCTCCATAATTATATACTGCTAACACTCCAACTTGGACACCTTCATCACGTATAATTTTGGTAATTGCTCGTGTGTCAATCCATTCAATTCCAGGAACATTTTGTTCAGTTAAAAATTCATCAAGGGTTTTAACACTTTGATAATGACTTGGATGTTTACAACACTCATTTACAACATAACCTGTTACTTTTATAGAATCTGATTCAAAATGTTTAGTAATACCAAATTTATCCTTTTCCCATGGAGGAATTCCATAATTACCTATGAGAGGGTGAGTCATAACAACAATTTGGCCCCAATACGATGGATCTGTTAAAGTTTCAAGGTAACCCGCTCCAGTTATAGTATTAAAAACAAGTTCTCCTGAAACAATTTTAGTCGCTCCAAAACCAATCCCTTGAAAATATCGACCATCTTGGAGCATTAAAATAGCGGGTCTTTCTTTTTTATAAAGCATTGACTCTTTTGTAAGATTCTTCTTATATCTCCTTAAAATAAAGATAGCTAATCCTATTTTTTAATATTATTTATTAACTAGTTAAATGTTAATATTTAACACTAATACTTCATTAAGAAATCGGAAATTTAGGCACTCGTTTATCATGTTCTGCTAATGATTTAAAAAATTGATATTTGGTGGTTGTTATTGATTGAATTATTGATTCTAAATCAATTGCGTCAAAAGTACTAAACCAGGAATAATTTTGGATTTTCAGATTTTCTAAATCTTCTGATTTTTGTAGAATTATTACGTTGGTATCTAATAATAATGAAGGATCTAATAAATTTTCATCTCCATCATCTAATTTTTTCAAGTTTTGGAGCATGCACTCAAGTAAATCATCATAGAAAAGAATAGGAATATATTTTTTTTCGTTTGGTATCAATTCATCTAAAATTGAGTTAAGTTTATCAAGATCAGTGTTAAATCCTCTCTCAGAAAGGTCAAAAACATCAATATCTACAAGTTCTGGATGATATTGAACTTCTTCTACTTTTTTAAATTTTTTATAATATTTTGCTACTTTTTCTTTATACATACTAACTTTAATTTCATGATGTGGTTTTTCTATAAATATCAAATTATCTTTTATTCGCTTATTACAAGTATCTGATACTATTTGACAATATTTTATTGCTTCACTAACTAAATCTTCTTCGTTAAGTTTAGCTTTCAACACGGTATGAATATAAGCTTTAATGAATGCTGAAAAATCCTCTTCAAGACGTAAGAGTTTTGAATAAAGAAACTTTGTTGAATCCCACCATTTTTGTACTTTTTCTACTTTCAATGAAAGAAAAAGATTTTCATAAGCCCGAACCTCTGTGAAATATATCAGTTTTTTTAGCCCACATTGAAGAAATGCTACAGGGTTGATAAACGCATTGATGTCATCCATAACCAAGAAAGAAGTGGGTTCTCTTGGACGAATCAAAACTGATTGTACACCATTATATACCCGATCCACCCTCATAGGTAATGGCATAATGGGATTGGTTTGTATTGATTCTAATAGATTTCTTAATTGTGGTGACTTAAAGGTTGATAGATCTGGAGAAAAGATGTCTATATAAAAGAAAAAAGGGGCTGCATCAGACTTAAAAATTTTAAATTTATGAATCGGTTTAATCTTTATCACTAATGAGATTATATTTTTTTTTTACCTATAAGATTATACTACATATTTATAATGTTTGAAACGTCTTAAATTATTGGTCAAAGAAAAAGATTTTTCATTAGAACTTTAAGATTGATACCGAACTAGAAATTATAGGAACAAATACACTGTTAAAAATCTAGCTCTTAAGACTTTAAGAAACTTAAATGAAAGAAATAATAATTATGTGAAATTTGTTGAAAAAAATAAAAAATAGACAGTACCAAAGGATTTTAAAGTCTAAATCCCTTTAACTTGAATTAAATCTTA
>JAHPZE010000046.1 GCA_019058365.1 Promethearchaeota archaeon | reverse complement strand
TAAAAATTAAAGGTGAATAAAGATTTAGTGTATGAAGGGAAATTAAAAATTATCATTTTTAGAAAGATAAAAAAAATAAATATTATTAGAACTTAAATTGGATATTCAGTTATTTAATTTGCCTAATCTAATATGTATATTGTAAGATAGGATGATTCTTGACCACCTTGAATTTATCTGACCGATATTGCAAAAAAAACCCTCTAAGAGTTAGTTCATCACACGCAGTTAAACTTAGAATATTTTTTACAGTAGTAGAAAAAACACCAATCGTTGAAGCATGTGAAATATTTTGACTCTTTTTAACATTATTAATAAAAGTTGGATTAATAATTTATTTATATCTTCAAAACCCGAGATATTCACTATTCCTATAATAAGATAATCTCAAGATACTGGTACAATAAATAATCTTGTTATGATAATCATAACCTCAACATTGGTGGATAATATAGTGGTAAAAAATCTCACTTGGGGTTTTGATAATCTAATGAGAATAATTTAATCTTTTTTTAAAAGATTTTATAATATTTTTTTATTGAATTATTTCTATATACTTAATTAATAACTTTACAAAAAAGAAATCTATTCTAAAATTAAATAAAAATAGAGGTATGAAATTATGGCAAAATCTTCAGGTTTAGCTATTTTAGCTCTTATTATCGCATTAGGTGCATTAGGACTTGGAATATATCAAATGATTTTTCCAGCATCTGCAGCTGGGGGATCTGGTATTAAGAATACATGGTATGACTTTCATTATAGCGCAACACACACTAATCCTATTTCTACAATTATAACAGTCGATCCATTAACAATAGATTTTACTGTAGGCTCTGGAGAATCGGTATATTTTCACTTTAACACTTGGGCTGATGTAGATGCTGGAGTAAATTCCTATATACAATTCAATTTTGTATTAGATGGTGTTATGTTATCTGGTCCTACCTATCCTTGGTGGGTAATTCGAACTACTGCTGCTAGTATTGAAGCACCTATTTCATGTCAACTTTCACTAGATGCAGTTACAGCTGGAGCTCATAATGTTACTATCAGTATATTCGGTAGTGATATTGATAACAATATTTTTTCCAGTACATTAATGGTTCAAACTTATATCCCCTAAAATTATCCTAGAGATGTAAAAAATAAAATAAATCCTTTTTTTATTAATTGGTTATTTTAATATTTCCTTGCTTAAATCTTATATATTTCAATCTATATTAACAGTAAATCCACAATTGATACATTTTTTTACCCCATGGAATAACTGGATTCCACATTTTGGGCATTGATATCTTCTTTTCTCTTATTCACCCCATATCTCCAACCATTTGATTTATTAAAAATTTCTTCTTACTGATTGAACTTTTAAATTAGGTGTATCAATAATAAAATGCAATTCTGCAAAAATAAAATATTTCAACTTATTCTTTAAGAGAAGAATAGATGACTATATTTCTTTAGAAATATCATCTAGAAAAAGAGTTCTGCTGATAGTACCATAGGGAAGATTTCTCCTCTCTATAACTATATTTAAATTATCTATTATCTTTTCTGCTAAATAATTAAAGTCAAAAGGAAATTTTGGATTAGTTCGGTAATATTTTCTTAGGAAGATATTTATCAGGTCAACCTTATGTTTTGGTTCCTCCATTTCAAAGATCCCTGGATCTGTATCAAGAAGGGAAGTACATATCCAAGCCAAATCGTCCATATGATTACCTTCGTATGCATCCTCAAAATCAACGGCATACAGATCATCATGCTTAGAATCATAAATGAAATCCCTTAGCCTTGTGTCTCCTTTGCAAAGAACATATTTCCTTTTTTCTTCATGCATTTTTCTAACAAAATTTTTTTCATGAAATTGAGCAATAAATTCTGCCAGTCTTTCTATACTATTAATAATTTGATTTCTTGTTTCAGAATCCAAATCATCTAATTTCTTGGTTCCTTTTAATCTTTCATTGATAAAATCGCATAAATTTGTACCCTCAACTTTTTCGAGGAATAAATAAGGATTATGAAAAAATAAAATACTTGGAACATGGAAATGTTGATTTCGCAATCTGTTTAATATATTTATTTCATTAGCGATATTTTCAGTCCTAAAAATTTTAACTATAACTTCTTGTGGTAATTTAGAGGGCTTTTTATCAAACTTTAATATAATAACAGAATTTTTCTTACTAGGTAATTCTGAAATTTGAATTTGATCCGTTGTAAGTTCTGGAATTTGCTCCTTTAAATCTTGGAGCATTTTATTTTTTATCTTATGGATATCCATTTTCTACTTTTAAATGTTTAAATTTGTACTCTTATAAAACACATAATTATAGCTATATTTATAACTATTCATTGAGATGATCTAAGAATAAGAATTATTATGCATAGTTGTTTGAGATTGTAATATTGAAATTATCTGAAAATACTTTAAAGTTCTAATTCTTTTATCTTTTGTATCAGGTTGTCCATATACGATCTGCCTGTATCAAATTTGATAATTTCTGAGAAAAACAATACTAAAACAAGTAGTACATCTTTAACTTTTAAATAACTGAAACATATTTTTTGATTATCTTGTAATTCTAAATATAATTTTCTAAAAGAAATTAACTTCATTTCATCTCGAGCTTTAATTTCTCTTATTATAGAAGATAAATTATCAGTTGGAAGAGAGGAATATAAAATATTTCCGTCTATAGTAAAGATCCCATTACCTAAGATTTCTTTATCATCTATATTACTCCTTAAAATGGTGATAATTTCCTGCAGCAATAGTCTAGAATCATAAATAGCTGTTGGATCATACTCAGAAAATTCCATATGAGAGAATTCAAAATCAACTTTTTGGTATCCACGGACTTTAAAATTTTTATCTAAAAAAGCTTGAAAACCATGCTCACAAGCAGTTCCAGAAGGAACAGAAATTGTTGTTAATTGTTTAGCTTGATTAATAATTTTAGGAGGTATTTTCAACACTTTTTTAGCTTGACAGGTTGGGCACTCTACTAAAATTTTTTGATAAATTTCCTTAGAATTTAAATCATTGATCTCATGCATGTGATTTTATTATCTTTTATTGTTGAAAACATTCAAATAAATGATAATGTTTAGGCTTTTTATAAATTTGCCTTTAAATATTATGAAAAATCCATTAAACAAAAATAGATTTTATAAAGAAAATTCTTGATCAGAAAAATTCAGTTTTTGGAAAGCTTCCTTTCTCTTACGACAAGATGTACACATTCCACAAGGTTGATCTCCATCACTATAACAACTCCATGTCCATTTCAAAGGAATATTCAATTTTTGTGTTAATTTTAATACATCTATTTTAGTCTTTTTTGCTAAAGGAAATAATAATTTTATTTTTGTCTTATCTTTTATGTGCTTTCCCTCATTAATCAGTCCCTCAAGAGATTCAAAAAAATCTGGTGCTGTATCAGGAAAAGTCTGAGGGTCAGCTGATATGTGTCCACCGATTATTACTTTACAACCATAAGCTTCAGCATAGTACGCTGCAATGGAGTAGAAAATGAGGTTACGAGAAGGTATAAATCCCTCTGGAGCGTACAATGCGCTCGGGATAGGAAGACCCTCTATGCGTAAATCAATTGATTCTTTTAAAAAAGGGATATCAATTTTAATTACTTTAAGATCTAAACTTTCTGCTAGTTTTAAAGCTGCTTTTTTTTCATTTTCCGGTCGGAAATTATAATTAAATGAAATAGGAATTATATTATACCCCTTATTATTTGCCCAGTAGAGCACAACAGCAGAGTCAATCCCACCAGATAATAGAACAATAGCTTTTTCTCCTTTTTCTTTGGTTTCAGGAAACATTTTTACCATTATTGCTGATTTTATAGCTTCATCCAAATCTGATAAATTATAACCTAACACTTTAGCAGCAATATTACCATTTGAGGTAATATCACATCTCATAACATCAACCATTTCTTTGCATATCCCTAATTGTTCTGGAGCATCTTCAAATTTTATTATGTTGATTCGAGGACGAGGGATATTAAATCCTAAATCAATCATATTTTGAACAACCATTTCGATTAATTCAAGCATGTTTAGAATTTTTGGACCGACGAGATCAAAAGTTTGATTGTTATCTCCTATACCATCAGCCGCATTTAGAAATGCTTCTATTGCATCTTTAATGTATATAGGTTGCATTGGAATTTTACCATTTCCAGCAACGTGGACAACCCCATTTCCAATTTGGTTTATCATTTCTGGGATTAATTCATCATTAGGGCCTAATATATAAGAAGGTCTAAAAATTATGTAAGGAACTTTTCCATTTTTAAGTATTTGTTCAGCTTTATTCTTTGAATAGAAATATGCATCATTGGCCCATTCTTCTTCCCCATATCGATTAACTCCCAAACCTGAAGGAAAAATTATTCTAGACACTTTTGCTTCAAGAGCAGCTTCAACTAAAACGCGCATTCCATCAATATTAACCTTTTCGAAAAGCTCTTCAGAACCACATACAACACCTCTAAAATGTAAAACTGCTTTACACCCAGCAAAAGCACTTTTTAAAGAATCAAGATTGAAATCTTTAATAATTTCTACTTTAGCCCCAAGAGATTCCACTTCTTTAGCTGCATCATCTCGTCGTACAATGCCTACTACTTGCCATCCTTTTTGAATCGCTGCCTTTATTGTATGCTTCCCTAAATATCCATTTGCTCCCGTAATTGCTAATTTTTTGTATTCCATTGTATGATCATCTTTAAATTTGTCATAAAGGGTAAAACTCATATCTATTTTAAAATATGGTTTATTTTTTATTGAAGTTATCTTACTAATTTAATATATCTTGCTTTAATGAAAATGTCTTGCAATATTTATTGTTCTTAAACATAAAATATAAAAATACCAAAGGTCTACTTCAATACAAAAAAATCAAACCAATAAAATAACAATGGGGGAACTCTTTTTATGGGATTTAAAGTCATAGTTGAATCAACCGAAATTAAATTTAGTGCTAGTCACTTCTTAAAAGACCCTCTTCAATGTACAAGACTTCATGGTCACAACTATTATGTTCATGTTGAATTAAGTGATGATCTTGATGAAAATCATTTTGTTGTAGATTTTACAGATCTTAAGAGTAAATTACTTTCTATTGTTAAGCCTATGGATCATTATGTTTTGATACCAAAAGAATCAAACGACATAGATATACGAGAAGAGAAAGATTGTGTGGAAGTTGTGGCATCTAAGAAACGGTACGTTTTCCCCCGAGAAGATGTTTTCTTTTTGCCATTACCAGCCACAACAAGCGAACTTTTAGCAAAATACATTCATGATAAACTAAAAGAAATATATAATAATAAAAAGATTCTAGTCAGAGTGGGAGAGAGTAAAAGTACGATGGCTGTGTTTGAGGATTAAGTTTACTTCAAATGCATGCAGAACATGTTCAGCTAAAGTAATATATTTTTTATAATGTATTAAAAATACAAATAAAACACATATTTATTTCATTTTAATGTTGATTGAGAAAAAGTATAAACTAGGAGTTCTTTACGGCATCGGAACAGAGATTGAGATGCTAACTCAAAAGTTTGTTGGCAATCTCATTAATAATGAGGAATTCTGTAAAGCTTGCGAAGATTTAGAACAAAATGTAAAATGCGATAAATGTCGTGAGTATATAAAGAGTTTTGCCAACTCAATCTATTTTTTTGAAAAAGTAGGAGAAAATATTCCTGAATTTGTTGAAGATTCAACGGAATATCTACCAAAGATTTTGCCACCCGTCGATTTTTTATTAGTCGTAGGTATCCATCAAGATTTACTTTTAGATCTTCCTAATTATCTCATGGATAAAAGTATTAAAGCTGTTATAGTTCCAATTGAAGATCCAAAATGGGTGCCTTCAGGATTGCAATCAATGATCTTAAAAGAATTCGAAAAATTTGGTATTCAAGCAGCTTTTCCTAAACCTTTTTGCTCCTTAAGTAAAGATTTAAATGATTATAATAAAATTGGTTTTCATTTAACACGTAAACATGATTTTATTGATGAATTTATAGATTATTTTAAAATTGGGCAACCAATTGTTTCATTTTTATTAAGTAAGGATGGGGAATCAATTGAAGATACTTGTGTCATTCAAAGTGCTCCATGCGGAAGCACATATTATGTTTGCCAACAACTAAAATCTAAGTACTTCAAAAATGGAAAAAGTAAAAATCTTTCTCTGAACGAAAGAATAAGTAAAGCTCATCATGCTTATCCTTGTAATGCCTCAATGGACCAAGATTTTATGCTCGGAGATTCTATATTGCATGTTGGAGGATATTTGATACGAAATGCTATTAGGAGAGAGTTAAAGCTTGAAGAACAGGAAGGACAAAAACTTGTTTATGTTATAAAGTAATACATTCATTAAATTTTTGAAAATTTACTTGGTCAATATCATCCTATTCACTTGTTATATAAAATAAAAATATTATAGAAAAATCATTAATATAGTTCATACATAGATTGATTCTTTTATACTCTATAAATGGTAAGTTCTAATTGAAGTATATCCAATTATTAAATAGGTGAGAATTATCACAATAACCTGCTCATCATCAATTTGTAAAGAAGAAGAATTAGAAGAGGGATGGTTCTTCGAAGAAAATTTCTGGTATTTTATTATTCCTGCAGCAATTTTGCTTGCGATTTCTATAATTTTAGAATTTGTATTTGAAATTAAATTAATATCTCAAATTCTGGCAATTAGCTCAATTCTTCTTTCAAGTTCTGGAGTTGTTAAGGAAGCAATAGAAGATTTGAGTAAAAAAAAAATAACGGCAAACCTTTTAATGTTGATAGCGGGTATCGCATCATTTTTCATATTACATGGTCAAGAAGGCGCAACAGCACTATTATTATATGCAATAGCAGAAAGGTTAGAAGAAATAACAACCGAAAGATCAAGGAACGCTATTAAGGAACTACTTGAACTCGCTCCTGATGATGCTTTATTGAAAACTGAAAACGGATATACGAATATTCCATCAAAAGAAGTAAAAATAGGAGATATTGTTGGTATAAAACCCGGTATGAAAGTCCCATTAGATGGTGTTATTATTAAAGGGAGTTCCTATCTTGATGAAAGTGCAATTACAGGAGAATCAGTTCCAGTTTTTAAAGAAGAAGGTGAAGAAGTTTTTGCTGCTAGCCTAAATTCTGAAAGTTTTATAGATATTGAAGTTATGAGAGAAAGTAAAAATACAATTGTAGCTCAAATTGCAGAAAGTGTGAAAATTGCTCAGCAAAATAAGAGCCATCATGAAAAATTTATCGAGAAGTTTGCGAAATATTATACTCCCATTGTCCTTTTGTCATCCATTTTGGTAATGACTATTCCATCATTTTTAGGGCTCAACTTTTATGATTGGTTCTATCGTGGATTAGTCCTATTAGTAGTTTCATGTCCATGTGCTTTAACCCTATCTACGCCCTTAGCAAATATAGCATCATTAACTAAGCAAGCGAGAGAAGGAATTTTAGTTAAAGGGAATAAATTTATTGAAAAACTTCATGATATCGAAGTCTTCGCGTTTGATAAAACTGGTACCCTCACTGAAGGGAATTTAAAGATTTTTGATATTTATACTTACAATGGAGCTAATAAATCGGATATAATTAGTGCTGCTGCCAGTTTAGAGGCTCTTTCAGAACATCCCATTGGAAAAACCGTTGTAAAGCAAGCTAAAGATATGGAGATACCATTTCAAGCTGTTGAGAATTTTGAAGTAATTAAAGGAAAAGGGGTAAAGGGAATAATCAATGGTGAGATGTTTTATGTAGGGAGTCAAAAATTTATTGAAGATTTAAACTATGACCTTCCGATTAATGATATTAAGAATATTGAGATTTCAGGAACAATACCAATTCTGTTAGGAAATCAAAAGCATTTATTAGGAATTATCACAATTAGAGATGTCTTAAGAGTTTCAGCGCCTATTCTAATTAATGGCTTAAAAAAGAGGGGTTATGAGACGGTTTTAATTTCTGGTGATAATCAGAGAGTATGTAATACAATTGGAGCTTGTTTAGACATTGATCAAGCATATGGTGAACAGTTACCAGACCAAAAACTACAAGAAATTCAAAATTTAAAACAAAAATATAGAGGAGTTGCAATGGTAGGTGATGGCATAAATGATGCTCCAGCATTAGCTTTATCCGATTTAGGAATCGCAATAGGGGGTTCTGCTACGGACATTACATTAGAAACTGCTGATATCATTGTTATAGGCGATGATTTGAAAAAAATACTTACCTACATCGATATTGCAAAAAAAACTAATAAGAAAATAAAACAAAATATTTGGACTTCAATTCTTGTGAAAGTTTCATTTGCTATTTTAACAGTTATTGGCTTGATGACTCTTTGGTTAGCTGTTGGAATTGGAGATATGGGTATTTCTTTATTAGTTTTACTCAATAGTTTAACAATTTTCAGATATAAGTTCTTATATAAAGAAATTTCAACTGAAGAGTTAGAAAGTGAAGCTAAGGTAATAATATGTACGAATTGTGAAACTAAAGATATCATTCCTCAACATCATGGTCGTGATATGGTTCAAAAGGGAGATAAATTAATTTGTTGGAAAAATATTATGAGTAGTGAGGGACTGGAGACTTGTGATGAGGAATTACCCCTTCATTGTCCTTATTGTCAGAATAAATTGGAATTAAAGTAAGTTTTTCACAATTTCTTATTTTTTTGAAAATTAAAAAATTAACATAAGTTTATATATCTCAATGTAATTTTTAGACATGCATCCTATAAAGAATGATTTTACATTTATGAAGAAATCTAATCAAGATAAAGACTATTCTGAAAAATTTAATAAAAAATAAATATAGAGGAATGAAAAAAAATGGATAAAAAAAAGTTAGGATTAATTCTACTTACTTATATTATTCTCTCTAATTTTCAATATTGGTTGGTAAATTCTGGTGGAAATATGAGTTATAGCCAATTTGACACTAATTCCGACATTTCAGTTAAAGCTAGTGCTGCTCAATACGAGTGTATAGATGCGTGGATCATTATCGGGGGAGATAAATCAAATCATGATGCATGGGATTTAGTATTATTGACCTGTGAATGGGTCTATGATCAAGCATTAGCATGTGGCAATACTGAAGATGAAATATTAATGCTAGTTCCACTATATTCGGTCTCATACACTGACCGGGAATATGGGGCTACTTATCGCCCAAATTTAGATTATGCATTCAATACATGGGCACCAAGTAAGGTTGGTCCAAATGGAATTTTAGCAGTCTATTTACATGATCATGGAGGAACCAATGCAATGTCAATGGCTCCTTTTTCCTCATTAGCTGCTTGGGAGCTTGATGAATATTTGGATGGTTTTGAAACTGCTTCTGGATGTGATCGGATAATTGTTATTTATGAAGCATGTTCTTCTGGAACTTTCTTAGATGACTTAAGTAAATCGGATAGAATAATTATGACTTCAACTGAACCTTATTATAGCGCATATTGGAGTCCAATCCCACCCCATATTTCGATGTTTGGAGAAGGTCTTTTTAAATCTATTCTTGCAGGAAATTCCATTGGAGATGCTTTCGTGGATGCTAATAATGAGATTAAAGCTTTGGGTTACGGAGAATTGCAAAGACCATGTATTGATGATAATCATGATGGGATGGGACATATAGTAAATGCTTGGGGACAACTTCCGAGTACAGGAGATGGAAATGATGCAAAAAATACCTTTTTATGTCAAGGATGTCCTCCTATTTTGATTCAGGCTCCACAAATCCTGTTTGTTCCATTAAAATTTTGGGTGGCACATAATCCCGCATTAATAACTTTTCCAATTGCTGTAGGAGTTGATAATTCAACAGACATTGCAAGTGTGATTTGTAGAGTAATATCTGAAGATTGGACACCCCCAGAACCGAGAGATAATGAATCAATGGGACTTTGGGATGTGAATGAAAATTTGTATCAATGGGAATTAACACCTGATGGGAATGGTAATTTTACTGGAATAGTAGAGATCATGTCCCCAATACTTGATTCTGACTATATACTTACCTTTTTTGTTGAAGATGTGGATGGAAGACGTGGTCAAATTATTTCCACTCGAGTAGGTATTAATGAAGATGGAATTGCTCCAGTAGATAATGTTGATCCTACGGTAATAATTACAAATCCAAATGCGAATGCGGGATTAAAAGGTATCGTTGATATTATAGTAGAAGGAGACGATGATCAAGCCCTTGATAAAATTCAAATATATTTTGACGGAACATTGTTGAAAGAAGAATTAATGCCTCCATATTATCCATATCCCGAGGTAGTATTTAGCTTAAATACATTAATATATAAAAGTGGAACACATAATATTACAGCTGTTGCGGTAGATAAAGCTAACAATGTTCAACAAACTTCAATACTAGTTAATATTGTGGAAGCTAAAATTCCTGGCTTTCAAATTACAATATTATTGACTGGAACCTTTTTAGGAGTCATCATAGTTATTTCTATATATATAAAGAAGAAGCAGATTCAGGACTAATAAAGAGAAATATCAAAACACACAAATTTTTTTAAATCTTTTATTTCAACCTTATCTTAGAGAGTATGCTCTAAAGATTTATTATTATAAATTTATAATTTTGAAGTATATTAAACAATCGATATAAGTTAAAATTGTATTCAGAAATAAATTGCTTTATATTTTATATAAATCTTAGCAAAAAAGCAATCAATTTTTAATTATTTTCTTCAAACTTTTAATAATTTTTAAAAGAGAAGATTAAAGCTCTTTAATTTTTTTATTTTTAATAAAGAAAGTGTGATAGAATTGAAAAAGATTAGATTAGGAAAAACAGACGAGAATATTCCAATCCTAGGTCAAGGTACATGGGGTATTAAAAGTTATAGAAATAAAGAGTATTATGAAAAATGGAAAGAATCAATAAGGAAAGGTATTGAACTTGGAATTACTCATATAGACACTGCTGAAATGTATGGTAGAGGGACATCAGAGAAAGTTGTGGGACAGGTAATTTCTGAATATAATAGAGATGATTTATTTATAACAAGTAAATTATTTCCAATGCATACTAGATACAATAGTATGAAAAAAGCGGCGTATAATAGTCTTAAAAGATTAGGAATTAAACAAATAGATCTTTACCTTATACATTGGCCATCTTCTTTAATATCAATTAAGAAACAAATGAGAGTTTTAGAGGATCTTGTCAATGAAGGAAAAGTGAGATATATTGGGGTAAGTAATTTTTCTGTAGAACAATTTAAAGAAGCTCAGACTTACTTAAAAAATACAGAATTAGTTAACAATCAATTAAATGCTAGCATTACAAGACAGAAACATATTAACCAATCTTTACCTTTTTATCAAAATGAGGGAATCATTATGACAGCATATAGTCCCTTAGGACATAGTGGTTTTCATAATTTAAAAGGAGAGTTAAGAGAAAAATTAGAACGAGTAGCAAAATCACATAACTCAACTATTCAACAGATTGCTATTGCTTGGTTAATTAACCATGAGAATGTAATAACCATACCTAAAGCATTTAAAATAGAACATGTAGAAGCAAATGCTAAAGCTGCTGAAATTAGTTTATCAAAAGAAGAAATTAATCTATTCTATGAAACAAATCCAATTTCAGATATGGAAAACTAGTATCATCTAAATTAGAAACTTCATTTACCAAGTAAGTCTTTAATTATGAAGAAAAATTAGAATTAAAGTAATTGATAAATATTTTACCATTTTAAACTCATTAACAATTCATCACTTATTTCGCGACCAGTATATTCGAAACCACATTTTTTATAAAATTCTCCCGCATTTCCATCTGATTTGCTGTGACTTAATAGAAGTTCTTTTGCGTATGGCCTGTTTCTAACATGATTAATTACTAAGGTCATTGCATCTTTACCATATCCTTTTCCTTGAAATTTAGCATCAATCATAAATCTCCAAAGAAAATAGGAGGGCTTATGATTTGGATTGGATTTATACTTTAATGAGGAATCACTAATCATTACAAATCCAACTGGTATATTATCTGCATAAATCGCTCTGAACCAAGCATCCTTATTGAAATAAGCCTCTGCTATTGATTTAGCATTAGAAGCAATTAAATTTCTTTGCTCAGGCTTAACATCTAATTGTAAAATTGACATCAAAGTAATTTTATTTATTTTTTTTAGCGTAATTGTTGGAACTTTTCTCACCCGTTAATTCTTTAAATTCTTTCAAGTCTTTAAGACAATCAAGTTTTTCATCGTGTAGTACTCTTTCAACATAATTATTATCAAGTTCTATTACTTTTGCTAGTATCTCTAAAGCTTTGGTTTGATTATTTCTGAGTGCCTCAAGAGAAGCGAGATTATACAAAATTTCACTATTCATAGGATCTTTCTTCAACGCTTTATTAAGATAATGTTCAGCTTTATTAAAATTTCTTTTATTTAAAAACAAATAACCAAGGTTGTTCTGAACATCAATAACGTTAAAATTGTATGCTTTAGGGTCTTCCTGTGCGAAACTTTTAAAAATTTTTAAGGCATCAACATACATTTTTTCAGCCTCTTCAAATTTCTGTAATCTGGTATATATAGTTCCAAGGGAGTTCTGGATAATAGCAACGTTAAATAAATATACTTCTGGATTTTGTTCTGCTAATTGTAGAGAAATTTCTAAAGCTTCCTTAAACAATGGCTCTGCATGATCAAATTTATTTAAGCTAGCATATAAATCACCAAGATCTATTAATGTTAGAACTAACTCAGGTAGAGCTTGATCGGGATAATGTTCTGCAACTTTTCTTTTGAGTTTTAATGCTTCGAGATGCATCTTTTCTGCTTCTTCAAATCTCATTAATTCACTATAGATGAGTCCAAGACTACTCTGAGTTTTAGCAATATCGAGTAAATACATATCATAAGACATTTTAGCTAGTGTTTTGTAACTTTCTATAGAATCAATGGTTCCATCTTGAATATCTTCTAATAAGTCGAGATCAACACCTATATTGCCAATTTCACTTGTAATCGGGGGTTCGTTGGGTAGATATATATCATAGTATCGTTTTAATAACTCATTATATGACTTCAATTCATCGATATATGACTTTTTTATCCCATTATCCTCCGTTGAATGAAAGTCCGGTGAATGTGCATCATAATACTGTCTTTCTAACTCCTTGTATGAACTTAAAGCATCGCTATATATTTTTTCTGCCTCTTCAAACCGTTTTAAATCTATATATAGTGTTCCTAGGTTTTTTTGAGTTGCTGCAATATAGGGTAGATATATTTTATAATATTTTTTCGCCAAATTTTTGTAAATATCTAAAGCATTAAGAAAGATTCTCTCTGCAGTTTCAGGATTTCCTACAACAGATAATAAATTTCCAAGCACGATTAGAATTGGAGCTTTATATTTATCCTCAAGTATAAATAATTCTTGTGCAACATCAATCAATCTTTTATGTCTAAAATCAAATTGTTCTATATTATTGGCAATTGTTAAAAATTCATCAACTAATCCATGAGTCGGATTTAATTTTGCCTTATGAAAAAGAACCTCGATATCATCTAAAATGTCAACTTTCCATTTCTTTTTTTTATTCTTGTAGTATTTTATAGCTCTTTCATGATTATTTTCATTAGCTAAGGTTTCTAAAACATCTTTAATTTCTGGAAAGGAAAATTCATATATTTCTTCTTTACCTTCTTTTTTTCTTATAAAACCCATATTCAATAATTGATTGAATGAATTCTCGATATTTGGAACTTTATAGGAAGTTTTAATACTTTTTAAATCAATATTGGTGTCTATCTCTGTGTTTAAAACTGACAAATTCTTAAGCAATTCTAAGGCTTCTGGACTTGATAAAAGAATCTCTTCAATTACTTGCTTATAAAAATTCTGTACTTCTATTAATTCACTTTTAGGATTAAAAGGTTTTAATTTATCAAAATTTATTCTTTTATAATTTTTTTTAAGGAGCTTTTTTAAACCAGAGTGGCTCTCAGGGAGTTTATTAACTAACTCGATTACTTTATTTGGATATCTTACCTTAAATCACATCTTTTTCTTCTTAATTATTAATGTTTAATTTCTCGCTTAATTATTTAAATTTACTTCTAATAAAGAAATTTCTCTACAATCTTCCTTTTTTCGAGAAAAATTAGACTTAAAAAAAGTTTGATCCTAAAAATTTTATACTAATTTAACTTTTTATTAATTAGGCTTTAAAGAAATCTAAAAAAAAATTCTGAATTACAAACAAATCTAGGTAGAACATTCAATAAAAGCTTAAAGTAATATTAGGTGATTATTAAAGACTTGTACAAAAAGATACTAACCTTGACTCAAAAGTTGAAAAGATTGAAAAAACACCATATAATTGGACTAATAATTATTATTATTGGTGTTGGACTCTCGATAGTACCGTTTATATTTGTACCTCTCTTAAATACAGAAAGAATTTGGAAATCGCAACTTTGTGTGATTGAACCTTGGTTCTGTAGAGGTAGTTTTACACTCCCACAAAACGATCTTATCCAAAACAAGTATGATGTTATAGTGTTTAATACTTGAGAGGGATATAGATCTGGGTCAATTGCATTCACACATTCTGCAACAGGTACCATATATACATTTAATTATTACTTATCTATTCAAGAGTTTACCAAAAGTACAACTATCACTATGCTTCCAGGACATTATAGTGTGACCGGTGATCTTACTTTTTCTTATTATGAACTTTGGGAACATGGATTTATTTCAAAAAATTTTGAGTGGTTTGTTTATATTGGGATTATTTTTATCTCAATGGTAATAATATTGGCAGGGTTTAGAGAATGTCAAAGTTTTTATCCTGATTATGAAATAACAAACGAAGAAGAAGATAACGTGATATTGAAAGATTATTAAAATTCTGATTTTTATTTTTTTAATTATAAATTTCTTAATCCTCTCTTTCAAAACCTTCATGAATCTAATTCTAAAAAGAATTTTCTGTGCAATTTTGTTTACTTAAAATTTTATTTCTTTTCTTCCCTCCTCATTTTTACATCTTTCGCAAAATAAGAATCTCCATATGATGTATATAAAACTGCTGCAGGATTATGTGGATTTGATCTATCTTTTGCAATTAGAGTACTAACTGGAGCATTTGAGAGCTGTGTAAAAGTAATATCATGTCCCACACATAAACCAACTATCAAGTTTAAATCTGTTTTAGCCTTATTTAATAGCATAGCTTGAGCAACAGGGTTACATGTAACAAAACCAAGAGGATATCCCGTTTTCGAGAAGATTGTAAACTCTTTAGGAACTCCTACTTCTGTTTTTTCAATTGATCCCGTTTTACAACAAACCGAACATACTTCAAAATCATAATTATCTAAAATTTCTGCAATCCTTTTTGCTTCTCTTCTTAAACCAACGCAAAAAGCTAATCCGATTTTTTTATAACCCATTCTTGTAGCAAATTCTATGGTATCTTTTAAACGAGGCCAATGAATGTATCCTGAAGCTTCCACAATTGATGCCATTTTTGTGGTTTTTTTAATAACCTCGTTAGTTTTATAACGATTGAAGGCTTCATCTTCAATTTCAGGACTCATAATCATAGGACAGTTTTCCAGGTTTTTGTTTGGTTTTCCACGGATACAAAAATTTAAACTATTACAGTTATGGCACGTAGGATTCATTTCTTTCCCTTTTCATTTTTATTTTTTATTTGATTTTTAAATATCTTGACTATTTAAGAATTTTTCCCGTTTCTATATACCATAAGAATAAATCTAGTTCAGCTAAATTTAAATTAAGTTTCTGTCCTATATTTTTTAATATCTCCTCAATTTCGAGATATTTTTTTTTAGTCAATGATTTTGGTTTTTGAATTAGATTATAACTAACTAAAAGATCTATAATGTGAAAATCAATGATAGCGTAATCATTATACCCAATATTTCTTAAGAAATGACTGGCTTCTTTATAGCCAATCCCTTTTACGTTCTTCACAATCCATTCTCGTAAATTTGATCCATTATCACCAGATTTAATATTGCTTTCTAACTGAGATATTTTTTTTCTAGCCTCAAAGATATACTTGGACCTCACATTTGGAAATCTATATTTATATTCCTTTAACTTAGACGCTAACTGTATTTCGGATAAAGTAAGGAATCCATTACCCATCTTTTCTTGCACCTCAATACATCGTTCTGCACTACAATTTGCAGTGGTAATGCAAAAGCACAGTTCCTTAAATATTAAATTGATAGGTTGAGTTTTAACCTCGCTAAATTCAGTTATACGAGCATCTACATGATCTTTAACTTCACTAGCTTTAAGTGTTTGAATTTTATCTAAAAGTTCTTGCATGGTTCTGTGAAGGGAATGAAATGTAAACGTAATGATTAAAATTTTTAGGAATTTTAAATAATTATTATTTAAAAAAATAAGTTATTTGGATAAAATACACAATTATTGCGGGAATTGCCAAGTTTGGTCAAAGGCGATGGGCTCAGAACCCATTCTCGTAGGAGTTCGGGAGTTCAAATCTCCCTTCCCGCATTAATTGATAATTGTTCTTCTTCAAATATTGTGAGATATTTATCTTATATAAAAGAAAAAGGTTATTTATGCCAAAAGTCCAAGTTAATGATATTTATATATATTATGAGGAATATGGTAAAGGCTTTCCTCTACTGATGATTTTAGGATTGCAAGCTAACATCGATTGGTGGGGGAAATCTTTATTAAAAAAGATTGCTAATAACTATAGAGTAATTGTTTTTGATAATAGAGGTACAGGGCGTTCAGATAATTCAGATTATGATTACATAGTAAATACTTTAGTGGATGATACAATCGGTTTAATGGATATTCTAAATATAGATAAAGCTAATATATTCGGACATTCCATGGGAGGTATGATTTCCCAGCAATTAACTCTAAATTATGCTGAGCGAGTTAACAAATTAGTGTTATGCTCATCTCATTGTGGACAATCTAAATTAATCCCAAGCTCATCTAAAGTTAAACAAATTTTAGATCAACCGCAAGAAAAACTATCCCCAGAGGATATAGCAAGAAATATGTTATCAATATTTTATACTGAAGACTTCATGAAAAAAAATCCTAAATTTGTAGAACTGGCAATTCAGAATATGAGGAAGATACAAACATCAATTAAAATTTATAATAGACAAATAAAAGCAATTGAGACGTTTGATGTATGTGAAAAGTTAAAAAATGTTAAAGTCCCTACCCTTATTATGCATGGAATAAAAGATATCTTGGTTCCCGCCCAGAATGGTAAGATTTTAATGGAATTAATACCAGGAGCGAAGCTCATTTTATTTAAAAATAGTGCACATGTTCCTTACGTAGAGGAACGCAATAAATTCATTGAAAGTTTAGTTGAGTTTTTAAAATGATTTTATAAAACTTTTTAAAGTTTTTAAATAATTTTTTTTTAAAGAAAAATAATTCCTATAAAGAAATCTATTTGTAAATATATTAGGGGAGTAATTTCTGTGCCTAAAATTAAAGTTAACGATATATCTATTAATTATGAAATTCATGGAGATGGATACCCACTTATAATGATAACAGGAGTTTCCATTTGTCTTAAAGTATGGGATAAACCATTAATCGATGCACTTTCGAAAAGATTTAAAGTAATAATATTTGATAACAGAGGTTCAGGTCAAACTGACATACCAGAGGGGGAATATTCTATAAAAATGATGGCTGATGACACTGTTGGGTTAATGGATGCCTTAAGTATTGATCGCTCACACATGTTTGGTTTTTCGATGGGAGGAATGATAGCACAGGAAGTAGCCTTAAATTATCCCGAAAAAGTTGAAAAACTTATTCTATGGGGTGCTGCTTGCGGAGGAAGGAAAACAGTCCCTCCAGATCTTGCTGCATATAAATTAATAATAGGGGCAGTTGAAGGTTTAACACCAGAAAGAATGGCTAAAGCCACTATATCTCTCGTATTTACTAAAGATTTTATTAAGAATAATCCTGAATATATCGATGATAAAATTCAAAGAATTCTAAAATGCCGTATTCCATATAATAGTTATGTTCGACAAGTTAAAGCAATGTTTAATTTTAACTCATGTAGAAAACTCAAAAAAATGGAGACTCCAACATTAATTATGCAAGGTAAATATGATATTCTTGTTCCACCCCAGAATGGTGAAATATTAGCTGAGTTGATATCTGGAGCAAAGCTTATTATTTTTAAAAATAGTGCTCATGCTATATATCCACATGAACCAGAATTATTTATTAGATCTTTATTTGAGTTTCTTGAATAAATATTTAGATGTAGAACCATCTATTTTTAAATTAAAAATAATAATATATTAGTAAAATTATATAGTTATATATAACAAACACTGTTAAACCAGTATTATGCTAGATGAAAAGATCCCGGAAGTAGAAAAAAAGAAAATAATCGTTTTCCAATATAATGATGAATTGAATGAATTTCAAGAATTAGAGGTAGAAGACGACATTAAATTAACTGAACTATTAGATTCAGATTTCGTACTCCTAATTGTTGACCCAACTCGATATAGAGTTTGGATTTGGCATGGAAGTAATTCGACTACGAGGATGAAATTCATTGCAGCCAAATTAGCACCTAGTATTAGGGATAGATATGGAATTGGTTTTAAGATTTCAGCAGTTGACGAGGGTAATGAGACTTTAGGTTTCAAAGTAGCTGCTGGTTTAGAAGAAGAACCCGATTATGTAGAAGCACAGACTGGACCTGCATATAAAGAAACTGAGGAAGATTTAGAATTAATTAAATCCTTATCTAGAGAAAAGATACTATTACTTCTTGAGAAGGCTGGAGTACCCCAAGGATACGAAAGAAAAATGGTCATAGTTAAAAATAAAGTATTTGGCTATAAAGAATATGATAGAAATTATTTAGGGTCTGTTATAAAAGAGAAAAAGCTCTTCCCATTAAAAGAAGAAATTGATGATGGACCATATTTAGCTGAAAATTATATCCCTAGGATGCTTTTCTCATATAATAATGTAGTATTAACTGAGCTTCTACAAAAATCTGATAGAAAAGATAATTAAATCTAAAATCATCCCTTTTAAATTAGATACAATGTCTCATGTTAGACGTAGGCCATCTCCAAAGCGTAAAACCACAATAACAAGGAGACAAAAGAAAAGGAAAACTTATGGCTTAATACTTATTATTGTGCTTTCTATTAGTATTGCACTCTCAATTCTTTTTATAGCACTTTCAATGCCTTAATACATTTTAAATAATTAAATATATAATTCTATATCCTTTAACCTAAATTATTAAAAAAAATTGTGTAATTTATATTGAAACTGAAAAAGATTGACGTTGTCTTTATTATTATATTTATACTTTTAACAATTCTGTCGTTAGATCTTTTAGTAAATATTTCTCATAGAGAAGCTATAGAAAATATTTCAAGATATCCGCAATTTCAGGATATAAATTTTGGTCTTCTAATTACTTTTTGGGTCTGTATAGTTGGAACCTTACTTCCTGTTCCTACTCCATATACTTTTGTTGTCTGTTTTAGTTCTGAACCTTTTCGACAGTTAAATATTTTTGTCCCTCTTTTAGTTGGATTTATTGCCTCCTTAGGATGTCTCATAGGAGAAATGGTGGGATATTTTATAGGTAGAGGCGCTTCAGAAGTAATTTCTGCGGATAGAACTAAAAATCTAAAAAAATATCAGCAATATTTAGTTGATCATCCAAAAATTGCTCCATTTCTCATATATCTTTTTGGGATTACCCCCTTAAATGATGATATGATAACAGTACCTTTAGGATTAATAAAATACGATGTTAAAAAGACAATTTTTTGGGTATGGTTTGGAAAGCTTGGATTAATGCTTATTTTTGCCTACAATATACTCAATATTTGTATGTTTTTAGGAGGAGAAAATTGGATATTCAGTATAGTGACTTTATATTTCACTGTAATTACAGTATATCTCATGCTAAGGGTAAATATAATAGAAATCCTTAAAAAAGTTAAAGAAAAGTTGAAATAAGTCTATTTATCTTTAACATTTATTTCTGTACCTGGGAGAGATACCGTTCCTGCAGATATCCCTTCTACTTTTTTATAATATTCTAGAGTTCTACTTTCAACTTCTTTTATATAATTTAAAAGTTTGGTTTCAATTTCATTTTCAACTTCGGGAGGATTAAATGATTGGAGAATTTTTTCAACCTGCACTCCAGCTCTAGCAATTATATCTTTTGATCCTTTTTTACGCCATGTAGAACGTCGATTTCTATCAATTAGAGAAGGTATAAATAGTTCATCTTTCATGAACTTACGAGTATGAGCCTCACCTAAGTAATTTACACCCTTTTTCTGACTTAAAGCGACTTTTTCTATAACATCTAACCCAATTGTATCTTCGTTTACATTAACCCCTTTAAGTAAACGTTTTATAATATCTGCTAACTCATCATCAATTACAAGGAGTTCTAGTGCTTCTATCAATGTTTCCTCATAAGTTCCAGCACAAGTGATATAATTTATTCCGGCTTGTGCAGAAACTAATAATGTTTGTAATCTTTCAAACCCACATTGGACATCGAGTACTTTGGAATCTGTAATACCACCAGGTCCTCTCGAAGGTATGCTATAATAACGAGCCATTTGAGCAATTGCAGTAGTAATAAGTCCTGTTTCAATTGAACCTAATGCGGCATTCCCAGATTTCATATCTGTGATGGTAGAAACTGTACCAAAAAATACAGGAGCTCCAGAATTATATAGTTGGGCTAATACTATTCCTCCAATGATTTCTGCATTGATTTGAGTTATCAAACCAGCTAAAGTCACCGGTGCTGTTGATCCCGCTAATGCTTCTGGAGCGATTATTGTTGGTTGCTTATATTTAGCAAAAATTTCAAGACCATTTGTCATTAATTGAGGGAGGTGCAAAGGACTTGTAGGGTTCATGAACCCGACAAAGCGAGCATTTTTAATGAGTTCCTCGTCACTTCCAACTATGATAGATGCCATATTCATCATATCTTGGCTTGCAACTCTTCCTAAGCATCCAAGTCCATAGGGTTTTCGAGTATTATGAACCCATTGATAAATACAATGAGCGTGAAGGGAGAGATAATTAATATCATTAGGCCAGACATCCACATGAGAACAATTTATATTTTTTAAAGAATCAACAATCCTAATCTGCTTGATTGTGTCTGCTAAAACAGTTTTTCGAACACCATTCTTATTACTTGGGTCATAAATTTTTACTGGTGTTCCAATTGTAGCAAATTGAGTGGAAGTGGTATTCACCTCAAAATTAAATTTGCCATCTGGTCCATGCAATTTAAAGGAATCTGGAACTTCTTTTAGTTTTTCCTTAATTAAAGACTCTGGTAGTTTAATATAGAGACTATTATTATCAACTTCTGCTCCATTTTTCTTTAATAAAGTTCTGGCAGAGGGAGAATCTATTTTAATTCCCACTTTTGTGAGAATTGTTAAAGTCGAAGAATTGATAGCTCGTATTTCATCACTTGAGAGAACTTCAATTCTTTTTAATTTCATTTGATAATCATCTCCTAATTATTAACTCCAAGTAATTTTTTTACTAGCTTAACTGATTCAATAGCATCATCAGCCCATCCATCAGCACCAATTTCATCAGCATACTCAATGGAGGTCGGAGACCCTCCAATAATTACTTTATATTTCTCCCTTAAATTTCTCTTATTAAGCTCTTTTATAACTTCTCGCTGAAATCCCATCGACATTGTTAATAAAGATGACAGACCAATAATTTGGGCTCCAACTTCCTCTGCTTTATCTACAAATACGGAGGCTGCAACTTCCTCTCCCAAATTAAATACCTCAAATCCGTTAGAAAAAAGAAAGCTTCCAACAAGATCTTTTCCTATGCTATGAACATCTCCTTCAACAGTCCCTATTACTACCTTTCCTAGGGTTTCTTTAGTTCCACCTGATTGCCTAATCGCGGGGTCTAAAATCTCATCAATTACATTTTTTACAACATTTGCTGAACCAACTAATTCTGGAAGAAAAATTTCTTCATCTTCAAACTGTTTGCCTATAAACTGCATTACTTTCCCAATAATTTTCAATAATTCTGCTGGTGTAGCTTCATTACTTTCAAGAATGCTACGACATAATTCTTTTAATCCATCTTCATTCCACTCTATGATTAATTCTTTTATTTTTTCTTCTATTGTCATTTTACACTCAATTTTTATTCATAATAACTTTCCTTTCTATAATTGAAAATGCGTAAAAAACTTTATCTAAATATTGAATATTGAAATGTAATGCCAAATAAACTATAATAACTTTAATATATAATGTGAAAAATATGTCGGAAAAGAAAAAAACATTCCAAGAGATAAATAAAGAGAACCGAATTGAATGGGATAAATTAAAATTTGATACTCAATTGATTCGTGCTGGTGAAGATCCCTATCCTGAAACATCACATAGTATACGAACACCTATTTATGCTTCAAAATCATATACTTATTCTTCTCTAAGTGAACTAATGAGAAATCATTATCATTATTCCCGGACAGAAAATCCTACAGTGTACGCACTAGATAATAAATTAGCGACTCTACACAAAGGAGAAAGCTCGATCTCTGTCGCATCAGGAATGGCTGCTGTTCATCTCGCTTGTTCAAGTGTTTTACAACAACGTGTAGAACGTATTCGACCAAATAAGATTAAAAAATTGTTTCTAGAACCTAAATCCAAAGAAATTCCTAATGGGATTATTCATACTAATCAATATGTAGATATATACCGTCTTCTCACAAAATTATATCCTCAAATGGGATTTGAATGTAAAATAGTTAATATGTGTGATTTATCTGAAGTAAAGAAAATTGTTGATGAAAACACCAGGTTTATTTTTCTAGAATCACCCACAAATCCTTCTATTGATTTAATAGATATTGAAGCTTGTGCAAATATAATTCATGAAGTTAATGGTAAATGCATCGTAGATAATACATTTGCATCTCCAGCACTTCAGTGTCCTCTCGAATTAGGTGCTGATCTTGTTGTTGAGAGTCTTACAAAATATATTAATGGTCATGGAGATTGTTTAGGAGGAGCTATAATTGGTCCAAAAAACGAAATTCAAAATATTCGTTTATTTTGGCATGAAATGCAGGGTCCTGTACTGAGTCCATTTAATGCATGGCTAATTTTACGAGGAATTAAAACTCTAAATCTACGTATGGCACGTCATTCATCAAATGCAATGAAATTGGCTCAATTTTTAGAAAAGCATCCTAAAGTTGTAAAGGTTGCATATCCTGGATTAAAATCTCATCCAGGTCATGAAATCGCAAAGAAACAAATGAAAGATTTTAGTGGAATGATTGGATTTGAATTGGAAACGGTGGAAGCAAGCAATAAATTTATAGAACTTTTAAAATTAATTAAAGTTGGAGTTTCTTTAGGTGATTTAACTTCTCTTATAGAATATACATCTATTATGACAGGATTAGAGCTCGCACCATGGGAGCGTAAAGCCATGAAAACTTCAAACACTCATTTCAGATTTTCGGTAGGATTAGAAGATCCGGACGATTTAAGAGATGATCTAGATCAGGCATTAGAACAAATATAAACTTACTAGGTTCAGATGATTAGTATAATAATAAATTGATTAATTTCTCTAACTTAACTTTTTAAAATAATAACAGTACCAAAGGATTTTAAAGTCTAAATCCCTTTAACTTGAATTAAATCTTACA
>JAHPZE010000045.1:5101-23998 GCA_019058365.1 Promethearchaeota archaeon | reverse complement strand
GTCGGAATAAAAAAAATAAAAAATTAAAGATAAATAAATACTTCATTAGATACTGCAATAAAAAAAGAAAGAAAAATTATTCTATTGGTTCTATAACTTGAATTACTTCTGTAGGTTGTGTTATTTCTTCAACTTTTTCCACTTCTTCTGATTTCATCATTATTTCTTGTTCAATGACTTCAAGCTGTCTTATTTTTGTGAAAAACCAAATAATAAAAGGTTGGATTATTCCAAGAATCGCAGCGATAAGAAATAGAGATCTTATTCCCATTAATATTGCTAAAGGTCCTGCAATAAGTGCGCCTATTGGAGCTATTGCCATAGAAATCATGTGGTCAATTGACATTATTCTACCTATTTTGTCTTTTGAAACAACTGTCTGTAATATTGCTAAGTATGTGGAAACTGTAATCGGAAAAAGTACCCATGCTGGAAAGAGAGATATCATCATAATAATAAAATTCCCCTTAGGAGCAAGAATTGCGGGTATTTGACATATAAAAAATAACGATCCTCCAATGATATTAATTTTAATTTTATGCTTCCAAGTTTTCTTAAGTGAAGTAATTATAGATCCTACTATGTTTCCAACTTGACTCACTGTCATTATCAATGCAAGCTCTAAAGCAGTACCTCCATGAGTGTCATATATAAAATTGGGTAATAAAACAGTCCAAGGTCGCGAAATAAAATTCCATATCATAGCGAATCCAATCATAGCAAATAATCCAGGAATCATTTTAATTGTTAATAATCCCGTTTTAAAGTCTTTAAACATTGATTTCTTTACTGCTTCTTCAGTAGTTTTGGGTATTTTTGGAATTTTTATTATAAGTAAGGGGATCATAGCAATAGCAAAAGTAATGATATCGAGAAGAAAGATCATTTCTGTTTTTGGAATAAAAGCCATAAGAGTAGCTGCTATCATTGGTCCTACACTGTAAATTAGTCCAGAACTCAAAAAATTCATCCCATTAACTCTGCTTAAGTTATCTCTTGGAACCATCACAGGGATTAAAGATTGAACTGCCGGTAGCTGAAATGCATATGACGCTGCTCTAAATGTATTTATTGTAAGAATAAACACGATATTTTGAATATCCAAAAGAAAAAATATGAAAAGCAAGAATGTTAACCCTGCTTGTATCGAATCTGATATTGCAATAATTGCTTTTTTGTTCCATCGATCTGAAATTACTCCAGAAAATGGAGTAACGAGAATTTGTGGTAGAAACATCAAAAATACTGAAATTGAAAGATAAATAACGTTAGATGCCATGTACCACGTAATAACAAAACCAACTATCATTGAGCCTAACATTGAGAATTGTTGTCCAAGCAAGAAATACATATAGTGCCAAAAAGATTTTTTACTAATTACATCTTCCATTTATGTTTACCTTTTTTACTAA
Source organism: Promethearchaeota archaeon (assembly GCA_019058365.1). Classification (GTDB taxonomy): domain Archaea; phylum Asgardarchaeota; class Lokiarchaeia; order Sigyniarchaeales; family SOKP01; genus Loki-b32. Next base: position 22,586 of record JAHPZE010000045.1, on the reverse strand, counting down.
TCTTCATTTTTAATATTTCTAAATCGCTCTTTTTATATATAGATTAAGTAGATGAACTTTTATTGAACTTTAAGTTTGATATCGAACTATTTCTTTTCTGTCATCCTCATCTTCATAGATGAATAATTCATTGTTTTTTAAAGATAATTCACATCCAGGACAAGAAATAATTTCATTATCAATTATAATATACATACTATTACAATTGGGACAATGACAATTTCTTATAATTTTCTTTTTTTTTACTTCCATACTTCTTCACTCTTCTTTAAAAAAATTATAGGCGAGTTAGAGTCTCGCCCGTACTTTTTTGTTACAATTCTTTACGGAAATGGAAAAGAATTTTATTTAGTGATGATATAAAATGATTGGTTATCGTGATGTACTCATTATCGTATTCTCATAAAAATATGAAAAAAATTTAATAATTAATAAATGGACGATTATAGCCGATGGTATTACTATTTATAATAATCATTGGTTCGTGTTTTCTTCTCATTTTTTTAACCTTTTTCTTTTTTATTGTTTATAGTTTTAATAATATACCATGTAATTCTTGAAGACTAAATTCTGTTTAACCTGATTAACAGGAATTAATTCTTTTCGATGATCTGCATCATATTTCGAGGAATATTTAAAAAGTTTTTTATTAAATTTCTTTGTCGTAATTGGCTCTATTTTCCTCCTAATTTTTTCCGTTTTAAATTCACAATGACATTCCAAGATAACCTTTTCAACATCAATACAATTTTTTCTTATTTCTTTATTCCTTATTGCTTGAGCCATATTTTTTTACCTCAGTTTTATTATTCTAATATTTTTTTTTAACTACTCTTCTTAAGTATGTACTTCAATTTATAGTTTTAATCTTGAAAGTTCGATTATAGTTTGGAGTTCATCTATAGTTCGTATAACAAACTGAACCCGAAACTTTTAAATTAAAGTTGTTACTATATATTAATTAAAGGACTTTAGTGTGAATTTTATGAGTCGAACTCAAGAAATTAATTATCCACCTGAAGAAATATTCAGACAAATGGGGGTTGAGCGTCCAAACTTAGAACATATTATACTTTGGATGCTAAAAAATAATGATGTTGTCGAATGGTCTAATTTTAAAGAAGAGCCCATTAGTATTCCCCAGTCCACCTTATCCTATTACCTGAAGGCGTTAATGTTAGATGAATATATTGAGAAAGTAGAAAGAGGGGTATATCAAATCACTTCTAAAGGTGCTGAACGATATAATCAATTGTCCAGATCTAAAGAAGGAGAAAGAAAATTAAATTATCCTCCAAAAGCAATAACTAATGAGAGAAATTATGATCATTGGATTACTTGGATGGTGTATAACAATACATTTTGCAAGTGGTCAGATTTTATTGATGAACCCCTTAAGATTAATCAATCTAGCTTATCAAAAAATCTCAATGAACTTCAGAAGAGAGAGATAATTAGAAAAGAAAATAAAGAGTATCGAATTACTCAAAAGGGGAAATCGGAATATTCAAGAATGTTAAAAGAATATGATTTAGACAGACAGTCGATATTGAATGAAGAAAGCAACAGAATCGCAGAAATAACGAAAAAAACTATTACATTTTTCGAAAAATATGAGATACAGGATGGTGACATCAAATTTCGATTTTTAAATAACGTATTGAAATACCCCTATGCTAATTTAAGAGGTTCATTAGATTCAGAGGAGAATTTTAATAAGGTGTTGTTGTTTCTCTCAATGAACCATCCAAATCAATATCCATTTTACATTTCACCCAAAGATTTTTCTAAGGAATACCAAATTAATTTACTAGAATTGGAGTTTAATATTCGTCAGATTGTAGAGAAGAATGTTTATTCTACTAAATTTTTTAGTTTAAAAGTTGATGAAGACAAATTATATTATTTTCAGGCTAATGAGAAGATAGAAAAAGTTCTAAGTGCGATAATTGAAGATCACATTACAAAGTTTACATATTTAAGAAAACTATATGAAAGTAGTCTTTGTAAGACTCCTTCAATGAGTCTAAATTCTACTGTCGATGCGATTTTAGAAGAAATATGTGATAATTTATTTAATAGTGAGCTGAAAAATGCTTTAAAAGAGTTTCTCCCAGAATTTATTAGCTATTTAGCTTATAGAATAGAAACTGAAAGAAAATTAATAGATACGCATGATAAATTAGAGGGTGTTGCTTGGAGAGATATTCCTGAAGTATTCCAATCGTATAATCCTCGCTTTGATTTAGTGGAACAAGCAGAATTTAAGTATTATATAGATTATTCAATATTAATGGTATTACCTCTCTTTTCCTCCCCAGAAATCAAAAGTATGTTTGAAGAAGCCAAAGATTCAATGAAAAAAAAGGATTCTGCTAAAGCCTTAGCTAAGATAAATTCTTCTATTAGATTGGATCCAGATAATTTAGACCTATTATTCTTAAAAGCAATTATACTAAGTGTGTCTAATAGACATAAAAGTGCTATTCAATTTTTGAAAAAAATGCTCAAGAATTATCCGAATAAAAAAGATGAGGAAATTTTTATTCCTTATAATTTTATACTGGTTTATTGTCATTTAACATTGGCGGAATTTGATAAAGCTCTAAAAATCAGTAATAAATTAAATGTAAATTATCCTGATCATCCCATATCTTTTATAACGAAAGCTTTAGTTTTGGGGTATAAATTTATTTACCAAATAGATATAGAGAAGATTAGAATAGACCAAATTTTAGATGATATTGATCAAGCAATTTTATTAGAGGATAATAACTCTAATAAAGGGAAATACTATCATTTTAAGAGTCTTGTTTTAAAACAATCAAAAAAGTTTGAAGATGCTCTTGAGGCAATTGACACTGCTATTGAACTTAATCCAAAAGATCTCTCACTACACTACATGAAATATAGTATTTTATATGATTTTGAAAAGATTGATGAAGCATTAGAGCTCGTAGATGAAGGGATAAAACTATTTCCAGACCAGAAAACAAAACTCATGACGCATAAAGCTTATCTTTATAAGAAAAAGAACGATTATGACAAGGGTTTAGAAATAACTAATGAGCTATGGAAGCAAAATCCAGAAAATTTTGAGTTGTTAAATCACAAAGTATATTGGCATTTATATCGTGGTGAAAAGGAAGAAGCAATAGAAGCGGGAAAGCGATTAATTAAACATGATCCCGATGATGGTAATTTTCACGACTCCTATGGGGAGGTTTTAACTGAATTTGGAGAATATGAAGAAGCTATTAAAGTACTATTAAAAGCCTTAGAATTGGATCCATTGGGATGGTTCACATATAATACTTATTTTCAGCTAGCAAGATGTTATAAAGAAATAGGCAGGTTTGATTTAGCTAGGGATAGTCTACAAAAGGGAGAAAGGGCAATAAACACTTGTTTCTGTGATATTAAAATGAGAGAAGAATGGAAAGAGAAAAAATTGAAACTATTAGCTGAGATTGATGAATTAGAAAAACAGTCATAACTAACCATGAATTTTACTCCAGATTAGAAGAAAAATATGAATAATTCTTTAGAATGTAATTTTTATTTTTTATACCCTATTTTTAATGTCATAGAGACCGATTCATCGAAAGCTTGGCCTTCTACTTCACATTTAAATGGCATTTCTTCAGAGCTAAATAATTCTGTAAAATACCCAAGCCAATAGATGCCATATCGTTTATTTTGTCTATGCCGGAAGAGTAAATGAAATTGGTCTTCACTTTCTTTTTGTACATCAATTGTATGGAAGTAATTTGTTACAACCCAGACTTTTTGGATTGTATAAATTATTTCTTCGAATGAGAGACTTTTTAATGGTTTAGAGTCATTATACCATAAAATTAAATCAATAGCAACATTTTTTCGCCAAGGTTTTTCTAAACTATGTTCTGGAGCTTCTGCGGCGGCGATCAATTGATTAAAGGTTGTCTTTCCTATGAGCATCATTTTCATTTCGTCTCTCGCACGAACCCATAAGTCTCTATCAAGATTTTTTTGATCTCCATAGTATTTAAGAGCTTTCTCTATGAAAGAAAATTCTGATTCATCAACATCTTTATATTTTTCAATAATCCCATGTATTTCAGGAGAGATTGAATTAAAATCGTCATAGCATTTAACAGCATTTCTTACTAAATCTGAAATTGTTGTTCCTTTTTCTTTATAGTTATCAATTAGATTTCTTGTTTCATCACTAACTTTTAGATATATAGCTTTGTCCTTAAGTTCTGGTTCTTTAAATTCATCATTTTCTGAGTCATTTACGTTATTGTTATTTTTAGACATCTAAACCAACTCCTTAATTCTTAGCTTTTAAAACAATTTTAGTTTATATATAGAATTATATACAGATCGAATACTTAATTATTTGTAATTTTCTAATTATGTATATATTTATATATATGTCTTAATATTTAAATTTAATGGTTTCTCGCTTTTTCTATGAAGTTTTTATAATGTCATAACATTTAAATATATCGATATATATGGATATATTAAAGAATAAAAAAAATAAAAAGAAAATATAAAAAAATATAAAAAGGAGTTATAAAGAAAATTGGCATGGGTTCCATTTATTGTTGCGAGTAGGCGTAATAGATATTATCGAGGTAGAGCAAGTGGAGCAATAATAGCAGGGATCATATTTCTCTTAGTATTTGGGCTATTATTTTTCATATTTTTTAATCGGTCTAATGGATTCACGATAATACCTATTTGGCCGATAGTTAGTGGTTTAGGAGGATTTTTAATCTTTATAGTAATTATAGGGGTTATTGCATCATCGATGAGTACGCCTTCTAAGAGAGCTAATGAAGAACACATAAAATCATATCAATATCAACCTCAGGAGCCATCTCAACAATATAATCCTTATAAAATTCGAAACTCAATTCAGAAACAAACTGAAGAACCTATTTATGAAGAAGTTAAACAGGATATCCCAATCAATTTGGATATATTTTATTGTAGATATTGCGGATCAAAAATCGATAGAGATGCAAGATTTTGTCATCAATGCGGAACAAAATTATAATTTTTTAATTTTTAAAAATTTAATAGATTTAATCTTATGGTGAGAACAAGAGTGATAACTAAATTATCTAATATTCATTGGAAAAGAAAGAGTAATATAGCTCTATTTTCAATTATCGTTTTTGGTTTTGTATTTACATTACTAAGTTTCTCTCATAATTATTTCTATGATATTTTATTTAGCGTTTGTTTAGGCTTGTTTATTGGTGGAATCATAATGTCAATTCTTTCAACTATTCTTGCTGAAATATCAACTCATGATCTTCAAAATATTGATCACATAGATCATATAGATCTAGGGCATATAGATCATGTAGACCATATAGATCACACAGATCTAGGGCATTTCGATCATGTTGACCATATAGATCACACAGATCTAGGGCATTTTGATCATGTTGACCATATGGATCATGCTGACCATATAGATCACATAGATCTAGGGCATTTCGATCATGTTGACCAGATAGATCATGCTGACCAAGTAGATCATATAGATCATTTTGATGATACAACCCCTGCTCCTTTTATGTTATTGTTTTCTACATCTTTATTATTTTTCGGGATAGCTGGAGTATTATTCTATTATCTTTTCGCTATTGAAGTGAAGTTTCTTATATTTTTCTCAACATTAGCAGTTACGTATCTATTTAACAAAGTCATTTCTATTACCTGGAAAAAAATAGCAAAGTCTAGATTCTACAATATTTCATCTACTCAAAATTTAATTGGCCAAAAAGGAGTCATTGTTTTAGATGTAGATTGGAGAGGTGGAGTAATCAAAATTCACTCTGATAACCCAATGAAATTTGAAAAGATTCATGTAAAACCAGTAAAATCCGATTCGTCCTTTAAGAAGGGAGAAGAAGTATATATATGCGATATAAAAGATGGTTTTTTATTAGTTGATAATAAAGTAAGCTCAATTCAATATAGAATGAGGTAAAAATGATGTTAAATAAAAATATTAATCATAATCGAAAATTTTCAAAAAAAAAAATTAAAAATATATTTAAATTAAAAATTAGGAGGTAAAAAATAAGGAGATGTTGTTTCAAGAAGTAACTGGTTGGATTACTGGGTTAGTTGTTGCTATAATAATTGTAGCATTCTTATTTTTAATTTTCATGGCAACAAGATATAGAAAATTCAAAACAAACCAGTTTGTTATACATTTGCGTAATGGTAAGGTAAAAGCGGCTGGATTAGGAGGAAGTATATGGTTATTACCTTTAATTGATGAATATCTTGTGATCCCTACTACAAGTATTCAAACAACATTAGAAGCTCACGAACAAGTCGTTTCAATGGAATATCAAAACATTTCAATTGTAGGAATGCTGATTTGGAAAGTTATTGATCCTGAAAAAGCGTTTAGCGCCGTCTCATGGGTTCCTAAAGATGAGAATTATGTAGAAAAGATTCTTAAAAATGCTGCAGAAGCAATTATCCGTACTACCTGTGCTAATATGCCAATTGAAAAAATTATTCGAGAACGACGAGAAATAATAACTATTGTAAGCAAAGAAATTCACGAATTAACAGCGGATTGGGGAGTTGTAATCGAATCAATTGAAATACGAGAGGTAAATATTCTAGAACCTGAATTAAAGAAGAATATGGAAGCAGTAAAAAAAGCAGTTGAAGCGAGAAAAGCTAGGATGGCTATAGCTGATGCTGAAAGGGAATCCAGATTAAGAGAATTGGATGTTCAAAATGAAGTTGGGATTCAGAATCAACAAGTTGAAAAAGAAATTGAATTGCAAAGGAAGAGTAAAGAAATTGCTATAGCAGAACAAGAGAGAGAACGTAAGAAAATTGAAGCGGATGGTGATAGACAGAAAAAAATTATTGAAGTTGATGCTGATGCTCAACAAATAAAACGGAAATTAATTGCTCAGGCAGAAGGTGAAGCGGAGAATATCAAACAACAAATGCTTGCTCAAGCTGAAGGTTTTAAGAAACAAGTTGAAGCAATGAGTACTGCGGATGAGAGATTCTTAGCCGTTCAATTAACCAACATTTTACCGGAAATTTTTAAAAACTTAAGTCCGGATAAGATGTTTATTATGGGAGATGGAAATGAAACATTCAGTTCACTTTCAAGAGCAATTTTGCCATTCTTACAGCTTTTGCCAGAGTATTCGGATAAAATCAAGGAATTCTTTAATAATGGAGGAGCTCAAAAAATCAAAGAAATTTTAGCTAAGAAATAATTTCATTTTTTTTTAATATTATATTAAAGTTACAAATCAAATATATGCTTGCTCTAATTGAAGATATAAATTGGGTGTTTTAAAATGTTAAAAGATATCGAAAAATTGTTAATAGAAGGAAATTTCCAGTTTCAAGGCAAAATAATCCAGAATCCGGAAAGTTTTTCATTTGAGCAAAAAATTCCCAAATATCCTATACTATTTCTTACTTGTATGGACCCAAGAATAGATGTCCATCAAATATTCCAATTTAATCCTGGAGATATATTCATTTTAAGAAATGCTGGAAATGCATACACCCAAGATATGATGAGATCTATTTTAATTGCTATATATAAATATAAAATTAAATATATCATTGTTTTAGGACATCTAGATTGTGGCATGACGAAAATAAATATAATGGAGTTAAGAAAAAAACTACCTAATGAATTTCTTAAACGTTTATCGATAAATTATTCAGATCTTCTTTCAAAATTATCTAATTTCTTTAAACCTTTTGATAATGAAATACGTAATATTATAAAACAGATGAATGATTTACAAGAACTTAAAGCTTTTTTTCCAGACGTAGAAATCACAGGAATGCTATATGATACTCAAACTGGTTGGATTTTTACAAAAGAGGATTTTAGAGATTTATTAATTGAAGAAAATCATTTTAAAATTTATAAAGGATTATTAATTGAAAAGAGTCAACGACTTTCTAAATTTTTCGAGGTAAATAATAATAAGGTATCGAATGAAAATGTTGATGAAATTCAAGTTAGTAATTTAAATCTCCAAGAAAAATCTAATAGTATAGAAATAGAAGAGAAAAATATAGCCACTATTGAAATTGATGAACTTCAAAAATCTATTGATAATGAAAATGATGCATTTAAAATAAAAATGCCAAAAATACAAATTCCAAAAATATATATTCCTAAATTAAAAGTCCATATACCACGTAGCTCTAAAATTAAAGATCGTTAAAATAATTCTTTTTTGGAGAAAAATATAAATATAATAAAAAAGAATTACTTTTTTTAAATTTTTATTTCTTGCTTTTTTCACTATATTGCAAAAGATTAGCTAGAATTCGCCTTAAATAGCCTTCAAACTTATCTATCTCGACTTCAGTAAAATCTTTATAATATATATCTCTCATTTCATTAGATACTTGAAGAAATTTATCCTGTAGAGATTTATTCTTTATTGTTAACTTTATATTAATAGTACGTTTATCATTAACATCATTTAAACGTTTTACATGCCCTGCTTTTTCAAGATTATCCAACATGTAAGATAGTGTTGCTTTACTTAACGAGGTTTTTTTTTTAAGATCTTGGAAGGAGATGTTATCTTTTTGCCAAAGTGGAAACATGACTCTACCTTGAGCAGCAGTTATTTCATAAATATTAAAATCTTGAAGTATTTTAGCAAATATCCGTTCCGATAATTTGCGGATCTTTGCAATCAAAAATCCTCCTTCTCTTAAGTTTTCCATTTATTTTTCACTTGGTGTAAATTGGACTTGATTTAACCTATAATAAAACTTTGCATTTTTGGGAGATAATCTGAGTAAAGTATAATCCGGATCATCCAATCCTTTTAGATAATATCTTGTCCACCAATCTAACCAAACTTTTCGCTTTACTTCCATATCATCAATAACCTCAACTTCACCTCCAAACATGACTCCTTTAAAGTCTTCAGGATCGCAAAAATATACACAAACTTTAGGATTTTTCTTAATATGCTCAGTTTTGGATGAGGATGTATTAGTTGAAATATATATATCGAATTTATTATCTAACCCAGCGAAAAACTCAGAAAATTCTGGAAATTGTTCCATATTTCTTAGATTAAACATTGCTCTTGTTATTGGATATCCATCAGAATCAATAGTTGTTAGATATGCTGCTTTCGAGGTTTCCATTAATTCTAGACTTAATTTTTTTACTTCTTTAATTTCCAAATTTCATACCTCTTAATCTAATTTAACCTTTAAGTTATATCTTTTTTCTAATTTCATCTAATCTTCCCTTAGCTGAAGGAGTTTTATCAAAAGTCATCTTTAAGTTATTACAGAAATAATCTTCGCAATAGGCACAATTTTCGAATCCTTTCTCTTGGCAACAACTTCTTATAGGACATTTGCTACACCAACTAAAAAGTCTTCCATTTGAAAAACACCCATCACAATAAATCTCTTCAGGTTTAAAGGACATTGATTCACTTGACCATTCTTTCGCAATCTTTTTAATTTCCTTAAAATCACCCTTTTGAGTAGCTAAATACGCTGGGCAATCTGAACAGTTAATTCCGCAATAAGCAATTATTTTTTCCATATTTAATTACCTTAAATTTTAGATTTTTTTGTTCGATCTAGAACAAAATCGTTCGATCTAGAACAATCTAACTTTATTTATAAATCTTTTTTTCCATGAAGTAAATTGAAATCACAAATCTGTAGATCCTTATTCCAAAATTATTTATACTTGTTTTAATTAATAGAATATCATTAATTTACACATCTCTTTAGTGAAAAACTATGATTGAATACATCTTTCTTGCTTTGTTCTTTATTTTTATTATAATCGAAGTGTTTGGTGAATATAAGGATAATGATAAAATCATCTATATTACTAAACCACTTTTAATGCCTATGCTGATACTATTTTATATTTTTGGAGTAATTGATATATCCTCAATTACTAATGTTGATTGGTTGATTGTAGTTGCGTTAATCGGCGGTTGTGCTGGAGATATCTTCTTAATGCTTAAAAATGAAGAGAAATGGTTTTTATTTGGAATGGGTGCTTTCCTAATTAACCAAATCTTCTATATTCTAGCGTTCTTCTTCTCTATAACTGATTATACAACATTTAATCCAGGGGGATTGTTTTTACTCGGACCAGCAATCTTAATTCTAATTTTTACGGTACCAAGATTCCTGAACAAAACCGAAGATATGAAAATTCCCGTATTAGTCTATATGGGTGCTATTTTATTAATGCATATCGCAGCTCTAGTACGCCTTTCAACAATTCAAGGATTAGCATCAATTCTGATTTATGTTGGCTCTATATCTTTCATTTTTTCAGATTCTTCAATAGCCGTAGATAAATGGGCTGGAGAATTTACCAACGCACGATTTATCATCATGACTACTTATGTAATGGCGCAATTCTACATTACTTTAGGCGCATTATTTCTGGCTTAATTATTAATCAAATCTTTATAGTATCTCAAATCTTCTTTTTTTTTTATTATATTGGATTTAAAGTTGGTTTAACTAAATAATAATCTCTTAAAAAATCAAATTAAAATCCTTGGAATTAATACAAACCTAAACATGTAAAAAAATTTTTAATTTAGCAATAATTTAATGTTAGTAGCATAGGATTTAAAAAAAAAGTGCCTCAATAGCTCAGCTGGTAGAGCGTTGCCTTGGTAAGGCAAAGGTCGGGGGATCATAATATGAGAGCATTTAGCTCGAAAAGGATAAGCCCCCTTGAGGCTTCATTGGAATAAAAGCGCCGGTGTGGCTTAGCTGGTTATAAAGCATTTGAAATAGTCTTATGTTTAATAGGCGCCAGACTCATAATCCTACTGAAAAAATGGGTCAGACTGGATGTATTCTGGAGGTTCGAGGGCTCAAATCCCTCCACCGGCATTCTTATTTCAATATGTAAAAATCTTGAATATTTTTGAAACTCCTTCAAATCAAACTTACGATATAAATCTCATTCTTTAACCTTATTCCTTTCCACTTGTAACCAAATGAAGAGTGAATAGTAAAAGATTAAATTTCTCCTCTTTTGATAAGTCTATTATGATTAGCTAATGTTATTTCAATAGCTTTAACCTCAGCTCTAGATTTTATATTCATTTTTTGTTGCAAATTTTCTAGAATTTTTTTTTCATTATATCCTTGTTCATATAATTGGGTGAAATTCTCAACCCCATTTTCATTTAAAAAGATATAACGTTTATTCAAAAACACTATTAACCATTTTTTCTTTTTCTGATTTTTAGATAATGACGATAACTTCTTTCTAATATCATCTATAGGTTTTCTTAACTTGTCTGCAATTTCTATGTCACTTATAATAGAATATTCTTGCACTAATCTTAGAAGTCTTCTTTTAAAAGAAAGAGTGATTAAATAGTAAACTAGATATATAATGAAAAAAAGACCTGCTAACCCTATTGCTAATATTTGGTTAAAGATAAAGATTAAAATTATTATTCCTAATATTAGATAGAAAACAATCTTCTTAACAATATCTTTCAATTTTAAAATAGTATTATGCCATTGATAATATTTTCTGTTAGACATATAATATTCTATGCTACATTATTGATTTAAGAATTTCTTTATGCTCTTCTTTTACTTTAATTTTATTTTCAGGATTCTTTAGGTTTTGAATTGCATTCTCAATTGTTTCAAGTTTTATTGCATATTTTTCATAGAGTTCAGTAAAACTATTTATATCAATATCGTTATTCTCATACAAAATTTTCAATTGTTTTAAAGTTCGACCAATACCTGCTTTATTATTTTGTAATTCCTCGATTTTATTGAAATTAATGAAAACATCTGACATTATATTTTTATAACGTTTGTAGGCATCGAAATTAAGATCTGTTTGTTGGTATTTCGCCAAAAAATTGGTAGTTCTTGGAATAAAGGGTGCTAAATTTTCTGGGACTATTATGAGAGGTTCAGGATCTTGTATCTCTAAAGCTTCTTTATCATTTATTATCTCAACATCATTTTCTATGATATTTTCATTTACTATTGATAAATTAGTTCTTATAGCGTCTCTTTCATGATCAGTTAATTTTTCAGATTTATGTAATATGATTTCCCATATTTCTTCAGCTTTAATATAATAATAATTTGCTTTTTTCTGTAAATTTTCAATCTGTTCTTTATTTTCACCTTTTTCTAACATTTTTAATAAAGATTTAGATTTCAAATAACAAGCTCGGCCCATATCATAATTATACTGAGCTTTAAATTGTTTTTCCTTTTTATTATCATATTTTTTTAAAAACGCCATTCTCTTAGTTAGTGCACTTAACCCTGCAGATAAATTAGCCGCCATTGTAAAATTTTCTTTATTTTCTTCACTTATAAGGGCTAAATTTTGAGCACTTATACGAGATTCTTCTGAATTCATTTCAAGATTTTCAACAGATAATGCGAATCCTTTATCTTCTTGTCGAGTACATGCCGCACTAAAATATGCTGCAGTTTTGTACATCTTACTACACTCTACCATTGTGACTATCGCATTTTCCATTAAATTTTCTGCTTCGAATTTGGTGGAAAGATAAGAATATGCTTGTGCTGAAATCCATAACACTCTTGAACACTCAAAAATTAAATCCCATATTTTAATCTCTCTTCTCGCAATAGGATCATAAAATGAGGTGGTAATTTCTAATTCTTTAAAGATCTTGATTTGACTTTGGGTTTTATAATTGATATTAAGAATTTTTATATAATCTATTACATTGTTTAGCTCAGAGAAGGCAAAGTCTTCATTTCTTGCTAATAATTGTTCCAACTTTTTAATTTTAAAGTGTAAAAACCGAATTTTTTGCATTGTTTCGGGACTAAAAAATGTTTTTAATGAAGGTTGTTTTTTTACATCTGCTTTTACTGGCTTTACTTTTACAGGTTTTTCGTATATTGCTTTTTTGATTAATTTTTCATCAAGTTTTTGTTTTTTAATTGATTTAATGTCAAAGTGAGGTTTTTCTAAATATGAACCTTCCTTTTGCTTAGGTGGTATTGACTTTTCTAAGTTTTTTGTATATATATTATCACTAAATTTTATGAAACCCAAAGCTTGTTTTTGTGATATTGATCCTGATCTTAATTCATTAGAAGCTATTTCTTCTTTCCTCATATTTTCTAGATACTTTTTTGCAATCTCAATATACCTTTGTGCTTCTGGAGCACTCATACCTTTTGTTTTGGATAATTCATCGATACTTGAAGAAGCTAGTTTTTTTATTGAGCTAATTGGGGCTTTAGAATTACTATTCTTGACGTCTGGTTTTGCATTGTTTAGGAGATCCATTGACTTTGAAGCATTGGATGATCCTGCTTTATTAATCAAAGAATATATTTTATTTTTTGCGTTTAATCTTTCAATATACCTCTGTGCCAGCTGGATATAATTTTTAGCTTTTAAAACATCAATACCATCTATAGCTAATAAATTTTCTATACTGGAAGAAGCTAGTTTTTCTACTGAGTCAATTCCTATCTTATTCATACTTTCTGCGATTGATTTTCCGATACTATTAGCAACCTGCATAATAGATGTTATATTAATCACCTAATAATATTGAATTTATTACTTATAAGTATAGATATTCAATTTTTTTTAAACTTAATCAATGCATTCTAACAAAATAGATAATAAAAATTTAATGAATAATGATTCTTTGATTTGGAAAGTTAATTTATATTAAAGTCTTATAGATGCAAAAAATTTATAAATATTTGAAGTAAAATATATTATAGCAAATTCAGTAAACGCAAGGTGATTTGCAAAGTAAGAATGTGAAAAAGGGCAATGAAAATAGATACGATGGAACATCGTCAATCTAAACTTATTGTTGGGATTCTGGTAATAACAGTATTTGCTATTTGCGTTGTATTTGCGTTTGATTGTGGGGGTCAGTATAGAGTTAAGCAGGATGATTACTATTTACCAAATAGTAATAATTCATCAAACTTGATAGAAGATTCTTCCGGAAATAAAGAAATCGTGGCAGTAGCTCAAGGAAAGTTGATTACTGGTGTTGACACCGAAACAGGAAAGATCGAAATAGTAGAGGATAAAAGTCCAGATTGGCAAGTACTACCTCTATGTATAACCGACGATCTTTTAGATCCTTATTGGGTTACTATTAAAGTCACTGGTGGTTATCATCCTTATGATGGATGGTATATAGATTTATACCAAGATAATTGGGGTGGTAAAGATACCAAAGAATTTGTTGGAAGAATTAATTTAGTTCACGATATAATAGAAACTGGATGTTGTTATACTATTTATAATATCACGTTTGATGTGTGTGGTCCGTGTATTTCACTTGACAGCAACCATTTCCCAGACATTCCAGCTGGCTGGAATCTCATAAAAGATGTTTGCGGTACTGAAACTCTAAATAAATTAGTTGATATTCAAATTAGTACCCACTGGTACGGATGTGGTGAACAATACCAACGCTTCGAGTTAATATTGTCACAAAAAATTTTGTTTCCGGATTCCCCCAACTCCCGAATAGAAACAATATAGTTTCTTCGTCAGTTGCCCACAATATAGGATTGATAAGATTGTATATCAATCTTTTTCGAGATTTTTTGGAATATAAAAAATCTCTCTTTTTTTTTATCTATTAACTTATGCATTTAGATTATCAGAATTATTTTTATCTTGAATTTTTAATAACTAATTTTAGTATATATAAATAAATTTAAGTGATAGTAAATAATTAATTAATGGTATTCTATGAAGAAAATCAATGATTCAGTGTTATTTTAAAAGATAATGAATTAAGTAAAAGTAATTTTTTAAATGAATGATAAAGAAAAATACAATTTTTGCAATTACATAAAAAATGCGCAAAAAAAGGTTAAAGAATTTGTGCTTGAGAGAGATCAACTGAATAGCAAACTCAAGAATTATATTCTCAGTTTGCAGAACATTGATTCTGAAATCTACAGATTGTTATTTGATGCTAGAGAGTTTTATAATGAAAAACGAGATGAATATAATTTTAAATTAGAAAAATTAAAAAGACAAAAAACTGAATATGAACGACTATGGAATCATCTCACTAAAAAAATAAGCACTCTCAAAAAACCAAGATTAAATACTGACATTTCAGTCTCAATTGATTACATTAAACGATCTATTGAAGATATAGAGAATAAAATTAATATTATGAACGAAAAACTTGAAGAACAAATATTAGATATTGATGAAGAAAATGAGATTATAGAAGAAGTTAGGGAATTAGAAAAAAATAAACAAAAAAGAATTACTGAATTGGCAAAATTGGAGCAAAGAAAAGCTAAAAACTTGCAGACTAATGAATACTATAAAACTCAAATAAGAATTGAAACGCTTGAAAAGAATTTGAAAGAAATTTACGAAAATTTGATTAAATTGTATAATAAAAGGCTAATGACTCATAAGAAAATGCTTGATCTATATAGAAAGACAAGAGAGTTTGAATATATTAAAAATGAAATAGTACATGAATTAATAAAAAATAAAACTATCGCAGAAGAGTACCACCAACTTTTCTTAAAATTGATGAGCAAAAATAAAAAAATGTTATTAAATGAATTATCAAATAGAACAGAAAGTAAAGAGCGGCCAAGGGAAATAAAAACACCTAATGTTAAGGCTATTATTAAAAAGAAAAAAAAATGTAAAAGATTAGAACAAGAAAAATTAGCAAATGCATTAGATAAGCAGAAGGCAGGGAAAAAGTTAGATTTCTATGAATTACAACTTATTCTAAAACATTCAAAACAAAAGAGAGAATAAAATAAAAATCTTAAAAATTTTGGTAAAAAATAATAGAGATTTTAAAAAATATAGAAGAATACTGTAACAGATAATAAGAGAGAAGCAGCTATCAAAACTTTTTTTAACGTACTCTTTTCCTTCTTGTTTAAATTTTGATAATATTGACTTTTTGTTAACTTTAAGGATATAGGAGCCATTAAACCTAAACCTATAGTTGAGAAAATAAAACCTGTAGGATTAGATAAGATTTTCAGCTGAGGCATAGGTTGATATTTTATTACATTTACATCTGTATGATTTACATTTCCAAGCATATCCATAGAGTAAAATCTAATTGCAATTATAGATCCTTGTGTCTTATTGTCCCAAATAAATTCCCATAGATCCTGATTAATTCTACCTATCGTACCCGCAAATTGTATAGAAGTATTTCCACCATCAATTGTATACCAACTAATATCTATATCATTTACATCAAAAAGAATGAGTTCGAAAAAAGGTGCATTTCTATCAACCTTTTGATTTTCATTTGGTAAAATTATGGTGATATTAGGCCCAATAGTATCTTTTGATAGATATAGTTGAATTAGATTGTTAAGATTTCCTAAAGTATCATCTGCAAAAAGTTCTAAAATAAAAGTTCCTTCAGGCAAACTTCTCCATATAAAAGGGTCTAGATATTGGGTTAAATTACCTGTCAAGTCTATTATCATATCATTAACACTATACCAAACCGAATGTAAGTTAGGTTCTACAATTGTAAGGTTTATAAATGGTGCTGAAGTAAAAAAGGTTTGATTAAGAGGAGTATTGATTATTATTATTGGTGAATCTGGATCTTTTCTTACAACTACCTCATCACATCCAATTTTACCTAGTGAATTATTGATATAAAACCTTATTGTAACTATTCCATAACCGTAGCTATCCCATTCGACTTGATTTATTGTTCCATTTAATCCCACAAATGTAAAATTCGTTAAATCATTGTTTAGTGTATACCATGTTGCTTGAATTTCTGGTCCAGATATATTTATTATAAAATTAGGGGCATTAATGCCAAATAATTCATCATTTCCTGGAGAATTTATAGTAATAGTTGGAGGGTAGATGTCTTTTCTAACAGTTATAGCCTTATAAAAAAGATTTCCGGCGATATCGTTAGCATAAAACCTTATTGTAACAGTTCCATTTCCAAATTTATTCCAAATTGTTTGGTTAATTGTGCCTGTGGATCCGGTAAATTTAATGTTTACCAATTCCCCAATAAGATTATACCAAGTGGAATTTAGATGGCTTTCAATAACAGAAACATTAAAATCAGGAGCTATACTTCCAAAAAGATCATTTGGATGAGGTGAATCAATAATTATCAATGGTTTGATTGTATCTTTATATAAAGTCAGTTTGATTGAATCATTTATATTGCCAAGAGAATCCTCTGCAAAAATTTCTATAATAAACATCCCTTGTGATAAATTAAAATCCCATATATATTCATTAAATAGATTATCTGTACCGTTTGATAAGGGTAATAGAGGAAAATCCTTTACCTTATAACTAATAGAAAGTAAATTTGGATCATATGCGATTACATTTAAAATCGGTCTTGAATTCCAATAAGAATTATTTGTAGGTGAATTGACTACTAATAAAGGTGCTAAA
>JAHPZE010000045.1:0-5001 GCA_019058365.1 Promethearchaeota archaeon | reverse complement strand
AATCAAAATTTGTATCAGATACAGTCACTTGAATATCTGGTGCTGAATTCCAATAAGAATTATTTGTAGGTGAATTGACTACTAATAAAGGTGCTAAAGTATCTTTATATAGAGTATAGCTATAGAGAGCATTTTCATTGCTAGCTGAATCATTTGCATAAAAATAAATAATAAATGAATCCTCATCTGACAAACTATCCCATATCGATAAATCGAGAGGTTCAGATATTCCATTGGCAAGCATTATTTTAGTCCCATCAACGATATACCAAACCGAATCAAAATTTGTATCAGATACAGTCACTTGAATATCTGGTGCTGAATTCCAATATGTATTATTAATAGGTAAATTTATAATAACTGTGGGAGTTATTGTGTCTTTGTATAGGGTTAGGAAATAAATATTATTTAAATACCCAAAACTATCATTAGCATAAATGTAAATTTGAAACTCTCCTTGGTTCAAGTTATACCATATATTTTCATCAAGTAATTGAAGTGTATTATTTAATAGAGTTATATTTATGGTCCAACCTTGAGATGATGAATATATTCTATACCAAGCCTCATTGAATTGTTGATCGAAGATAGTTATGTTAATAATGGGTGGAGCTTTCCAATAAGTAAGATTATTAGGCGAATTAATATAAATAATTGGGGCACTTGTATCTTTATATAAAATTAATATAATTTCATTAATATTGTCAAAACTATCACTACACCAAATTCTTATTAAAAATTCTCCTTCTTCTAAATCTAGCCATGTACCATTTTTAAGATTCTTTGCTGTGTTATTTAATAATATTTCTGCTGAATATCCTGAGACGCTATACCAGATATCTCCCTCAAAATTTGGATCATAAACTGTTATATTGATTGATGGAGCTACATTCCAATATGTGCAATTCCCAGGTGAATTAACTATAATAACTGGTGGTAGAGTGTCTTTAAATAAAGTTATGTAAGATTCATTAAGATTATCAGCATCATCGAGAGCATAAAAATAAATTTTAAATTCTCCTTGTGGTAAATTGATCCATATATTTTCATCAAGCAATTGTTCTATATTATTTTCTAATGTTATATTCGTTGTTCCAACTCTGTACCAAAGAGTATTTAAGTTTGGATCGAATGCTGATATATTAATAGGAGGACGGGAATCCCACCATGTATTATTTGTTGGTGTATTTATACTAATTGCTGGAGCAATTATGTCTTTTCTAACGGTTATATCATCATATCCCATATTATTTATCGAGTCATTTATATAAAATTTAATAATCACTGTTCCGTTATCAAACAAATCCCATGCTGCTTGATTTATTATTCCTGTTGTTCCTGTAAATGTGTAGTTAGTTACTCCATTATCTAACGTATACCAAGTCGTATTTATATCGATACCATCTTTATAGATAGTAAAATTCGGAGCACTTAACCCAAATAAATCGTTTTCAATTGGTAAGGTAATAGTAATTATGGGAGCAGTAATATCTTTTTGGACAATAATTTCACTGTAACTCAAATTCCCTATACTATCATTTGCATAAAATCTGATCGTAACCGTTCCATCTCCAAACAAATCCCATGCTGTCTGATTTATAGTTCCCGTCATTTCTGTTATCGTAAAGTTAGTGGCTCCATTATCTAATGTATACCAAATTTGATCTAAATACAATTCATTTATAGAGAGATAATAACTTGGTGCCGTGCTTCCAAATAAGTCATCATCTTGTGGAAAGAGAATTGAGATTCTTGGAGCTATAATGTCTTTATGTAAATCTAATGAAAAAGTATTGTTAATGTTACCAGCTGAATCATTCGCATAAAAGTAAATTGTAAACAAACCTTCCTCTGGCAAATTAGTCCATATCGATGAATCAAGAGGTTCAGATATTCCATTGACAAGCGGAATTGTAGTTCCATCAACAACATACCAAACCGAATCAAAATATACATCTGATGCGGTTATTTGAACTTGCGGTGGAGCACTCCAAAAAGTATTATTGGAGGGAGAATTAATATCCAATGCAGGGATAATTACATCCTTATATAGTATTAACTGATATGTATCATTAACATGTCCAAAAGTATCATTAGCAAAAATATTGACAATAAATTGTTGTTCTTCTAATAAATTGTTCCATATTTCAGAGTTAAGTGATTGTGATAGGCCATTTGTTAAGATTATTTTGGTTCCCTGGATTATATACCAAATACTATCGAAATTTGGATCACTTGCATTTATTTGTATCTGTGGTTCTGAGTTCCAATACGATATATTAAGTGGTAAAATGATATCTAATCGAGGAGCTTGTGTATCTTTATATAAAATTAAAATGTGTGTTTCACTAACTTTATCAAAATTATCGACAGCCCAAATATAGATCTCAAATTGGCCATTATCCAATGAATTCCAAATTCCTAAATCAAGCTTCTGTTCTGTATTATTAGTTAATAATTTTTGATTTATTCCTACTCTATACCATATATCATCAAGATTAAGATCTATAGCTGATATATTGAGTATTGGTTGTACATTCCAATATGTATTATTGAGAGGGAGATTTATTATAATGATTGGAGCTTCTGTGTCGAGACCAATAATATCAGAAAATCTAGATATTATTCCAACATTATCCTTAATTTCATAATACACAAATTTAGAAGGTCCATCTCCAGTTAGTAATATCCAAGCTCTTGTAGCATTCGCAGGTTCCCACGTAGTCCAAATAATAGAATCATTACTATAACGAACTTCATGTACTCCTGAAGTTTCATCATAAAAAGTTAAAGAAAGTAATACACTCGTATTTGTTGTCCACATATCTCCATTATTGATCTCAATGGAACCTGTAGGAGCAGTAGTATCCTTTGTAATAATCATACTACTATTGCCTTCATGACCCGCATCATCATTTGCATAGAAGATGATTTCTACAAACCCATCAGCTAGGGTTCCCCACTCAGTTGAATTTATCATCCCTGTCATTGAGGTGATATAAATCGGAGAACCGCCATTCAGCGTATACCAGTACTGATTCAAATTCGCTTCAGTAATAATAATATCATATGCAGGTGCTCCATCATACACTCCAACCACAGGAAGGTTAATGGTAATAACTGGGTCAGTGGTATCTTTTGTAACAGTCACACTGCTATTGCCTTCATGACCCGCATCATCATTTGCATAGAAGATGATTTCTACAGAACCATCAGCTAGGGTTCCCCACTCGGTTGAATTTATCGTTCCTGTCATTGAGGTAATATAAATCGGAGAACCCCCATTCAATGTATACCAATACTGATTCAAATTCGCTTCAGTAATAATAATATCATATGCAGGTGCTCCATCATACACTCCAACCACAGGAAGGTTAATGGTAATAACTGGGTCAGTGGTATCTTTTGTAACAGTCACACTGCTATTACCTTCATGACCCGCATCATCATTTGCATAGAAGATGATTTCTATAGAACCATCAGCTAAGGTTCCCCACTCGGTTGAATTTATCATCCCTGTTGTAGAGGTAATATAAATCGGAGAACCGCCATTCAGCGTATACCAATATTGGTTCAAATTCTCTTCAGTAATAATAATGTCATACGCAGGAGCTCCGTCATATACACCTGCTACGGGAAGGGTAATGGAGATAACTGGGTCTATAGTATCTTTGATAACCGTCACACTGCTATTGCCTTCATGACCCGCATCATCATTTGCATAGAAGATGATTTCTACAGAACCATCAGCTAGGGTTCCCCACTCAGTTGAATTTATCGTTCCTGTCATTGATGTAATATAAATCGGAGAACCGCCATTCAGCGTATACCAGTACTGATTCAAATTGGCTTCAGTAATAATAATATCATATGCAGGAGCTCCGTCATACACTCCGACTACAGGAAGGGTAATGGAAATAACAGGATCAATGGTATCCTTTATAACAGTCACACTGCTATTACCTTCATGACCCGCATTATCATTTGCATAGAAGATAATTTCTACAGAACCATCAACTAAGATCTCCCACTCCGTTGAATTTATCATCCCTGTCATTGATGTAATATAAATCGGAGAACCGCCATTCAGCGTATACCAGTACTGATTCAAATTGGCTTCAGTAATAATAATATCATACGCAGGAGCTTCATCATACACTCCCACGGTAGGTGAAGTAATTGTGATTACTGGGGCAGTGGTATCTTTGATAACAATCACACTGCTATTACCTTCATGACCCGCATCATCATTTGCATAGAAGATAATTTCTACAGAACCATCAGCTAAGATCTCCCACTCCGTTGAATTTATCGTTCCTGTGGTTGAGGTGATATATATGGGAGAACCACCATTCAGCGTATACCAATACTGATTCAAATTGGCTTCAGTAATAATAATATCATACGCAGGAGCTCCGTCATATACTCCAACTACAGGAAGGGTAATGGAGATAACTGGGTCTATGGTATCTTTTGTAACAGTCACACTGCCATTGCCTTCATGACCCGCATCATCATTCGCATAGAAGATGATTTCTACAGAACCATCAGCTAGGGTTCCCCATTCGGTTGAATTTATCGTTCCTGTCGTTGAGGTGATATATATGGGAGAGCCCCCATTTAATGTATACCAATACTGATTCAAATTCGCTTCAGTAATAATAATATTATACGCAGGTGCTCCATCATACACTCCAGCGGTAGGGGATGTAATTGTGATTACAGGATCAGTGGTATCTTTTGTAACAGTCACACTGCTATTGCCTTCATGACCCGCATCATCATTTGCATAGAAGATGATTTCTACAGAGCCGTCAGCTAGGGTTCCCCACTCGGTTGAATTTATCATCCCTGTTGTAGAGGTAATATATATGGGAGAGCCCCCATTCAGCGTATACCAATACTGATTCAAATTCACTTCAGTAATAATAATATCATACGCAGGTGCTCCATCATATACACCTGCTACGGGAAGGGTAATGGAGATAACTGGGTCTATAG
>JAHPZE010000009.1 GCA_019058365.1 Promethearchaeota archaeon | reverse complement strand
AGCAACTTTGGAACCAGTATTTCGCAATTTTATAAGAAACCAAGATACCGAAATACTTAAAACCCATCACTGGGTTTTGTAACTACCCAAATAAATTTCTTAATATTCTATTTTTTGTTCGTGAAACCCGTCTTTCACGATTAATCATGTTATGGTAGGCATTTTAATAATCTTAGCTAAATACATTCCATCTTCTTCTATACTAAGGATCTTGCAAGATAATCCTACCTCTTGCGTACATTCTTTAAGTGTATCAGGATCTATTTGTAAATTTTGGATTTTATCTCCCATGATATTTTTGTATTTCATTTGAAATATTGTCACACCACTATACTTTCCTAACTTTCGGTTTCTTTCCTGATATTTAAGAAGATTTTGTTCTTTAATTGAAGGAAAATCTATTGAATCAAGAATTATAATTCCCTCTGGATTTAGGATAGTTTTGCAGTAAGATAAGAATTTTTTCATTCCATTTAAATTCTCCACAAACCCGATTGAACGTCCTAATAAAAGAATGGTATCAAATGAACCCATTTTTAAATTATAACAGTCTGTACATTAAACATTTTTTATCCCTCTTTTTTTCATTATCCGACACGCATGTGAGGATATATCAATTGCATAAACCTCAAGACCTAATTTTTGAAGTTCCAAGGTATGTGGTCCAACTCCTGCTCCGATATCTAAAACTCTACCTTTACATAGTTGTAGTGCTTGTTTTTCTATATTTGAAAAATTTTCAGGGCCTCTAAAGAAATATTCAATAGGTACTTTCCATTCTATTCCATCATCTCGACATAAAGTGACCTCAACTCCTTTTTTACCATTATAAAAATCCTCAAGAGCTATACCAAAAGGTTCAAATGCTTTTTCAATCATATTAGTAGTCTAGAATACAAAAATTTTAATTTTATTGCATTTTTGGTTTATTTTTTAAGATGTATATCTTCTTTCTTTTTTTCTATTTTAATTTTCTATAATGAAATAGGGATAAAAATTGCTATTATAAAAAGTAAAAAAACTATTTATTTGTCATTTCTCGATTTAATGATTTTATTAGCAACAGATTTGACACCAACAGTATCCAAGCCGAGAGTGAAAACATAAGTAGCCATTCCCAAAAAGGCGCCCATTGCCACAATGGCAAAAAAGTCCAAAATGCATCAGTATACCAAAGATAAGGTACAGTATAAAAGAAAGTAAAAAAGATTGGAGTCAATATCCATGAATTTATTGCTAATAATACACGTATTGTAATTGTTTGTTTCATTCCAATTTGCTGTTCTAAGATATCCGGAAATATTATAAATTGTGATGCAACTAGAATTCCACTAACCATAAAAAAGATAAATGCAAAATCTGCAACAATATCATGCCAGAAATAATTAGGAAAAGGCGGTCCAATAATACTATCCAATTTTCCACCAACATCTTCAGAGATTACTCCAGTCAGAAATAATCCACACATAGCAATTAGCATACAGAGTAAGGTTAAATTACCTAATAATTTTCTTAATTTTTTCGACCTATCCCCTATCAATACTTTTCTCAAGTAGAATGAGACGGGAACCATTAATATAGAGGTTTGCATCATTCCAAAATCAATGATAATAGGCATTGGTGTTAAGTCAAGATTGCCTAAATCGCTAATATAATTAATCAATATATTAAATCCAGCAGGATCGGAAGGAGGACCTGCAGGATCTAATTGCCCAATCAGAATTGCTAGTACTACACTTGAAATCCAAACAATTGTCGCACTGATACATGAAAATTTCACGACTTTAGGATGAGTTAACAATTTATAAAAATTATTTACTTTATCTTTAACTCCCATAATGAATCTTTCATATCCTCATAATTATAAAAAAGAGTTCTTTATTTTTTCTTCTATGTAACTTATATTTATAAGTATATACTAAATCATAATTTTGATGAGACAAAAAAGTAAACTGCCAATGAAATTAACTTTTCGGCATGTCTTCTTTACTTTTTTCTATTTTGATTAAAAGTTTCCCTACAGCTTTATGACTTGTAAGCTGTAACCATGCTAAAAGCCACCACCATCTTGGAACAAAAACTTCCCTTTTGTATTTACGTGAAGCCTTCATTACTGTCTTTGCAACATCTTTAACATCTACATATTTATAAAAAATGCCACGTTTTTGATATTTCTCTACCCACTCCTTCATTTCAACCGTAGATTCCCAAAATTTTGTTTTTACCGGTGCTGGACAGATTGTAATTACCTGAATATTATGGTTTTGCATTTTATACTCTAATCGAATAGAATTTGCTAAGCCAACAATAGCGAATTTACTCATTGAGTAAGCCGCCATATTAGGTATTCCCGTTTTTCCCGCTGAGCTTGAAGTGAATATAAGTTGCCCTTCTTTTCGATCGGGAAATTTTTTAGTTGGAGCAGGACGTCCAATAAATGGTAATGCTGTTTGAAGCACCAACCATATACCATCAATGTTTATAGACATGATTTTTCGATATTCTTCAAAGGTCCCACCATTAGTTATTGAACAAGTAGTTCCTATACCGGCATTATTATATAAAATATCGATGTATTTTTCTTTTTCACCAATCTTCTTAATAACTACTTCAATCTGAGTTCGATTGACAACATCAAATTCAAAATTTTCAACATATTCCGCCCCTAAATCTCTAAGCTCCTCCTTCAAGTTATCTAATGATGTATTGGGTAAATCCAGTAAATACATTCTCATTCCTAAGGGAGCAAATTTACGACACACTTCACTTCCAATATCACCACTAGCTCCCGTAATTACAAAGACCTTGCTTTTGTACCATTTCTTTTTCATTAAAAAATCACTATTCTCATTGACTTAAAATAATAATATTAAAAAATGGAATTATATGGATTATTCACCTTTTTTAATCTTTCCTTGGAAAGAGGAAAATTGGTCAAAAATCTTTTTAGTATCACCTTCAATTTTAGCAAATATATTAACAGCACTCGCAGCAACAGGTTTCTTGCTTGAACTCGCTGGTGTAGGACCCCAAAAGATACAGAATCCTTGACCACTCATCCAATACCCCACATCTCCAACATCACATTCTTTTTGAGAATGTTCTGCTGGAATTACAACAGGGCAATCACCATACAATTCCTCGCCCCACCTTGATAAATTTACTTCAAATGGAAGAGCATCCCAAATTGCTTGACATGTTTTAGGATTTTTATTAATTAATAATTTTGCTTTTATTTCTCCGATTTTTTCATTTTCAATTATTATATATTTCATAGTAAAACCTCATAAATTAGCGTTTTAACAATATATAAGAATCATTAGTATTTAAACAGAATAAAAAAAACATGCAAATAAAACTAAAAAACCAAGTATAATTTTGTTAAACAATCATATTTTATGTATAATAAATAAGTAAAAGAGTTTTGGAAAATGGAACAAAATAATGATGATAAATTACCAGTAAATCCAATTGAAGCTCAAGGTTTATTAATTAAAGCGGTGTATAAAAAATTTGGAGGAGAAGTTTTATCTATTATAAAAAATGTTTGTAGAAAGCAAGGACAGTCATTGGGTCTAAAAGTTAAAAAGAAACTTCCAAAGAACAATTTAACTTCTGTCGCTAAAGCATTCTCGAAGAGTTTTGACCAAAACTTCGTTAAAATAATTTCGATCTCGGATGAAAGATTCCAGATTCAAGGTACCAAGTGCCCATTTGGTCTTGAAAATACTTCTAGAGAATTATGTGAAGCGGTTATGGCTATTGACCACGAGTATTTTCGTGAAGCGGTTAGTGATAAGATTGAACTCAAGATTCTTAAAACAGTTGCAGAAGGGGATCCTTATTGTGATACGGTTTATGAGATAAAGAAATAATCATATTTCCATTTAGCTCAAACACGATGATTTTAGAAAAAACAGTTGATTTAATTAAGCAAATTTATAAAATTCACAAGATTGTACCCCCTCAAATTACAAAAGTTGTAATTGGGGTAAGTTATACTGGTGTGGAAGTTACAACTTATGCTTATGAACCATTTTTAGGGCTAGCATCGACCCTGCAAAGCATTTTAAAAACAACCAATTGCAGTAACATCAGTTTTGCTGGTGAGCTTACAAAACAACCAATCAGCAAGCTTTTAAATTGGTCTTTTGAACCCCCAAGTCTTAAAAAAATTATTGGAATCGCCACTTTAAATGGTGTTTCCCAGCATATTTTAAAAATTGTAAATCCATATAAAAAATTTGAAAAAGAAAATATATCAAATCTTCTAAAAATTAATGGAGATACTAAAGTTACATTTATAGGATTCATTAAACCATTAATAAGAGAGATCTATGAAATCACTCCTTCAATTACAGTAATAGAGGATACTCTTTCAACTTCTCCAGAATTCAAGGATATTAAACTCAAACATAGTATCGATCAATTAAAACAAGAAGAAATTTCAACTGACATCTTATTTTGTACCGGAACTACTTTAATCAATAATACTTTTGAATCTATTTTAGAAATATTCAAGAAGAAGGCTCAAAAAATAATTTTAATTGGTCCTACTGCTAGTATGATACCTGATATTTTATTTGATTATGGTGTGAATATAGTTGGCGGAATGAAAATCTTTGATTCAAATGCAACGCTACAGGTTTTACAAGAGGGAGGGGGTACTAAATCATTTAGAAAATATGGAAAAAAATATAACTTAATTAAGGATTAAATTGTTTTAATACTAGAAAATTACTTGGTATATTAATATTAAATTGAATTAAATAGATTTTATTAACAAAAATGCAAGTTTATATATATAATCCTATTTACTTAAAAAGCTTATAATTTAAAAAAATCAATAGTATATTAGAGAGGGTTAATAAAGAATGTCCGAACAAATTTATTCGTTTAAATTGATTGTAATTGGTCCAGCAGCGGTAGGTAAGTCAAGTCTTATCCGTAGATTTGTAGAAAATGAGTTTTCCCTACATTATAAGTTCACCATTGGTGTAGATTTTATGACTAAACAAGTAGAATATGAATCAGGGAAAATTGCTAAGCTTACATTATGGGATATTGGAGGCCAGGAACGATTTAAAGTATTACGTAGAAGTTTTTACGAAGGGACTAATGGTGCTTTAATAATCTTTGATCTTTCAAGGGCAAATACTTTTCTGAAAATGAAGGAGTGGCTTTCAGACGCTCGACAAGCTATTGAGAATGATTTTCCAGTTATAATAATTGGAAATAAATTAGATTTAATTCCGGAAATTGGAGAAATAATTGATCGGAATGAACCTATTCAGTTTGCACAAAAGGAAAATAGTATTTATATTGAAACTTCGGCTAAAACAGGTGAAAACGTCGATAAAGCTTTTCTCGATCTTACTCGAAGGATGGTAAATAAAAATTCTTAACGTGAGCGTTAATATAAACTAATTCTTTGGTTATTTGTATTATTAATTTTTTTTACTCTTATTGTGATTTCTCAGCTTTTTAAGGTTTTTGAAATGAAATTATATAAATTATTAAACTTTTATAAGATGTTTATATAAAGAAAATTCTTAAATTTCAATAAAATGGAAGAATATTCATTCAAAATTATCGTTATTGGCCCTGCAGGAGTGGGAAAATCATCTCTTATACGCCGATTTGTTGAAGATAAGTTTTCTCTCCAATATAAATTTACTATTGGGGTAGATTTCATAACTAAAACAGTAGAATATGATCAAGAAAAGAAAGTTAGGTTACTTATTTGGGATATTGGAGGACAGGATCGTTTTAAATCATTGCGTCGTAATTTTTATGATGGAACTAATGGCGCACTATTGGTTTTTGATCTTTCAAGAGTTCAAACTTTTTCGAAAATGAAAGAATGGCTCTCCGATATGAAACAATCAATTGGAAAAGATATTCCAGTTGTAATAATAGGAAATAAGTCTGATTTGATTAGTGAAATAGGTGAGGTAATCAACCGAAATGAATCGCTTCAATATGCTAAGAATGAAAACTGTTTATATATTGAAACATCAGCTAAAGAAGGTGACAATGTAGAAGATACGTTCATCGAACTAGCTAAAAATGTCATAAAAAAAACTTAATTCTGAATAGTTTTTTACTCCTTTATTTTGAAAATTTCTTCTATTTAAGCTTGAGATTTTCAAAAATGTATAAATATTTAATGGAGATTATTTATTAAAACTGTATACGTAATTATTCAAACATTATGTCACTTTTTGTTTTTAAAGTAATTATCATAGGTCCTGGAGCTGTCGGTAAGACTTCACTCTTACATAGGTTTGTAGAGAATAAATTCTCCTTTAGGTATAAATTAACTATTGGTGCTGATTTTTTATCAAAAATTATTGAATACAAACCGGGGACAACTATAAAATTGCAGATTTGGGATATTGGTGGCCAGGATAGATATAAGTTTCTACGATCAAGCTTTTTTGATGGCGCTAATGGAGCGTTAATCGTCTTTGATCTTTCCCGATGGCATACATTTGAAGAACTTGAAGATTGGTTAAAAGATTTGCATGAATATGCTGGTAAAAACATACCATTTGTGTTAATTGGAAATAAAGCAGATTTAATTGAAAAAAGTGATGAACTTTCCGAACGAGAAAGTGCTCAAGTGTTTGCTAAAAAAGAGAAAACTTATTATGTCGAAACTTCCGCAAAAACAGGGGAAAATGTCGAAGATGCTTTCTTGAATTTGACAAATAAAATGTTAAAAAATATAAATTATAAATAAAATCGCCTATTATTCAACTATTTTTAATAAAGCAAATGATAGGAGATTAGTGTAAAATTTTGATAGATTTCTTTTATTCATATCATTTTTAAGATCTTCATATTCAAATGTTAATTCATCGATTTTTTTTTCAGTCAATTTTAAATCTGTTTGAATAAATTTGGTTTGTTCTTTTAATTTTTCTATTTTATCTAATCTTTCTTGCTTTTTTGCCATATCTGTTAGTTTTTCTATGTTTTGCAGTTGCCGTGTGGTTGGTATTTTATTTTTATTTCGTTCTAATATTTGACGTAATGATTCAAGCTTTAGATTGAGGGTTCTTCTCTTATGGGAATACATTTTTTCTTTCTTCCTTTTTTCTTGGTTAAAAATAGTATCATTTAGAATTTTAATTTCTCTTTTCCAAGTTGAAGTTTTTGATTTAACAATTTTCTTTGCCACTTTTTGAAGATTACTAACTAGATTATAATCGATATTAATTTTCTCTTTATTTCCATTGAATTCGAATAATTCATTAATCTTCTTAATATCTAAGATTCTATCAGCAAAATTTTCAATTTCATTACCATTTTTATCTACCACAACTGCTATAGTCTGGTTTTCAATTATATAGCCTTGGAATTTAACTGAGAAAACAAAAAGATACAATCTATTAGTGTAGATTTTTTTAGGAACCTTAAATTTTTCCATTGTTTTCTTTCTTAAATAAAGTATACTAAAATTTCCAGAAAATTCTTCACTTTTGCAAAAATCTAAAATGTTGTTGATTAATGGATGCCCTAAGGCAAAAAAGTCAATTTCTTCTTTTTTTCTTGCGAGTTCAAGATTGAAAGTTCCAATATACTCATTCAGAAAATAATATTTTGGATTTTGAAGCAACGCATTTGATACAAGAATTTTTGAAATAAAGTAATAATCTTCTCTAATTTTTTCAGGAAGATCTTGAATTTCTTCTAAATTACCATATAAATTATTATGAATATCAAAAAATAATTTCATTAATAAGTATAATTCATTATGAGTAAGTTTTACATCTACACACGATGCTAAAGAAGTAATTAAGCCCTCCATTTGAAAAGACCTTTTATCAATCATAAGATCATCTAATTGCATCTCGATTTCTTTCGCTTTTCTTATTTCTTCATCAAGAGTTCGATAAAATTCGTTCAACTTCTTCCGTTTTTTCCCATCTTCTTCAGCAAAAATAACATCTTTAAAATCCTTTTCAATTCTTCCAATGATAGGCTCTAAAATTCCAATTGATTCTTCAAAAAGGTTAATTCTTTTTATTATAGCGTGAATTATGTCAGTTTCAACTGTTCCTTCCATGAATATATTATAAATGTAAATTTCTTTTGATTTTTGACCAATTCTGTCTAGTCTCCCAATCCTTTGTTCAAGTTTCATTGGATTCCATGGTAAATCATAATTTATTAGAACACGACAGAATTGGAAATTTCGACCTTCTCCTCCAATTTCTGTAGATATTAAGATAGATGATTTCTCACTAACCCTAAAACTTTCAACTGCCTCATCTTTTTCTCTATTATCTAATCCTCCATAAAATAATTCAACAGAATAATCATGATTGTGATTCTCAATTAATGATTTTAAGAATTTCAATGTATCAACAAATTGCGTAAAAATTATTATCTTTTCATTAGAGCTTTGTGCATAAATCTGGTCTAATAATTCCATTAACTTATCTGATTTCGAATCATATGGTAGAGTATTGAGTTTATCATAGAATTCTTTTAATATCTTCTCTTGATTAAGCATATCAATTAAATCTTCTTGTTTTACCGTACTTTTTTTACTTTTGAAAACATCTATTATTTCAGAGTCAAGATATTGATCCTCCATTTCTGATTCATAAAATTCAGGATCAACTTCTCTGATTATGTCTGTATTAAGAAAAATATTTTTATATCTGTCAATTTGATCCAACCTTCTTTCCATACTCTTTAAAAATGCAAATTTCGAACTTGTAAGTAGTTTCTGAAGAGTAGTTATAATAAATCCAATCCCTGTGTTTTCTTTGCTTAGGGTAGAATTATAGATTTTTGCAAGGTAAAGACGGATCTCGTTATAGACATCTAATTCTTGTTGAGTAGGATATACCATAATAGTATTTACAATTCTCTTATTTAATAACTCTCCAGTAAATACATTTTTCTTGCGATTTCTAATTAAAAATTTAGAGATAGTATGATCTTCTTCAATCTTTCTTGATAGATTCAATTTATAAGAATCATCTTTAATCTTTGAAAGAATTTGATTAACCTCTTTTTTTCTATCTACATATTTAAGATCTTTTAGAAGTCTAATCGTATTTTTTAGTTCAAAATTATTTAATTTATCAATATTATTAAGGTTTGAAATTAGTAAGTTAATAAATGGCATATTTTTTCTAAAATGTTCAAAATCGCTAAAACTCTCAAAGATCTCTGGATGAATAAGTTCAATTAAAGAAAATAATTCAAAAGAATGAAGTTGTAGGGGAGTAGCAGTTAATAGGAGCATACTTTCTGAATTTAGACTTATATTTCTTGCTAATTCATAATTAAGAGTTTCTCGATAATTTTCCGTCTTTACGTTGATTATATATCTTCTTAAATGATGTGCTTCGTCGAATATCACAATATCCCATGAAATACTTGATAATAATTCAATATATTTTCTACTTCGAGCAAATTGAAGGGAACATATGATTAAATTATTATAATAGAAGGGATTCTGGAGAATTTCCGGATGCTTATAACTCCCTTGTTTTTTCAATTCTTTGACTTTTTTTCCATCGTAAATTGTAAAATTAATATTAAACTTATTTTGCATTTCAAATTGCCATTGTTTAACTAATGAGGCAGGAACAATAATTAAGATGCGTTCTGCTAAATCTCTTGCCATCATTTCCTTGATATAAATACCTGCTTCTATAGTTTTTCCAAGACCAACTTCATCGGCTAAAACAATCCTAGGAAAATGTTCTTCAGACAATCTATGAGTGACATTTATTTGATGGGGCATTAATGATAAGCGAGAATTAGTAATGCATTTGATTTGATATGATTTATAATAGGAATAAAACAAGTTTGCCCAGTACTTAATCAAGAAATTCTTAGGAGGATCAAATAACTGTTGTGAAATCAAACTTTTTATAGGAGTTTCATATTTAGAATAAATTTCATTTTCAAAAATTTGAGATACTTTACCATTCTCCATCAAAAATTCATAAGATATTATTCCATTTTTGATTAGAAAATCTTTTGTATTAATATACCCAATTCCTTGTTTAGTCACAATTTTGTCATTAATCTCAAAAATCAGATGGATAAGATCAATGGGATGAATAATCTTGGATATGTTATTTTTAAAAGACACTTTATATTTTGTTATAAAATAAGTATCATCCTCATCTAAAGATTTTGAAGTTGGGATTTCTAATTTTTTTATTATACGTCCAATCCCTAAATCTGGATTTAACCTATTTATGACTAAATTACCTATATTAAATTTTTGCCCTTGACAATATACATTAAAACATTTAGATAATCTACTTTCTAATAATTTCCCACAAAAAGGACATTTATATTTAAACTCTTTAATGTTAATAACCACACAGTTTTTATTCTCTCTAATTATTCAATATATTCTATTCTGAAGTAAAAATTTTGTTATTTTGATTTATAGATATATAAAAGTTGACTTAAGATAATTAGTGAAGGATGTCAGGTAAAAAGTTGATTAAACTAATGTTATCTATGAAAATAGATTTTAATTCAAAAATTTTATAGATAAAAAAATACTATCACATCTTTTTTAGGTCTTTCTCACATCTAAGCAATCCCTTGATCACACATTTTAGTACTCCAGAGGACCCGAAGCAATGCAAGGTTCTCTTTCTTCCATCTCAATCTTTTAAAATCTATTATCATAAACTCTTATTTCCCCTCAAATTCGATTTTATATCCTGATTTTATCCATGCTTCCTTTATAATAGGATTTAGCTGGAAAAACTCGTCCCTAATTTCCTTTTTCACTCTATTTAGAGGACACGCAAAATTCACACAAGCATTGCATACTTTTAACTGAATTACGATTATCCAAGTAATTATTCCAATAATCAAAAAGGTTAATGGAAGTAATAATCCTCCAATTATTAAAAAGGGAATAGGATACATGAACAATATGCTTGCTCCTAATATAAACTGAATCTTTTCTGACATAGACAAGGGTCCAGGTTGATATTTTCCTGTTTTTAATTTTCCCTTATCTATTGGACAATGAAGCGTTTTTTGTGCGTCATTTGCATAATAAGGGCAGTAATTACAAATCATATGGCTTTCCCAAACACTAAAAAAGAACATGGCATAAGCAAACCAACTTATAAAGAAAAATAACTTTATTATGATATTAAAATTCGAAAACAAAACTCCAAGGATTACTGGGACTAAACCAATCATTAATGGTAATGCAAAATAAATCATGTATTTCAGCTTAGGACGGCAAAATATCTGTTCATCTAATTTACAATCTCCACAGTCCGATTTATCTTTCCATATGCATATTTCACTTGCAAATCCTATTCCTAAATTTTTTTTCTTGAAGAATTTCATCATGTTTTAACTAAACTAATGTGTTTTTCTAAAACTTGAATTTTTAAAGAAGTTTTCTAAAATAAAAACTTAACTAAAAATTAATTAACCAGATATTAATATTAATTTATTCCTTAAAAGATCTATTTTTAGAGTGAAATATATTGGTATAAATAGTTACTCACTAAATTAAACTTTTATCCTTGACAGTAGATATTAAAACATTTAGAGTATTTTGTTTCTTTTTCCTTTCCACAGAATGGGGAACTAGAATTCAGAGGATTTATCTTTAAAACCATTATCTTTATATTGTATTTAATATGAAGAAACGTAAAAATTGTAGTGTTTTGAATTAAAAGTGATAATAAATGTCAGACGCAGGGATTGAGCCAACCTATATTGGAAGAAATGAAAATCTTGTTTTTATTGTTCCTAAAGAACTATTTAGCATGAGTTTAGGTCCAGCAGAAATCCTAGATCGAGAAACTGCTAACCTATTCAGTAAGTATCTTCGGGGAACTTTTAAAGGGTTCCAGCAATCGAGGAAAACAAAATATGGAAATGAAAATAATAATAAAACAGATGTTTCACCTGATTTTTGGGAGAAATTTGAGAAAAAAGCGAAAGAACTTGATGTAGATTTCATAAGCTATACGCCTGTTAACGAAAATTATATTTTTAAAGACCTAAAAGTTTATGGGAAAAATGCGATAATCCTCGGAATGGAAATGAAATGGGATAAAATTAAGAAAGCCCCTGGAGCGATTTGTGAAATAGAAGTATTTCGAGTCTATAAAGTTTTAGGTGATGTTACAATTGAATTAGCAGAATACATGAAACACTTAGGTTATAAGAGTGAAGCTCACCATCCATTTGGAGGAAAACTTCTATATGGCCCTCACGTTACTGCTGCAAATTTAGGCATTATGGGTAGAAATGGATTAATTATTTCACCTGAATTTGGTCCTAGGCAAAGATGGAGTATAATTACTACCGATGCAGAAATTCCTAAAACAAAAAAAAGAGATTTCAGTGATTTACAAGAGTCATGTATAAAGTGTGGAGCCTGTGTAAGGGAATGTAAAGGAGGTGCCGTCTATGAGATTCCTATTGAAAAACCAAATGGTGTAATTACACACATCGATAGATCTAAATGTATTCAAAGTATTTTAGAGAATAATTACTGCTCTTACTGCCTCAGAATATGTCAACCTTCAAGGCATTCATGAGTAATACTATTAGAAATTTCTAATTAACAAAATATAACAATTATATTCAAATTAAAACAACCTTTTTAATTAACTATAAAAAACCTATTTTATTGACTTATAATGACTGAATCTGATGATAAAGTAGCTGATGATAAAATCAAGAAAACAGCTTCAATAGAGTTACTTAAAAAAGTTAATTCTGCTGCTAACTATTGTTATAATTGTAATCGTTGCAATAATGTTTGCCCAACTGCATTTCTAGATATCTTTTACCCCCGCAGCTTAATTGTAGATTTAACTTTTCTAACACCAGAAGAGGCTTTAAAAAATAATGATATATGGAAGTGTCTTACTTGTGGTCTATGTTCAGTTTATTGCCCAATGACTAAGGAAGATACTGGAGTAAATTTTACCCAAATAATTAAAGATCTTCGCTCTCTTGCATCAGAATATAAACCATTACAAGAGGGGTTAATAAGTTGTAATCATGAGAGGGTTTATTCAAGTTTACCAAAATTAATGGCTGAAGACAAAATTAAATTTACTAATAAAATAGGTTTCCTTGAAGGAACGGGATTAAAAATAACTAATAAAGGAGAAATTGGCTATTTTATGGGATGCGTTCCCTTTTTAACTGGAGCGGCTCCATGTGTGGTAGGATGCCCTGCAGGGGTTGATGTTCAGGGTTATGTATCTCTAATAGCAGAAGGTAAGTATCAAGAAGCTATTGATTTGATAAGAGAAACAAACCCTTTACCTTACTTATGCGGAAGAATTTGTACAGCTCAATGTGCCTTAAATTGTAACCGTCAATATTTTGATGATCCTGTAGCTATCCGTGAACTTAAGCGGTTTGTCTCTGATTGGGAAGTTGAACATCCTAATCAAAGTAAAATAAAACCAGTACCACAGACAAAAGAAAAAGTAGCTATTATAGGAGCTGGACCTGGAGGTTTGTCAGCTGCATACTTTCTTGCAAGAATGGGCTATAAACCGACGATCTTTGAAAAAGGAAATAAAACTGGGGGAGTAGTAAGATATGGCGTCCCACAATACAGACTTTCTGACGAAGCACTTGACCATGATGTAGAGTTTATAAAAAGTATGGGAGTAGAAATTGTTTTAAATAAAGAATTCGGTCCAGATTTTACTATAGAAGATATATGGAAAAAAGGATATAAGGCAATCTTTATAGCTGTAGGTTTATACGTCCCCAAGACTCTCAGACTTGAAGGTGAGAATTTATCAAATGTCCATGTGGCACTTGATTTCCTTTTAGACCGAAAATATAAATGTTCAGAAAATCCAGAAGAATTTAAAGGAAAAACTTTTGGAATTATAGGAGGCGGCGCCGTTGCTGTAGATGTTGGTGAAACAGCACTTCGGTTAGGAGCAACCAAAGTTGATCTCGTTGATATTTTAACTGAAGAGACTCTAAAGAACGTACTTAAAGATTTACATGAAGCTGAACGAGAAGTAATGGAGTATCATTTTGAGACATCAACCACAAACATCACACAAGAATCTGATGGTAAATTAGCCTTAAATTGTTATAAAATAAAATGGGGAGATCCAGATCCTAAAACAGGAAGAAGACCATTAAGTAAAATTGAAGGTTCAGAGTTTAAAATAGTTGTTGATTATATTGTCATAGCTATCGGTCAAGGGCTTGATCCAGAACCTATTAATGCTGCTACAGAAAATAAATTAGACATTGAAAGAGGTAAAATTGTAGTTGATGATTTAACATTTGAAACAGGAATTCCAGGAGTCTTTGCTGGTGGTGATATAATTAATAACTCATTGATGTGCGCTGTCGATGCTATTGGGAATGGTAGAGAAGCGGCTTATTCAATTAATAGTTATCTCCGAGGACTTGACTTAAAGGAAGGAAGGATAAGAAAAAATGATCTTAAACGATCCGCAATACCTAAAAAATATATCCAAACTCAAGCATGTCAAAACATGAATTTTATGCCTGGTTCTGAGAGATTAGTCTGTTTTGATGAAATGGAATTAGGATTTACTGAGGAACAAGCAAAGAAAGAAGCTAATCGATGTTTGAATTGTAATTGTTGTTGTAATACTGACCAGATACCAGAGGATTTTGAAAAAGCACTTGATGATTCAGGTGTTATGATCTGTGATTATGGGAGTCAAAATATCTGGTCTTCAATAAATGCACCTAACTATTATGAGATCCCCAAGAGTGTAATTGGTCTATTAAATCAAAATGGTATAACTCCAGTAGTTTTGCCTCAAGAAAAATGTTGTGGACATGATAGTCTTTGGCGAGGAGATGTTGAAACATTTAAAAAATTAGCGGAATATAATGTAAAACTATTTAAAGATGCAGGAGTCAAAACTCTAGTCTTTAGTTGCGCTGAAGGATATTATACATGGAAAAATGAGTATAAACAGCTATTTGAAGATAATGATGAGTTTGATTTTGATATTTATCACATTAGTGAGTATATTCTTAAAGAAAATTTATTAGAAGATATAACATTTCCTGGTTTCGACAAAATTAAAGTGACTTACCATGATCCATGTAGGCTTGGGAGAATGAGTAATGTTTTTGATGCACCACGTGAGGTATTGAAGCTTATCCCATCTTTAGATTTAGTGGAAATGGAAGATGCTAAACAAGATGCAGATTGTTGTGGTGTTTCTGCGTATGTTTCTTGCAATCAAGATTCTAAAAAATTTCAGGAAAAAAAGATTAGACAAGCAATAGCAACAGGAGCAGAATATCTAATTACGGCATGTCCTAAATGCATCGCTCATTTAAACTGTTATCTAAATGAAAACAGAGATTTAAAAAGTAAGATAAAAGTCATTGATATTTTAAGTTTTCTCGGAAAACTACTCTTTTTAGTATAATTCAATATCATTATCTTTTAATATATATCTAATCTGATTGTTTTTATCACTTCTTTTAAAATCTCTTTAACAGTAATTTCATCATCTGATCTTGATGTATATACATATAAAGAGTTATCATTTACAAATTTGTAAAATCATTTTGTATAATATTCGCTTTATTTGATAAATAATCTGGTAAATAATTTTAAGGAAAGCTATTTCTATGATTAACAAATAACCTTTAAAATTTTGATACTTTATTTTTTTATAATTAATTTCTACAAAAAATAACTCATAAACAATAGTGAAAAACATGAGTAAAACTAAAGAAATATCTATTCCTGATAAAATATTGGGTTATTCACAAGTTAGACTTGATGTAGATCTAACAGATGGAAAGATTAGCAAATCTACATTATCTAATGAATTCTGTCGCGACTGGATTGGTGGATATGGTTTTGCTGCTAAAATCCTGTGGGATGAATGTCCTGCAGGAGTAGATCCCCTAAGCCCAGAGAACGTGTTTTTATACGCACATGGCCCATTTCCAGCTACTATATTACCAACAAGCTCTAAATATGGAGTATTTGCTAAATCTCCATTAACCGGCATGTTTGGTATGGCAATATCCTCTGGATCTGTTGGAGCTCAAGCTCGCCGTGCTGGTATCAATATGATTGTATTCAAAGGGAAAGCATCAGAACTTTCATATATGGTTGTGGATGATGATGATTATTATATTGTACCATGCCCAGACCTAGCGGGAAAAGGTTGTTGGGATACAGAAGAACACATAAGAGAAGAATTTCAAGATCAGAGATTGGCGGTCATGTCAATTGGTCCAGCTGGAGAACGAATGAGCCGAATGGGTTGTATAACCAATGATCGTAATAGACAAGCAGGAAGAACTGGAATGGGCGCAGTAATGGGGTCTAAAAACCTTAAAGCTGTATGCTTTAGAGGTACTAAAGGCGTGAAAGTAGCAAATCCAGTTGAATTTTATAAATTAGCTAGAAAATTAATAAAAGTCGCTAATGGTCCTGCTACAGCTAAATATCGAGATTTAGGAACGCCTTCAGGGATCACAAGTTATAATAAGTTAGGAATGTTTCCAATTTTTAACCATCGTGAGGGAACATGGGAAAAAATTGATGATGGAACTTTTACGGGAGATACACTTAATAATGACTGGGTAGTCAAAAAGGTTGCATGTTCTCAATGTTCAATTGCGTGTGATCATATTGCTAAAATTCCAAAAACACATCCTCATTGGCCTAACTTATATGCCAGTATAGATGTAGAGCTTTGTTATGGGTTCGGTACTGCTACAGGAAATTCTGATTGGCCAACGGTATTTAAGTGTGTTCAATTATGTGATGATTTAGGGATTGACGCAATTTCAGGAGGAGTTACTGCCGCAATGGCTTGTGAATTATATGATCTCGGTTTAATTACTAAAAAGGATTTGGGCTATGAATTACCCTTTGGATCAACGGTAAATCTTGTAAAATTCACAGAAGAAATGATACTTGGTAAGAGCTTTGCGGGGGAAATATTTGGTGATGGTACCAAACAGGCAGGCATCAGATTAGAGGAAAAAGGAATAAAAAATGCTAGCTATTACGGTATGCATATTAAAGGGTTGGAACTGCCTGCATTTGATCTTCATGGAATGACCTCATTTGCCGTTGGAGAAAGTGTTTCAATTAGAGGGGCATGCCATTTAAGAAATGGGTCCTATGGATTAGATGCAAAAGGAAATTTTGATAGATTTGCCTATGATAAACCCCTTGAAAGAGGAAAATCAATTAAGGAATTAGAAGACATCTATGCTATTATTGATTCATATATCGTGTGTAAATTTACTCGAGGAATTTACGAAAATGACGCTGAAATGGCTAAAGTTTTTGAATTAGTGACTGGAATTCCGGTAACTGATAAATTTATACAAAAGAGGGGAGATGCTATTGTTAATCTTTCAAAATGCTTTAATATTCGAGAAGGATGGACAAGAGATGATGATCACCCTCCTGAGAGGTTCTTTAAGGAATCACACACAAGAGGACCAGCTAAAGGAGTTGTTTTAAAGGAAGACGGATATCAACAATTACTAAGTGGCTATTATGAAGCTCGAGGTTGGGATACTAAAACAGGAATTCCAACTGATGAAACTTTAAAATCTCTTGGATTAGATTTTGTTATTGGCAAACTAAAGCCTGCTGGAGGTAAGAAATAGATGTCAAAAAGTGGTACAAAAAAGAGAGGGGGGGTTGTACACCAATTTATTATTGTCGATCCAAACTTATGTACTGGTTGTGAAACTTGTGAATCTGTATGTTCTTTTGTACATGATGGTGAATTTAACCCGAT
This sequence comes from Promethearchaeota archaeon, assembly GCA_019058365.1. Lineage (GTDB taxonomy): Archaea > Asgardarchaeota > Lokiarchaeia > Sigyniarchaeales > SOKP01 > Loki-b32. Next base: position 113,247 of record JAHPZE010000009.1, on the reverse strand, counting down.
TAACACTAGAATTCATAGAGTACGGATTGAACCTATTTTAAATGTCGCGTTAGCCTGTCAAAAATGTGATGATGCACCATGTGTTCGAAGTTGTCCAGAAAAAGCTTTAGAGCAAGATAAACAGACAGGATCAATTATAGTTGATGACGATAAATGTAATGGATGTGCGTTCTGTATCAGAGCGTGCGATTTCGGTGTACTTAGTCTACATATTCAATCTCAGAAGGCTCTGATTTGTGATCTATGTGAAACTATGAAAGATGATTATATCGATCCTGAGAGAGGAGAAAGATATCCTGCTTGTATTGACGTCTGTCCAAAAGAAGCCATCTCATTAAAAGATGTGGAACAAATTGGTGAAGAAAAACGGATTGATGCTGTAAAGAGACTATTTGGGGATATATTGAAAGAAACTGAAGCTTAAATCAAAATTTTTATTATTTCTATTTTTTTCTTAATTTCATTGTTTATATAAATAGTCTGTTTTAGTGATACGTAGTAATTTCTTGATTAGATAAAATATTAGGGATATTATTATTACTAATGTGAAGGATTAAATATTTTTAATCTTAGATGATAGTTATGTACTTACTTAGAAAAGCGATTCTAGATGATATAGACAAACTGATAGAATTTCGAATTGAATTTTTAAAAGAAATTCAAGATTTTCCACCTGATAAGGAAATTGAGATATTTCAGAAATATTTAAAAGAATTTTTCATTGACAAAATGAAATCCAATGAGTTTATTGCGTGGTTAGCAGAATCAGATAATGAAATCATCGCTACAAGTGGATTATCTTTTCTACAGAAACCTCCCCATTTTATCAATATAACGGGAAAATTTGCCTATATTATGAATATGTATACTAAACCTGAATGGCGTAGAAAAGGTATTGGCTCAGAATTACTTGAGAAATTATTAGATGAAATAAAGAAACATAGTATAGAATCAGTAGTTTTACATGCAACTCCATATGGAAGACGATTGTATGAGAAATATGGTTTTAAAGAAAATGATGGTGATAAAGAAATGATCCTATTATTATAAATAAGAAAGTAAACCTGAAAAATTACCCTTCTCCTAATAATAACCACTTTATACAATATAAGCATGTTCTACAATGCTGAGTTTAATTGAATATTATTAATTTCTTTTGATAAAAATTAAAACTATTTAAATACAAAAGTTGAAATTTAAATTGAAGATATTCAATTTTTATTCAAGATGTTATATCTTCATAATTTGAAATTAGGTGTGATGGTGTAATGAGTATTTCAAGTATATTAGATAAATTAAAGAAAGCAGTTCTTGAAGGTGATGATGAACTTGCTCAAGAACTTGCTAAGAAAGCATTAAAGGAAAAAATAGAGCCAATTAAAATAGTAAATGAAGGAATAGTGCCAGGAGTACAAGAAGCTGGAGAATTATGGAAACAAAATATTTATTTTCACACAGATATAATATTATGTGCTGAAGCTTTCAGATTAGCTATGGAAGTTATAGAACCAAAATTATCTGCTGGAGAGATAGGAACTTCTGGTAAGGTTTTAATAGGTACTGTTGCGGGGGATATGCATAATCTAGGTAAGATTATGGTCAATGCGACTTTACGAGGAGGAGGATTTAATGTTATTGATCTAGGGGAAGATGTTTCACAAGATATCTTTATACAAAAAGTAAAGGAATTAAACCCTAATATTTTAGGTCTAGGATGTTATATGTCAACCACTATGTTAGAAATGAAAGAAGTAATTAATAGACTTAAAAATGAAGGTTTAAGGAATAAGCTTAAAGTAATGATAGGTGGAGTTCCCTGTACTCAAGAATATGCTGATGAAATTGGCGCAGATGCTTGGGGAAAAGATGCATTTGACTCTGTGGAAAAAGCAAAAAAATTGATGGGGGTGTAATGAATTGTCTCAAACAGGTGAAGTGAAAAAAGATTTGGGAAGTCTCATTTCAAGAGGAGATAAAGGCACACTCACTATCGGAGCTCAATGCCATGACCATGTGATGTATCTTACTAAATCACCCGCTAAAAGGTTTTATAGCGATTTTGTCTTTAATTACGAAATGGGTGAAATAATTGGGCGTTATTATAATTTGGATAGTCCTGCAGGAGGATTTGATATATATGATCTTGAAGTAGAAGCATTAGGTGGAAAGTTAATTTATGGTGAAAATTCGATGCCTACTATTGATTTTCGTGATCCATTAATTAAGAGCCCTGAAGATCTTAAAAAATTAAAAATGAAAAAAGTTGATTTCCATACAGCTGGTCGATATCCGTCGTTATTGAAATCGGGTGGATTAGTACAATCTGATATGTCAATGGTTTCTTTTTGCTCACCCTTTAGTTTAGCAGTAGGATTGATGGGTTTTCCAGCACTTATTAAAGCGATGAGAAAACAACCAGATTTCGCTCATGAAGTATTTAAATTTATCGTTGATGATGTATTAACTCCTTCGGTTAAGGCTCAAAATGAAGCTATGGATGCTCTAATGGGAATAGGAGCTGATGCTTGGGCTTGTGTGCCAAATTTATCTCCTGATGAGATGAAAGAATGGGTAGTCCCCTATAATCAAAGACTTGAGAAGAATGTAAAAAAAATCGGGGTCACCACAATGAATGTAAGTGGAGATTATTGTGAAGAAAGGATAGAAAAATTTGATCCTAAAATCCTTCATGATAGTTTTGATGTAGAAATTGCTAGCATGGGAGGAACTCCTGCCATATTTTTAGGTATGGGACGTTGGCACGAATATCCCCTTGAAGCTGTTCGTGATTACACAGAAAAGTTTCGTAAGAAAGGGACACCTGTAACAGTAACTGCAGGTATAAATGCCCGATTGCTACGTGATGGTCCAATTGATAAAATTGTAGATACGGTTAAGAGATATATTGATGCCTTTGCTCGTGATCATAATTTAAGTATTTTCCTTATGAATGTACCCTATGATACTCCTTCAGATCATATTCATGCAGCTGTAGCTGCTACTCATACATATGGAAAATTACCAATCGCAGATAACTTAGAGGACATAAATTTTGTACTGCCAAAGAGAGAGTCTTTTGATGTATGGCGAAATACTGAAGAGGCGAAGAAAAAACCTCCAAAAGAGAAAGAGAGAAGAGGCTTAGCAGGTTTATTATGGGGACAAATGGGAAAAATTAATGATAAACCTAAATTTAAGGAACAATATGCTGAAGCAAAGATGAGTTTTTTATATAATCTCACTGACCAACGATATGGTGCGTTGATTACGGTAGAAAATGGAAGATTAGAAGTAGATCATGTGAGGAATGATGAAGAAACATTAAAAAATCTAAAAGTAGATGGTTTACTCGCATGTCCCGCGGGCTTATTTTTCGATTTTAGTAGTGGAAAGTTATCTAAAGTTGCAATGATAGGGAAAATGCTTTCTGGGAAGCTAAAGGTGAAAGGAGCGAAAAAAATGAAAGAATTAGGAAATATAATGGCACTCTTGAGCTAATTTTAATTAATCGAATATTGATAACTTAAGCTATTTTTTTTTATTTTATTATTTGATTTCATGGGGGTAATTGTTTATAAAATAACTTCAGGAAAATTAAATTATATATAAATTTAAAATTCTTTATGAAATTTGATCGTAAATAATAAAAATTTATTGTTAAATGTTTGAAAATGATAATTTTTTTAATTCTTTTTTATGATCTCGAGCAAGTCAAAAATAATTAAGTCACATTAATAAAAAATCCTATTTCCAAATACTAAATTTGAGTAAGAGAGAATTGAATTTTCATAATAATTTAATTTTAATAATATAGACTATTTACTTTATCATTAGTATTTCTGGGATTAGTATGAAAAACTAATCTATGAAATAGTCGATCTTTAAAAGTTAGGAGGTTATTCTAACTAAAGGTGAAGAATTTGTCTGATAAACAGACCAATGAAAATAATGACGAAGATCAAATAAGAATAGGTGTGTTCGTATGCCATTGAGGTGTCAATATCGCAGGAATCTTAGACATTCCAAAGATTGTCGAGGAAATAAATAAATTAGATAATGTTTGGGCTTATCCATATCTCTCTTTATGTACGGAAGGTGGATCTACTGAAATCAAGGAAAGACATGCAGAATTTAAATTTGATAGGGTTTTAGTTGCTGCTTGTACTCCAAAAACTCATCAACCCGTTTTTCACGCAATATTAAAAGAGATGGGTTTACCTCCAAGATACTTAGAATTCGTTAACATTCGAGAGCATTGTTCCTTTGTACACCAAGCTCCAGAAGTACGTGAAAAAGCTACTTTAAAAGCTATTGAATTAATCAAAGCTGGTATTGCTCGAGCGAAATTATTGGAAGATGTGCCTACTAAAACCGTACCAGTAGAACCCGCAGCTTTAGTAGTAGGTGGTGGAATTGCAGGTTTATCTGCCGCTATCGATTTAGGTGATGCTGGATATAAGGTATATTTAGTTGAAAAAAATACAACAATTGGCGGACGTATGTCCCAACTCGATAGAACCTTCCCTACAGATGATTGTTCTATATGAATCTTGGGACCGAAAATGCTAGAAGCTAATCGCCATCCAAATATAGAAATCTTATCATATAGTGAAGTTGATGTGATAGATGGATATATTGGCAATTTCAATGTCAAAGTGAGAAGAAAAGCACGATTTGTTGATGAAACGAAATGTACAGGATGTGGAACCTGTCGAGACGTATGCCCAGTTTACACGAGTAACTATTTTGATGAGCACTTATCAGCAAGAAAAGTCATTGATATTGCTTTTGCTCAAGCAGTACCTGCAGTGTCACAACTTGAGAGAAATGTATGCATTGAATGCTTCGCATGTGTCGATGCATGTGAACAAGAAGCGATAGATTTTAGTCAAAAGGATAAAATTGTTGAACTTAAAGTTGGTACAATAATCGTAGCTACCGGTTGGGATCTCTATCAAGGTAATGATTATGGATATGGTACTTATGATAATGTAATCAATCAGATAGAATTAGAAAGGATCCTCGCTCCAAATGGTCCAACATATGGACATTTAAAGCGTCCTTCTGATGGAAAGCGTCCTACTAAAATTATATTTATAAATTGTGTAGGATCAAGAGATGTAAATAAAAATGCTCATTGCAGTGTTATATGCTGCAACCTTTCGCTTAAAAACTCTAAATTAATCAAATCAGAATATCCTGATTCACAAATTATCTGTTGCTATATAGATATGAGATGTGCCGGGAAGGATTATGAAGAATATTATAGAAGATCCCGTGATGCTGGAACTATCTTTGTAAAAGGAATGGTTGGAAAAATTGAAGAAGATCCTTTAACGAAGAATCTTTTAGTACAATTTGAACCAGTTGGAACTGATTCTGTTGTTAAAATGGAAGCTCATATGGTTATATTATCATCTGCTTCACTTCCATCCCAAGGTACGATAGAAATTGCTAAAGTACTAAACATGGAGAAAAGTCCTGATGGTTTCTTAAAGGAATATCATGCTCGGCTTGATCCAATTAGCACTAAAGTACCTGGTATATATATCTGCGGTTCAGCTCAAGGACAGAAAGAGATTGATAAAGCAGTGAGTCAAGCTCGAGGAGCTGCATCAGTAGCGGGAATTCCTATGAGTAAGGGAGAATATACTATGGAATTAATCAGAGCGACGCCATCAGATGAACGTTGCGCTAAATGCTATAAATGTATAGAAGCTTGTCCATATAGCGCTATATCTGTAAATGAAAAAGGAAATCTCGTGGTGAATTTAATTAATTGTCGAGGTTGCGGGACCTGTGCCTCGTTGTGTCCTTCACATGCAATTGAGTTAGCATACTTTAGAGACGAACAATATATGGCATTAATGGATGTATTATTACCAATAGAGGAATAGAGAGGTAAGAAACATGGCAGAAGAAAATGATATTAAAATAATTGTTTTTGCTTGCTGGAAATGAGGTTATGGGAGTGCCGATATGGCAGGTACAATCCGCGCTCAATATCCTGATTCAATACGAAACATTTTAGTACCTTGTTCTGGACGTGTAGGACCTGACTTAATTATGCGCGCATTTGGAAGAGGCGCAGATGCTGTTGTAATTAATGCTTGATACCCAGGTGAATGTGATTATGAGACTGGAAATTACCATGCATATAGACAAGTTGAATACACTAAAGAAATATTAAAAGTTGTTGGAATGAGCCCAGATAGAATAAAAATAATCTATTGTACCGCAGCTGAAGGACAGAAATTTCAAAACGAAGCAATAGAAATCGATAAGACAGTCCATAAATTAGGACCAAGCCCGCTACGTTCGAAAGGCACACCTAAAAAAGAGAAAGCTAAAGCAAAAGCTAAGGCTTAAAAAATTTAATGTGTTTACTGATGAGATTGAGTTAAAAAAGTGAGAACTCAGTTGAAGAAATGGGTGCACCATATAACACATAAAAATAGTTTAAAAAATTTAAGTAAAAATATTTAAAATATGTTTCAAAAAATTTGAGAAATTTAAAAAAAATATTAGTTAAGTAGATAGATAGAGTTGGGATTACATGGAAGCAATAGCAGAATATTTGATAAAGATTGAAGATTTTTCTAAAATTTTAGCAACTTTATTAAAAGAAAAAGCAGTAGATAAAATAATCGGTGCTGAATTGAGAGTTGATAAGAAATCCGGGACTATAGACAGGTTTACTGTTCAGCCTATATTAGCAGAAAAAGAAGAAGATGTGAAGGATTTTCCATTAACTCCTTTAATTGCATTTGGCTATGCAAGAACAGACTCTGCTTCAAAATATCTGCATAAATCTGTTGCAGGTGCGATGAATGAAAAAGTAGGATTAATTGCTCGTCCTTGCGATACGAGAGCACTAATAGAACTTGCAAAGATCAAGCAAATAAATCTTGATAATCTCTTTATAATTGGTATTGAAGATAGAGGGCTACTTCCCAAAGCAGGACGAGAAATGAGAGCGATTAAGGATGTTGATCCAACTAAAATTGTAAAAGAAAAGGTGGGAGACAACGGTCTTATCGTGAAGATGGAAGATGGAAGCACAAAAGAGCTTAATCTTACTGTTGCTGAGAATTGTTTGAGATGCTATCGCAAAATTCCGGTAGTCGCTGATTTGACTGTAAGCGATCTTGGAATTCCAGTTGATTCGGATGAGATTATCTTGAAAGTGTATTCTGATAAAGGAAATGATATATTGGAGAAATCAGGAATCAAGAAAAAATCACTTCCAGATAAGGAGAAAAAAGCACATTCAGATAAATATAATGAAATAATCGAAAAAGCTAAAGAAAAAAGAGCTAAAGATCTAGCAGAATGGGAAAATCTCTCACAAAAAGATAAAATTGCAGAATTACTTAAATGTACTATGTGCAATACATGTATTCGAGGTTGTCCCGTTTGTTATTGCGTGGATTGTATATTACAGAAGAAGAGGAAAGATAAAAACATTGATAAAGCAACATATCAATTAACACGTATAGCTCATGATGCTGATAGATGTGTAGAATGCGGAAATTGTGATAATAACTGTCCTCAAAACTTACCATTGTCGCTATATTTCCAATCATTAAATGAAGCCTTTAAGAAGAAGTTTAAATATGAAGCAGGCATGTCTCTTGAAGATATTCCATTCCGATCTGGAAAAGCAATTTCCCAGATGGAATTAAAAAAAACATAAGACTAATTTTTCTAATTCTTTATTTTATTATTGATTTTGATTTATAGATACTAATTAACATTTTTTTTAGAAAAAAAATTTAGAATTATCCTTATTAGGAGAGAGTTAATTCATATAGTAAATCCATAATAAATTTTTAAATATCTTTTTATCTTATAATATTAAGTTGAAATCTTAAATTTAGAGTATTATTATGAATGATGAAAATATCCAAAATCAATTAAAAGAAATTGTAAAAAAACTTGACAGAATCAGAAAACTTAATGATGATATTCGATTTATACTCATTATAATAGTTTTTACATTGATTTTTTTCGCTTTTATGAGTTTCATTTATTTCTCAGGTCATTTCCCACCAATATAGCGATAAGACTTTGTGGAATTGAACTTATTGAACTGAAAATTAAAGAAATTTAAAATCTAGGTTTAAATCTGTCCTATTTATAATTTTAAATTTGAGAAGGATGTATTCTTATTTTTGAAATTCTTTTGGAATATGAACAGCAAACTTGCATAATAATCCTCCTGTAAGAGATGTTTCGATTGGTTCCACGGTGACTGGTTGATCGAATATAACATCCCAGTATTTCTTTGTGTATCCTGCACTACAATAGCAGAAGTGAGAGAAAAGTTCATTGTTAGTACCATTTTTAATAGCACCTCGTATCCAAGGACAATAACAACTAAAAAAACCTTTCATTCTCTTTTCTTTTGCTTGTATATGTTTCTTTGTTTGATAGGGCAGCTTAGCTTCAATAATTTTATCCCCCTCTCTTATTCCAGGATTAATTGTTGGAGTATTCTTTATAAATTCAATTACTTCTTCATCGATATATTGTGCAAATTCCAGGGTTCCTTCCTTTTGATGTTTTTGGAGTCTTTCAATTAATTCTTGCTTTTTTAGTTTTAAAAATTCATCGATATCATTTAATCTTAAGAAATCTTCTCTATCCTTCGTGATATCTCCAGGGCGACCATGCAAACACGGTTTTAATAACCCTATTGTTTTTTCATCACCAATTTTTTCTATTAATCTTTTCATAATTACTTTAGTGAATTCAGGTTTTTTCTCTGGATGAATTCCTAAAGGGGGAATTGATATGTTTTCAAAAATTTCATTTCGGATTTTCTCACCATGTTGCTCAGCAACTCTTTGAAAAAGATTGTCCATTGCATTATAAGATTCTGAGATGTCGATAATCTCAATTATATAATCATAATTTTTTATGAAATTAGCGTAATTGATTAAAGCTCTTAATAAATCTAACACTGCGTCATTATTATTTGCTATTAAATATTCTGTATATTTGAGGATTTCTGCTTTAGGAATTGAATCAATATTATAATTATTTTTTTTAAGATATTTATCGAATTTATTTAATCTAGCAATAAAAATTGCTGCTTGTTCTTTATCCACATTGCTCTTTGAGAGAAATTTTGAAAAATTCTTTTCTTTCAAGACATATCACACTTTCTTAACCAAATAAAAGAATGTAAAATCTATTGAATTGATAAATTTCTCTTGTTTTTTTTAGGTAATGCTTGATAGATCCAATTATTCATAATATCATGATTTTATCTCTCTTGATTATCTTAAATGGTATTTAGATAATCATAATCCTAATTTTTTTAAATTTTATATTTTTAATTTACCTAGAATTTTAAGAAAAAATATTGAGAAATATTAATTTTTTGTAAGGTTGATAATTTGGATTTTTCAGGTAAAGTAATTCGACCAATTTCACTTGATAAAGTAAAGATAAATGATAGATTTTGGTCTCCGAGAATAGAAATTAATCATAAAATAACAATTCCTCATGCATTTAAAAATTGCGAGAAGACTGGACGTATTGCTAATTTTTCTAGAGCCGCAGGATTATTAAATGACGGAAAAAAACCGATCTTTCCTTTTGATGATTCAGATGTTTTTAAAGTCATTGAGGGGGCAGCATATTCATTAATTATAAAACCTGATTCTAAACTCGAAGATTATGTTGATTATTTAATTGAAAAAATAGCAGCGGCTCAAGAAGATGATGGATATTTATATACTGCACGGACAATAAATCCAGAAAGCCCTCATGTATGGGCTGGTAAGGAACGTTGGGAATTAGTTTCAATATTAAGTCATGAATTATACAATATGGGGCATCTTATTGAGGCGGCAATTGGCTATTACCAAGCTACAGCTAAACAAAAATTGTTAAATGCGGCGATTAAAAGTGCAGATTTAATATATAATGAATTTGGTCCAGGAAAAATAGAGAGAATTCCGGGACACCAAGAAATTGAAATTGCTTTGATTCGGTTATTTAGAATTACAAATAGTACAAAATATTTAGATTTAGCAAAATTTTTCTTAGACCTTCGTGGTTCTACTAAAGTATTTGATTTTGAAGATTATTTAAATAAATTTAAAATTTATTTTGAAGATGCAAGATCTCCTGAATATAACCAATCTCATAAAAAAGTCATTGAGCAATATGAAGCAGTTGGACATGCTGTTCGAGCGGCTTACATGTATTCAGCAATAACAGATATCGTGTCACTCTACAATATTTCTGAATACAAAACAGCTATAAATCGTATTTGGGATAATATAGTTTCTAAAAAATTATATATAACTGGGGGGATTGGTGCTCGTTCAGAAGGAGAAAGCTTTGGAGATGAATATGAATTGCCTAATTTTGAAGCTTATGCTGAAACATGCGCTGCTATTGCCAATATATTTTGGAATTTCCGTCTTTTTTTATTGTATGGTGATGCTAAATATATTGATGTTTTGGAACGTATTTTATATAATGGGTTCCTTTCGGGAATTTCATTAAACGGAAAAGGATTTTTCTATACTAACCCTCTCTCTTCAAAAGGAAATGTAAGCAGAAGATCTTGGTATAAGTGTCCTTGTTGTCCTACTAATATTGTACGCTTTATACCCCAGATTCCAGGTTATATTTATGCGCTAGAAAATGATTGTATTTATGTTAATCTTTTTATTGGGAGTATTGCATCGATTAAATTTCAAGATACGGAAGTGTCACTTGTTCAAGAAACAAATTATCCATGGAATGGAGAAATAAAAATTGCAGTCTCTCTGACCCAGACGAAAGAATTTGCTATTGCAATTCGAATTCCTGGCTGGGTACAGAACAAACCAGTTCCAAGTGATTTATATTATTACTTGACACCGAATAATCTGGAATTAAGTATAAAAGTCAACAATGAATTAATAGAATTTCATATAAAAAATGGATTTATTAGAATTCAGAGAACTTGGAAAGATAACGATACTATTGAATTAAGCATACCAATGCCCATTAGAAGAGTATTAAGTAATCCAAAGGTTAAAGAAAATATCGATAAGGTGGCAATTGAACGAGGTCCCCTTGTTTATTGTATTGAAAGTGTTGATAATGAAATTGAATCCATATTTAATATAAAATTAAATGATAATATATTACTCGAAGAGAAATACCATAGTGATTTACTTAATGGGATTGTTAGTATTACAGGTTCTATTCATAATAATGATAAGAATTTAGAAAAAATACATCTTATCCCTTATTATGCTTGGGCTAATCGTGGTAAAAGTCAAATGACAGTATGGATACAGCGTGATTCTGTTGATTCAAATTAAATTTTTAATTATATGGTTTCCAATTTTTTATTTCCTCTACGGAATATCCCAGTCTTTTTAGCAGTCTTTCATTAAAATATTTTAAAACGCCATTGTGTATAACTAAGATACTCATAAATGACTGTTCAGTGATTACTCTGAATTTTTCTTTAGATTCTTTTAAATTTTGCTCTACTTTGATATATTTTGTTATATCATATCCAATACTGAGAATTGCATAGAAGTTAATGCCATTCCACTAAAAACAAATGAAAAAACTAGAATAATACATTAAGAAGTTTACTTACAATTGATTTCCTTCTATAAACATTAATATGCATGAAGTCTAGTTTAAAGAAAAAATTAAATAGTAGAAACTAACATTTTAAAATAGGAATTCACTTTTTTTTTAAAAAAATATGTCAACTAATATTATCAATGGCAAACTAGTTCCTCATTATATTCTTTTTATTATCCCAAGTTGGGGAGATTTACTTGGTTATCCAACATTGGGTAAATATGCTCATCATAATGTTTCCAAAATTTCTCAAGATCTGGTTATATTTTTAGGGGGCACTGAATGCGCTATATCAAGTGAAATGGGTACACTATATTATTTATTTGGATTAGGATATTATTATGTTAAATTTGAATTACAATCTGGAAGATATATCACAGATAACCGACAATTAACAGGTTTAATTTTAGCTGATTACGTATATGACCATTTAGCAACATCACTTAATATTACATTAGAAAATGATAGAGATGTAATTATTGGTGAAAAATTATTTAAGATGCCAATTGACATGTCATTTAAATCAGAAAATAAGTTAACCTTTATACGAGGTACACTTATGAGAAATTTATTTATTCCTTATAAAGATATTTTTCTAGAGTTTATAGAAGTCTTACGAGATCCAAAATCTTTTCAAATAGAAAAAAATGGGCATATGCTATTGAGTACTTCTAGAGATTCCTACAATAAGATAATGATATCAGGAGATATTGAATATGAAGCTAAAACAAAATACTTAGAAGCTATAGCAGGATTGTTTGGAATTACGTTAGGTAGTGATAAACATCTCATTGAGAATTTTACCAGCACAGAGTTACAAAATATTAATAAGACTATCCTAAGATTAAAAAATGTCTACTCTTCTATTCAATATGATCCAATGTTCCTATTTTCTATAATTGAAAAATCTGCTCCCTTCCTTAGATCTGGTAAACCCTTTACTTCTAATCAAGAGGGTGATCAAATGTATAAAAAAATGCCTAAAGAGTCTATTTTCATATCTGCTGAGGATAGAATGAACTCTTTCAAAGAATGGCCAGTAGAATTTAAAAGACAAACAAAAGAAGAATTAGAGAACGCAGGTATAGAAAAGAAAAATAAACTTTATCAGCCTCAACAACCTGAGACACTTGAAAAACCCGCGGTTATGAAACTTATTAAAAAAGAAGAAGACTTTGAATTGAGGACTATGAAACGCCCTTTTATCGAAATTAAACCCCTTCCTTATATTCCACATGAAAATCCTTTAGAATCACTTATAACATTAAAAAAAATAATTGAAGAAAATTATGATATCCAAACAATTGGAAGAGCTTTTGAAATAGTAAGAAATAATATCAAGCAAAAAATTCTACATGTAAATTATTTATGGGAGCTCAGTAAATATATTAATGTTTATCAACGAGCCGAACCTAATATAGGATTAAGTTCGAAAGAGAAGGTGGAACTTTTAAGAGATATTGATAATTGGATTAAAATAACCAAACAAAAATTTAGTGATTGAAAAGAATAACAAAAGCTTTCCTGATTATGGTTAGTATCAAATCTGTTGTGAGTAAATTACAAAAACACTATCCTGATGCATCAGATGTAGCATTAGTGGATAAAAAAGGAAAAGTTTTATTTTCTACAGGTAAGTGGGATATTAAGAAAGATATAAATGAAATTTTAGCTAAATGGTCTAGCGGGAATGCACAATTTGTCACTCTTAATGAAATTAAGTACTCCATTTTGCAGATGGAACCTGAACGTTTTATAAGCACAAATCGTCATAAGAAAGGACATTTAATTGGTGCTGCGACTCCAGATGGAGATAAATATATGTTGGCTCATATTAAACCTAAAGCCAAAGGTTGGTTTCATATGGCATATCCTGCTATAGCAAGAGCAGCAGCTATGTTGAAAAAAGGGATAAAATCTGAATTTATTGAATCTAAGATTGAATTACCGACCGACAGTAAGGAAGAGATAGCATCTGAGAATTCATCAGAGCAAGCTGTAGCGAACCAAGTTGCATCAACTCAACCTAAGATTGATCCGTATCTTAAAGCAGAAGTTGAAGGTTTTTTGCAATGGATTAATAATCCAACAGGATTAGCCGGTTATATCTCCTACATTTTACAACAAAATGACCAATATAGAATTTCTCGACTTGCTGAACTTTATAAGGAGTTATATCAACTATTTTATGGTTGATTGAAAAGATTTGCGAAGTTCACTAATTCATTATCAATTAATTTTCTACATTTAAGATAAAGAATGTAAAATCTATGTATTTAATCTTTAAATATTAGTTCTAGATAAATATTAATTAAAATCTATTCATAAATTAATATAAAATCGAGAAAAAAGAGAAAAAATAATGCTGAAACTCAAAATAAAACTAACTACAAAAGTTAAAATTCCCTTGTATTCAATATTAATCGCTGTGGTATTGATGATTATAATTGGTACGATTGGAACATTAGAACCATTTGGGAGAGGAACAAGAAATTTCACTTTCTTCTTTGGAATCGTCATAGCTATTTTTCTATTTATCGGGATCTTTGAAACTATATATCTTGTTCTTACAGATGTGTTTTTTATCAAAAAAGAAACAAGACAATTTAAAGGTAAAGTTCTAAATAGTGGTAAAAAATGTATCGTTGTTTTATTCACTTTAATGATATCGCTTGTTTCATTATTTGGAGCTATGCTTACATATTATTCTCTTCGTCTTCCTCCTTCCTTTAATGTAGATCCTATTCTCCATTTGGAAACTTGGACAGCAATCCCATCGGGTAATAATTTAGAAAAGCATCATAAATCTAATACTGAACTATTCTATTGGAATGATGAATTCTATCTAGTTTATCAGTCTTCTAAGTGGCACCTTCAGGATCTAAATGGTGAATTAGTAGTAGCTAAATCTTCTGATGCTTCTGCTGGAAGTTGGCAGACAGTAGCTACTATTAAAGGTCCTGGACAAAATGATGTAAGAGATCCATTATTAACGGAGATTAATGGAACATTATTTTTATACTTCTTACCTAATTTTGAGTTTGATCCTAGTCCAAATTGGACTTTTTATTGCTCAAGTATAGATGGTGAAACTTGGTCAGTTCCAGAACAAATATTTGTCAACGTTTCTCATGGAACAACATGGGAACTGGAAGGTGGGTGGCATTTTGGAAGACAAGAGCCAATAACTAATGATAATAATACTTGGTATGTTATGGCTAGCAATGAAGAAGAAGACAACCCCGAAACAATTTTATTAGAAACTAATGACGGTGTAAATTGGACAGAAGTATCTGTAGTTTATGAGACTTATTTTAGTGATGAACCTTGTTTGATGTTCTTACCAAATGGTGAATTAATTGCAACCTTACGCGTGAGTTCTGTGAGTAGTTGGGAAGGTTATTTATTTGGTACTCCTCATGCTTGTACTATCATAGCTACATCATATAACAACCTCTTAAACTGGTCATATGCTGCAGATTTCCAAACACGATTAGATGGGGCAACCCTTTTCGCATTGGAAGATGGAAAAAGAATTTTTGCTGCAGGACGTAATCACCTCGGTCCAAGTATCGATCTTGGCAATCACATAAGTAAAAAACGAACTTCAATTTATGAAGTTAAACAAGATCGACTGATTCATCTTTTTGACCTTCCTAGCAATGGTGACACCGCATATACAGGAGTTGTCATAAGAGGTGATGACATTTATGTTAGCTACTATACATGTCCTATCAATCACGACTATCCATGGATTGTTGGGATAATGCTATTTACAGCAACAGAGATAAGGATGGCTAGATTTAGTGCTACTGGATTAATTCAATATGCAAATCAATTTGGAGGTAGTTAATATGGTTGAAGAAAAAGAAAAGGAAAATGAATTGACTCAAAATCAAAAATTTCTCATTGAACTTATTATCATGATAATTGTGGGTCTTCTCGTCATTGTTCCATTTATATTATGGAAATACCATTTCTTCATTTAAACGGAGGTCTAAAAAAATGAATCGTAAAGAATTATGGGATTCAATAAAAGAGAATAAATGGACAATATGGAAATATTTTCGAATCATCTACTGGACAGCTTTATTTATCCTTGCATTGTATTTTATTCTAGATATCGCA
Source organism: Promethearchaeota archaeon (assembly GCA_019058365.1). Taxonomy (GTDB): domain Archaea; phylum Asgardarchaeota; class Lokiarchaeia; order Sigyniarchaeales; family SOKP01; genus Loki-b32. The sequence goes on along the minus strand of JAHPZE010000009.1, from coordinate 97,509 downwards.
ATTTCATTGATGTTTTAAGATATATCCATTTTTAAGTTTAATTTTTATTTATTTTTTCTTATTTACCTTCTTAATTTAAAACCACACTCTGTACAAAAGTTATCATCTTTGACTTTAATTTCAAACCCACACTTAGGGCACAACTTTTTCTCTCTTTTCTTAAATTTTTGTTCGGATATTGATTTTACTTTTTCTTGATATTTATCTTCAAATCTTAATGCAATTCTCTCCCCAATTTTTTTAGCAACTCTCACAGAATGCGAATCTTTTTTTCTCCCCTTCTCTCTAGCAATCAAAACGATAATTAAAATAGGCATCATAAATACCGTAATGATAATAATTATTAAACCAACATTCCCTTCATGAAAAATCCGAGGGATGAAAGTGTAATACAATGTATTATTCCCTAAAGTTGATGAGTTGGCCCATAAACTATAATATCTCATAGATGAATCGTTTAAGTTCATATCAACTTCGAAAGCTTCATTAAGATCATGTTCCCATATTCCTTTTTCATTTTGATCATCTATCCAAATTGAACCATTATTATATGAATAGTTTGCACTGAGATAAATATCTGTAATACCCCATACATCAAATGTGGCACTAGACGGAACAGATGCTTCTGATAATTGGGTTGGAATTCCGTATTTTAACTCAATTTGATCTTCATATATTAAATCTGATTGTTGGATAGCTTGAAGATTACCTATCCCTTGAAATATGGAAAGATTGATTACAGAAAGAACAAGGAAGTGAATAATAAAAATATTCCTACAAAAATTTGTCAATTTTAAAATGCTCAGATTCACATTTGGATTTGCAAATATTATTGAATTATTGAAAAAAAAGATAATCTTATATAAATATATTCTTAGTTCAATTCATTGTCAAATCGAATACGAGATACTTAATTGAAACGTTTATTATATTATATGAATTATAAATAATTAATTTAAAATTCTTAAGAAATAAGAGAGAAAATGTCTCTACCATCAAAAAAAGCTATTCAAGTGGATGAAAATACAGTGGATTACGAGTTCAAAATGCTAAATCATGTTATGCAACTCCGATATCATGAAGAAAAATGCATCGAATGCGGATTTTGTCATCGTGTATGTCCCGTTACCGTCTCTATTTATGATGAACCACTAAAAAAGACAGCTATAGGAACCCCAAAAGAAATGAAAATTGAATCAGACAAAAAAATAGTAGTTGACACTGAAAAGTGCGTCTGGTGCGGTTGTTGTACGTGGATTTGTCCTGGATATACATTAGAACTTTTCATTAATGGCGAGAAAAAACTAAATGTAGTTGAGAATGGTTCCCTTCCCGAATTTGAAGAAGAAGTACGAACTTTAGAGAATGGGCAAAAAGTACGTAAAGTTGTAGAGGGTTCTATTACAATTACCTGTAATGAAAAAGATATAAAGAGGATTGATGCTTTTTGTGATGAATGTTCTGTGAGCGCTATGGAAAGAAAGAGTAAAGCAATCGAAGTAGATCGAGATAAATGCATTCTATGCTTTAAATGTACCGAAGCTGCTAAGAATTATGATAACATTAGTGTTGAGGTTCATCGAGATAGGTTTAAAAGTATAAAAGGAGAACCTTCTTCCGTGTGGAATGGCATCATGCTAAGAGTTCTTGGAAAAGAAGGAAAAGTAAAAGGTATTATGAGTCGAAGTCAAAACAAGCTTGCTGATGCTGTTATGCGTCTAATGGGTAAAGAATTTGAAGAAGAAGAGGAAGCTTAAAAAAAAATTATTTTCATACTTTTCATATTATTAATTTTTAATCAATTAGTTTATATAATTCAATTTTTTATCATTCTTTATATTGTACTTTATAAGCTTCCAATTATCAAAAATTAATTCTAACTTTTAGTTGAAAAATCTTAAATAACAGAAGAAGTTTAAATGATTAACATGAAAAAAGCTAATTTAAAAATAGAAGACCTTTTAGGAAATAACCAGAAATTGACATTTTTAATTGGTGCTGGCTGTTCTGTAGATGCTCCCTCTTGTCAACCTGCTGGTCGTTCAATGATGGATGCCATGATAAAATTTATATGTGCTGAATCAGAAGTAGAGAAAATACTTATGATAAAAGAACTTCGGTTTGAAGCATTAGTAGAGATCATAAGAGATAATTTGGATCCAGAGTTAAAAATTATTGATTATTATGGGTTGTGTAATAAACCAAACTCTCAACATTTTTATCTTGCTGAAAAGATTACTCAAGGACATTTTTTAATGACAACAAATTTCGATTTTTTAATAGAACAGGCTCTACTCCAGTTAGATATACCTAAAGAACAAATAAAGATTATTATTACACGACAAGACTTCGAAAATTACGCTGTTCCTTCAGACTTATTTTTAAATGGTCTAAAGACAGTCTACAAAATTCATGGTTCTACAAAAAATATAATTTCTAATGAAAGTACAAGAGATACCTTAGTTGCAACTATACAGGCATTTGGATCAAATAAAGAAGGAATGAGTGTTTTTCAAGTGGAGCCATTTAAACGATCTTTATTTGATAATATCTCAAGCGGGCGCTCATTAATTGTCATGGGTTATTCTGGGAGTGATGATTTTGATGTTGTTCCTACTTTAAAGAAATTACATAATATCGAGAATCTAGTATGGATTAATTTTATATGGGACGACATGGGAAGGGAGATAATCTATGAAATTGAATCCACTGATATAGAGAGGTCAAAAAGTATGGAAAAAGTAGATCAAATTCTTACAGAAATAAAACAAATGAATAATGTAAAGAACGTTTATAGGGTTGATGTGAATACATCAAGATTAGCCAATAAATTATTAAGTGGCTCCCCAAACTTAAGTCAAGATAATTTTTCAATTTCACCCTTAGAATGGCTAAAAGAAAATATTACTCCACCAAATGATCTTATGAGATACTTTATTCCACAAACAATATATTTCGATTTTAATTTAATGGAGGATTCACTCCGATGTGCGCAAGAATTACTTAAGATTTCAGAAAAAATTAAAGATGAAGTCATGATTATAAAATCACTCAATCTAATAGGAAAAATTCATTATGAGCAAGGAAATTACTCTGAAGCTCTAAAATTATATAATCAAGCATTAAAATCTGCAGAAAAAATAGAACCTAAGGAATGGAAAGCCGCCTGTTATAATAATATTGCGAATATATATAATGCATGGGGTAAATATTCTGAGGCTTTAAAATATTTTAATGAAGCTCTCCCATTATTTGAACAAACTAATGACTATTTTTCCAAAGCTATAACTCTTAGAAATATTAGTTCAATTATTAAAAATATGGGAAACAATGTTGAGGCTTTAAAAAAAGCCACTGAATCGCTTCAAATCTTTGATCAATTAGGAAAACTGTCTGATAAAGCGGATATGCTTATGATTATAGGAATGATTCAATTAAGTTTAGGTAATGTGGATGCGGCTTATAAGAGTTATGAAGAATCACTTCATATTAATGATCTTCTATCTGATCTTGACGGTAAAGTTGCATGTTTAAATACAATTGGTGAATTATTCCGTGCTATTGGCAGATTTTATGAAGCACTCGAATATTTCAAACAAGCGCTTGATATCTCTATAAAAATAGGATCTTTATCAAAAAGAGTATCTACTCTTAATAACATTGGGTTAATATATACAAACCTTAGCAACTTTAATGAAGCATTGAACTATTTTGAAGAGGCTTTAAAATTAGGAGATTCGTTAAATGATCCCTTACTCGAAGGTACAACCTTCAGTAATGAAGGATTAGTATATTTTTATCAAGGAGACCAATTAAAGGCAATGAAAGTTTGGGAAAGAACTTTAAAGATTTTCGAACGTGTAGGATATCAGCTTGGAAAGGCAAATACACTTATAAATTTAGGGGGGGTATATCGTGAGAAAGGAGATCGTAAAAAGGCTTTAAAAGCATTCGAAGAGGCTTCAGAATTAAGTGCTAAGATGAATCAGCCAAATTTACAAGCAAAATGTTTAGAGGATATTGGGATGATTTTAGAAGACCAGAGAAATTTATTTGAAGCCCTTATGATGTATGAAAATGCACTCACATTATATAAACAATTAGGTGATTCTGTAGGAATGGCAGGTATTATCCATAACATTGGAACTATTGATTTTTATCAAAAAAACTATGGTGCTGCGATACAAAAATATCAAGAAGCTTTACAAATTCTACAACAAATTGGTTTAAGTCAAATTCCATTAGCACAAACTATTTTGAGAAATATCGAACATGCAAAAGAAAAAATGTAAGATCAAAATTCCTTAAATCCATAAATCTTTTTTTATATTAATTTAAATTATTTTATTGGATGCAAATATTTTTAATCATCCTTTTGATAAAAAGTGACTAAAGAACTTGGCTCAATATTTCTTTCTACGCGATTTAATAACATTGTCTTCTGATGGATAAAATTTTATTCAATTTCTAAAATATCTAATTTAATATATAAATTATTAAAAAAAAAATAAATGTTCATTCTTCTAATTTTTTAGCTCTATTTTCTAGAAAAACACGCATCTTTTCATAATCTTTAGGATATGTAAAGTAGATAAATGTATATACGATTAAACAAATAATCCATGGAATTAATGCAGTAATAAACATACCCCATGCTAATGCTGTCATGTTCGATAATCGAAATGCTAGCGGTAATGTACTTATGTCTACATTAATAGGAGGGGTGATGTATCCAAAGCTCGCAGCAGCAAATCCCACGAACACCGTACCCAAGGCACCAAAAGCGCCTTCAAATACTCTATCTACTGAAAAGACAGAACTTCTAATTTCAGGTTGAAAGATTTCGCTGAAAATTGGGTTATTGGTTCCTCCTGCAGACCAAGAGATTAAGAAGCCAGTTATAGCCCCAACCAAGATATACATTAACATAGAATTAATTGTCTGCGGTATCATTAAAAATATTACCATAGTTAAGGGAATTCCTGCAAAAACTGATATCTGCGCAATTAATATCCTTCCACGATTAGGACTCCATTTAGCTGCTTTATCTCCAAGCCATCCACCAAAAAGATTGCCTAAGGCTGCACCTATGGCAATAACAGAAAAAACTAACCCTGCAGTTAATGGATCAAATCCAATGTATTCAAACCAAATTATCATAAAAAAGATACCATTCCATGGAATTGAACCAGCAGTGCCTTGAAGAACAATTAAAAGGAATGTTTTATTTGTAAGAATCTGTTTAAAGTCTGAGATTTTTAAGCTATACCTTTTTGCTTTTTCTGAAGTCAAAACTTTACGTAATTCTGGTTCCATTTCACCACGAATAGGATCTTTAGCAAATAACCAAACCAAAAGACCAATAATTATGCTTATTACTCCCCAGATAATAAATATAAATCTCCAAGTCTCGATACCAAGAATTTGTGTATAAGCACCAACTAATGCTGTTGCATATATGGTTCCAAGAATACTCCCAAGTACACCCGTAAGACCTAACCATCCAAAAGCTCTTCCTCGTTTACTAGGAGAAAAATAGTCTGCAATGAGGGATTGAGCGGTAGGAATAATTACAGCAAGACCTATTCCTGTTATTGCCCTATATATAAGCATATCCATATAAGAAACACTAAAAGCAATTAAAATTGTAAAAATTGCCCAAAAGAAACACCCCAGAGCCAATACTCGCTTTCTTGAATGCTTATCGCTCCACCAACCCCATAGTGGGGTTGTGACAGCTTGCAATAATGATCTAATACCTGTTAAATTCCCTAATTGTACAACACTTAAATTTAATGGTGAAGATTGAATTTGTTCATAAACAGAAGGAAAAATTTGACCATCAGCATTATCAATAATATTTGCGAGATTTATTGTAACTTGCGTACCTGTTCTACCGGGAATATCTCTTATTTCCTCTTCTTTTTTTTCTTCCATATTGTTCATATCCTTATTCTGTTGAAAAATTTATTAAATAAATTTTAATAAAAATAGAATTTTTAATTAAATAAAAATTTAGGTTAAGAAAATAATATAGTCCCTTTAAAGGTAATCAATTTTTTTTCTCCTTTCTAAAGAAATGCCAATAAGGAAGATGATTTTTGTAGTAAGCTTTTTTAGCAACAAATTGGGCTTTTTTAATCATCTTTGAAGATGTGATTAATAGAATGCTATAACCATATTTTTAGATTTTTTTATTTTTTTGACTTTAGAATTCAAAAATTTACGATTTAAAACTAGAAAATTAAAAAACTATCTACCACATATTTAGATTGTTATTTCTAATAAAACGAATTAAATTGAAAAAAGAATAAAGTGATATAAAATGGCGAAAAGAGTCGCAATCAACGGTTTTGGTCGAATCGGTCGATTATTCTTTAGAGCAGTATATGATAATTTTTGGAATGATATCGATATTGTATCGATTAATGATCTTTTTGAACCAAAGTATTTGGCTTATTCCTTGAAATATGATACTGTTTTTGGCCGATTTAAAGGTAAAGTGGAAGCTAAAGAAAAATCATTAGTAATAGGTAGCAAAGAAATTCCAATTACTGCTGAAAGAGATCCTGCAAACTTACCACATGGAAGTAAGAGTGTGGATGTTGCTGTAGAATCAACTGGTAGATTTACTGATAGGGATGGAGCATCTAAACATTTAACTGCGGGAGCAAAAAGAGTTTTAATAAGTGCTCCAGCAACTAACCCTGATATTACAGTGGTGTTAGGATGTAATGATGCCAAAATAACAAATGAGCATAAGATACTTTCGAATGCATCCTGTACTACGAACTGTTTAGCTCCAGTTGTTAAAGTATTACATGAGAATTATAAAATTAAATATGGTCTAATGACGACGATTCACTCTTACACTAACGATCAGACAACAGCAGATATTGCTCGGGCGGGGGATGCTTCCAAAATGATCCGTGGGAGAGCTGCTGCTTCAAATATGATTCCTACATCTACAGGAGCTGCTAAAGCTATTGGATTAGTGTTTCCAGAACTTAAAGGTAAATTAGATGGTATAGCTATGAGAGTTCCTACACTTGATGGTAGCGTGGTTGATTTAAAAGCAATTGTAGAAAATAGATGTACTGTTGAGGACATAAACTCTAAGATGAAAGAAGCTTCCAATAATAGTTTAAAGGGTATATTAGAATATACCGATGACCCAATTGTAAGTAGTGATATTATAGGTAATTCACATAGCTCAATATTCAATGGTCTTTGGACTAAGGTAGTAGAGGATGAAGTTTTTGTGTTAAGCTGGTATGATAATGAATGGGGTTTCTCTAACCGAATGGCTGAATTGATTATTAAAAGATTATAAATATTTAATTTATCTAATCCTTTTTTTATTTTTTTTCCTATAGTACAAAATTTAGAAGAGTAATCATAATTATTAAGATGCTACTTAAAAGAATTATAAATAGATTAGAACTCCGAGTTCTTATTCTCCTTCTTATGGACATGAATTTAAATCCAACTGCAATGTGAATTATGATGCATATCATCATAGAAAAATCATAATATACATGCAAACTAAATGGTATTACTATTCCAATACTTTTAGCATACCACTTATAATATCCTAAACCAGATATTACGACTAGTGCGCCTAAAATAATAATTACTCTATTTGTAATTAGTTGTATCAATCTAAAAATGTATATGGGACGAGTTCTCTCATTTTTTAACCCTTTAAATATACGAGGGAACCAAAGTTTCAAATTTTTTTGTGAAAGAATGCAATGTATAATAAATAATCCCATTAAAGTCCATTCCAGACTCAAATGAAAAACAGGGTAGAAGTCGTAAATTTCAAGAAATTTATGTGAACTCACTATAATTAGTACAACTAATGAAAAAAATGCAACCAACCAAGATATTTTTCTGTGTAATTTTAATCCGTTAATTTTCATTACTAAGTCTTCCTTTTTTTAAAGCTTAATTGATAAATAAACCAATCTCCTGATCCGATCTCAATAATAACCATACTAGGTTCGAGTTTCATTCGTTTAACAACAGTTTCAGGTTTTTGTATAAATTTTCTTCTAATAGGATTATCAATTATACGCGTCATAAAACCTGGGATTAGAAATTTATGATACCTTTGGATAATTCTTAATATAATATATATAATGAAAAAGAAAATTCCTAAAATTATCAGAAAAATTACGAAAATAATTCTTAAAATTAACCAAAAATCCATAAAGAATTGAGAGTTACATTTAATAAAAAAGTTTAAACTAATGAAAGTTAGTAACTCTACTTTTTAACCAAAAAGAAGATAAATTTTTTGTTTGTTCCCATAAAATATATTTAATTGAAAGGACATTAGAATTATTATAAAATGAATATTGAAGAAATAAAGAAGGCATTAACAGAAATTTTATCAGGAAATAAGGAGATTATCGCATCCTATCTTTATGGTTCTGTATTATATAGTGATTTTTATGAAGATATTGATATTGGATTATTAATTAGCGATAATTTTAACCCGAAGTTAATGTATGAAGCAGAATTAGCTGGAAGATTAGAAAATAAGCTTAGAGATACGTTTGGAGGGATTACACCAGTAGATATAAGAATTTTAAATAAAAAACCTTTAAGATTTCTTTTTTCAATGCTTAAAAATTCTAAAATTATTTACTCGAGTGATGAGACCATAAGAATTCAATTTGAAGCAAAAATTATGAAAGAATATTTAGATATTAAGCCACATTTTGAAATTTACAATAATATGAGAGAGTTGAGATATGCAAATAGATAAGCAATTAATTCATGGTAAAATAGATATTATTGAACGAAATATAGCTTTTTTAAACCCATAAAAAGAAAAAATTGAATCTGTCCTTTTAAGTAGCTATAAAGATATTCAAGCTATTAAATACTCACTATTTGAAATAATTGAAACTTGTATTGATATCGCTTCACATATAATTTCAGTAAAAGGGTTTCAAAGAGCAGAAAGCTATGCTGAAATGTTTGAGATTCTTGATAGTAATGATATTATTAAAGAACCATTGAGTAACAATTTAGCTTCTATGGCTAGGTTCAGAAATGTATTAGTCCATGGATATGCTAAAATTGACAATTCAAGAGTTCTAATGTTTACAAAAGAAAGATTAACTGATGTAGAAAATTTCATTAGAGAAATATTGAAATTAATTAAAAAACAATATTAATGTATTTTGAAATATTTTAGAAAATCGATTTATTTCAAGTCTCTCTCTAAAAGGATAATCCTTTTAAAGTTCTTTAAATAATAAAATAACCATGGATCTTAGCACGGGAAAAGCAATTGAAATATCTTATAAAAAGCTATTTGACGAGTATCTTCAAAAATATCCTCCAGAAATTTCTGAATTTACATTTACTAATCTCTTTATGTGGAGGAATTATTATAATTTTCTATTTATGGAATTCAAGGAGCATTTAATCTTATATTCTAATGATTATTTAAAAAGTAGGAGAAAACCTATAAATACAGATTCTAGAGATTATATTTACTTCTTTCCTCCGATTGGTCCTTATCCTGATAAAATCATTATTGAATTATTTGAGGATATTGGAAATATAGAAGTTCATAGAGTTCCAGAGGATATCTGTATTAGTTTAAAAGAAAACGAGAAATTTTCTGAATTAAATTTGGATTGTCTTGAAGATCCTAATAATTGGGATTATATACATAACAAGAAAGAGATCATAAATTTAGCGGGAAACAAATACAGGCAAAATAGAAGATGGCTACGAAAATTTTTAGAAAATTATAAGTATGATTTCAAAGTATTAACAGTAGATCTTATCGAAAAATGCAAAGAGCTTCAATTAGAATGGTGTATAATAAGAGCTTGTACCGAAGATGAAAGTTTAGAAGCAGAACAAGACGCAATATATGAGGCATTAAACAATTTTGAGAAACTTGGTTTTACTGGTGGATTATTGTGTGTTGATGATAAATGTGCTGCCTATACATTTGGTGAAATGTTAAATGATAAGACTTTAGTGATTCATATTGAGAAGGCTCATATGGAATATGAAGGCTCTTATCAAGCAATCAATAATTTCTTCTTAAAAAATTGCTGTGTAGATGCTATTTATGTTAATAGAGAACAAGATTTAGGCATTGAAGGGCTAAGAAGAGCAAAAGAGTCTTATAAACCAATAAGAATGATCAAGAAGAGTATAGTATATCATATAAAAGAATAAATAAAGCTTCTTCCAAGTGCTATTGATGTTTACAAAAGAGCATCCACTAAAAACCAATAAAAGTAGCTAATGGATTTATGAATATTTATATATTCTTTTTAAATTGTAAAAAATAGTTAGATCTTATTAATATATTTGAATTTTCATATAATGCTAAAATATCAATTTTAGTATGATTTTTATGTTAGATGAAGATAATAATAGTTTGCAAGAAGAGAAACCCGTTGGTAGATTAACGGGAAAGACAACAACTCATACAGTCACCGTTGTATTTGAAGGTCCTCCAGTTGAAAGAAATAATTATTTAACTATTTATGGAGAGAGAGATGAAAAAGGAAATAGAGAGTATTTTGTTCTTTATATTACTGATATGTGGACCGAAGATAAGGGACGAATGGCTAAATTAGCGGTATTAGGAGAAAGACCAAAAAGACCATTTGAAATTGGGCTAGATGTTTATATGGCAAAAGAACAACAAATCGCAAAAATTTTAGGTATATTTAATCCGCCGGAAGAATCACTTTCTTTAGGGAATTTAATTGGATATCCTTATGAAGTGTATTTATTAATTAAAAATTTTGGTAGGATTTTCATTACTGGAAAATCTGGTTCTGGTAAATCTTATACAATGGGAGTATTATGTGAAGAATTTCTTAAGAAGGGAATTCCTCTTGTAATTTTAGATAGACATGGAGAATATGGTAGTTTAAAGGTTGCCGGTGAAGATCTACCGGAAGGTGAAAGTGAATTTGTTGATGGTATAATCGAATTTTCTGATTTAAAGAAAAATAAAGGTGGGGATGTAGATATAGAATACCTTTTTTCATTAAAACCTACAGATATTGTTGCGCCGAATTTGTGTACTATAGTAAATTTAAATGGTATGGCTTTAGAAGTTCAAGAAGCTATAGCTGGAAAATTACTGAAAAAATTATATGAAGCTAGCACAACTAGAGTAATACCTCCATTCTACTTATTTTTAGATGAGGCTCACTTATTTGCTGGAAAGAAGCAGACAGAGACTTGTGAAGTCGTTAAATTATTCGCACAGGAAGGAAGAAAATTTGGTGCTAATATTGTTATAGGAACACAGCGTCCACAACTATTAGACACTACAATAAGAGCTCAAGCGGGAACTTGGGTTGTTCACAATCTTTCAGATATTAGAGATATCGGAATTACTATTTCCAGTGCTGAAGATTTAAGTAATGATAATAAATCAGACATCTCTGGACTAGATAAAGGGCAAGCAATAATATGCGGTGAAGCTGTTAAGGGCATTCCTCTCTTTGTGAAAATTAGAAAAAGGCGAACAAAACATGGGGGTGTCAGCTTTAATCCGTTAGATTTCCTTTCAGATCAAACAGTTGAAGAATTAAAGAGGCGAAAAGAGAGGCTTTTAGGAGGAAAATCTGCTGATGAATTAGAAACTGGAAAATCTATGTTTGAAGAAATGCTTGAGCCAAAAGGAGCTGTTGATTATTTAGATGAAATTTCTACATTAAAAGTGAGAATTAAAGAATTAGAGGATGAAGTTAATCGTTTGAAACAAAAAGTAGCTGATGTAAAAGAAGGAAAAGATATACCACTTGTTGCTACTGATGAGACTATAGAAGAATTACAAACCGAAATAAATGTATGGAAAGAGAAATACAACTTTCTAAAAGAAATGGCAGAGAAAGGTGGAGAAAATGTGGCCCCTTTAGATAATAATAGCGAAATGGTATTAGATTTAAATAATCGAATAATAGAACTGGACGCACAGGTTAAAAAATACAAATCAAAATACGATAATGCTCTAATCTTAGCTGAGAAATCAATAGCTGAACTAAAAAAGCGAAAAAAATAATCTTATTTTATATTATTACTACTATATTCTTTTAGATTCTTTTATTTAATGATTTTGTTGTTCTAACTAACATTTTTTAATTACCTTAAACTTTTTATGTGAATTGCTAATAGTTTAATTATTAAATTAAAAGACATTTACTAATAAGTAGAAATAATTTGAATATTGAAAGTATTAAGGAATTACAGAAAAAGTTATCTGATCTACTTGGCGTATCGGGACATGAGGAGGAAGTACGAACTTTTATTCTTGAAGAAATTGAAAATAGAGGCTTAGCTGATAAGTCATTGATAGACCCCCTTGGAAATGTTTTAGCAGTAAAAGAAGGAACAAATGGACAAAATAGGATTTTATTAGATGCTCATATCGATGAGATTGGATTTATGATATCTCACATTGACAAGAAAGGTTTTTTACATTTCGTATCAATTGGTGGGTGGGATGACAGAATTCTTTTAGGGCAGTCTGTTATTTTGAAATCAGGGGATGATCAAGTATTTCATGGGATTATTGGATCAAAGCCACCTCATCTTACTACAATTGAAGAACGAAAAAAAGTTGTTAATATTTCTAATATGTATATTGATATTGGGATGACTTCCGAAGATGAGGTACTTAATAACAATATTAATATTGGAAGTATAGGTACATTATTTAGTCCTTTTGTTGATTTTCCTAATGGTATGGTTCGTGGAAAAGCTTTTGATGATCGTACAGGTTGTAATGTTCTCCTGCACATAATGATGCTCTTAAAGGAAAAAGAGCATTCTGATACTGTTCTTTTCAATTTTGCGGTACAGGAAGAAGTAGGAGGTTTTGGTGCGATAACTGGTGCTTATGAACTTAAACCTACAATGGCAATTGCAATCGAAAATACATCTGCAGCAGATGTACCAGGGATAAAAGATTCTGAAAACCCTTTAAGCATAGGAAAAGGACCAGCAATTACAGTAGCGGATAGATCGGTAATATCAAATCCTAAAGTGAATAAAAGACTGATTAAAAATGCAGAGTATGAGAATATTCAATATCAATATAAAAAGCCAATGTATGGCGGGACTGATGCAGGAAAAATTCAATTTAGTCGTAGTGGTGTCCCAAGTACAGTTGTATCTGTTCCTTGTAGATATATTCATTCACCAACATCATTACTAAAGCTTGATGATATTTATAAAACTATTCAGCTTATTGAGACTTTTATACGAAATCCTGCTAAGATATAATTATTCTTTAAGAGAAAAATCATCTTCAGAGACTCCAGAGCTTAAAGCCTCTTTGCTTATGAATTTCTTCTCTAATTTAATTCGCTTCAAAAAAAATAGACTAAGTAAATAAAAGATCCCCATTGAAGCTAATGTAATTGTAATTATTGTAGAATTCTCAGCATTTCGCCCAGTAAGAATTATTCCTATTATAAAAGATGCCATTGATTGACCCGCTGCCATAATAAAAGAGTTCAGTCCAAAATAAACTCCAGAAATTTTTGAAACTGCTTCATCGAAATCTAAATCTTCAATCCTATCGGCAGCTTCATAAATTAAAGCACTCGCTAAAGGCGGTTCAAATAATCCCAATCCATACATAGAACCCAAAATTGTACCCATAGTAAAAATGAAGAAAGCAATTTCAAATTCAACAGAAAGGAGTTTAATTAAAAATACTAGCTCAAGCAAGCAAGAAATTATAGAAGATATTATACATATCATATATATTTTAAGAATTGAATTCTTTTTAAGTAATTTCCGCCAGATATAAAACCCTATCATTTTACTTATAATCGAGACACCTACATAAATATAATACTTACTCCCAGTAAATAATAGTGTATATGTCAGAAAAGGTATCACTATTACACCCAATATTTTTCCCGATATGCTAGTAAATAACCTTACGGATAAATAATTTCGATATTTTTTGTCCCATAAGGGTGTTTTCATTTGATGAATAAATGATTTTAATGCTGCTTTTTTTTGGCTAATTTTAAGAGTTGTTGTTTTATGGAAACTCTCATCTACTGAGAAAAATGTTATTAGAATACTAATAACTCCAAATGATGTAAATGAGGTTCCTATCCAAGGCATATAAGAAAAAACTATTTGCCCTGAAGGTTCCCACCATTTTACATTCTCAGGATTTGGTAAAATACTTTCAATGATTAGAGGTAACATCAAAGCTAAAATAGAAGCAATTATTTGAAAGAAAGTTATAGCAGCAGCAATTTTTTCTCTATTTTGATGAGTTTGTGATTGTTCAGTAAGCATAGAAAAATGAACTGTCATCATTGATGATCCAGATATTGATTGAATGATTAATATACTCCATAAAAAAGCTACAGTAGGGATAAACAGTGAATTATTTTGCGGACATTTAGGTGGCAACCATAGGATAATACTGGTTAAAACCCATGTTGGCAATCCATAAAGGAGAAAAGGCCGACGTTTTCCAAATTTTGCTGGTTTTTTATTATCAGCAAGGATTCCAAAAATTATTGAAGAAATTGCTGAAAAAATAAGTTGTAAAGAAATTCCAACCGATGTAAGGATTGAGTCCAAATTGATGGTATAAACATAATATTGAAAAAGAAATACTCCAATGAACATATTTGTCAAAATTAAGCCAAAGTTACCTAAGGCATAACCTATGAGTCGCATTCCATGCAATTCCCGTGGGCTTTCAACCATGATAAAATAATTAATTTATTACAAATTAAATTATCGATTTTAAAAGGAGTAGAACTATATTTCTTAAGAATTTAGTTAAAAAAAATTGTTATTTATCCTCCTTCTCCTTTTTTCTTTTAGCAATTTTTTTTTGTTGTTCTACAATCACATTGCTAATAAATTGCGTAGTAGAATATGCTGATTCAGCTTCACCAAGACTTAAACCTTCCAATTCATCCATTTCAGCTTCATCTTCAGATAATCCAATTTCTTTCATGGCATATTCTTTAGCACTCATTTTATGTCTTTTAGTGCGAAGCTCCGCTCTTTGCAAGTAGTAATGGGAAGTCATATGCAGAACAGTCCCATTACCATAATCAAATGTAATAACAATTGGCGCTTCACCATATTTTTCTTGCATTTCTTTACTTACAATTAAAAGTTTAACTTGAGATTTGTCTAATATTTGAATAGGGTATGAAGAACTCTCTAACCACCAAATTGGATCAGCTTTTTCATCAAATAAACCTTCTAAAAACTTATTACTCTTATCTAATATTTCTACTCTTACATAATCATCTCCAGTGGGTCGTCGATTGTATTTTAAATAACGAGAAAATATTTTTTCAAGAATATTTTGCAAAGCCCAATCAGTAGTAAAGAGGAATCCTCCATCTTTAACAAAATTTTTAATTTTGGGCAATGCGTCATCATTTACATTCCCTGGACAATTAATAATTAAGATTTGATCTGATCTTAATTCAATTTGACTAACCTCATAAGGTTGAATTAAAATGAATGGAACGTTTATTAGTTCTAAAACTAACTCAATTTTGTCATAAGAACCAGCAACTATAATTATCGATGATTCTTTCACCTTTCTCAATATGTCGAGATCCATCGGACGTTCTTTTTCCATTCTTTTTTCCAGTATTTTAGAAGAAGCTTTATAAGCTTGCTCCATCTTTTTAAAATCTCCCATTTGAATCACATTTTATTATTTCTTTTAAAATATTAAGAAAAGTGCTATCTTTAAATTTTTTCTAGATTTTCTTAATTTTCTCACTTATGATGGGGAGTTTTTTCTACTTTGGTAATTTTATACCTTTGGCAATACCATTATTTCTGATAAATGGTTTTTTCTCAATATTAATATATCAAAAAAGCGGAAATATAATTGCTGGAGCTCTCGTCAATACATTATTCTTTACATTACTGATTTGCACAATATAACCCTATCAAAGTGGATTAAGTTTCATCTTTGGCTTTTTTCACTAATAAAATTTAAATTTCCATTTTTTTTTGATTTTATTGAAACTAAAAAGAGTTCCATATATGACAATTAAAAATTTTAAATTTGAATAAGTCTTATCTTTTCAACAATGACACAAAACCAGATATTGTGTATTACCTATTTTGATCAAGTTATCGGTCCAAATACATTATATTCAAGCGAACCATTAGTAAAAAGCTTAGATACACCTGATATAAATCGAATTCTTGAATTCAATGATGAGGAAGGCACTTTCATTTTTGCTTACAGAAAATTTCAAACTGTTAATCATATCTTTCATATTGATTCTGATTTAGCAAGGGGGGGCAAAGAGTTAATGATGATTACTTATATGATCAAAACAGCAATCTTTAAGGATGAGATCGTAGATGTATTTAAATATTTGGATTCTAAAGCACCAGTTTTAGAAGAATTTGCTTCTGAGATTAGCAAATTAAAAAATGATTTAGCAATAATTTTGCATACAAAGAAGAATGCTATTTCTAGTGAATATCCTTTAGAATTAGCCAATGAGGAATTAAAAAGTAGATTTTTAGATATTTTCAACAAATATTTTAAAAAATTAGCCCCTAAATATCGATTAGAGACCCCTATAAGGGATAAACGCCTTATAAAGAAAATTTTTATCATAGGTGCCCCAAGAGCGGGTAAAACAACGTTTTTGAAGAATATTGAATTAATACAATTCTTAAATATTAAAAGAAATGATTTACCAAGTAGGATTTATGAGGTTGTTATTGAGAACCTCGAAATTTTACAATATGATAATCAGATAAGAGAATTTGAATGCAAAGATTTTGAGAATTTAGAAAATTGTGTAAATTTCGCACAGGGATTTATACTTCTTTTTAATGTATCGGATAAAAATTCAATAATTCAAACAAAGGAAATTTTTAAGATAGTTGATAATACACGGTTAGAAATTGAGACTGAATTAGTCCCAATTTTAATTATAGGAAATAAATTTCATGGTAGGGAATATTTTGAACAAGAATTTATTAACAAAACATTTGAAATTAATGAATTAAGAGAACTTGGTATTAAGATAAAGTATTTTCCAATAAACATTTTAAAAGAAGATGAAAAAGTTATGACCGCTATACGATGGTTAATACGAAAAATAGTGTAATATAAAATTCAATTATAAAGACAATAATTAATACTTTTTTTCATTAAATTAAACCTCCAGCAAATCTTTTAAATTATCATAAATATAATAAATAAAAAAAGCATAGCATTCAACCTTAAATAATAATTTAAATTTGCAAAAATGGCATTTAAAGGAATAGCATGGGGAGTTGTATTCTTTTTTACAGCAGTTATCTATTCCACAATTCCCACTTATTTAATAATAAGGTTTTGGGTGTGGTTAAATAGTTTTCCTGTGTATACTTTATCATTGTTTATGTTATTTTTATGGATCGTTGCAATAATAGTTGTTCTAATATACATTGTAGCAATGATAAGAGCCTTTATTCAAAGGAAAAATGAAGAGGGGCTCGGTATTCCAAGGGGTGTAAAAGGTTTTGGATTGGTATCAACATTGGTAATAATTGGGTTTATGCTAATTTGGTATTTTATCTTTGGTCAGATTGCTTTCTTTGCGATGATTCCTCCTTCTTAAAACTAAAGCATTCTAATAACATCAACAATAATATGAGTATTTTTTAATAAAAATTTTATTAGAAAAGGAATCACTAATGGATTTTTTATTAATTTATAGATAAATAATTTAGGAAAATCCATGTCTCCATAAATAGAAATCAAATTTTCAATTTTACTCGTTTTTATTATTTGGAATACTTTTTCGAAATCTTTTTCAGAAAATTTTTCTAAAAATGCTCGAATTAAATAATGGATTTTCAATTCTCGCCCAATTTTAATTTTACATGGAGTTTCATAATATTTTTTGATTATTCTTCTTGAAAACTTCTTTATTTTAAAACAATTTTTAACACAGTTAGCAGCATATTTTACAGCTGTTAAAAGCATTATAATGCCACCCCCTGTAGTTGCTTTCACTTGACACGCTGAATCTCCTACTAATAAAACATTTTTAAAAGCAAGTTTCTTCATTAAACCGTATGGTATTAGCCCGCCTTGTTGATCAATTTTTTGGTCCAAATTTATTTTTAATTTATTTAGAAAAATACGGAAATTTTTAACTATGTTTTTAGAGCTTGCCATTCCAATACGATAAATATTCTTCCCTTCCGGGACAATCCACGCAAAAAATTCTCTCCATCGTGGATCAAAAAACATTACTGCTTCATTTTCATCAAATTGGCCTTCAATGCGAATCTGAGTAGCAAATAAATTATCATTTTTTACTCCTAAAATCTTTCCTACGGAGGATAATGGTCCATCACATCCAACCAAAATGTTAGCTTTTATTTTTCTTTTATTAGTTTCAATTAATAATAATTTTTCCTTACGATGTTTTACAATTTGAAAATTTTTAAATTTCTCTCCAAAACTATATTTGATATTATTATTTTCTTTTATCTTTTCATAAAACAAACAATCTAAGCCAATCCTATCAATTATATATGGTTTTTCATTTCCAGTTAGTTTAATATTTATTCCTGATGGTGCTACAATTTTAGCTGTATGTACTCGATTTAGAATGAGCTTGGGAGGTAAATCAATTAATCTACTCAACTTTTGAGAAACAATACCGGCACATTGAAGAGGTAACCCTACTTGGTTATGTTCTTCTATAACTAGTATCTTTAAATTTGTTTTGGATAAAAGATAGCTCAAATAATTACCCGCAATGCTTCCTCCAATAATACATATATCAAAAGTAGCTAGTTCTCTATCCATTATAAAATCTAATGATAATCAATAATTAGAAGTTTACGGAAGGAATCTATTAAAATTTTAACTATAAATATTTCATTTCTTCTTGAGGGATTGATCGAAATCCCAGAGAGATCATCATTCCGTATACAATCCCTAACGCTATATTCTTAAAAATAGGAACATCTTCAATAGATAGATCAGTTCTAGGGAGTAAGGTTGGTAATATCTTTTCAAGAATATACTTAGTTTCAGATTTTTCATTGTAATATTTGATAATTAAAGATTTATACTTTTCCATAAAGGATTCATGCTCTAAAAGAATTTTTCGAACATTATCTTTTCCATTTACTACTCCAAAATGCCCAAAACCCGCTTTTAATGGACAGAGTTGTTTTAAATTTTCTAACGATTTCATATATGCTTCATGATTGTAATATATTGGCATGGATGTTGGTAGAGTTAACAATTTTGAGTAATTTTGAATTGTACCAGCAGCTTCTCCAAGAAAAATGAAATCAATTGAATTATCTTTAATCAAAACAGGAGTTTGGTGATCTGGAGTATGACCAGATGTCCCTAATATCGCTAATTTTATCTCTGATCCATTGAAAGTAAATTCCTCAATCACATCTAATCCATCTGCATTTTTCTTAAATTTCATACTTGGTTCTATAATTTTAAACGCATTATCTTCAATAGGCTTCATCTCACCAACTAGATTTCCATATGTACTTCTTCCACGACTTAAATGATGTTCATAATCATTTAAAAGCGTTTTTGTGAGGGAGTTTGTAAGAATTTTTACTTGCGGATTAAACTTTTTTATTTCCTCATACAATTTCCACATTCCACCATTATGATCAAAATGATGATGTGATGTTATTAAGTATTTGAATGATGATAATGGAATATGATTTTTATTAAAATATCTTAATCCTTTTCTAATATCCAAAGAAGAACCACAATCAAAGAGAATTGAACAATCATCGAATTTTGCTAGGAAAATTGATAACATCCTTGTTGTTCCATATGCTTTCATGTCAATGTGATGGAGATATTCATTAATCTTCCCAGATTTTAAAGTTATAACCTCTTTATCCATAAAAAAAGTAATTATAAATACTATAATAAGTATTTTATTATAAAAAATCAATAGTCTAATAGATTTAAAAGATTAAAATAATTAAAAAAAGAATATTCTTAAAGATTTAGTTTTTGCTTCCATATTTTCATTGAAAGTTTTAGATCATCCCTTTCAGGACGACTTAATATCTCTGCTTTATCTTTAAGTCCGGTGCCAGCGTTATGAATGTTCTTTAATACACTGTTATATCCTTCTCTCTTAACATATTCATTTTGAAATCTTTCTAATGCCTCTGAAACTTCTCTTCCGGTCATAGTTTCGAGATTATTTAAAACATCATGGAATTGTTTTGATAAGAAAGTATCTTTTGGAATTTCAGCTGTGTCTTTCTCTATCTCTTTAGGTTCTTCCGATGGGATTGTTATTGCAGGTTTAGTAATAATAGGTTCTTCTTTTAAAGGTTCTTCTAATATGGGTTTTGTTTCTAATGAGATTGGCTTTTTTATTCCTCGCATAACTTCCTTTCGTGCTCCAACCCAAGCATCCTCAAGTATAGGGACAAATATTTTGATATGTTCTTCAATTATGCTTCCTATACCAGCTATTTCAGTAACAGATTCTCCTCTAAATTCCGTTTTTGAAAGAACACAGAGGATTACTTCTTCATAATCTTTATTAATTCCCCAAAGATTTTGCAGAGCTCGATTTCTATAATCCACATTATCCATATTATCCATCTCTTGCATAATAGCTTCATGTTCCGGGATAGTTGGGTCAATATAAGTTGCGATTCTAAAGTTAACACGTGAAGGCCGAGTTTTAATTGTTTCAATGTCTATATCTGAAAGATTTGGAGCAACAATTAAAACTCTCATCTTAGCATTTAATATTTCTTCATTTATATGAGCTTTAGCCGCTTCTGGAGATCGAATAAACCAGATATCTTTCATAGTAAATCCACGTTGGCCTTTAGCTTGATCCCAAAATTCTCGAGTAGTAATTTCGCTTACTTCTAACCGTTGCAAAATATCTGATAAAGTCTGATCTAGTGTATCAACAATTCCCTTTCCAAAAATATCTTTTATATTTCCAAAAGATTCAAATATACCTCCAGAAAGACCATCAATTCGCTGTTCTGCTAACTTTACAGCTTTATTAAAATTTTCAGAAATATCTGCAAAAATTCGTTCTTTATCTTCTCCTGATTTAGAGGTAAGTGATTCAATATTCTTTGTCGCATCCTCAAGAGAATCTTTCAGTTTAGAAATAATTTCTGTGTTTATTCCTTTTGTCGCCTTATTCAATTCATCTGCAAATACAGTCTGACTAACACTTAATTGCACATTTAGATTATCAGTAATATCTTTTAAACGAGTAGCAATAACTTTATCAATAACATCACCTACAGCTTGCTGAATTACACCTAACTTTAATTTTTGTAAATTATCAGTAATTGTACTTTTGATATCACCAAATTGATTTCTTAGATCATCAACTTGATTTTTAATTATTTGGGAGGTTCTAACATTAAGATTTTCAAATTGCTTGGATAATGATCCAATTTGATCATCAGATAAAGTTTTAGTAAAATCTCCAAGATTTGAGATATCTTCTGTGATTGTTTTAATTTGATCGATTGCTGAAATTGTATTATCAAATTCTTTCTTCTGAGCATGGATTTGAGAAAGCATTTTTTCTTTCAAATCTGTCATTACTGCACCTGTATCTTTCATTTTTTCCATGCCCTTAGCTTCAGTTTCAAGTTGAGCAAATGATTTATCTAATTGTTGAGGGATGGTAGATTTTATATCAGAAATATAAGTATAAAATTTCTTTAATTGTGCAATTAAAGCTGCATATGGTGGTAATGCTTGATAATGGGGAGTTGCGCCTATGATCTCTCTAAATAAGCCTTTCTCGACAAATTTATCTGCAATTTCTTTACATTTTTCTTTTGGTTTGTTAATTAAAATTGACATTTCTCCTATTGATACTGCTTCTCTGCCTGTAGTACGAAAGTATAGTTCTATTTCCTCATCTGATAGATCAATCTCACTTAATACTTGTTTAGTTAGTTCTTTAGAATAAGCCACATCTTTTACTTTTTCTATAACATCTTTTATCTCAAAGTTCTCAACTTCCAAATACTGATTGATAAAGACTATTAATTTATGTGGAGGGTCACCATGAATATGTTCTTTTTTAATAGGAAACTTTGTAATTTGTTTATACTCATCCGCCGAAACTGGAAATTTAAGTTCTTTTAAACAAATTTTACATGTAATAGGGACTTCAACTATATTTTTATCTTTAAATAGATACATTTTTAAAAATCATCTCTTTTTGATGTATAAACCTTAAAAATTTACTTTTTCTGGATATGTTATTTCTAATAAACTAAGCGCTTTTTTAGCAATTTCATAAGTAATTGCTCCATCAGAATCTTGATCCTTATACGCTGCTCTAATTTTAGGAAGTAAATATTCTGGAAATACTATTAATGGTTTGATATCAGTTAATAAACATATCCATTTTCTATCATTATCGTCTATAACCTCAGTAATAATATTTAAATTCTTTAAATCATCTAATAAGATTTCTGTAACAGCGAATTCTGAAAAAATTTTGGGAATTTTATCCAGTGGGTAATGATTATGTCTCATCAACACAAAAAAATCATATACATCGGGATTGAGAAGAATTGAGGCTAATTTTTTCGTTTCTTCAATAGGCTGAGTATAAGGATCATAATTTGAGAAATATTCAATAACCTTTTGTTTGTATAAGGGTAACAATTCATTTTTGGTATCTTTAAAGTGGTTTAACAAGTTTTCATTAGGAACACGAGCAAACAATAAATCTTTGACTAGAAATAAATATTCTCCTTGATGTGTTATCTCTCCCGATTTTTTATTTTTCTCTCCTTTTATCCAATCCCGACGTATGAGATTCAACTCTAAAAAGGGTTGAAGAAGAATATCCACATTTACATTAATTTTCATTTTTTCTAGTATTCCTTTCAGTTTCTTTTTTGAAATTGGATATTCCCGTAAGATCTCCAAAATTTTCAAACGCTCCACACTATTATAAATCAGCGCGATTTTCTGAAGTTTATCTAAATTCGATAATCGGTCAACTTGAAAAATAGTGAATTTTACTTCATTTTTTAATCTAATATTAATATTCTCGATTAATGAAAGTTGTTTTGAGTTCCTTGCTCTTGTTAATTTATCAAATATGACATCTAATCTTTTTCCCATCTCTTTAATTAGATCTTCAAAAATATCAATTTCATCATCTAATTCAAATATTGAAATGGCTAAATACTGAGTCCCATCAGCAACTTGTTTAAAATAAGATAACACTTGATAAGGAGTTTCTTTTAATCTTCCCTCGTAAAAATTGCTGTAACTGTATTTAACTCCAAAAAGTCCCGTAGTGTGCTGGTAAAAAATCGCAAAAATATCATTTTGAGCAAGTAATTCTGAAAAATTATTTTCATCATATTTATCTTCCCGGAATACTAATTGAATGGGTTCAAACTCTGGTGCTATTTCGCCCGTCTCTTTTTGATTAATTTTGAACTGAAATGTCAAAATGCCTTGGATCAATTATATCACTTTAAAATCTTTATAAATAAGTTTTTTAACTTAAAACTATATAATTATTTCTTAAGTATTATTTATTATTATAATTTAATTAAACTTTATTCAAATTAATATAAAATACACATTTAGATTTTCCAATTAATTTGTGATAGAATGTAATTGAATCCTAAAAGTAAGATCAAAATATTTATGTAAATATGAATAAGTGCAAATTATAAGAATAATAATTATTAGGTGTTATATATTGAGAAAAATATCAAATTATTGTAAAAGAAAACAGTTTATTATAATCTTATTTATTTTATTTGGCTTATCTTTGAACATAATTTTAAGCAATCCAAATAAAACTAATCTCGTAGATTTTAAATCAAATAATAATTATAAATCTGAAATTAACAAATTAAACGATCAGGGTTTATCTTCTGAAAATCACTTGAGTGGAATAGGAACCTCCTGGAATGTTACCCATTATGCTAATCGAACAGATTATGATTTACCAGTGAATTTTGCAAATGGTACATACGATACAGCAGAAATTCCACTAGGAATTGATTGGACAGGGTACAAATTAGATACATCTATAAAGAATTTATATGATTCTAGAAATTGGAACAATGGTACATTCGATTTTGGACCTGATGATAATACATATGCCGCAGGCGAAAATGATACACTTGATATAGAAAATCCATATCAAAATTGGACATTTATTGATTCAGGGACTAATACTATGAGTGGAAATTATATGGATAGTTCGTCTGTTGCTGGTAGGGAAAGTTTAGAACTTAGAATGGATGGACAAGGATCTCCTAATTCATATACATATCATTATGGAGATATTTGCTCATGGCAATCTACTATTAATATCCCGAGAGGTAGAGTATTAGATAGTGAATTATATTTTGAAGTACGTCCCTACCATCTAATGGAATTTAATTCGCATCTTTTATCATTTTCTATCAATGGTATTGATATTTATTCAATTGGCTCGCTAACATTATATCGATTTGGGACTGGTTGGCATAGTTTCAGTATTCCTCAGGGTGTTTGGACAAATTCTTCAAACATTTATAGTAATCCACTAAATAGTTCCTCAGTGCAAATCGAATTTTCATGGGAATATACTCCAATAACTGCAACATATAATGGTTTTACATATGGTAATTATCAACAAATTTTCATTGATAATATTCAATTAATATTAAAAACCGAAGTTAAACCAAGTCAAATTCAATTAAAATTAAATGACAGTAGTGTAACTGATGTAGATTGGGGAAAAGGTTCTTTAGAATTGAATGGTAATTGGCAATCTTCAAAAGTGTATGCAAACTTTAGTTGTGATGACACATGGGATCTGAGTAGCTATGAAATAGACTTAGATACAGATTTAAATTTATATGCTTTTAAAGATAGTCCTGAGACGAGTTATGAAACAAATATCATTTCAGAAGGTACTAAATTTTCAGTAGAAAATAACAGTTTAGTTAATTGGGAAAGTTATGCTTATTTTGCAGTTCCTACTGGATATGAAGAAGCTACCATGAGGCTTGAATTTCCTACAGATATAGATTTATATTGGGTATCTGAACCCCAGCAACCAAGTGTTAATAGACTAACTCAATGTGACAATTCTACAGCCGGACTATTATTAATTCCAGTAAATTCAATATCAACAACTCCCGATGGTTTCTGGAAATTTAATGCAGAATCACCCAATTACTGTGAAGAATTACAGATATTTAAAAATACAACCAGTATACCTACGGGAAATGATTGGGTTCAGGAATCAGAATTTTTTAGTGGAGATTATATTAATATAACTGCAAAGATAACAGATTCTCTTTTAGTTTCTGGCTATATTCAACAAACTGAAGCGAAACTTCAGGTTAGATTTCCAAATGGTTCAATTTGGGCAGCAGTAAATCAGTTACAATCTCCAGATTCGAACGGTAATGTTGATTTTAATTATTTTCAAATACCAAGTACTCCACCAAATTATGAAGTTGGAGAGTATGAAATCATTATTACTTGGAACAACTCTTATTCAATATTCGGATTGAATGAAACAGGTATTATAACACAAAAATTTACAGTAAAACATTTCTCAACACTTACACCTGATCAGAGTTATTATTCTAATATTTTTGAGGGGGATACTATCAATCTTTTAGTGTCTTTTAATGATAAAGAGAATGGAGATGCAATTAGAGACGCTATAATCTATACCGATAACTTCTTGGGTGGTAGAGAATATTTTAATGAAATTAGCCCAGGATTTTATGTTTTATTAGACTTTAATACCTCTGGAGGTGTCGCTGGTGACAATTTGCTTACTATATATGCAAATTCATCTTTATATCAAAATAATTCTAATCTAATTACTATAAATCTGGTACTCAAGACTTCGCTAACAGCTCAAGAATTTCCATATTTGCAAGTACCTTGGAATGAAAATTTCACTATTCATTTGAATTACACTGAAACTACAACGGGAAATGGGATAATTACTTCTCCTACAAGTAATTGGTTAGGAGAATCATCTACAACTATGATGTCACCAGGAATCTACAATATGGAGTTTAATAGTTCTTTATACGAAGTAAATAAAATGCATTCGCTAATAATTAGTGTAAATGAATCCAACTATGAATCTCAGAATATTCTAATTAAAATCGAAATAATTGAAAGGGAAACGTACATTGATAATGTTTTTCTTAATGGAATTGAAAAAATAACGGATAAGAGTATAACTCTTACGTCTGGTGAACTGTTAAACATATCATTTAGCTATAAAGATCAAATTTCTGGCGACTTTCTAAGTGGAGCAACTGCTAGAGTTGTTGGAGGAGGACTTTCTAAGATTATAAACGAAAGTTATATTTATTCACAATATGAAATAGTATTTAATACATCCCTTTTGCATGTTGGGGCTACATTTCTCACGGTCTCAGCGCAATTACAAAACTATAGTTCATCTGCTACAGTATTGACACTATATCTTGATGTAAGGGGAACATCGTTAGTTGTTTTATTAAATGGAGCAATATATCCAAATAATTATATTACTGTTGAAGTTTCGGAAAAAATCAATATAACAGTTATATATACCGATTTCATAACTGGAACGCACTTAAGTAATGCTACAATAGAATTGTTAGGACATGGATATTTTGATGAAAATCCTTCCTTAGAACAATATAATTTCACTATAGATGCGGGTATTTTGGGTCAAGGAATTGATATTTTGAATATCATTGCGACTAAGAGTGATTATCAATCTCAACCTGCTCAAATAACCGTAGAGATCACCGAAAGAATGGCAAATCTTCAACTGTTTTTTAATGGTAATAATAAAACTGGAGATCCATTTTTAGAATTACCTATTGGATCATCATTGAATATTACCGTGAAATATTCAGATTTGCTCGGTAATTTTATTAATAATGCTGATGTGAAACTTCTTGGTGAAGGTTTATCTGATTCATTAAATCAAAGTATTAGTTTAGAACAGTATACAACTTTATTAGATACACGTCAATTAGATATAGGAGTAAGATTATTAACTGTTGTAGCACAAAGAAATAATTACCAACTAAAAATAATTAATATTAGATTAGACATAAGACGCATTATAACTAATATTACAACCTTATCAGGATCTAACGTTATCAATATCAACGAGGGTCAGTCTGTTGATTTGAAAATCAAACTTAATAATTTAGATTTTGGAGGCTTAATTTTAAATGCAACTGTAGAATATCGATGGCAAAATGGTCAAGGAGTATTAACAGACAATAACGACGATGGAATATATGAATCGAAAATCTCTAATATACCAGTTGGTTCGTTTACTATAACAATAACTGCATTTGCAGGAGACGATTATGATTTTCAGAGGTATGAGATTATTGTAACAGTAATCGCCCAACCAACAATGGATAATTTATTTCTAATCCTATTTATAATTTCGGTTATAGGAGCAACTATATTGGGAAGCTATTTCTACGCTTATCAAAGATATCTCAAATATCCAAAGCCAGTAAGAAAGGTCCGAAAATATAAAAGAACATTAAAAAGAAAATCAACTCCTAGTGTACATATTACAAGCCGAGAAAAAGCATTTTCCATGCTTTATAAGGAAGAATTAGGGGGAGTTCAAAAATTAAAAGCTAAACCTGTAGAGCCCTCATCGCCATTAAAAAAATTGGAACCACAGCTAACAGAGTCTAAAATAGTACCAGATCAATTAACTGAGAAAACTATTAAGAAAAAGGAAGAATTAGATGAATTGATTAAAGATTAATCTAAAAAACCTTCTAATACTATTAAATCTTAAAAATTTAATTAATTTCTTCTTTTCAGCTAGCCAACACTACAGTATCACGGAATTTTCCATGAAAATTCACGCACTGGTCTAATGTAAGTTCTTTTATAAATCAAATCTTTTGCATAAAATATATTGTTCTCTTGTTTTTTACTGCGTTTTAATTTCAGTTTGACAAATTTCCAAATTTAATATAAACTTAGATTAAAATGGATGAAATTTTTAAAATAAGGGAAAAGTATAATAAAATATATTGAAATATTAATTAATAAGAATATATGGAAAAATTATATCTTAATATAAAATTTTTAAATATTAATTGAGGTTTTATAAAATATGAGAAATAATTACTGTAAGAATAAAAGGATTTTAATCTTTATTATCATTACTTCCTCACTGCTATCCAATATTTTAATAAGTAGTTACTTATTAAATCAAAATACTAACAATAATATAAATTATGATTCAGCACCTAATAGCCAAGGTATTGTACAAGATCTATATACAAAAGAATGGCTTGATAATCCTACTTTTGAAACACCCATAGATCCATGGTATAATACAACAGAAGGAGATATTTCTGATATTAATGCTACGACAACTCTCAATC
Organism: Promethearchaeota archaeon; assembly: GCA_019058365.1. Classification (GTDB taxonomy): domain Archaea; phylum Asgardarchaeota; class Lokiarchaeia; order Sigyniarchaeales; family SOKP01; genus Loki-b32. The sequence goes on along the minus strand of JAHPZE010000009.1, from coordinate 69,060 downwards.
AGGCAAATTATGAAGTATTAGGTAAAAAGTATGATTATGAGTTTTATTCTGATTTAACACAAGATTCAAATTGGACTAAATCAAAAAATCCAAACTTCCCAGCTTATCCAGATACTACTAACATTAATGCTAGTGGTGCTTGTGTTAGCCATTATTGGGATGAGAGTGCTGATCAGTCTGTAGCTGTAAATTGGTATAGAATACTTAATATGCCGGTTGATATGTCAGATTATGTTATTACATCTGCAAATCTTACAGCGATTTTTAATGCCACAGTTCAAGCAACACCCTCTTGGGATCAACCTGGGGACGATTTTACGGGTGCTATTGATGTATTAAGCGATTCTGGAATTGATCCAGCAGACTTTCAAGCATCAACAGGAGATTATGTCCGATTCTATGTTTGGATATCTGATATAGCAAATAATAGTATTTTTGAGGTTGCTTATAATCAAACCTGGAAACTGGGTCAGGATTCTCCTATAATTGATCACATAAACGATACGCTTATGGTAACTATCCCTGAAGATATTTTAATATTCTATTTAACGTCAGTACTCAGTTATAATTTTAACAATTTCACAATCTTAATAGGAATGAGAATTTGGTGTGAGGATAATTTTCCACAAGATGCGGACAATTGGAAATTGCTAATAATAAAGTCAGTAAGTTTAAATTTTACTTTTGAGAAAAAAATTAATCAGCTTACTGCACTATCTTGGAATCAGGTTGGGAATAAAATTACACATAAAACTGTAGGAAGTACAATTGATATAATTAATGCAACTTTAAATTTTAAATATAAAATTGATAAAAATTGGACAGTTTTATCTCCTAATTCAGAAATACGAGTTTATATTAATAATAGAATTCATTCAGAAACCGTTAAATTAAGTAAGGCATGGTCTGAATTTCGAGACATTAAAAGTGGAGGCTTTGATGTTAAAGATATAGTATCAAAAGATGATAATATAAGTGTCTCAATAGAGGTATATTTAGCAGATACATTTACTTTGAATGAAACAATTATAATATCAATAGATAATGCAAGTTTATTAATTTCTTATACAGAAAACGTTGTAGAAGATACAACATCCTATAATCTATTTCTAAACTCTATAGATAAAACCTTGGAAAAATCAATCGAGGTCACTATGGGTGATCCTGTTAATATCACATTCATTTACATGAACCAAACATCATCACAATTTATTCAAAATGCTACAGTACAATTAATTGGGTTAGGATCTCCCAAAGATTTGTCAGAAGATGATATTTATAATCAATATAATATCACTATTCATACATCTAAATTAAGTCTTGGAAATAATTTCTTAACTTTATCTGCGAGTAAGAAATATTATGAATCAATATCTATTCTGATTAATATTGAAGTAATTGCAAGAGAAACTGAATTACAGCTTTATTTAGATAAAACTGATAAAACTTTGGATAAGTCTATCCAAATGATTTATGGGAATAGTGGGAATATAACAATAACGTATAAAGATAAAGAGATACTACCTTCTGTCCATATTAGTAACGCGACTGTAGAATTAACAGGACTGGGAGCCCCCAAGAATGTGTCTGAAGACCCAGTACTCCCACAATATACAATAATCATTGATACAAAAGATTTAGGATTGGGAAATACTTATTTAACTGTTAGTGCTGAAAAAGAAAATTATACATCTCAATCTATTCGCTTTAAGATTGAAGTGCTTGAAAGAAGTTCTTACATTGATAAAATATTTTTAAATAACACGGAAACTAACTTCATAGAAATTCCATGGAATACAACTTTAAACATAATTATGACATATAATGATACTTATACTAATAATTTCATTAATAATGCTTTAGTACTCCTTACAGGTACTAGAATCTCACGAAACTTCACTGATAATTCTCCATTAAATTATTCGATAGATATTAACACTCGAAAGCTAAACCTTGGGATTAATTTTTTGACGATCTCAGCCCAAAAAGATAATTATAGCTTATCAACTAGAATTATTACAGTCTCTGTTTTAGAAAGACAAACTTATTTAGAAATTTATATCAATAATTCAAAGTATACAGCATCTCAGTTTTATAATACTTCTGTAGGTGAATATCTGAATATAACAGTGTTCTATAAAGATTTGGATACTGATTTATTCATTAATTTAGCATCGGTACAATTAATTGAATCAGGTAAACTGTATGACGTAAATGAAAGTCTATTCTTTGATTTTTATAGTATAACTTTTGAAATGGAAAAATTAGGAGCAGGTGTTAAATTTTTAACCATAACAGCAAAAAAAGACAATTATACACTTTCTACAACTTTAATAACACTTATGATTGAAGAAAAGAAAACTACAATACAATTATTTATAAATGGTACTCAATATTTTGATGGTGAGACAATAGAAGCTGAAATTAATGATAAACTCAATGTTACTGTAAAGTATCTTGATAATGTTACAAAAACATTTCTTAATAATGCAACTATTGAATTAATTGGGAAAGGATTCTTAGATGAGAACAATATTTTAGAATATTATAATATAACTGTAAATGTATTTGATTTAGAAAAACAACTTAACAGATTATCTATACGAGCACAATTAGAAAATTATGAATATGCATTAATAGAATTTTTTGTACAAGTAGTTGAAAGAGAATCGATGGGTATATTATTTCTAAATGGAATAAACAAAACAGCTGATCCATATCTCGAACTTCCTATTAGAAGTCTGTTAAATTTGACTGTAAGGTTTCTTGATGGTAGGACAAGAGAGTATATTCCTGGGGCAACGATCCGAATAGATGGAGATCTAACGGACGTTTTAAATGAGAGTGCTACTTTAGAACAATATTATCTTATTATTAATACAACTCAATTAAATATCGGTATAAATGTTTTTAGTATCATAGCTGAAAGACCGAATTTTCAATCATATATCATTCAAAATATTTATATAAATATTAGACGGATTAGTACAAATATAACGACAGTATCAGGAGAAACAACAATTTCTACTACACCAGGTAAATCTATTACATTAAGAATAGTATTATATGATTTAGATTTTGGTGGTATTATTAAAGGAGCAGCAGTAACTTATAGATGGCAATATGGAGAAGCTGATTTAACAGATCCTGATAATGATGGTATTTATGAAGCAGTCATAACAAATGTACCAGTAGGTTCATTTATTATAACTATATATGCATATTCCGGTGAACATTATAATTTTGAACCATATGAAATAGTTCTAAGCGTAATTAGACCTAAAGAGAATACACTATTGTGGCTAGGATTACTTATCGGTATTTCAATAGCAGCAGGAATTTTAGTATCATATTTAGTAGTTTATATGCGTATCTTAAGATTTCCAAAAGCTGTTAGAAAAGTTCGGAAATTCAGAAAAAGTTTGAAGCGTAAAACGGCTCCTAGTATAAATATAATTAATCGTGAAAAAGCATTCAATTCCGTTTATCAAAATGAATTAAATAAAACATCCAGCACATTAAAAATAAAACCACCAGTCCCTAAAAAGAAACCTACTCAACAAAAAGAGACTGAAATAACAGCCCCAATTAAAGACAAATCTGTTCCATCAGAATAAAATAGAATTTAAGACAATTGAATAATTAAATACAAATAATTAAAGAAGATTACCATTAATAAATGAAATACTCTTCTTTTAGTTGCAAGTAAAATAGTAAATTAAACAATCTCAGAGACAATTCTTTTTTATACAAGCTAATATTACAGCATCATGATATTTCCCTTGAAAATTCAAATATTGCCTTAATGTTCCTTCTTCTTTAAATCCACATTTTTCAAAAAGATATTGAGATCTTTTGTTCTCGATAGCAATGTAGGCTTCAAGTCGGTTTAATTTTAGATGATTAAATGCAATATTTTTAATTAAATTCAAAGATTTTTCTCCAAATCCTTTATCCCAAAACGAGTGAATTAACCAGATCCCGATTTGGGCTCGATAATGTTGCCAACTTATACTCCAAAGACTAGCAGAGCCAATTTTAACTTTATCAGCTTCAAGAAGTTCTATTATATAATTAAATTGAATTTTTACATTCCAATAATTTAAATAACTTTTAATTAATCTTTTAGATTGTTCTAATGTCTTCAATGGCTCCATAGATAAATAAGCAGTTATTCTATCATCATTTAAACTTTCAAAAACAAAATCTATATCATTTTTAGAAATTTTTCTAAGAAAAAGATTTCCATCACTAATTTCTTCAACTAATTTTACATTAGAAGTCATGTTGTCAAGTTCAAAGATAGTTATATCCTATATTGAAATTGTAATTTATAAATGTATCAAAGAAAAAGATAACAACAATGCTAAATAAAAGAAAAAATATTTTTAAAAATTATAGACAAATTAGATTCCTTTGAAGTGTGGAGTATCTTTTATTTTCCTGCTACCGCCACAGTTTTTACAGGTACTTCCATCCTCCATTTTACCCTTTCCACCGCATATAGGACATTTAATTCTACGATTGAAAGCTAAAATTCCTTCCTTAGCATCCTGACTTCCAGCAAATGTTATCCCAAAGCCCATTTGTTCCATCATTATCCCTAATTGAGGATATCGAGTACCAAATTTAACGCATTTTTTAATTACAAATAAAGATGTTGTTGGAGCATCTCCTAACCATTTAGCTTTCTCATGAACAAATTTTTCAAATTCTTCACCAGCAGGAGCAATCCAAGATACATATCCCCACTCTAACATTGTTTTTGCATCAAAATGTTCTCCAAACATTGCCATTCTCATTGCTCTATTAAGCCCAACTCTTGCTGCTAATCTAGTTACTCCTCCATTAGCTGAAAATATCCCTCTGTTAATTTCTGGTATTCCAAATACAGATCTATCAGAAGCAATAATAATATCACAACATAGAGTAAGTTCAAATCCTCCGCCTAATGCAAATCCATCAACTGCTGCAATTATAGGTTTAGTAAATTGTTCTAATTCATCATAATCTCTATGTCGTATTCTCATTGCTTGACTCATGTGCATAGGGATATTTGGTTTTAATCTTGGATCAAATAACGCAGTTAAATCCGCTCCAACAGAAAAGGATGGTTTTTTTGTAATCTCTTTTGTACCTCGTAATACAACTGCTCGTATTGAACCGTCCCATTCCATCAATCTTAGTGCTTGAGAAATTTCAGCAACTACTTTGTCAGTTAGGGCATTCAATCTATCTGGACGGTTTATTGAAATTACAGCATAATTTCCATCAATTGTACCTTCTCTTATAACATTTCCTTCCTCATCTACTGCTGTGGGCCATTCAATTTTTAAATGCTCAAATTTTGATTCTTCAGCCATTTTATTTTCCACCTTTTAATTTCTATTATTTTATTTCTCATTATTTATTGTTTTAAAATATCTAGTATTATTTTTTTTCGAATTAAAAATTTTCAAATTGATTTTTGAAATAATCGTACTTTAACATAATAAAAAAAAAATGAGAATATATAGGTTAAATTCTTTTAGTTTACTTTCGCATTTTAACAAATTCTCCTGATTTCATCAATTTACAAGGCTTTAAATATTCCTTTCCTGTCTCAACCGCAAGTTTTTCTAGTAATTCAGACCATTCTCCATATTTATTTTTACCTGCTCCAAATGGACCAGGAGTATTCATTCCTGCCATATTTGCATCATCGATTATTTTAAAACCACTTGCAACACCTTCTTCTAAAATACGGCAACCTTCATTTAAGGCAATTGCAAATAGCGCATTTAAATTGAATAATCCAGACTTTTTAGATAAATCAGGCTGTGGTCGACCCTTACTCCAATCGTAGAAACCTCTACCAGTTTTTCTCCCTAAATTGCCTTTTTCATACATTTCAGTGAGTACTTTTCCTGGTTTAAAATCAGGATGTAGAAGTTCAGCATTATAATTCATTCCATGTACCATAGTATCAATCCCAACATAATCCATTAAAACACAAGGTGGCATAGCAGCAAGTTTTCCCACATCAGCATCTATTTGATCCCATGCAATTCCTTTCTCTGCAGCTTTATCAAGGATCCAGTTTATATATATGTTTCCAGGAGCATTCATTCTATTTACAATAAATCCAGGTCTATCCTTCAATACAGGTGCGATGAATCTTTTACCTCTCAGAACAGGAAGTGATTTAGCAACTTCCATTGCCTTATTAAATGTATTATCGGAAGTTTTTTCTCCTTTAATTACTTCAATACACGCCATTAAAGGAACGGGATTGAAAAAATGCATTCCACATACCCTATCCGGAGCTCCGCTATCTTTTCCCATTTCAGTTATGCTCATAAAGGAAGTATTAGACGCAAAAATGATATGCGAGGGTCCATTCTGCATTATTGTCTTACATACTTCTTTCTTTGGAGCCATTTTTTCAACTATTGCCTCAATAACCATATCAGCATCTTTCACAGCAGAAGCTAAGTCAGTTGATTTTTTACATCTTGCCATTACATCTGCAGCAGTCACACCTTCACCTAATTGCCCTTTCTCCTCAGACTTTTTCAAACCTATTTCTATGCCTGAATACGCTTTATTAACTAGCTCATCCTTGATATCTACTAATGTAACATTGTAGCCTGCCATTAAAGCAACTTGGGCAATTCCTTCACCCATAAGCCCTACACCTAAAGCTACAATCTTTTTAATATCAGTCATTTTTATATTTCAACCTCTTAAATATTAATTTTAATTTAGAATTTTGTTATGTTTAATTTAACATATATTATATTTTTTTTTCAAAAAAAGAAAATGATATGTTTTCTTTAATCGATTTAATGTATTTAATTCGTCTTCTATATTTATAAAAAAATTAAAAACCTGTTTTTATATCCTTAATTTCTAAAAAATATTAAAGATTATATTAAATATAAAAAGTAAGTTCTTCTACACATACGTCTTTCTCAGCATCATTTTCAAGAAAATTTATTTCAATTTTCTTTACATTATCCCCTAAGAGTTTCTGGAAGGCAGTCTCAAAATATCCCTTATTAATCCTACAAAATGCTTTTCCATAATCTAGCTTTTCGCGATGACTTATTGGTCTACGTAAAAAGCAGTGATTTTCGATGATAACCCTATATCTATCTTCATATTGTTCAATATCTCGAACTTGTATTGAATAAAATTCTTTTAATTCATCCATTAGAATTACTAAAGCTTCCATGATTTCAAATTTTTCTTTATTATATTCCTTTTTTATTCTCTCCGCAATAATAGTGCCAGGAAAGACTCCAGTTTGATATAGAATTGAAAGTAAGCTATTACGGCCAAATACATCATAAACTTTATAGACTAAGGATTCAGTTATAATTTCAAATCCTTTAACTGAATTAATATTTTCAATTGGATTAAATATTCTTTCATTTAACTCTTTTTTATATTGTTCCAATATTTATAAACCCTAATTTCTAAAATTAAGTATAAAAATTAACAAATATCTATTTAATAATTATTAGCATTTAGTTTATTTAAAAACTTAATTCAAAAAAATTAAGTTAGTTATTAGAGAACAAATATTATAAAATTACTAAAAAAGGAGTGTTTCAATTTGAAAAAGGCAATATTAATGAGATAAAGTATCTAAAATTTTCTCAAATTCCTTATAATCCGCTTCAGTTTCTAAACAAATTGAAACATTTCTTAAATTCTCATTTTTTTCCAAAAGATATTTCTTTATTGCAGGTAACATGGTTTCAGCACAAACTTTTGCGGTGAAACCACGCATCTCTATAGATATTGGGGGGAATACTATAGAGTTTATTCCACTTTCATCTGCTAATGTTAATGAATTCCATGTAGCTAATATTAACTTCTTTCCCTCGTTTCCTTGCCCTGGTCTTGGACCATGCGTGTGTATAATATTTTTTATTAAATTTCCTCCCGATGTCATTACAGATGATCCTACAGAAATATGAACAATCTTATTGATTATTCTATTACATTCAACTTGAACCTGTGTTCCAGCTTTTCTTAAAACTTTACACCTTAGTTCGCCACTGGGTAATAGTCTACTATTGGTTGGAATAACGAGTGCATCATATTGTTCGATATTGGTTAAATCTCCTACGAAAATTTCAAGAATAGAATTGTTTAATAATAATTGATTCATTAAAAATAGAACCTTTGAAATTATATTTATATTTTTTTATTGGAAAGACGCTTATCTAATTAAAACCTTATCTTTTTAAATTACGATTTTCTATGATTCATTAATTTTAATAATTTTTATAATAGCTTTCTCAACATTTTCATCGATTATTCTAAGAACTTTTATATAGGTGTCATCAGTGGTACAATAGGGATCAATAATATCGACATTATGAGTTTCCCCATTAAACTCCATTAATGTAAAAGTCTTTTTTTCAATATCAATAATATCACTAAAATTGTTCTTAATATCATTCGAATGCGTTCTTTCCATTGTAAGGATTAAATCCTGGGACTTTAATAAATTACGATTAATTACTTTTGGAATAAAGTTTGAGTGATTTATCTTTTTTGAATCCAAATAATTACGAGATTCTGGTTGCATATAACTAAAAGCATTGAAAAAGCCACATGAATCGATTTTCAAATCTGCTTCAAGATTTCTAGCATAGTAGCGAGCTAAGTATTCTGCTACTGGAGATCTTGCAATATTTCCTAGACAAACAAATAAAACTCGCTTTATTTTATTCATGTTTTATCAAGTATAAAAAGAATTGTATTTCAATTAAAATTTATGAGAAAGTTCTGACATAAAGATTAAATAACAAGTTACCCTAACAAATAATACTGAAATCAATACTATTTAGTTCTAATGAAAAGAGAATCGTTAAAACACTGGTTTGTTAAAGTTTTCACAAGAGACATTAATTTGCCCAGGATTAATTTAGTTTATTTATTTTTCTCTTTACTCGCTATAACGTTAATAGCTGAAGCTTTTTTATTTAAGTATACAATATTAACTAGCGGTGTTTTAGTTGTAGGATTAGAAATTTATGTTTTTTTAGTAATTCTTGCTATTGGTTTTCTCATATCTGGTATTGTCGTGGATAAAATAAAGAATAGGACCAGATGCTTTAATCTAATATTTCTGATTTGCATTTCTGGTCTTTTTATAAGTGCTATTCCTAGATTAATTTTATATTATTTAGGTTTATTGCTTGTGCTCTTAACCATTCCTCATTTAATTATATTATGGTTTACGATATTAGTTCATGAAACCAATATTTTAAATCGAGGAAGAATAACGACCTATTTAATGATTTGTGGTTTTTCCTTAGGATTTATTTCTGTTATTTTTATCATTTTTGAATTTTTATATGTTTATTTAGGCGTTGTAGAATTAGGCATTTTTGTAATTGTTTTTTGGTATTCCCGTAAATACAAATACATAGAAACGGAAAAAAGATTGAAATCTGATAAAAAATATTTAAATATAATTTTCGAAAAACATTTTTTTAGATACTCTTCTAGTTTTACTGTATTAAGTTTCATTTTAGGAAATTTATTAGCGGGATATGGATTTGAAGTAGATTTTTTTATATTTGCTTTAGCATCATTTTTATATCTTATGGCTGCGGGATGCTGTTTGGATAATATTGGCCGTAAAATATCAATTGTATTAGGAATTGTGGTTCTTTCATTTTTTCTTATTTCGTATGGCTCATTTATTGATTCAGACTATATTTTTGGTATGCCAAGAAAAATTGTACTCTCTATTCATTATGGTTTCTCAATACTGCCCCTCTTACTTGCTATTTTTACAATTTCAGGAGATTTTTCTACGGAGAGAGGTAATTTGAAATTTCGGGGTCGAATAAATGGACTCTTTATGTCATTATTGTTCTTTGGAACAATTCTGGGATATATTTTTAATATTTTTATAAATGATTTGTATAATAGATTTCCTAATCTTAATAATTTTGTACCGGATTTTCCTGATCTTCTAAATGGATTCATATTGGTTATTCTTTTGGCTTGGATGATGACGATGAAAGAATTCTTAGTATCTACAGAAAAAAATTGGGCAGATTCTCTTAAAAATATTTTTGTTTTTAATAAAAGTGGAGTTTGTCTTTATAATTACAGTTTTGAGCATAAAAGTGAAATAAAGGAAGATACAATTGACGAAAACTTCGATGAAGATCTTGTTAGTGGAGCCTTAAGTGGAATAATTACTATAATATCCGAAATAACTCATAGTAAAAGACAGCTTAGACAAATCCAAAAAGAAGAGGCTACTCTCCTATTTACTTATGGAAAGTATCATATAGTTGCATTGATTACTTCAATGGAATTACCCGTTTTATTTAAAAAAATTGATGAGTTTTCAAGAGAATTTGAGCAAAAATTCAGTAAAGATCTTAAAAATTTTCAAGGCAATGTTCAACACTTTCAACCTGCAAGATTTCTCATATTAAAATATTTCAGTCAAAAGTATAGTGAATTTATAAAATAATTAGTAAACAACTCTCTTTTCTGATTATTTAATAACCTTTTTTAATTCAAATAGTTATGGGAAAAATATTAAATAAAAAGACGTCCTAAAAATAGTACAAATATCAAATATATGCAATTCAAATCAACACTATTCTAATATTCATAGAAAAGCTATTTTTTTTTTTTTAGATTTAAGCATATCGCTAAATAAGAGAAATATGAAAAAAAGTATAAAATATTGGTTTGGAAAAGTATTTGCTAAAGATTTAAACATAGGAAAGAAATCATTTTTTTATTTGTTTTTCTCTTTTCTTGCTATTATTTTAATAGTTGAATTTTTTATACTCGATTATTTTGTTAATATGACCCATGAGTTTGCTCGAGAGATTCCAGTAATTATCATCTTATTTGTAATTTCTCTCATTTTCTTATTATCTGGATTCCTTGTTGATATCATTAAAAATAAAACAAGATTGTACATTATAACTCTGTCTATTTGTATATTAGGCTTGTATCTAAGTACATTTTCATATCCTTTAACTAATCTGATTAGTTTAATAATTGTATTGATTTCGATCCCTCAATTAATTATAGTTTGGTTTTCAACGCTAGTTCATGAAACAACTATCTTAAATAGAGGAAGAATATCAGCAATATTATTAATGACTTGCTTTCTTATAGGCTTAACGGGGCTTATATTTATTTTTTTTAAGGATTTATTCATCTTTCTTATCATTATAGAAGCCATTTTCTTAATCATTATAGTATGGTTTTCAAGGACCTATAAATATATTGAGACTGAAAAGAGACTTAAATCTGATAAGAAATATTTAAAATTAATTTTTGAGAAACATTTTTCTCGATATTCGATTACTTTTGCCCTTTTAAGTGGCATTTTAGGAGGTTTATTGTATACATCCTTGGATTATTTCAACGGGTATAACATTGATATTATAACTTTTTCAGTAATATCGTTTTTTTATGTTATTGCTGCGGGTTGGTTTTTTGATAATGTTGGCCGAAAGAATACATTAATTATAGGAATTTTAGTAGTTTCCTTTTTTTATATATCGCATAGTTCCTTTTATCTTCCAAATGTAGAATCTGTATTTTGGATTCCGATAAAAATCCATATCTCGATTCATTACGCTTTGGCCATTCTTCCACTAATATTAGCAATAATTACAATCTCTGGAGATTTTTCGACTGAAAGAGGTAATTTAAAATATAGAGGAGGAATAAATGGTCTTTTTATGTCATTGATGTGCTTTGGGCTTGCCTTAGGATATTTATTATATCGATGGATTGATGTCCTTTATGCAGAAACAAATATTGAAACTGTGTTACCAAACTTGCCTAACCTACTCAATTCATTTGTTTTAGTTATTACTCTTGTTTGGATAATGGCGGGAAAAGATATTTTGGTTTCTAAAGAAAGAGATTGGGCAAAGGCGTTAAAGAGCATTTTTATCTTCAGCAATAGTGGAGTTTGTATTTATAATCATAGTTTTATACAAAAATATCAGCCTAAAGAAGAGGAAACTGAATGTGTAATTGATGAAGATCTTATTTCTGGCGCATTATCAGGAATAATAACTATTATCTCTGAAATAACTCAAAGTAAAAAGTATATTAAGAAAATTGATAAAGAAGGAAACCATCTTTTTTTTGCATTCGGAAAATATCATATTGCTGCTTTAATAGCCACTACGGACTTACCTGTTTTATTCAAAAAACTTGATAATTTTTCACAAGAGTTTGAACAAACATTTTCTAAAGACCTTAAGAACTTTCAGGGAAATATTCAGAAATTTGCATCAACTAAATATATAATAAAAAAATATTTCAGTCAAAAGTATTCTGAATTTTTATAAATTAAAAATAAAATTAATTAGATCTTATTCTTCCTTTCTATTAACTTCAATAATTTTTTCTATGAGTTTCAATACTCCTTTCTCGATCCTCTCAAGAATTTTATTATACTCATCTTGTGGTAAATAAAAAGGATCTTTTATCTCTAAATTCTCTTTTTCACCAACATATTTTAATAATAAGAAGACTTTATCGTCAATTCCTTTAAGATTCTTAAATTTTCTTTTCAATTTGTTAATGTGATGTTTTTGCTCGAACCCTAAAATTAGATCTTGCTTCTCAAGTAATTTTGAATTAATTTTTTTTGTTGTAAAATCACTAATATCAATGCCTTTTAACTTTAGATAATTTATTGTTCCAGGTTGAGCAGTTTTATAATAGTGGTAGATCCCAGCGGAATCAAATTCTACTTCTCGTAGTTCTTTTTTAAACTTAGTTTTTTTTAACCAATTTGCATATGCTTCAGCAAAAGGACTTCTACAAGTGTTTCCCGCACAGTAAAAGAGTACACGTTTTATCATAAGAATATTTTGATATTCCAATTCCTTAATTGATAATAAATATTTTTTATCAAAAAAGAATTTTGGATAATTTCAAAAAGGAACAAAAACAATGTATTGAAGTAGTAGAGAACAATATTAACGAAATAAATAGAAAATTAAGAAAATAAACCCTTAAAAATGATTTCTCTTATTTTAATTGTAATAAAATTTTAATTTTATTAATTGTATTCTAAAATAAATTCTAATTATATTATGGAAAAAATAGATTAACTCAATTGAAGTATAAAACAGATTTCTTAATTATTGGAAGTGGAATATCTGGACTTTCTTTAGCATTAAATCTTTCTAAATTAGTACCTGAAGAAAAAATCTTATTGATAACAAAAGAAAGTTTACATGAAAGCAGTACATTCTATGCCCAAGGAGGCATTGCTTGTGTATGGGATAAAAGTGATAATTTTGAAAAGCATATTCATGATACGATAATAGCTGGTGATGGTTTGTGTGATGAAAACGTTGTTAGAGAGATAATTACTCAAGCTCCTAATAGAATTAAAGATTTAATAGATTTAGGGATTGAATTTACACGCAATGAAGAAGGAGAATACGATTTAGGGCAAGAAGGAGGGCATTCCCAAAGAAGAATTCTTCATATAAATGATCAGACAGGGCAAAGTGTTGAACAAGTACTCATCGATAAAGTTAAAAAATTGCATAATGTAGAAATAAAAGAAAAATGCTGCGCTGTAAATTTATATGCTGAGAATTTCAAATGTTTTGGTGCTTACGTTTTAAACCAAGATAGTGGCGAGATCCATAATATTGCCGCAAGAGCTACAATATTAGCAACAGGAGGTGCAGGTAAGATATATCTCTATACTACTAATCCTGATATTGCTTCAGGGGATGGAATAGCTATGGCTTATCGTGCAGGATGTTCAATTTCAAATATGGAGTTTTATCAATTTCATCCAACATGTTTATATCATCCATATGCAAAATCATTTTTAATTTCTGAAGCAATGCGAGGAGAAGGAGCAATATTAAAGGATTTTAACGGAAAGCAATTTATGGAAAATTATCATCCCCAAAAAGAATTAGCACCTAGGGATATAGTTTCGAGAGCAATTGATGCTGAATTGAAGAAATCTGGCGATGATTATGTATTATTAGACATTGCTTCATACAAAAGCTCAGATTTTATTATCAGTCATTTTCCAGGGATTTATGAACAATGTCTGAAATTTAACATTGATATTACCAAAGAACCAATTCCTATCGTCCCCGCTGCTCATTATTGTTGCGGAGGTGTGATAACTAGGATTGATGGGACTTCAGAAGTTAAAAATCTATATGTCATTGGTGAATCTTCATGTACAGGACTGCATGGAGCGAATAGATTAGCGAGTAATTCATTATTAGAGGGATTAGTCAACGCCCATGAATGTAGCATTACACTTAAGAATAACATTTCTAAATTGAAAATAAAAGAATTTCCCGAATGGGAACCTGGCCATGCTGTCCCATCTACGGAAGCAGTTATAATTTCACAGAATTGGGATGAAATTAGGAGATTTATGTGGAACTACGTTGGTATTGTTCGCACTGATTTGCGTTTACAAAGAGCGAAGAAGAGAATTAACTTATTATTAGATGAAATTAACCAGTATTACTGGGATTTTAAAATAGAAAAAAATTTACTTGAATTAAGAAATCTGGCAACTGTTGCAAAGATTATTATTGTTAGTGCAATATCACGAAAAGAAAGCCGAGGAATTCATTTTAATATAGATTATCCAAAAAAATCTAAAATGAGTAGGTCAACTACATTAAAAAAGCCATGGTAATCCAAATAAAATTTTAATGAACTTAATAAAAATTGAGATTATGACAATTTATAGTCCATTTAAAGAAAAGATTGAAACTCAACATAAAGATCAAAAATTTCAGGTAATAATTTCATTTAAAGATTTGTCAAATCGAGAAATATTCGTAGAAAAATATAAAGATTTGAAAATTTTGGGTAAGTTTGATATTATACCTTCAATTTATGCTAATTTAGAGAAAGACCAGATTTATCATTTTGAAAAAGAAAAGTTAATAAACCAAATCGAAGAAGATCAAAAGCTTCATTTCTCAATGCTAGATGTTTCAGAGATTTTAGGACTAAATGATTATCAAAATTCCCACATCATATATAGAGGAACAAATATTAATGTAGGAATTGTAGATGATGGGATAAACGAAAGTTTACCATCAATACCTAAGCTGAAGGATCCTTTAGATGGAAATAAAAAAGGAAATAAAAATGAGGAACCAATAAAAGACATTACTCATGGGACTATTATGGCAAGTATAATCAGCAACCAGTTTAAGGATATTGATGATAATTTTATTGGAATTGCTCCAAATATCAATCTAATTGATTTAAAATTAACTAAATTAGATGAGGAATATCATATTTCTGATGTTTTAAAAATATTTGAAAAGATTAATAAGGATAGAATTCACATTGACATTCTTTTAATTTCTCTAACAACTAAAGATCCATCTGATGGAAAAGATATCTTATCGTTAGCTTGCAATCTATATGTTAATAATGGTTTAATCATAGTGAGCCCTGCAGGTAATTTTGGTCCTGATTCTTATACTATAGGAAGTCCTGGGGCAGCAGAAAAAGTTATTACAGTTGGAGCTCTTACAAAAGAACTTACAATACCTAGATTTAGCGGAAGAGGTCCTACCTTAGACGAAAGAATAAAACCCGATTTATGTTTGCCTAGTTCAAATATAATTGTGCCATTATCGAATAATTTACGGGTAAGAGTTACCGGTACTAGTGTTTCTGCTTCAATTGCAGTAGGGATAATAGCATTAATTAAAGAATTTAATCCTCAAATTTCATATAATGCTATAATAGATTTAATAAAGACATCCAGATTAGATTTGAATTTTGACCCAACTGCTCAAGGATTAGGAACTATAAGAATTAGTGATCTATTCGAGAAATTAGGTTTATTTCATGAAAAATTAATTCCTTATAGTTATTTGATTAAAAGATCCTTAAAATTAGCTATTGAATTTTTAGTTTTGTTTGGATTAGTGTTTTATTTATTATACTTTTTAAAAATAGCATTATTTTAATTGAAGAAAAGCGTGATAAAATATTTATCTAATATTCCATGTTGCTCTGCCTTTAGTTTTAACGGAAATTCCGCGAATTAAACGATTAAAAATCAATCGGTTATCATTGATAATTGGTGCGTTACTTCCAGATATAATTGATAAACCACTATTCCTTTTAGATTTAGGAGGAGGAAGACTTTATTCTCATAACCTACTTTTTGTAATTATAAGTTTTTTAATTGTCCATTTTTCCACTAAAAGAAATAAAAGTATTTCTCTTCCCTTTCTTTTCGGACTCATTTCTCATATCATATTGGATCTTCCATATGTCCCATTATTTTATCCCTTTTTTTCTTATGATTTTCCTTACATTGAAGAACCCTTCATTTATTGGCTTAGAAAATTATGGACAGATCCATTAGTGATAATTACTGAGATTGCGGGGCTTTTATTTATATTATTTATTGTAGTACATAATAAATTATACCATATAAGAGATATTACAAATTATTTGAAAGGATTTAATCAAACATTAATTATGATTTCTAAAGAAAAAGAAATTCCTAGCTAAATTTTGAAAATTTTTATTTTTAAATTTAAGATTAATAGTTTAATAACTAAAATGTGAAATATTTAATACTTAACTCATTAATTTTTAAATAGTAGTATGAGTGAAAATAAACTACTCCATGTAATTATTGATAATAGAGAACAGAAATTAATGGCTCTATTAGACACTAAGAAAGATGTAATAACATATGATTCAAAACAATTAGATATTGCCGATATTGTTGTTTCCAGCGAGGTTGCAATAGAAAGAAAAGAAGGATTTGATTTTGTATCATCAATTATGGATAATAGATTATTCGAACAATTACTTCGATTAAAAGATACATATCAATATCCGATTTTGATATTGGAAGGTCTGAATGATGAGGTATTTGAAAATACAGGTATGAAAATTTCCTCGATTTATGGTGCTCTTTCTTTTATATCTTACAAATTAGGGATTTCTGTAATCCCTACTAGAAATCTGGAGGATACTGCAATAGTTATTGAGAGAATAGCTTATAGGGAACAAGTAAAAGATAGTATGCCTATATTCTCAAGAAAAGCGCCTAAATCAATGTCTAAAAAAGAAAGAAGGTCTTTTATAATAGAAGGTTTAGCAGATATAGGTTCTAAAAAGGCAAGTACATTAATAGATAATTTTAAAACACCATATGAAGTATTTAGAGCTATTAAATATACTGAAATCGTATATACAAGGACAGGTCGAATTAAAGGAATAAAAGGACCATTGGAGGATTTAACTGGATTCGGCCCTAAGTTTTTAGAAAAAAACCAAAAGCTTCTTTTTGGTAAAAAGAAAAAAAGTCCTCAAAAAAGGATTAATGAAGAATATTAGGATTTTTTTAAATTTTAAAAAATGTCTGAATAATTGATTTTTTTGTAAAAAGTCTTAATCTAAAAAGCTTTTTACATTATCTAATTTTTGAAATCCCATAATATGATTATTTATCTTTCATTGATTGCAATCTTTTTCTCGAGTATGGTTTACGGTATTATCGGATTTGGAGATGCTTTAGTCTTAATACCTATTATAACTCCCATAATAGGGATTAAAAATGCAGTAATACTGGTAAATATCTGGGGAACTTTTCCTGCTTTATTGAATTTTATAAAATACCGTAAATTTTTGGATAAAGGTTATTTTTTCCGATTCCTATCATTAGGCATTCCAGCAACAATCCTAGGAACTTATTTAATTATAAGTTTTCGAGTAGAATGGATAGAATTGGTTCTGGGAATTTTCATTCTCACTTATTCTTCTTTAAAGCTCATTATATACTTTAAAAATCCCGAAAATATGGTAATTAAAAATAAAATTAATACAACATCCCCCATTATCTTTTTTGGCGGATTTTCTTATGGATTATTAACGGGTTTAATTAGTGCAGCGGGACCTATTAATGTAGCCTTATTAGAAAAGACAGGGCATTACCGAGAAAGTTTTATCGAAAATTTTGGTGCTATTGGGACTATATTGTCACTCTCGAGGATACCATTTTACTTTCTTGGAGATATCTTCCCATATGAACTTCTCATCGTATTTATATTGGTATTTCCAATTATATTTCTTGGAACTAAATTAGGTCATCAAATAACACCTAAAATCTCTGTTAAGAAATTTCAGATTGCTGTAATTTTGTTTCTTTTAGTGATCGGTTTAAAATCTATTATCTTATCAATTATTGCTTTAATTCATTTGTTTTAATTTTACGAATTGGTATAATGTGTTCATTTCAAAAGTTTTATAATTAAATAGTGTTCATATAAACACAATTGGTTATGCGTCCTTCACAGCATTCTAACTAAAATAGATAATAAATTCAGATTTCAAAAATCTTAAATATTTCATTCTCATCAACATATTTAACCAAAAAAAATTTGATAAAAATATACAATGATGTCTAAAAGATATAAATTAGTAATTTTAATAATATTGGGGTTTTTAGTTCCTTTATCGATAAGTAAAAATATGAATTTAATTGATAATCATAAATCTATTAAAATTGATCCTAAAAGCTCAGGAGGTTATAATCTTTCATTCATCCATATTGATGATAGTAATCCTAAAAATTGGTCTTGGACTGCTGGTAATTATTCTTGGTGTTATTTTAAGAATGGAATTTACTTTATTGAAAATGTAACTATTGATGCAAGTGATTCACCTACAGGAAATGGAATTTTAATAAATAATTCGGTGAATGAATATTTTATTATTAGGAATTGTACGATATTCAATGCAGATCACTCTTTTTTTGATTCGGGAATTTGGCTGGAGAATACAAATAATGGAACCATCATAAATAACACTATTTCAGGTAATAAACAGGGTATTTATTTAATTGATAGTGATGGAAATAAAATCATAGAGAATACACTAAAAGATAATGAATGGAATGGATTATATTTCGATACGAACTGCGAATATAATAACATTACAGGGAATGTAATAAATAATAATAATGATGGAATACAACTGGAAACTGACTGTAATTATAATAACATTACACTAAATATTGTAAACAACAATAATCAATATGGTATATTTATAAACAGCTTTCAAGGTGGAAGCGATAATAACATTATTTTAAATAATACAGCGAATGAGAACAATGTTAATGGCATATATATCAGATATAATAATAATGAAAATTCCGTTATCAACAATACAGCAAATAATAATGGAGGAATAGGGATTTGTTTGGATACTTGTCATTATATTAATGTAACTGGTAATAGTATTAACAATAATAAACGTGGGATATATTTACAGGATTGCGATAATAGTAATATCATAGGTAATACCATCAATAATAACCTTGAAATAGGGATATATTTATACTATAATTCTGATAGCAATGAGATTAAGAATAATACAATAAATAAAAGCGATTTAGGTATAAGACTTGATTATAATAGTAACTATAATAATATCACAGGAAATTCCTTAGAAGATAATAATTGGTGTATTTATGAAACCTACTGCGAAGGAAATATTATAGAATATAACGATTGCTCATCTCCTACAGTGGAATTACCAATTTTTATAAATGATTATGCTACTGGAGTTGGTGCACATAATTGGACGTGGGCAAAAAGTCAACCTTGGTGCTCTGGAACAGGAACATCTTTGGATCCATATATCATTGAAAATCTTATAATTAGCGGTTTTGGAACAGAAAAATATGGCATTGATATCAGAAATTCAAATGTCTCTTTCATAATTCAAGAGTGCCTGATTTATAATTCTGATGAAGCAGGAATCTATTTTGATAATGTGAATAATTCTCGATTAATCAATAATAATTGTTCTAATAATGATAATGGGATATACGTAGAATATAGCAATAGCATCACTATTTATGAAAACACTGCAAATGATAATAATATTGATGGGATTTATGGATATGCAATCAACTACGTCAATATTACAGGAAACACCGCAAATAATAATGATGAGGGGATCTATATAAACATATGCAATTTCAGTTATATTATCGATAATATTGTAAATGGAAACACTGAAGAAGGAATATATTTAGAAGAATGTTATAATAATACATTATCAGGAAATAGCGCAAATGATAACGATCAAGGGATAGTTTTATGGTATTTTTGTTATAATAATACTATTTCTGGAAACATAGCAAATGGAAATTGCGATGGGATTCATTTAGAGGATAGTGATTACAATTGTATAATTGAAAATATAGCAAATAATAATGATAGGGCAGGAATTTATTTAAGTAGGAGTGATCACAATTATATTAGCGAGAATTCTGCAAATGATAATATTTATAATGGGATTTTTCTTGAGGATGAATGCTATAATAATATTATTTTAGGAAATTATTTTAATGGGAATCAGGAAGGAATGTATTTATATTACAGTGATTTTAATGATGTAATAGGAAATACAGCAAACAATAATGATGAACTTGGAATAGGTCTGGAGGGAAGCAATAATAATACAATCTCGGGAAATACAGTTGACAATAGCAAGAATACAGGGGTATATATCCAGGATGATTCTAATGAGAATTTTATTATTGGAAACATTATATATAATAACACCCAAGGAATATTTTTTGAATCTAATTGCGGTAGCAATTCAGTTTATAAAAATTTCTTTCTGAAAAATGGAAAACATGCTGTTGATGATGGATCTGATAACAAGTGGAATGATACCATAATTGGTAATTACTGGGATAATCACACAGGTCCAGATGTAAGCCCACAAGATGGGATTGTGGATAACCCATATACGTATATAGGTGGTTCTGCGGGAAGTATCGATTATTTGCCAATAGCTGAAGATGGTGCACCAAGGATAATTATTAATTCACCTTTAGAAGGTGAGAGATTTGGCAATACAGCTCCCAATTTCAACATAGAAGTAACTGATATTTATGTATATGAGATGTGGTATACACTTGATGGCGGATTAAATAATTATACGTTTACAGAAAACGGAACTATTAATCAAGCTGCTTGGGATGTACTACCTGAAGGTAGTGTTACCATCACGTTCTTTGCGAGAGATATTGTAGGAAATGAAGCATTTGAAGAAGTAATAATAATAAAAGGTATTCCCTCTGGAGGATTAGATCCAACTGTTATAATTATTATTGTTGTATCAATAGTTGGTGGAATAGCTATAATTGGTGTAATTTTGGGAATACTTTTAAAAAAGGGGAAAATTTCACTGGAGAAACTTAAAAACTTTTCATTTAAGAGAAAATAATTTCACTTATAAAATTCTCTTTTCTTTTTTTAACCATTAGAAGAAGCATTCACTAATACAGTTATATAAATCTGAAATAAATTTATATTCTTTTAGAAATAACAAAACTACATAAGCAATTCAAGTGAAATTTATGGAAAACCTTAAAATTGGACATTTTTTAATGAATTTTATGGGATTTTATATCCTAATTATGGGCGTTTTGTGGATATTCGTAACCGAAATTATGTTTGTGAGCGATTTTTTGTGGTACACAAATGAGACCTATGCGAGTTACTTAGCTAGTAACCCCACCTACGCGGAGATCTATATAATAACAAAGAAATTGATTGGATTTGTGTTATTAGCTAATGGAGTATTAGTTCTTTTCATAAACAATAAGAGTTATAAAATTGGTGAAAAATGGTCTTGGTATGCACTTTTAATTTCAGGAGCTTTAACTTGGGGAACATTCATAATATATAAAATATACATAGGTTATTATGGCGTTAGTATGATTACTTTTATAGTTGGATTAGGACTGCTAGTAGCAGGATTAGCTTTTCCAGCAAAGGAAATTTTAGATAAATAAACAGTATAATTTTCTTTTTTTTCACTTCAAGAAATTTTAAAAAAAAATTCTATATAACAAGTATCTATTAATAATTAAACGAAGAATTGAGATAGATTCCTATTGTTGATTAAAAATGCTTGATATTAACAAAATTAAAAATATTTGTGTGGTCGGAGCAGGAATAATGGGGCATGGGATTGCTCAAGTAGCACTAATGGCAGGCTATAATGTCATTTTAATTGATTTAAAAGAAGAAATTGTAGATAATGGGTTCAAAAAAATTGAGGAAGGCTTAGAAAGGATCAAAAATAAGGGAAAGTTGGGAGTAGGTATCTCTACTGACGATCTTTTAAGAAACTGTGCAAAATCTATAGATTTGATTTCTGCAGTTAAGGATGCTGATTTTGTATTTGAAGCAGTTGTGGAGAAAATAGAGATTAAAAAAAAAGTGTGTAACTTAGTAATGCAAAATTCACTTTCTCATTGTATTTTTGCCTCAAATACATCAACATTTAGAATAACTGAAATTGCGGAAGAGTCAAAAAGACCAGAACAGGTTATTGGAATGCATTTTTTTCCTCCAGTTGCTAATCAGTGCTGTGTTGAAATAATGAAGGGGGAAAGAACTTCCGATGAAGTATTAGATATATGTGTAGCTATTGGTGAAAAATTACCTTGTGTTAAAGGAAACAGACTTTCAGTACGAATTGAAAAGGAAAGCCCAGGATTTATTGCGAATAGATTATTAATTCCTTCACTTATATATTCAAACTGGATTTTTGACCAAGCATATGAAAAGGACATTCCATGGGAACAGATTGATGCTGATGCTGGAGCAGGACAGTTAATAGCAATGGGTCCATGTCAATTAAATGATTATCTTGGAATAGATGTTAGTTATAATAGTCTGAAGAGTTATGAAAAATATATTTCACCTGATTTTGCTCCAGGTAAAGTGCTTACTAAACTCATAACAGAAGGAAATTTTGGAAAAAAGACAGGAAAAGGCTTTTATGATTGGACGACCGGGAGACCAAATGTAAATTTAAGTAAAAAAGCAGGCTTATTTAACCCTGAAATTCATTTAGCAATACAATTAAATGAAGGTTGTAAGCTTTTGGAAGAGGGGATCGTTTCTGGCTATAAAATTATTGATGAGATTATGTTAAAAGGAACTAATATGCCTGGTCCATTTAGTGCTGGTAAACTTAATTTCGAAAAGTGGTCCAAATTGCTAGAAGATGTCGCAGAAAAGACCGGAAAGAATTATCTTAATCCCTGTAAGCTAATGAAATCTGGTAATTTCGTTAAAATGAGAAGATAATTTTCGTATAATTTACTCCATTTAAACAATAACATCAAAAAATAAGTTTTAACGTCTAGACTACCTCTCTCTTTACACTTTTAAAAATTTTGATAAATATTTAATTTTTAAAAATAAAAAAAGGGATTATAATAATCCAGTATATCTCTGAATTTGGGATTGAATTAAAAGAAGTTGGATGTTTCTTGATCCGCCAATTACTTCTTCAATTTTACTGATATCGGATAATTCATCAACAGGGGTATTATCTGTAATTGATATACCCCCCATATGTTGTTGAACTTCATAGCAGACTTCATGCGTAAGTTTTGCTAAATAGTATTTACCCTGAGAAGAAATAGACGCAACCCATTTTTCTGCTTCTTTAGAAGGTTTTTCTGCAAATAAGATTCTCTCATCGTATACAGTTGCGGCTTGTAGAGCTAAAGCGGTCGCAGCATTTGTTTTTGTTAATAAATCTGCCAATCCATATCCGACACCTTGATATCTGATCACTGGTTTACCAAATTGTTTCCTTAAATTGGTATAAATAATACCATAAACTAATCCTGCCCAGCAAATTCCTACTCCACTTCCCATTATTGATAGTCTCTCAGGAACTAATCCTTCAAAAAGTCTTTTATATCCAAGTCCATCATCTGCAAGTACATAATCTCGAGGTACTAAAACATTATCTAATATAGTATGTGCAATTTGGACTCGCGGTACCGAATTAATTTTTAATCGTTCGGTTCTTACTCCAAAATCACGGGCAATGATAGCTTGTACCATCGTATCTCTTGGATTTCCTTCATCATACACACCATAACATGCAAAATAATCAGCAACCGCACCATTGGTGGTATAAACTTTCTCTCCGTTAAATATAACGCCCTCATCGGTTTTTGTACATTTAGTTGTCAGATTAACAGCATCAGAACCTCTCTCAGGTTCAGTAATACCTATACAGCCAATTTTTTGTCCAGATAAAAGCTCATCTTGCACTTTCAAAGGAATATCAGAACCTCCTCCATGTTCATAATAATGAAAAGTAGGATTTCCGCATAATATTCCGGTTGCTAATCGTGCAAGTTCCAATTGAGGGTCTAACAACGAGAGATGAGCGCCTAATAATATTTCTTTTTTCATTCCATAGGGTTTGAAGTCTTTCCATGGATTTATTCGTTGTATATAACCATGCTTTCCAAGTTCTGGAAGTAGCCCATAGACATCTTTTGATTTATCGATTTTTGGATGTAAATCTAAGCAAAATTCTTGAAGTTTATTGCAATACTCTTGTTCTTCGTTATTTAGCATTGGAAAAACATTATCATTAAAGATTTTGAAGACATTTTCCAATGACATCTTCTCGAGAATTTGATCATTAACAATTTTCTCTTGAAACATTTTTTCGTCAATTTCATTTATAATTTTTAAAATTTGAAAGTACTTATATTAATTAGTCTAAATTTTTTATTACAATTAAATCTTTGAGAATAAAAAGGAGTTAGAGAGAATTTAGCTTTAATTATTTTAACTATAATTTTCTTTTACATATTCTTGAACTCTTTCAATTTCATCTAAGTGAGTCTCTACCTTTCCAAAAATATAAAATCTAACCTCTGGACCTGTTCCGCTTGGCCTGAAATAAAGAGTTGAGTCATTACTTTTCAATTGATAAATATCAATCATGCCATTATTATCTGATAATGCTTGAACTTCATAATCCTTATTATAAATGGTAATTCGTTTTCCATTATTTTTTTCAAAATGCTTCATAATTTTGATTTTTTCTTCGTCATTAGCGGGTATAGTGCGGTTTATTCCTTTAATTGACCAATCAATTGATTCCGAAATATTATGTCCCATACAAATAAGTTCGGTGATTAACGCTAGTGCTGGAACAGGATACTTGTCTGCAATGATTGTAAAATCAGTTTTAAAGTCATAAATCCCTGTATTTTTATTTTTTGAAACGTTTAAGATATTTAATGTATGTCCTCCACTTTCTTCCCAATATACCATTAAAAAAGATTCTTCTTCTAGATGCCTATTTTCCATTAATTGAATAATTTGTTGTCTAAGTGGAGCAGAATTGTTAATCTTTATTAAATTTTTATTCTCATCTTCAAAATACATTATTGCAGTATCAATTTTTGACTGGTCTACTTCAATTCCAAGAAGAAAATACATTATTATACCTAAATGTTTATATCCTACCCCAGTTAAAATATTTATAAAGCTGGAATCATCTCCCCGTAAATCACTAGGGATTGTCCTAACATTTATAATTTTTTTGTTAAATTCCTTTGCTAAAATATTGTGCATTGCAGAATAGATTTCATTTGGTATATATGTAAAATATTTCTCATTCTCTTTAACATATAAAACAATTCTATCTCTATCAGCATCTAATAAAATTGCAATATTTGAGTCGGCTTGAGTCATTATCTGTTGAAGTTTTGATTCTTTTATATTTTTTAAAGGATTAGGTGGATTAAGCTCTTCATCGACAACAGTAAGATTTGCTCCATATTGCTTAAATAGGTTTACAATACCTCTAGCTTTACCTAAATAAGGCCAAATAACTATATTCTTACCTTTTATATTGTTTATTTCTATTACTTTTGATAACAAGTTAATTACATAATCATTATTTTTTTGTTCTGCTTCAAGAGATCTAGGTATGAAGTCTGATTTAAATGAAATTTCTTTCACCTTAAGTGCTTTTTTTGAAATATCCTTGAGTAAATCACCTGATATTGGGATAGGATAATCAATATATAGTTTTATACCATTCCAAGATAAATCATTATGGCTTGCAGTTAAGACAATAACTAATTTTATATCTTCATATAAAGCAACTGATGCTGCTCCATAGGGAGAAGAAATCTTTGATTCTCCGGGATTATCTTTCTGATAATAAATCTCAAATCCATCATAAGCGAAAATTTCAGAACAATATTGTAGTAATAGATCTTTAGTTGGTCGGTCATCTGTAAAAATTAAAATTTTTAAATTTTGACTGTTTTTCATTTCTTTAAATTTTCGACTGATAGCTTTGAACATTCTAAGAAATAGAAAGAGTTTTCTATTGGTCAAAACATATTTTTCTTTCTCATCTGTGATTTTAATGTCAAGAAGTTGAATTCGTAATCCTGACGTAGGAGCAACAATTGGGTCGACAATTTCCTTTTCTTCTTCCGTTAATTCGGGTAATTTTAAAATTTTTATTCCCTCTTCCTTCTGTTCGAATTTAATATCCTCTTTTTCAAAATCAATCAAATTACACACCTAAAACAGATTGAAATCATTTTTTTATTTATATTAAAAATTTATGAAATTTTTTTAATAGCTTCTTTCAAAATTGCTAAAATTTTCTCTCGATACATAGGTTCAATCGCAATCATACCATAAGTCTTAATAACACGGCTTTCGCTGGAGATGATTTTTTCACAAAATTCTGGTGTAAGCCTATTTGGTAAATCTTGTTTGTTCGCAATGCCTATGACTAATTTATCATGATAAAATTTATCTAAAATATCATGGATTATTTCTTTTGAATTCTTAATCCCCTCAAATGTAGAATCTGTAACCAGTAATGTAATATCAGTTCCCTGTAAAAGACTTTTCCATAAAGATCTGAATTGGGATTGTCCTGCAAAATCCCATAATGTTATAGATCTTTCAAATTCATCGCCATCATAAGCAGCAATATCAGCTGTAATTGTAGGAACATATTCAAGGTCAACATTCTTTCCACAGATTAATTTTGTTAATGTAGTTTTCCCAACGCCCCCAAATCCTATAATCGATACTTTAATAGCACCTAAAATAATATTATCTAATTCATGTTCAAATTCAGTAAAAATACTACGATTTCCTCCCCAACTTTCATTCTCAAGAATTTTCCCATACTTATCATTAAATTTTGTTCTTATGCTTAATATCTTCGAATTCACGACCGAATCATCGTCCTCGAGGTCCGTACATACCACAATTATAATAGTGTCAATGATTGTATAATAATATTTGAAATCCTCAGTTTGTGTACTTTTAATATCACTTTGACTAATTTCTTTCATAAAGCCTGAAAAGGCGCTTAGAAATCCCGCTAACAAATCTCTATCAACTTCAGAACTACCATAGTTCCTAAACAACAACGATTTACCGTCTTTCGTAAGAATGTTAATGTACTGGATCATATTGAGGATTACGGCTGGTTTAGGGCTTTTATTATTATTATTTTATTTCAATATAACTGAATATTTACTATTAAAAATAAAATGAACATAAATTTTTGTTTTTAGGAGTACTTATTGCAGAAAAATCTAAACAATAGAATTTTGAGAAACTTGAATTTCACAGTAATTTTTTGGTAAGAAATTTTTTATAAGAGCATTTTAATTATTTAAATAAGAATTTTATATGAAAAATAATTCTTAAATGAAAAATATATTTCCAAATTGATGGATCTCGTTATAAAATATCGAAAAGAGGATAATTGATGGGAGATACAGATAAAATAGATGTAAAAGAAGCGATTACCTTCATTAAAGAAGCGGATGAAAAAATAGATAAATTCGCCTCAATTCTAGAAAAATTTGGTCTTGATATTATTACCAAGATGGGACAAACGAATTTAAAAATCAATATGCTAACTGACAAAATCAATGAGTTGAGTAAAGCAACACTCGATATTAAATCATTAACTCCTCAATTTAAGAATGTGATTGAAAATCAAAAAATTTTAGAAGCAGAACTTGATTTAATCAGGTCTTTGATTCAAAGATCAGAGATATCACTTCACTCAAAAGAAGACAAACGTGGAGAAGTAGATCGGGACGCATCTGCAACTGATAAAAAAGAATCAATTATTGAACAATTCAATACTCTAAAGAATGAAATTGATGATATTAAGGAACCTGATGTGGTTATTGGACAACTCGAGAATATAAAAGAAGATATATTTATCTTTAAAGGAGGTCATAGAATTCTATATGAAATCTCACAATTTGGAAAGATGTTAATTGGTCAAGAAGATCTCTCCGATGATATCAAAGATTCATTAAAAGAAAAGATCGTATTTTGGATAAATAAACTCTAACGTCATATAAATTAAAATTTAATTATATATCCTTAAGAATCATTTTTATAATAGCCATCTTTTAAAAGCGAATTAACACTGTTAGAGAGAATTAATGATAAGTAGTATTATAAAAAAAGTAAATGAAATCAATGGAATAATAGCTTCTCTTTAACCTCTCTTCTGAAAAGAGGCAAATAGCGATCAAATTTGTTAATGAATTTTAAATTACTATATATTTAAATCCTACGGTTTATGAGATTAAAACAAAAATTACTAATGATATAGAAGTAGATTGTGAAAAATGTACTTATTCCTCCAATTTTGAACTAAAGGTAAGTTTAGCCATCTTCTCAAAAATTAATTTAACATTTTTTCCTGTTAATGCCGAAGTCTCGAAAAATGGCGCATCAATTTTTTCACTTAAATGCTCTGCCATGGGTAATATAATCTTTCGCTCTTCATTCAAATCTATTTTATTACCAATTAAAAGACGTGGAATTCCCGAAAGTCCATATTTAACTGCGGTTGAAAACCAATTATTTATATTTGAGAAAGAGCTTGAGCGAGTTAAATCATAAACTAACATCATTCCATCAGCACCGTTGAAATATGGCCGATGTAACATATAGAATTGAGGCTGACCAGCTATATCCCAAATCATTAGATTAATTTTTATATCTTTACCCATATCGTTCTTTATTGTGACTGGTTCTTTCGTGATGTTAACACCTACGGTTGGTATATACTCATAATTGAATTTTTCACCACAGAAATTTGTTAAAAGGCTGGTTTTACCAACTGCGGGGTCTCCGATCACGATTATCTTAAAGATCATTTCTGTACGCCCATGAAACACTAATTGTCCTTCTTTCTTATCATCTGTCATGATTTTTCTCAAGTATCTTTTTGAAATTTTTCAATTTTTAATTAATTAATTAATGAGTTTCGAATATAAAAATTTTAATCATTCTATTCTAAGTTGAATTCGTTTTTTTATTTCAAATCTTGAAGTTTTATTTTGTTCACGGGAGATAAAAAAAATTTCACTCAAAAAAAATTTAATTATTTTCCATCTACCTTCTAAATTTTTAGTAATCTCTAAGAGATTATTTTTACCCTTAATTTGACCTACACTTAAATGCGAGTTAAAGCCATTCTTAAAATTATTTACATCATTACAGTCTGGTATTAGTTTAAGAATTTTAGCCTGTAAATCTTGAATTTTATCAAATGGCTTTGGCTTAAGCCATAATGTAAAAATTTGATGTCCATGGTTAAAGTAGTGAAAATCTTGAAGAGTGACTTCAAATGCGGGAATTTTTTTACATACTTCTGAAAATTTCTTTTCAAGTGCCATATATTCATTTTCAGGTCTGAATGGATAGAGTAAAGTTATGTGAGGCATCCATCTATTAACATTTCGGTCATAAATTTTTCGAATTTCTTGAATTGATGCCCAACTTTCTTGTGGAGGAATAATAACAACCGCAGATGTGTAAACTTTATTCATCATTCTTACACAAAAAATAAATTATGTCTTATCTCATAAAATACTAAATTTTAATTTTCTTAAATTTTATTTTTTATCTAATGAAGATAAAACAAAGACATTTCATACGAAAATCCGAATTAAAACCCTTGAAAGACGAAATCTTAAAGCAATATGATGAAAAGTTCGTTAATCAAATATTTCCTAAAAAATGTAATATAGAAGTCATTCAAACAGAAGCAGGAGACACATTATACGCAATAAACAATGTGTTAAAGCTCTTTAAATCAAAGGAGGGATATATTCCAGTCTTAACATTATTATTGAATAATCAAGTAGATTTGAAGACCATAGTTGTTGATTTTGGAGCTATTCGACATGTTGCTAATGGTGCTGATATAATGCGACCAGGCATTACCAAAATAGATCCTGATATCAAAAAAGGAGATATCGTAGTGATTATAGAAGAAACTAAAAGTAGAGCTTTAGCTATTGGAAAAGCAATGTTTGATGCTCCTGAAATGGAAATAAAAAGCTCTGGAAAAGTTATAAGGAATCTTCACACAATCCAAGATTCTATTTGGGAATTTGAGAAACAGTTTAAGTAAATTCTGCTTTTAAAATTGATCCAAGTAGGATTTTTTCTGATTCTTCTAATTCATTTATTGGATAACTTTCTTTTTCATAAGAGTCTAACAGATCTCCGCACTCTTTAAATCTGCATAAATTAATAATTATTTTTAAACCTTCTTCTACAAGTTCTTTATCAACAAATTCGTTTGAAACTCGCATTAACTTAATTATTGAATGAGCTTTCCATAATTCATTCTCATAAATTTGATTGTCCATACCCAGAAATTCTTCGAAAATTTCCGTAAAAAACTCTATTTCAGCTATCATTTTTAGCTTATACCACCTC
Organism: Promethearchaeota archaeon; assembly: GCA_019058365.1. GTDB lineage: Archaea > Asgardarchaeota > Lokiarchaeia > Sigyniarchaeales > SOKP01 > Loki-b32. The sequence continues at coordinate 38,416 of JAHPZE010000009.1, read as the reverse complement.
AATCCTTATGTTATGAAAAATACACACTTCTCCCTTGCTTCAGCAATTATATATGTATTGATTAATACATTTTAATCCAATCATTTCAGATATTTTCCGTTATGGTAAGACTAACATATTAGAATCCGTTTAAAATAGACGAAATGGATCATTTTTCCAATAATTTTTTTAAAATCCTTAATTTCATCAAATTTTTTTTTCAATTTGTACAATCCATTTAACTTCTTTGAATATTATTAGTAATCATAATTATCCGAAATTATAAGATTAATCTAATAAACATACAATTAAAACTCAAATAATATCTACGTATCTTTATATAGTTTATATTAAATCGTGAGTTAAAGATCTTATGAGTGAACAAGAATTTATTCTATATGAAGTAAAAGGGCGTATTGCTACAATTACAATAAACAGACCAAATAAGGCGAATGCGTGCAATATTCCTATGTTAAAATTAATATATGAAAGTTTAATTAGTGCTGACAGAGATGAGAACGTTAAGTGTATTTTGATTAAGAGTACGGGACAAAGATTTTTCTCAGCAGGGTATGATCTTAAAGAAATACAAGGTTCTCCTGAAAAAGTAGTACAAATAACTGAATGGGGTAGAAAGGTCAATGAGACTATTGTTCTTATGAAAAAACTAGTAATTACACAGATTCAAGGCATTGCTATAGGTTTTGGAGTAATGGTGATTATGGCTTCTGATATAAGGATTTTTGCTGATAGACCTATTGATGAATTATATTTGAGATTACCAGAACTCGCAATTTCAGCTTTTCCTCAGACTGGAGCGACTCTTTTACCCTTATTAGGACTAGGGTTGACCTATGCAAAGAATCTCCTTTTTACTACAGATAAATTTGGTGTGAATGAATTACTGAACATTAATTTTCCAGCAAGAATTTTTCCACTCGATCACCTTGATACTGAAACTCTTAATTTCGCGAAGCAGATTGTTAAGTATCAGACAGAATTTATCTTCTTTACAAAGACTATGTTAACGATTATGAATAAAGCTTATATTAAATCATGTTTTGATATGGAAGATGAATGTGGGAAAGTAGCTTATGACTCAAAGAAAAAAACTATAAAGGAATTAGATGATTTTATAAAAAGCTTACATGAAAAATATCCTTAATTTTATTTTATTTTAATGAAATTTTCCAATTGAAATTTTATTTAAATAACCCCAAGTAAAAATAATTTAGTAAATAGTTCTGGGCTTTTTACTTAATGATTTATAAGGGATTTCTGTAACTATGTTTCTTGTGGAATATAAAGTTAAAGTCGTATAATATGTCGGTGATATGTTCTTTGCATATTACACGATGTTATAATCGACTTGAATTTTATATTACTCGGAACTATATGCCGATGGTCATAACGAGTATATTAATAAACATATCTCAATGACTCATCATAATTAAAAAAAAGAGGTTGTGTGTGGAAAAATGAGTATGTATAGGTCATATTTATTGAAAAATAATTTCTGGGCGAAAAAAGGGAATGAAAAAATTCCTGATGCAGAGAAAGTATTTATAAAACATTCTGAGGGAGTAGGAGGAATATATGCAATTATTGAAAACGATAAAAAAGGTGTTAAGATTATAAATGATGGCAGGGAATTTTTCTTTAATAATTTTGATAAACTGGATACTTTTTTGACTCGTCTTCAACAGCGAAAAGATGACTTTATGAAAATACTTAGAAGAAAGGATATTTCGCAGAAATTACGAATGTTAGATATTTAAATTTTTTTAATTAATTTCTACTTTTTTAATTAATATAGAATAATGTTAATTTAGATTACATTATATTAAGATTTATAAATCGGTTGAAGTCCTGCTTGAAAATGTCTCAGACGTAAATCTGCGCCTCGAGAAATTCTAACTTTAGGAATTTTTTCTTTATTATGGTAAAGTTCAGTAATTGCTGCTACAGTATAATCTATATGCGAAGCATTATATAAATTCCGAGGCATTGCAAAACGGACTAAATTCAAAATCCCTTTTCGTTGTTCGGGTGTTTTTTTATCCCACTCAAAAGCGAACGGACCTAATTCAACAGCTCGTATACCAAAGTGTTTTAAAAGTTCGATAGTAAATCCAACACCTCCAAAATCTTCGATTTTTATATCTGTTCCCTCAAAAAATTTGTCCATATTAATGTATACAGCATGACCACCAGCTGGAAGAATGACAGGAATACCATTCTTTGCGAGCTTTCGTGCAAATTCTCTTACTTGATATTCTCGTTCATTTAAGTAAGGTTGTTTTATAACTTCATAAAGCCCTGCAGCTAAAGCCATTATGTCTCGACCACTCATTCCACCGTATGAATCATTTCCGAAAGTTAATATCTGTCTTTCTTTCAGTCTAATTCCAATATCTCCATTTATGGAAAATTTTTTATGAAAAAGACCTTTATCTCTAAAGAAAAGTCCGCCACCCATGTTAGCTAGGCCATCTTTCTTGAAACTTATAGTAAAACCATCAACATAAGAAAACATTTCTTGTACAATACTTTGGATTGAGTGATTTTTATATCCTTCTTCAAATTCTTTTATAAAATTAGCATTTTCACTGAAACGACAGGCATCAAAGAAAAAAGGAAGATTATATTTTTTAGCGATTTTATAAACCGATTTTATATTTTTCATTGAGACTGGTTGACCAGCTGCTACATTGTTTGTAATTGTAACATAAATTAATGGAATTGATTCGACACCCTTATCTTGAATTAGGTTCTCAAGTCCTTCAAGATTCATATTACCTTTAAAGGGATTTCTTTTATCCATTTCATCATAAGGAAAATCTTCCATAAGATTTGCTGAAAACAAATTTATAGCTTGGATGCCGTTTGTTACTATATTAGCTTCAGTAGTATCAAAATGTCCATTATTTGGGATATAATAAGTAATATTTTTATTTTCTTTTAAGAGGGGAGCTATTGTTGAGAATAGTAAATGTTCCGCACAACGTCCTTGTGGAACAATGAAAGCATTAGGACGGGTTAATTGATGAATACCTCCATTTGCAAAACCTCCCTCATATGAAGTTATGTAAAGCTCATCAATGAGTTTTTTTACATTTGTTTCACTAGTAAGAATTAAATCTATAGATCTTTTTGGATTATCACCTCGCTCAAATGTGTCTCGAACAGCTTCTAAAAGAACGTAATAACCCTTATTGCGAGCATAAGACTCATCCCCATGAAATAAAGCAGCCCATTGATAATCTGTCATAGTTCCAGAGCCCGAATCAGACAAAAAATCTACAAAAGTTAAATCTGCTGGAAAAGAAAACATACTATATTCAGTTTTTTTGAGTACATACTCACGTTGTTCCTTTGTAACTTTTTTTATTGTCCTTACTACTAATGGTTTATTTGCTGGGATTGGAACACCTAATTCATCTTGTGATTTCAAAATCTTAAACCTAGAAATTAAATTTAGAAATTTTATTTTGAGTTTTTCAAAGATACTTGAATTTATAATAATAACTCATTAAAAAATAATTTGTAAAGTAGAATTTATGAATCTGAGAATTGAAAAATTTAATTTTTAAAGGAAATTCATTATTTTATAGAAACAATATTAAAGTGCTAATTAAAATGGAACTCCCGGATTATATTAAAAACAGAATTTGGAAAGATTATTTACCAGATGGAATTACATTAGATATTGATATCCCAGAAGACCAGTCCTTAATTGACTTATTCGAGACAGGTGCTATAGAATATGGTGATAAAGTCGCAATGGATTATTTTGGGAGAGAATTTACATTCAAAGAGATGGATAGCTTAACAAGAAGATTTGCTAGTGGCCTTTTACAATTAGGTATAAGAAAAGGTGATGTGATATCCCTATGGTTACCAAATTCTCCACACTTTAGTATTTGTTATTTTGCTGCCTTAGGGCTAGGAGCAACGTTAACTGCCATAAGTCCTCTATTTGTAGCAAGAGAAATGGCATATCAAATTAAAGATTCTGGAGCAAAATATTTAATTATGATTGATAGGTTTATCAAGGAATTTAAGAAAGTAGAAGATCAACTGGAATTGGAGAAAATTGTTATTGTTAATGTTGCCGGTGAGATTCCAGATGTGCCTGAAACTACTAAGATAATTCATTACAATACATTATTGGAGCAAAATCCAAAGCCACTTCCAGATTTCAAAGTTGATATCACTCCTAAAGAAGATATAGCAGTTATTCAATATACTGGTGGGACAACAGGGGATCCTAAAGGGGCATGTTTAACTCATTATAATATTATTGCTAATATATTACAAATGAAGCAGATATCAGATTATATGAAAGAAACTTATATTAAGGGAGATCTTGTAAATATGTGTATTCTTCCTTGGTATCATATCTATGGACAAACATGTGAACTTATTCAAGGTCCTATGACAGGAGGAAAAGGATTTATCTTTCCTACATTTGACATTCCTCGGATTATCGAAACTATTAAAGAAAAAAAGCCAAATACTCTATTAGGAGTACCAACGATGTTTATTAATCTGTTAAATTCGCCATTAAGTAAGGATGTAGATTTTTCTTGCTTAAAATATGCTAATGTAGGAGCCTCAGCAATGCCCATAGAAATCGCTAAAGAATGGGAAAAAAAAACAGGATTTCCATTAGGAGAAGGTTATGGACTTAGTGAAACAAGCCCCACTGTCACAAATAGTCCTCCTTGGGCTATTAAAAAGCTTGGTAGTTGTGGCATTCCTGTTGCAAATACTTTATGTGGGATTATTGATGATAATCTTAATTTCTTGCCTATTGGAGAATCTGGAGAATTAGTTGTTGCTGGACCTCAGGTTATGTTGGGATATCATAATCGACCCGAAGAGAATAAAAATGTATTTTTTAAAGCAGGGGGTTATAGGTGGCTACGGACAGGTGATTTTGCAAAAATGGATGAGGAAGGTTATATTTTTTTAATCGATAGAGTTAAAGATATGATAAAATATAAAGGTCATAGTGTTTATCCAAGAGAAATTGAGGAAGTTTTATATGAACATCCTGCAATTCAAGAATGTGCTGTAATTGGTATTAAAGACCCAGAAAGAGGTGAAAATATTATGGCACATATTATTCTTAAGACAGAATATAAAGGAAAAATTAGTGAACAACAGATTATTGATTGGTCTAAAGAGCAAATGGCTGCTTATAAATATCCAAGAATAGTAAAATTTGTAAATTCTCTTCCAAAAAGCGCCATAGGAAAAGTCTTAAGACGAGTAATCCGAGACAAAGAAACTAAAGGAGCTGAAAAAAGAAAAAATAGATAAAATTATTTTTTTATTACTTCAATTCTTTATTATCATTAACGATCTGGTTTTATTATTTCAGTTAATAAGCATATTATGAATGAACGAATTAAAAACCTACGAACACAAAGTCGTGAAGCAATTCCTTATATATCATTGGAACGTGCTTTATTAATGACAGAGTTTTATAAAATGGGTGCTGCACATAAGTTTTCAGCTCCAATTGCGAGAGCTAAAGCTTTTAAGCACATTATGGAAAATAAAAAGATCTGCATTAATAAAGGGGAGTTAATTATCGGCGAACGTGGCCCAGAACCAAAAGCTACATCTACATATCCAGAAGTTTGTTGCCATAGTTTACGAGATTTAGAGATTTTAAATACCCGTAAAAAAATTTCATTTAAAGTTTCAGAAGATATAAGACAAAAAACAGCAGATCTAATTATTCCCTTTTGGAAAGGAAGATCTATTCGTGATAAAATCTTCACCCAAGTTGATGATGAATGGATTGATGCATATGAAGCGGGAATTTTCACAGAGTTTATGGAACAGAGAGCACCTGGACATACGGTTGGTGGAAAAAACATATGGAATAAAGGATTTTTAGATTTTAAGAACGAAATAAAAGAAAGTATAGAAAAATTAGATTTTTTCAATGATCCTCAAGCTTTTGATAAGAGGGAACAGCTAACTGCGATGATTATCGTTGCAGATGCGATAATTGCTTTTTCTGAACGCCATGCTCAAGAAGCCAAATTTTTAGCTGTAAATGAAGCAAATCCAATTAGAAAAAGTGAATTAGAAAAGATTTCGGAGATATGTTCTAGAGTTCCTGCATTGGCACCTAGAACATTCTGGGAGGCCCTCCAACACTATTGGTTCATTCATTTAGGTGTTATAACTGAATATAATACATGGGATTCTTTCAATCCTGGACGCTTAGATCAACATCTCTATCCATTTTACAAAGATGATATTGCTAATGGTATATTGACCAAGGAAGATGCATATGAATTACTTCAAGCTTTTTGGGTGAAGTTTAATAATCAACCTGCTCCTCCAAAGGTTGGAGTAACTGCTGAAGAGAGCAATACTTATACCGATTTTTGTAATATTAACATTGGCGGACTTAAAGAGGATGGTTCTGATGGAGTCAATGAAGTATCCTACATGTTATTAGATGTAATTGAAGAAATGAGGATAGTCCAGCCAAGTAGTAATGTTCAGATTAGTACAAAGACCCCCGATAGATTCTTAAAAAGAGCCCTTGAAATTGTTAAAACTGGTTTTGGTCAACCTTCAGTGTTCAATACCGATGCTATTATACAAGAATTAACTAGACAGGGTAAATCTATAGTAGATGCCCGAAATGGTGGGGCAAGTGGTTGTGTTGAATCTGGTGCTTTTGGAAAAGAAGCATATATACTAACGGGATATTTTAATTTAGTAAAAATTTTGGAAGTCACACTTCATAATGGTTTCGATCTTGTAACTAAAAAACAGATTGGATTGAAAACTGGTGAGCCTACAACTTTTAAAACTTTTGATGAATTCTTTAAAGCTTATAAAAAACAAATTAAGCATTTTGTAGACATAAAAATTAAAGGAAATCAAATAATTGAACGAATCTGGGCACAAAATCCCGCCCCTTTCCTTTCAATATTAATCGATGATTGTATAAAGAATGGGAAGGATTACAATGATGGTGGAGCCAAATACAACACTTCATATATACAAATTGTAGGGATGGGTAGCATTACAGATTGTTTAGCTTCTTTAAAATATAATATATTTGAGAAAAAAAAAATATCTATGGAAGACCTAATAAAAGCCTTAGATAAAGATTTTATTGGAAATGAAGTTTTACAACAGAAATTAATTTATAAAACTCCCAAATACGGGAATGATAATGATTATGCTGATTCGATAACTACACAAGTTTTTAATATTGTTTATAACGCGATCGATAATCGTCCTAATACTAAAGGTGGTGTACATCGTATTAATCTACTTCCTACTACTGTTCATGTTTATTTTGGTCAAGTAACTGGTGCCACACCAGATGGACGTAAGGCTTATACTCCTTTATCAGAAGGCATCTCTCCAGTTCAAGGCATGGATATTAATGGTCCAACTGCAGTTATTAAATCCGCTGGAAAAATTGATCATCTAAAAACGGGAGGAACCTTACTAAACCAAAAATTTGCTCCTCAATTTTTTTCAGAAGAAAATAGGATTAATAAATTGGCTCATTTAATTAGAGCATATTTTGAAATGGATGGTCATCATGTACAATTTAATGTAGTATCAGCAGATACTTTACGGGCTGCACAGAAAAATCCAGAAAAATATAGAGACCTAATAGTGCGAGTTGCGGGATATAGCGACTATTTTGTGAATTTAGGACTTGATTTACAGGACGAGATTATTAGAAGAACCGAACATATTGCAATATAACATTTCCTTTTTATTTATCCTCGATATTTAATTTCATACATATTTGTAAAAGTATTGAATATTTTAATTTTAAAGGTTAGGAGTTTTTTTCTCTTATTCTATCGTATATGTACATATTCAGTACATAGATTTATAAAGGAATATTTCTTTTTTAATTATAGGTACATGATCGGTACATATAATATAATAAAAAATAAAAAATGGAGGTAAAGAAAATAAGTAAAGAAAAGTATAAAGAAATGTTTAAGATAGTAGTTCTTGGGGCTGCGGGAGTAGGTAAAACCACATTAATTGAACAGTTTTCAGATAAATCTCTTCATGAAGATGCTGGTCCAAAAGTAGGTGTGAACTTCTTTATTAAAAATGTGAATATTGACGGTCATGATTATAAACTTCAGTTTTGGGATATTATTGCGAATGATAAATTTGGTTCACTTCAAACACTATACTACACTGGGGCATCAGCTATTTTTTTTGTATTTGATTTATCTAAACCAGAAACTTTTGACTATTATCAAACACAGTTTAAAAAAGTTTGGAATCAGATTAAACAAGATAAATGTCCTATACTTTTAATTGGAAATAAACGCGATTTAGTTGAGAAACTGGAAACAATTGATAGGGAAAAATATAAAGAATTTGTTAAAAAAGAAGGTTTAATAGGTTATATTGAATTAACATCGACTGATAATGTTGAAGATCTGTTAAATCAACTTCCTATTATTATTCAAAAAGCTTTAAAAAAAAGCATCCAAGTTAAGTTTTTAGTTAATAGCAATGAATTGAATGAAATTAAACGATTTTCTCAACTTTCGCACCAAACACAATCAGAATTCATTCGTGCAACAATATGGGAAAGAATAAGAATGATGGAAACTTCCTCTGTAATTGAAAATTCAATAGAACATAAAGAAATAAATAAAAGCGAGTTACGTTTAGATGAATTGAAAAAAATTCGAGAATTGTTAGAACGTTTAGAATAATAATAAATCTATAAAAATGCTTAAATTATATTTAATTTTAAAATTTTTTTTATTCTCTCTAAGTTTTTAATTTATTTATTCTATGAATATTTCTATATCACTACATACTATGATTTACTTTAGTAGAGAGATAAATTTTATTTCTGAATTCTATACTAAAATAGTTTTTATCGTTTAGACTTTTTAATTAATTATAGTTTACATATAGTGAGATCATGACCAGAGAAAATCAGCTAATACAACGATTACAAAATAGTTCTCTTCGGGCAATAATATTCGACTTTGATGGTACTTTATTAGATATTCGTCAAATCCTTGAAAAATCAATCGAAGAGGTATTGGAAAAAGAAGTCCAAAAAGCAGAATTTGATATGGACAACACAATTCAAGAGATTGGAGCTTTATTAGAGACTATTCAAGGTTATCCATTACCCAAAATCTTACTCGAATCTTATGAAGTTTTCAAATATATAACAGCGCTTAAAAGTTTGACTTATTTTAAAAAATTGCGCATAGCAATAAAGATTTTTGCTAAGTATCTAGAATATTCAAAACAGGCTTCATTTTTTCCATCTGTAAAACCGCTTTTTAAAAAACTAAAGAAAAAATATGATCTATTTATTGTTTCTCATAATAAAACAGAGGTAATTATTGAGCATCTTGAGAACGAAGACCTATACGACTTTTTTAAAGGTATTTATGGGAGTGATAAAATTCCCGTTCAAAAACCAGATCCAATGGCACTTCAACCCCCTTTAGAAAATTACGAAAAACCTCATAGAGAAGATTTTTTAATGGTTGGTGATATGCCCTCTGATATCATCGCTGGACGTGAAGCTGGAATGTGGACTATAGGAGTGGCAAGTGGAGTGTCAAAAAAAGAGGTTTTAATTGAAAATCAGCCAGATTTACTAATTAGTTCGTTAGCTGAATTGTTACAGCTAATCGAAAACAAATAGCTCTTATCTAAATTTTTTAGACTTCTTTTATTCACAATTTTTAGACAATAAATATAAAAATAAAATCAATTACTATTTGTTTAATCTTATTTATTGAAAAATAAGAATATAACATTATTGTCAAAAAAGATTTAATAAGAGTTGTTAAAGATGATGTTAAAAAGCAACAAGCGAATTATTGTTCTTTTACTAATTTTTTTGACTACTACAATGACATTTAGTTTTTTAATCTTAAGTACTCAAGCAGGACCTTTTATACCAGAAGAACATGTTAATAATCAATGGCATTGGGATGTTAATGAAGGAGATCAGTTGTATTTCGAAGGAGAATTTATAATTGCTAATGGTACTACTGGTGAAGTGGAAATGATGTTTAAGGATCTCTGGATCTTTAATATTACGTCTATTGAAAATAGGACTGTTGATTGGTTAGGAAAGAATGAAGTCTCTCAAGTAAATGCAACACAGTGTTATTATAATGTCACTTCAGACGAATTAGAAGCGTATGGTCCCTCTACAGAGCTCGCTCTATTTGGGTATAATAGTACTGACCCGATAAAACATAGAATTAGAGCAGGTCAGAATGGTATGCCCTTTATACTTCCAATAAATGGTTCAAATGGTTTGGAAGTTGATGTTTTAACACCAATTATAAATGAATCAATGTATTATCCTGCAGCACAAATGGGAGCATATAACGCGTTTGATAGTTATACATCTGATAATGTGACGAATAAAATATATTTCTCTAATTCTACGGATGGATTTTTCGTTGAGGGATATTACTATGATAACGGAACGATGGATTATGGAAGTGTATTTTTGATGATTGATATGGGAGATGGTCCAATGTTAATTAATGCCTCAATGAGACAGGTATTTGATTACGATATAACTGATGAAGTTGAGTGGGGTGTTAAAATTGGAGATGAAATTTTCTATGATTCAATAGAGAATGAATATACTATTGATGATGCTATTGACTTTAAATTAAAAGTTACAGAAATTTCTGATATTCTACTTGAAAAGTCTAATAATGGTTTTTCATATGGTCTGATCTATATGGTATTTCAAGTTGTCTTGGCTGACAGGTTCATGTGGAATGGAACAGATTATGAATTCATGGATAATATCATAGTAGGTGCGGCTAATAACTTTTATCCCCAATATTATGATGAAGTAGGAGATCCAATATTGCCTCTCATCTGGCCTATAAATATTCCACTGGAAAAAATAGAATTTATGTGGAATCTTGATACACTGCGTATCTGGGAGGGAATGAACTTTGATGAGATTATTATTATGGAAAATGAATTTTTAGAGTTTGAATTAAGCAATTCTATAAGCATTGATCATGTAAAAATCATAATAAATAAAACAACTGGTATTACTCAATCATTTCTAATGCTAAATCCTTATGGTTTTATGTACTATGAGATAAAAACTCAAACTTTAGTAGATTGGTCCGTCGATTTTGGTCATGTTATTTATTACAAAAGCAATCAAGACGAATTATATGATATTAAAGCAACAATTATTGGAACTCATACAGTTTATGCGAATATGACTTGGCTCGTTGAGGATTATAATTATTATGATATTCCCTTGGTTTTACCTTCAGGTCAACCAGAATATCAATTTTTCTCTTATATTGTAGCTTCTCTTGAAATTTGGAATCCATCCACAGAATCTTGGACTTTCTTTGATGAAAATATTATTGCTATAGCAAATATCTATTGGCCTGTCTCACCCTTAATATTTGAGGTTGGTGGTCCACCAATATTAATGCCTGAAAGTACCACTAGTTCTGAGCTTTCCGATTTCTTTGTTATGTGGAGCGGTGTCTACGATAATATAACATTTAGCACTGGTCATGTATTGCTTAAAAATACCACAGTAAATAGAGAATTACATTTTTATTTCGATGAAATTTCAGGTAGAATGACTATGATGTACGGTTGGACGAAAATGCCGGGTCCTGGATCAGAATGGTCTTATATTTCGGTTTATCCTAAATTTTACCAAGCACTCCATTCAGGTACTAACACTTTTACAGTAAGCAGTTATTTTCCTTCAGGTATAACTGTTACTATAGAAATGGATGTAATAGGTTCGGATTCTGCATATATTTCTACTTTCTTCCCTATGAATCCTGTGGATGAACCATTACCATTAGGTACATATTTTGCTTTCTTTGATCAATTATTAATCAACTATAGCTCAATTATTGGAAATGTTACCATGACAATTACACTTCCTTCAAGTATAGACCTTAGCAGTGTAGTATTCCTATTCTATGCGTATAACATGAGTGGAACAGAAGAATGGGATCCAGCACCGCCAGAATTCTATCTTACTTCTGTAACATATAATTTCGCTACAAATTCAATTATAATTGAAATGCCCACTTTCCCTTTTGGATTAATATCCGCTATGGGATATATTGATACGGAAGATTTGCCTCCCGAAATCCCAGGATATAATATATTCCTCATATCCTTACTAATTGTTATTATATCTGGAATTGTAGTCAGAAAAATTCGTAAAAAATATTAAAACATATAATATTTTCTTTTTTTTTTTCATTATTCTCTTTTGTATGTAATATTGAAAGATGTAAATATTCAAGAGTACAAATCAAAATCTTTAATCATACTTTTTTGAGTATTACTTCGACCAATAATTTTTTATATCAATATGTATTTAAGTAAAGATATAATTCAGCTGAAAATATTGAATTTTATTAAAATTTAATACTATTTTTAATAATTCGTGAGTGATTAGTATGGAACTCGAAAAAGTAGAGAAGAAAGGTATGGACATCGCCCGAGATATCGACCTCAAGAAGAGTATTGAAGAGAAAATGCATGAAGAGTTAAAATATGAAAAGCGACATCAGGATTGGACATATAAGATTTTAAAATATAACCCAATCGACCCACTCAACGATTTATATCGATACATTATAAAACGTTTAGACCTAAAACAGATTGAAGGACGTTTACAGTGGTGGGCTGCTTATATTTACATTAAATGGGCTGCTCGTACATTCTGGAACTTCAAAGCAGAGTATCCGAAAGGGAACATTTTTCCAGAATGGGGTCCGGGTATTCTGGTAGGCAATCACGAGTCACATATAGACCCATTCTTCTATGGAGCTGCTTGTCATAGAAGAATTCGCTATATGAGTAAATTGGATAACTTTAAGACGCCTATTGTAAGGACGCTTTTCAATAATCTTGGAGCGTTTAAAGTCGATCGTGAAAACCCCGAACGAGGATGGGAAAAAGCGAAGGAAGTGATCCTGGGAGGTGAATGGGTAGGGATATTCCCTGAAGCCACAAGGTCAAAAGATGGAACTTTAGGGGAATTTAAAACTGGAGCTGTAAGGCTTGCTATTGAGATGCAAGTACCAATTGTACCGATGGCTGTAATTGGCTCGAGAAATGCTCTACCTAAAGGTAACCTAGTAATGAAACCAACTCAAGTAAAAGTACGTGTTGGCGATCCAATTTATTATTCTGATTATGATATTAATACAATCTCATATGAAGATATAAGAAGATTGACTGATGAGTTGAGAACTACAGTCTGGGAATTACGTGAAAATATCTATGGAAAAGAAAAGGTTGAAGAACTCTCAATTGGTTCACCCGAAAAAGTTGAAAAGGAATCTAAATTTAATTTCATGAGTTATTTGAAAGATCAAGGAAAAGGTATTCTTAATCTCATTGATGATTCTTGGTACGCTCTTTTAAGAAGTTTAGAGGAGTTTGGAGTAAGGAAGAAATTTCAAAACACAGTGCAAGCTTTCTCAGGAGATTTAGTATGTAATTGGTCAGATCTCATGATGCCATATAGAGTAATTGATTTTGATAAATATATTCCAGCAGAAGGAGCTGCGCTTATTTGTCCTAGTCATAATTCTGAATGGGATGTACTTATACTGGCAGCAGCTATGATGCATCATGAACCCCGACGTGTAATGTATCAGATGGCAAAACAATCGCTATTTAAAATTCCACTTGTTAATGCTTGGGTTAGAAATCATCATGCGTTCCCTTTAAAACGAGGAGAACACGATGTTGACGCTTACATTTATGCAAAAGAACTTCTTGAGCAGGGTGAAGTAGTTTGTACATACCCCGAAGGAACTACCAATCTTGGACATGGTCAGCTTTTAGAAGGTCATACTGGTCCTATGCGATTGGCCATCGAAACACAAGTACCTATTATCCCAATTGGTATAACGGGAACAGAAGCCACCTATCCTAAACATGCGAAAATGTTGAAGTTTTATAAAGGCCAAATTCTCAAATGCGGTCCCCCATTCATGGATCATCAAAAGTATTGGGGTAAGCCAATGCCGGATTACGATGAACTTAAGAGATTAACAGAAAAGATGATGGATCAGATCAGAGATTTACTTCTGTATGACACCCCTGATGCATGAGTTATTGAGGAACTAAATAAATGGAAACACGTGAGCAACCAAGCAAAAAAAAAATAAAAGTTGGAATTCCGAGAGCTCTTCATTTTTATAGGTATTTTCCATTTTGGAAAAAATTACTTGAAGAATTAGATGTTGAGATCATTTTAAGTCCACCAACTAATAAGAAGATAGTTGAGGAAGGGGTAACACACGGATTTGGAGAACTCTGTATTCCTGTAAAGATATATTATGGTCAAGTGTTGAAATTAGTTCGAGAACATCCTGATTTGGACTATATCTTTGTTCCAAGATATGTAGCAGAAATAAAAGATGCTTATTTCTGCCCTAAATCCTTATCGCTCCCAGATATTATCAAAATTTTACCAGAAGTGCCAAAGATATTAAATTTTGAAGTGAATGTAAAGGAGTTTCCAATAGCGACATCCGCAATCGAGCTTGGAAATGAATTAGGGAGAACTCAAAATCAATCTTTAAATGCATATAGAGAGGCTCAAAAATATTTTGATGAATATCATAAATTTTTACGAGATGGAGCTCCAGTCAATCACGCATTACGGTTAGTGGAAAGAGATCGTCCATTTACCTTACCTAAGAGAACGCACAAGGGTGACATTAAATTCTTACTTTTAGGGCATGCTTATAATATTTTCGATACTTTTATTAATTTAGATTTCCAGAAAAAACTACAAGATCAAGGGGTTGAAGTTATAACAATTGAAAATTTACCAGAATCACTATTCAAAGAACCAGTGATTATAAATAAACGTCTTAGAAATTATTGGAGACATGAAGAGGAAATAATGCAATCAATTAGATATTTTCTCACTAAGGGTCGTGGCGAGATTGATGGAGTTATTTTCCTTATAAGTTTTGCTTGTGGTCCAGATAGCCTCATCTCTGAATTAGTCATGCGAGATATGAGGGTTGTGGGGTTGCCTTTTCTTGAAATAACAATGGATGAACATAGTGGAGAAGCAGGTCTTTTAACAAGAGTGGAAAGCTTTGTTGAAATGGTTAGAAGGAAGAAAAAGAAATTAGAAATGGATTCAAAAAAAATTACTGCAATTAAAACTTTATAAACCTTTAAGATTTTAATTGTTTTCTCACTTTTTTAATTGAATAAACCTTCATTCATTTTTTTTATTAAAAAGTAATAACTTTTTTAATAACTAATCTTGCTTAAAAATTGTTTACTGGTAAAAATTCCGCATTTATCTAATAGTTGGTATTTGCCAATTATTTAATGAGCTTAAAGGAATAATATCAGTAATCTTATTTTTTGTGGTATAATATTTAAATATATGTCTATAATTTTTTTACTTTATTTATTTAAATCAATCTATATCTAAGTAAAATTTTCATTATTGAAATTATGCGGCTGATGCGGAATGTTGAATGAGAGTCTTTCTGGAATAAATAAACAAAATATCCAATATTTTGAAGGCTTGGAGATTGGTGCAGTTTCAGTAAAATGGGTTCGTAGAATGGAGAATGGTCATATATTAAGTGAGGTTGTACGACATGAGGGTTCTCCGAGAGAAAAGATAAAAAAAATATTTGATCGATATAATGTAGATAATAAATCAAATATCGTAATAACTGGTCAAGCTACAAGTTTTTTTCTTAATTTACCATATATTTCAGAGGTAGAATGCTTAGAAAAGGCATTATCCTTCTATAATCTAAAGCCAGATATTCTCCTCTCACTTGGTGGAGAAACTTTTAGTGTATATCCAATGAAAAATGGTATTGTAAAAAACATTATTTCAACCTCAAAATGTGCTGCTGGTACGGGTGAATTCATTGTCCAACAACTTCAAAGAATGGGATTGTCTATCGAGGAAGGAATTGAAGCTAGCTTAAAAGGAAATTTCACTCAATTGGCAACAAGATGCTCTGTTCACTGTAAATCCGATGCCACTCATAAACTCAATAAGGGTGAATGTAAACCTGAAGATATAGTAAAGACTTTAATCTATGATTTGGCAAGAAAAGTTAGTGAAATGATAGAATCCGCTCAATGGCCTACAAGGTTAATCGTGATATCAGGTGGAGTTGCATTAAATAAAGTCTTCATTGAGAATCTATCAAGTTTTCTTAGGGATTCAGAAATTAAAATGTTGCCTGAAAGTCCTTATCTTGAAGTATTTGGAGCATCAATATTTGCATCTGAGTTATCAGAATCCTTTATCACAAATGATCAGAGGTTTAAATCCTCGAAAGTTGAATTTGAAACTCATGAATCTCTCAAGAGAGCAGAAATTCTTTTAGATTACCGTATAAGTACTGATAATAAATTGAAAATAGAAGCTGGAGAAAAATATATACTCGGAATTGATGCAGGTTCTACTACAACAAAAGCTGTGTTATTTAATGCAAATGACGATTCAATTGGTGCAAGTATTTATTTACGAACATTAGGTAATCCAATATTAGCTACTAAGCATTGTCTAAATGAACTTATGGAACAAATTGGAGAAAATTCTATAAATATCATTCAATGTGGGGTCACAGGTTCAGCTAGAGAAATGGTATCAGTTTATTTAAATAATTGTCGAAGTTTTAATGAGATATTAGCACATGCAAGAGCTGCCACTGAAGAACTTCCGAATGTAGATACCGTATTTGAAATAGGAGGTCAGGATTCAAAATTCATCTCGTTTTTAAAAGGTGTCCCGATTGATTATGCAATGAATGAAGGCTGTTCAGCTGGAACTGGAAGTTTTCTTGAAGAATCTGCATCAGTGGATATGGGGATAACTGTCGAAGAAATTAGTGATTTTGCTTTAAAAAGCGCTCATCCAATAGCATTTGGAGAACGATGTGCCGCATTTATCAATACTGATTTAAGGAACGCCCTTCAACAAGGAGCAAATCCGGAAGATGTTGTTGCTGGTTTAGTTTATTCTATTGCTGATAATTATATTTCACGAATTGTAGGTCCCCGTCAAATAGGTGAAAATTTACTTTTTCTTGGGGGTGTTGCACTCAATAAGTCTGTTGCATTAGCTATAGCAGCTCGTTCACAACGAAATGTTGTTGTACCAGCACATCCTGAACTTATGGGAGCTGTAGGTACTGCTCTTATGACCAGAGATCTTTTACAAAATAAAATTATCTCCGAACAAAAATATAAGCTAGAAAGTCTTATAAAAGGGGAAATACAAGTTAAAGATACTTTTAGATGTAAAGCCTGTGAAAATAATTGTGAAATTCAAAAAATTGCAATAAGAGGTAAAGTCTATCCATTTGGTGGTTTATGCTCTAAATATAAATTATTACGCCAAAAAGGTGTTAAATTAAAAGAAGGTCATGATCTTGTTGAATTTAGAAACAAAATGATATTTGATGAATTTGGGTCTCGTCCTTTAAAGAATCCTCTTGGTACGATTGGGCTACCTATGGCTTTAACATCTCATAATCTCTTCCCATTATATACTAAATTCATTAATGAGCTTGGTTATAATGTAGTGTTATCAAATCCTTCAAAAATTGGTAATACTAAAACAAGAGCACCTATATGCTATCCCTGTGAACTAGTTCATGGAGCTGTAAATGATCTTATTAATCGTGATGTTGATTATATTTTCTTACCTCATGTAATTGAAATGGAGGTTCCAAAAGGTTACATTCATGGTTATACATGTCCTTCTACAACAACTATTCCAGATATAATCTGCGCAGCTTTTGAGAATATTGGTGAAAAGATGTTAACACCCCATATTGCTATCTCAGAAGACCTTATCGAAACGACTTTGAAGGAGTTTGGACGAATTGCTAATTTGCTAGGGTTAGAAACTAAAGTAGGTATTAATGCAGGATTTATTGCCTTGTCTCATTATAAAATGATCAGAAAAATATATGATGAATTTGGCAAAAAGATGATAAAAGATCTATTACGTAAACCATCGGTGATTATCGCGGGAAGACCTTATGTTGCATATCCTTCAAATGTTAATATAGCACTCCCTCGTAAGATTGTTAGCAGAGGATATAATGCTATTCCTTCAGATTTGCTGCCACCCTTAAATGATGGGGCTATACATAAGAGAAATGTATGGAATTTTACTCAAGAGATTAATAATGCGGTTCAATATGTAAAAAAGTACCCCAACATATACATATGTTTCATTTCTTGTTTTTCTTGTGGCCCAGATGGTACTATGTATCACCATTTTCGACAACAACTCGCAGGACACACGTTTTGTTATCTTGAAATAGATTCTCATACAGCCCACGCTGGTTTTGAAACACGGGTGGGCGCTTTTCTGGATATTATTGAAGAACGTCATCGAAAAAAAATAAAAATTTGAAAAATGTATTAAATCAGAGCATACCTGACTAAAAAATGACCGAAATAAACCAATCTAATAATCTTAAAACTGAAAAAGAAAATTTTGTAAGACAAGCTCGATTTTCCGAAAATCATAAATACATTATTGATAGCGATAACCAAAAAATTGACTTTAGCAATCCAAGAATAGTATATGTCGACCCAGAACCCCGTAATCCTTATGGGAGACGACTTGTAATAGATTTATTCAAAAAATATAATTGTAATATTAGAATCAGCAAGGAAACTGATGCATCAGTTTTACAATATGCTAAAAGATTCTGTTCTGGAAGAGAATGCCTTGCTAGTGTTGCTATAGCAGGGGCAGTTTTAAAGGATCTTAATGAAAATAGAGACGAAAATGAAATCACCATATATCGAACTCCAATAGATAACCACGGTCCATGTCAGAATGGAGCATGGCCCGTTCTTTGGGATACTTTTGCAAAAAGGTTAAATTTTAAGAATGTAATTTTTTGTGCTTTCCCTAAATATACTAATAATTATTTAGGGTTGAATCGCGATCTATTAGCATGGGAGAACATTAATTTTATCTTAGGACAATATATTATCGAAGCAAAAAATGCTTTACACTGTGTTGCTGAAAACAAAATTAGAGCTTTGGAATTATTTGAAGATATAACAAGTGATTTTATTAATAACATTAAGAAAGGAACGAAATCACTAAATACTGGCTTAATAATATGGGCAAAAGAAATCTCAAAAATACCTCTTAAAGCAAAAGTTGAGGAAACCCCAAAAATATTAATTTTTGGGGGTTTAAATTTAATGTTTGATCATTATCCAATTGAAGAATTTTTTCTTGAGAGAGGTATTATTACGAAAGTCGTTGATATAGTTGAGTCTATGAGTTTAATTTTAGCTGAAAGTACAATAAGATACGGATTCAAAAAGGGATTTATCACCCCAAAAGAACAATTTGATGAACAATTACTTGAATTTAATTCTTTAGATGAAAATGATCGTAGGGATGCTTTCAGGGCAAAGCGAAATAGAAGTGCTTTAAATTTCTTGAATTCACAATGTAAAATTTTCAAAAGAATTATGAAAAAATCAGGATTAATGTTTGACCCATTTATAGATTTTATTGATCTTTTTGAAGAGGGAAATAAATATGTGTCTTCAAATAGTCTAAGTGAAACACCAGTAATAACTGGAAGATTTTTGCATTCTATTAAGGTAGGTATTTATGATTGTCTGATAAATTTAGGAACTTTTAATTGTCAACCAGCAATGAACTCACAAGCGATTATTCGTCCTTTAGCAAACAAAAGTGATATTCCATATGCCGCGATAGATTGTGAAGGTCCTTGGATATCAACAAATCAACGCAGACTTCTTGAAACCATTGCCATTCAAGCTAAGAGATTTCGTAAAAACAAGAACGAACAATTAACTAACAATTAATATTAGCTAATTTTTTTCTTTATTTTCCCTTTGAGCCAGCCAATTTTAGTTGTTTTAAAATTATCAAATTGTGAAGCATATGGTTTTATATCCAGTATAGGAGTTTCATCTAAAATATCAACATTATTGACTTCAATCTTATTCTCTTTAATCCCATTTATCTCGAGGATTGAAAGCCCAATAGGATTAGGTCGGAATGGTGTTCGAATAGCGAACACTCCTTTCACTTCATTATCTAAAAAAGGTTTTGACTGAAGAGGAACAGGCAGTTTTACCATATCAAAAAAATATAAGCAGTAAAGATGAGAAAATCCTTGAAGATCTTTTAGACCTAATTGATATTCATGAAAAATCTCAATTATCCCTTTTATATCTGACATTGATGATTGAATTGGGATGCCTTTAAGTTTCTTGAATGGTGTGTGAATAATACCTATTGGCCTAAAACAGATTTCTTCTGGAAATTTTCTTTCTTTAAAATCAATTAATTCACGATTTATGATTTCCATATTAATTTAGAGAAATAGAGTAAAAAAAAGATTTTCCATTATTAGAGAAAAGGATAAAAATATTTCATTAAAAATTCTCGGTGCGGAACATTTCGCTGATTATAATCTTCTTTTAATTTTGAAGTATCATACGGGATATTTTTAAATGCTATATTCATGTTTTCTGAATCAAGGTCCATTAAACAAAAGGAGACTTTTGGTGCCCAATTAATGCTAATCGAGCCAGGATTTATGATTTTCTTCCCTTCCCATGAAATATATAATTGTTCGTGAGAGTGCCCTACTAAAACTATATCTACATCTTTAGGATAGTCATTTAAAAATTCTTCCAGAGTTTTTCCTTGGTAGATTAAAAGATTATCTTGAACTGATCGACCTGGGATATCATAAAAATGTGAATGGAGCATTAAAATTTTTTTCCCATTAATAATAAATGTTTTAGAAGTAGGTGTGTTTTGTATTTTTGCCATAAGATCTTTTCCAAGTTGATTTATTGTCCAAGTACTATGGGACTCTACGCTCTGAGGAGCCTCATGTCTTCCCAGAATAATCATTTCATTATTACCAATAATATTTTCGAATCTGTTATCGCTGAAAATAATTTGCGCTACTTCCTTGGGGTGCGGACCAATGTGAACGAAATCTCCTAAGTTCAAAATTTTTTCAGCTTGATAGTTTTCTTCTATGTAATGAAGAA
Organism: Promethearchaeota archaeon; assembly: GCA_019058365.1. Lineage (GTDB taxonomy): Archaea > Asgardarchaeota > Lokiarchaeia > Sigyniarchaeales > SOKP01 > Loki-b32. Next base: position 17,311 of record JAHPZE010000009.1, on the reverse strand, counting down.
ATCTGTTTAAAGCATATTTATTTGCATGAATATCTGATATAATAGCAATCTTAGAGATATCTTCCATGATACATTCCTTATTATGTATCCATTTTCTTAAGTAGATGTATGAGAAAATTCCAAGTTGTTTCTACTGATTTAATTTCTAACCGCTCATCTGGAGAGTGAAGTCCTTTAGAATTGGCACCGAAAGCTATTGCTTCAATTCCAGAGATTTTATCGATTAATAATGTAGCTTCTAATCCACCATGAATAATTCTCATTTCTGCATCTTCATTATTTACATCTTTATAGGCTTCTTTAGCGATTTTCAGGAGTTTAGAATTAAAATTTGGTTCCCAAGGAGGATAACTTCCACGGTACTTATGTTCCATCTCTAGACCTGAAAGATTTAATAATTCTAAAACTTGTTCATAAATATCATTATTATAATAGCTGCTTAAGCTTCGATGGAGCCATCTAATTTTAATGTGATCTTCTTTTGTCCTTATTTTACCTAAATTTGTTGAAGTAAACATCAAGTCTTTTATTTTAGGATGGAATGCAATCGGACCATTAGGGAAGATATATAAAAGATCGAGTAATTTATTTTGAACTTCTTTTGAGAAAGTTTCATTACTCGTAAAGTCTTTTATTTTGTCGATCGTAATATCAATATCCATTTCGATTCCGTTAAAAAGTTTTTTAATTTCTTTGAAAATCTCTAATAAATATAATTTGATTTCTTCAAACTGGTCTTCTTTAATAAAAAAAGCTGAGTTCGCTTCTCTAGGTATTGCGTTAGCAGCACCTCCTCCATTTATAGAATTAACATGGATTTTATACTTTTTATTCAATTTCCAAAGGATTTGAGATAATATACTAATTGCATGGGCTTGGCCTTCATTGCATCTTCCAGAATGTCCACCACATAATCCAGAAATGGAAAGTTTTATGGGGGAGAGTTTTAATTTTCCTCGATCTATTAAAATAGATTTTTTTTTTATTCTTGTATGAAATCCAATGCCCCCTGTGCATCCGATTGTAATCGCTTTTTGACCAGAATCAAGATTGATTAGGTAATTTCCGTGAACAAGATTCGGATCAACATTTTTTGCCCCACCCATATCATATTCTTCACGAACAGTAAACAATAAATCTAAACCTATTGTATCGAACTTTAACTCGTTGTTGTGAATTTTTTTCATAAGAGTTAAGAGAAAGCATACTCCTACACCGTTATCTGCACCTAAAGTAGTTCCTTCTGCTGTAATCCATTTTTCACCTTCAATATCGATTATTTTAGGTTTTAAAGGATCTTTTGAGAAGTCATGAATAACATCCTCATTCTTCTCACATACCATATCCATATGGCACTGTAAAACACAATTTAGTTTTTGATTAATAGCGGGAATCTTTACAGCAATATTTCCTATGTCATCGATTTTTGAATTAAACCCAAAATTTTCTGCTTCTTTTTTAATAAAATTTCTTATTTTTTCTTCATTTCGACTACACCTAGGAATTTCTAATATTTGTAAAAAATATTCCCAGAAAACATGAGGTTGTTCTAGATCTGCTAAATTTACCATTGATATCGCTTTAAATGATAAAGTATACGAATTAACTTAAATTAATTGTAAAATAACAATAAATATAATAAAACCTTCAAATATTTAAAATTAGATTTTGAAAAGGTTATAAGTATGCCACGAGTAGGATTTCAAATTATTGGAACTATAAAAGAAGTAAAAGGATTTTGTAATAAAAATCATAAAGTAGGAGATGAAATAGAGTTAGATTGCCATGACTCAGGAGGATTGTGTGGATTTTTTTACCATGATATATTTCCTAATCTTATGATGCTTCAATTTGGAGGAGAATTTCCTGCTACATGGGTCGAAGATCCTGATGTAATGGAACTTGAATGCCCAGATAGAACTAATGCTGTGAAAATTGAATTGAAAAGGGTAAGAGAATAATATTAAATTAGATTAAGAGGTGAAATATCTAAATGCCTTATTTCAATAATGATGGAGTTAATATATATTATGAAACTGTAGGTGAAGGTCCGCCTATATTAATGATTCATGGTTTTGCTTCAAATATAGAACAGAATTGGAAACACACAAAATGGATAAGCACATTAAAAGATAACTATCGTTTAATTCTTTTAGATTGCCGTGGTCATGGAAAAAGTGATAAACCACATGAAGATTCTTTTTATGGACATGACAAAATGATAAGTGATGTTATTATTCTGATGGAAAATTTATCAATTGGAAAAGCCAATTTCTTTGGGTATTCTATGGGAGCATTAATTACATCCCAGTTATTATTACAAAAACCAGAACTTTTTATATCAGCTATATTAGGAGGTTTTGTATTATATTTACCTCAAAATGAAAAAGAAAGAACTCTTTACAGGGAAAATACACTTCTAAGAATAGAAGCATTTAAAGCAGAAAGTATTGATCATATTAAAGATCCTATTGCTCGTAGATTTCGTCAATTTGCTGAAATTGGTGGTAATGATCTAAATGCTTTAGCTGCAGTCATGGCGGGAACCTTTCAAGAAACACCTGACTTGGTAGGATCTCCTTCTCAATCAAAAACTTCTTTTAAAAAAGTAAAAACACCAATTTTAACTGTTTTAGGATCTGATGATTTTATTCCAGGAGATAAAACATTAATAGCTCAATTGGTACCAAATGCTTGTCACTTCCAAATCCAAGGAAAAGACCATCTAACTGTTGTTCCCGATCCAAGATTTAAAATGGTAGTTAGAGCATTTCTGGATTATGTAAATAAAGGATAAATTGAGTTATTCATAAAAAGAATTTTTCTTCTTATTTTATTTCTATTTAAATAATGTATAAAACATGGTAATTATAACTTTCCTATAAACATTGCTAATACAAATAATGAGCCTAAAATAGCTAAAGATAATACATTTATAGTTCGTGCTATTTTTGGTGATGGTCGAATAATAAACAATAAATTTAATGGAACCCCAATAACAATAATACTAATCATGCAAATCAGGTACCCAATACCAAATAAACCTAGTAAGTAAATTACTATTCCAATAATATAAGCTATTAATTCATTTATTAAAAGAAAGTATCCCCCCCATTGAATTCCATATTTTTTAGGAATTGTATTCGTATCAATTTTCTGATCATAAGGGAGATCTCTTGTGTCTCCAAGTACTCTTGCTCCAGTCATAGCAAAAAACAGAAATAATGCTAAAAGTATCACACTTAATTCAAATTTATAGGCAAAAAGAGCACCAATCAGAACATAGAATCCTTGAAGAATTCCTAAACTGAAGGCACGCAAGAGAGCAGAATCAAATAATCCTTGTACCAAGCCACCAATAACCCCTATTAAACATACTAACGGGATAAGTGCCCAAGGATTTATTATTATACACGTTACACTACTCATAGTAAAACACGAGATAATAATTATAAGACCTCCTCTTGGAGATAATTTACCTTTAGCTATAGGATTTTTTAAGTAGCCAGATTCACGATCATTATTATAATCTCCAAGATAATCAAAGAAAAATCCCCCCGCTGATAAAGTTGCTCCCACTAAGCCTGCTAGTAGAATATTTATCAGTGAACCTCCCAACCCAAATGAAACTGAACTTGTTATAAAAATAAACATGAGAATTCTGCCTAAACGCCAATCTCCAAATATAATTTTCATTCTAGATGACATAAATGTTAATCCTTGTGACATTAATAATTCTATATTAAAAAACAATAATTAGGCATTGTTTTTATAAAATAATATTTCTTTAGTATATTAATACCTTAAAAAAATAAGCTAAAGAGCCTCTTTGTCTCTTTCAAATTTTTTTACTTCTGCAAACATTTGTTTTTCCCATTTAAAAGCCTCTTTTTCCTCTTCAAATTTTAGTTTCTCTTGTTCAAATTTATCTTTTTCTTCTTCAAATTCTAGTTTCTCATGTTCAAATTTGTCTTTTTCTTCTTTAAATTTTAATTTCTCTTCTTTTAATTTTTGGTTTTCTTGAACTTCTATTAAATCTAATTTTAGATCTTCTTCTTGTTTAGTAGTAAGATTCTCTATTTGTTCTTTCTTGATGGCATTTATCACTTTATCTTTTACAAGAATTTCTGTATTGGCAGTTGCTTGAATTTTTTTATTTCGCATAAGCTTTAAAAACTTATTCTCTTCATTTACTAATGACTTTAATTTATTTGAGAATGCAATAACAATTATTTTTTCAGAGATTTCAATGGCTTTATCATATTCTCCTTTAGTAAAGTAGCGATTTTTAAGTTCATTTAATTTTTCTATTTCTTTTCTGATTGTATTAAAATCTAACTTTTCAGCTTCTATTTTCTCTGTTTTATCTAATTGTTCACTTTCGATTATACCTTTTCTTAATTTATTCTCTTCCAATTGACCCTTAGCCTTGTCTATATCGTCAAGCTTGTTTAACATAGAAAAAATATTACTTTTTTTTGTTATTTCCTGAACTTCCGTATCGTCATTTATTTCTTGAACCATTAACTTCTTCTTTTTTTCTTTTTTACCTTTTTTTTTTTCTTTTTCTAACTTAGAACTCAAACTTTAGCATCATTCCTTTAATTCTTTAATTTAAGTGTTGATTGATCAACAATATATTTAGTAAAACAATATGTATAAAAACATTTGTCAACAAAATTATTCAGTTTTCTTTTTGAAATCATTTTACAGCCTTTAAAATCCATTCTAAATGATAAACTTGAAGATAAATAAAATTAATAACAAACAATTCTTAAATAATTATTACAACCATATGCACTCGATGTATATATATTATTAGCTTTAGTGTAAAACATGAAAGAGATTAGAAAAAAACCATTAATTCTGGGGTTAAGTTTTTTGATAATACTTACCGCAGGTATATTAATCATTTTAAGTTTATTTGAAATCAATAATAAACAGATAATTATAGATAACCAAAAAGATATAATGAATGAGAACAGACAGTGGGCAGAAAAAATTACATTTTGGGAAGTTACAGGGGGATTAGGAGATGATATTATCGAAGGCGAGAAAATGTACTATGAAGCACTTGCTAAATATTCCGCAGCATTGCAAGCACAAAGCATAGCGATATTATTTATAATTTTATTAATTATGATAGTAGTTATCGTAGGGGGAAGTCTAATTGTTAAACTCTTAATATCCTGAATCATTTCTCTCCTTATGATAAGGAAGTATAGTAGTTTTCCCTTCTGAATCGCGAAAAAATTTATGTGAACCTTTTTGTCTGATCTCTTTAAATCCACGCTTTTTAAGAATTTTGATTAATTTGTCTGAAGCGATAGGGTTAAGCTTCTTCAAAGGAACCCCTAACTTTTTGAAATCCAATGAATTTAATTGACTTATTTATCCGATCTTTATCAACTTCAAGATATAGTTCTATCGCTTCAACAATTCTTTTATTTAATTCATCTAAAGATTTTGCTTGTGTATGACAACCGGGCAATTCGGGGACGCTACCAATGTAGTATCCGTCCTCATCCTGTTTTATGACAATATTAAATTGTTTTTTCAATAGATTCCCTTCTATTAATATTAATACTTAAAACTAATCTTATGTAATCATCTAATAGTAAAATAGCCTAATATTTTTATCTTTTAATTTCAATTATTTATTACTTGAATCTTTATTAAGTAAAACAGAATAAAACAGTTCCCTTCAAATTTATTAACCAAAACAAAGATTTTTAATAAAAGATTTCATACTTTTGATAATTTGTTTATAATGGGTACATTTTTATTATTTGCTTTGTTATTTAAACAAAGATTTATTTAAGTAAACGTCAATACTAATAATCATTGATTATAATCAATCGTTCAAAAGTAAAAACGATTAAGGAGATCAACTATATATGATTCTTTCCTTCCCGAATATGGGCCCCAATTGGGTAGCGTTTAAAACATTGTTCGAAGTTTTAGATCCATCCATAAAAGTGATCCTACCTGATCCAACTAATAGAGAAGCCATCAAAGTCGGCGTAAAATATAGTCCAGAGTTTGTATGCTTCCCATTTAAAGCAACATTAGGAGATTTTGTGAACGCTATTAAAAAAGGGGCTGATACTTTAGTAATGGCTATAGATTGTGGACCTTGTCGTTTTGGTTTTTATCACGCGGTACAAGAACGTATTTTGCATGATATGGGTTATAAACATGTGAGAATAATTCCATTAGATCAAGCAGATTTACTAGAATTTCATTGGGTAAATACTCTCCAAGACATTAGTGGTAAAAGTGGTCTATTTGCTTATCCAAGATTCGTAAAAGCAGTGATTTTTTTCTTGAAGAAAGCAAAACTTTTACAAGATATTCAAACTGCAGAAGGTTTATTCCGAGCATATGAACGAAATCAAGGAGATACTACTGATGTATTAAATAATGTTTTAGATAAACTTGATCAGGCTAACACTCTTAAAGAACTACGAAATTTCAAAAAAGTAATTAAAGAAGATTTTAATAAAATTGATATCGACAAAACTCGAACTCCTTTAAGGGTAGCTATATTTGGTGAAATTCATATAAGCTTAGAACCATATGTTAATGTAGATATTAGACGTAAGCTTGGAGAAATGGGTGTAGAGATCCATCAAAATTTAAGTTTATGGGATTGGATTTCACATAAATTCCATTTGAATTTTCATCGAAGATGGTTAGAACATCTTTCAAGACCTTATGTTCCTATGGATATTGGAGGTGAATGCCAGTGGGTACTAGGAGAATACATAGATCGTGCAAAAAGTGGTTTTGATGGGGCTGTTCATTGTTACCCGTTCACTTGTATGCCCGAAGTAACTGCGCGGACTATTATTACAAATAAACTTAAGCAATTATATGATCTTCCGATTATATATTTCTCTTTTGATGAGCATTCTGGTACTGAGGGAATGAGGACGAGATTAGAAGCATTTGTAGATCTAATGGAATCAAGACGTAAGCATAAATTAGGGCTTGAAAAGATCTCACTTGAAGATAATAAGATGAATTTTTATAGATCAAATGGATCACAATTTTTTCAGGAGTGTATTCAATTAATTCAGACATAATAAAGGTGTAATTATGGTACAAGTTTCAGATGACGTAGCTAAAGAAGACGGAAAACTTGATGCTTTTCTTGGAATTGATATAGGAAGTGTTACGTGTAAATTTGTTTTAATGGATCTTGATGGTAATGTCCTCACAAGTGTATTCTTACGTAATAGAGGGTCTCCTATCGACTCTGCTAAGGCAGGTATGGAAGATTTAAGAGAAAAAGTCGAACAAAGTGAAGAACTACAAGAATACGCAATACGTTGTTGCGGAACTACTGGCTCAGCAAGATATTTAACGAAAGCTATTGTAGGGGGAGATCTTGCGAAAACAGAAATTATTGCACACGCAGTCGCAACTCAATCTTTGTATCCTGATGTAAGTACTATCTTAGAAATTGGTGGACAAGATTCTAAAATCATCATTTTGCGTGATGGTATAATTGTAGATTTTGCGATGAATTCAGTATGTGCTGCTGGTACTGGCTCTTTTCTTGATCATCAGGCATCTAGATTGGGTATTCCGATTGAACAGTTTGGAGATTATGCTGTGAAATCTAAAAATCCCGTGAGCATCGCGGGAAGATGTACGGTATTTGCTGAGTCTGATATGATCCATAAACAAAATGCAGGGTATTCTAAAGAGGACATTATAGCTGGCTTATGTGATTCATTAGTTAGAAATTATATGAATAATTTATCTAAGGGAAAGGAATTAAACGAACCAATAGTTTTCCAAGGAGGAGTATCCTATAATAAAGGTATTATTCAAGCTTTTGAAAGACACTTGGGTTGTGAAGTAATCGTACCGAAATATAATGTTTTAATGGGAGCATTAGGTATGGCAATCCTTGTTAGAGATTTTTATTTAGATAACCCTACAGAGACTTTATTCAGAGGTCTTGATGTAGGGGATATAGAATTCAAAACATCAACATTCCACTGCGGGGATTGCCCTAACAATTGCGAAATCGTCCAAGTTAAAATGCCTCAAGATGAAAATAAAGTAATTGCTCGTTGGGGCAGCAGATGTGGAAAGTGGGAGGTATTTTAATAATATGGCAGAATTTCTGAAACAATTGAGAGAATTAGGAGAAGAATTCCTAGAAACCATTAAACATAAAACTAAACTAAGCACGATTTTTGACCTTTATACAGAAAAAGTTATCCCTACATTTGTGTCAGAAAATGATTTGAAAAAATATTATGAAAAAAAAATGGAAGAAGTTAATGATTTTATAGATAAATTATAATAAGAGGTAATGAAAAAATGAGTGAAAGTACAAGTACAGAAATAAAGGATGAAGGAGATAAGTTAAATCCAAAAATTATTGCTTTTGATATGCTTTATGGTGCTGTAAAAGGACTAAGCGGTTTATTCTTTAAGGTCCTCATGGATTTAAAAATTGAAGGGAAAGAAAACATTCCCTTTAGAGGAAAAGCGATTTTAACTACAATCACTCCGAATGTAATCCGAGATATGTTAATAATAGCTCAAGTTTCAGGAAGAAAAATTCATTTTATGCTTGATCCAAAATTAATGAAGCATCAAATTGCTGGTCCAGTTTTAAAGAGTCTTGGAATGATTCGAGGAACTGAAAATAAAGAAGATACTGAACCAATCGAAAAAGTATTTGAAATTTTAAATGAGAAAGGTGATCTCGTAGGTATGACACCTGAAGCAAAAAATGATCGTGAAGTACAGATAAAATCGATGGCTGCAATAATAAAGTTCGCAATTGCGGGAGATGCTCCAATTATTCCAATAGCAATTTCTACAGAAAAGACTAAAATATTAAATATGTTTACTGGAGATGGTCTAAAAGTTAAGATTGGAACTCCTTTGCGTGTAGAAAAACGATTAAATCGAGAGAAGAATCGAGCTGAACGCTATGAGCTTGCGGAAGACATAATAAATATTATTGAATCCTTAAAAGAAGTACCTGAATCTGAAGAACGCAATAAAAATTAAATTTTATTTTTTCTCTATTTTTAACACAATTTTGGTTATAGTACTATTGCGAAATTAACTGTTAGAAATGAAATTAGAAGTAGTGTCAATGCTATTCCATCTCTGAATACTAAACTCTGCTTTTTTGATGTAAAATTAAAATAGATTAATATTATTGATAATAAGAACCAATTCCAAAACAAGATCCATAAGAATTGGAAATTCACAATAAAAATAGCGCTAATTCCAAAAGTTAGTGTTAGATTCCATATTACTTTTCCTATCATCCCTCCCAAGCCTATTTCAATGCTCTTTTTTTTTATAGATTTTATAACTAAGGTTAATTCCTCAACATTTGTTATAAATGCCATTATAACGAGGCCAAAGAAAGTTTCTGGAATATTAGTTTGTATTATAATTTGTTCTGCAGCAAAAATTAATAATTCTCCCCCCAAAAAAATGGCTATAAAGCTAATAATGATTAAAATTATTTTTTTAGTTTTAGATTCTGCTTTTAATTCTTGCATGTTCTTATCCCTCTTCATATAATTTTCCGTTGAGCTATATCCAATAGAACTTTCTTTAGAGAATTGTTTTATATTCCTAATCAAATATACAAAATATATCAAAATAGCGATGATTCCGATAAAAAATATTCCAAAATTAACAATTATTCCAAAAAGGATTAAAAAAAGGCAAGTGTATAATAATATAAAGTAAAATTGAGGAATTGTTTTAAAATCTATTTTATTAAAAAAGGCGGGAATTGCAAAACTTATTGTCAATGCAAATATTGAGTTGCCTATAACATTTCCTATTGCGAGGTAGGAAAGTCCATTAATAGCAGCAATGATCGAAGCAATCGATTCTTCTGGATCGATGCCAATAATTAATGCTCCAATAATAAAAGGGGATATCCCAAATAGTATACAGACTTCTTTTAAATTATCTAAAAAGACATCTGCAGCAAAAAATATTATTAGATATCCAATAATGAAAAATGTAATTGATAAGACAATTTCGAACATTCTATATCATTTATAAAGAATCAAAATTTAATAAAATCTTTAGTGAATAAAAAATACACACTCTTAGCTAAAACAAAATAAGAAAATTAAAATTAATTATTCCAATGTATAAAAATCTGGAATTTAAACGCTTTACCTTTATACTCGCTGTCACTTATCGCAGAGAATTCAAATCCGTTATACTCATGCCAATAAATAGAAGCTTTATTAAAGAGTGGCTTTTCTACAATAAAAGCAACAATAGGAGTATCTAGTAATGTTAATGATTTTTGAAAAATTGCTGTACCAACTCCCTTGCGTTTATATTCTGGCAAAATACTCACTTGGTCTAAATATGCGAATTCTTTATCTTCATTAAGAAGTAAGTTTTTGGTTCTTTCATTCTCGAAAGAAAGATTACCAATAACATCACGAACTTTTATTATATTATATTTTTTTCTATGAATACTCGCAAAACCAATTATTTTTTTAGTACTATTTTTCGCAACATAAATTTCTATATTAGGATCTTCGATAAGTTTTTTATAATATTCTATGTTCACTTCTTTTCGCAAAAAGCCTTGTTCTTCCAATTCTTCTATTTGCTTTTTAGAGATTTCATCAATATCTCTTGCTTCAATTAAATTTTGCTTAAAAGCATTCATAATCCCTTGAGCATCTTCTAATGTAGCAATTCCAACTTTAAAGTCGGTTTTTCCAGTCAATTTTAATTATTTCCTCAAAATTAATTCTATATCATGTTAGATTCCTTTAATTATAATCTTACTTTTTAAAAGAATAAGATTTTTTTAAACTTTTTAAGAATTATAATATATATTAAAATTCCTCGTTTATATAAAAGTTTTAAACCGTAAGAAAAGAAGGGTAAATATGGTTGATTACATTAAATTAAAGGGAACTGTTATCGAAAGAGGAACCCAACAGGGAGAACAATTGAAAGATAAAATTCATAACATGTTCGATATTGTCTTTCACTCAAAAATGTTTTCAGAAGTCACCTCAAAATTAATTCCTCTCTCAATAATTAAGCTTGGTTTAGGTATCATGGGTAAAAAGAATATAAAGAAATCTTTACAACAGTTTGTTCCAAATCAGTATGAGAAAATGATATCAATAGGAAAAGCAGCCTCTATAAAAAAATATATACTTCATGGAGCTCACTTTATTGAAGTTATGTCAGGAGATCCAAAATCCCTTTATAAAAATCCTCCAGTTCAAGCATGTTCCATGATATTCGCCCTTCCAGAAGCTACATCAGACAATTCAATGATTTTTGGGCGTAATTATGATTTTCCAAACGTTCTCCAACCATTTCAAGTAGTTCGAGAAGAAGTTCCAGATGAGGGCTATAAAAATATAAATTTTACGCAATATCCTCTTACTGGTTGTCATATGGGGTTGAATGAAAAAGGATTAGCAATTGGTTATAATTATGGTCGTTCTTGGAAACAGGAACCACTCGATTTCAGATTGAAAGGTGTTCCAGGTACATTTATCGTACAAGAAATGCTTGAAACTTGTGTGACAACTCAAGAAGCTGTTAAATTTATTACTAACTTTACTGATCGTTCAAATGGATGCCATTATGGATTTATGGATGCTTCAGGAGACACATGTGTGATTGAGACTACAAGCACTCGCCATGCAATTCGTCGACCTATCGATAGTATCTTAGCCCATACAAACCATTATCAGACCGAAGAACTTAAAGACGCGAATTTGCCCGATTATGTAAGATTCAAAATGGATGATATGGATATAAATCCTATTGAATCTCCAATAAGACGTTATCAGAGAGAAATTGAGTTGTTAAAATTAAACAAGGGTAAAATTACAATGGAAACAATTAAAAATATTTTAAGCGATCATGATAACAGAGAACCAGATGATTTCACAGTCTGTACACATGGTCCCGCTGCGGGAACCTTAGGATCAATAATTATTTTTCCTACTAAAAAGGAGTTTTGGGTTACTGATAATCATCCATGTAGTTCTGAATATGAGAGATTTAAATTATAGTATAGAGTAAATAAAAAGAAAAAAAAGTTTTAATATCGCGTACGAGTCGCTTGAATTCGTAGTTTTGCTTTAGTATTTTCTTTCTCATCTTGCAAAATAACGTATTGCGTTTTTGAAGGTAATTTTATTTCAAATTCTTGTTCTGCAATTTTCTCATCCTTTTTCAAATGATCTTTTTCTCTTAAAATAATATTAAGTTTTTCTATGGCAGGTTCTCCGGTTCGAACCGTTTTAATTTCGCTCCATAGAGACATATCAGCCCGTGAAGTAAATTCTTGATTTTTTTGCAACTTAATGATACCCTTATTTGGAAATCGAGCTTTAAAAACCTTTGGACCATCCACTTTGAAATAAAATTCTCCTCGCCATCCCATTATATCGTAATCTTTTAGAGTTTTTAAACTCATTAAATCTACACTGATCAAATAACGCTCTTTTTCTTCTCCGACTTGATCTTGTGTAAAGTTTTGATCCTTTGCGTATGTCTTCTTTCCTTTCGCATAATACCTTCGACTTATGATAATTCACCATTTATATCTAATTCATGATTTTGTTTTAAATCTATTATAATGTTTAAGTATATATGTTTTGTCAGTAGCTATTATTAAAAATTTAATAGAAATGTAAGAAAAAGAGAAAGAACACATAAATATTAAATAGAGATTAAACACATTATTATTAATTACTTATCTTAATAATTATAAATGTGAATATTATGTCGGTTGTTGAGTTGCATTTATCTGGTATTTTTGGTTTTCTTACAGTTATTATCGCTTGGTTATACGGTGGAATTACTCTCTATAAATATTTTAAAACGAAGGAAAAAATCTTATTTTATTTCTTTTTAGCAATTATTTTTACAATGTCTCCTTGGTATCCCAGTGGGTTAGGATACATATACTGGATAATTACTGGCCAGGAAATTGCCTATCCGTTCTACGTTTTAATAGGAACTGTAACAGTTCCTATTGCTTTATTATCATGGCTTCAAATTTATATGCCTGCTTTACATGAGAAACAAAAAAATGTTGTCACATGGATAGTTTTTTGCTTTTCAATCGTTTTTTATATTTATATATTATACTTTCTATTCTTTGCTTCAGGGGCTCCAGTAGAAGGATTAATTGGTATTAAAGAAAGTGTTATTGACATCGATTATAAGGGATTAGCATTAGGTTTTCTTGCTTTCTCTCTACTTATTAGTACAATAACAGGTAATGATTTTGCTATCGCTTCCCTTAAAGTAAAAGATAACCCCGCGATTCAATGGAAAGGCAGATTCTTGATAATATCATTCAATTTGTTTGCAATAGGCGCTATTGGAGATGGATTTATTCCATTATCATCCGCAACATTGATACTTTTCAGAACGTTAATGATGCTTTCTAGTACATTTTATTATATTGGATTTATATTACCCAGTTGGGTGAAACATTTACTTAAATTAGAATAAATCAATCTATAACCTTTTTTTATTTATAATTTATGATTAGAACAGCTATTAATACTATTATCCCTCCAATAATATTCCATAAAACAATTATTTCGCTCCTTTGAAGTAATAAAGAAAAAATTAGCGTAAGGAACGGTTCAATGTATAAAAATGAAGCTACTTTTGAGGATTTTAATATTTTCTGTGAATTTTGCCATATATAATAGCCCAAAACATAACAAGCAAGTCCTAAATATAAAGCAGAAAGGAATAAGAAAATGTTAAAAAAGTTCCTAAAGAAATTAAAAAGTTCACCATTCACTAAAACAAAAAAAAATAATTCAATAGTACCAATATATGCAATATATTTATTCATAGTAATGCTTGAATTGCTTTTTGATATCTTTTTTGTTGCTGTAGAATATACTGCCCATAGTAAAGGAGTTATTAATGCAAATAAGTAACCTAAAAAACTTGGAGAATCTGGAGCAAGTATATTGATATTCCCCCCGGTAACTAATAAAAAACCTCCGATTGAAGCAATTACAAAACCTACTATTTTTAGAGTATTCAATTTTTCTTTGAAAAAAATTAAGGCTAAAATAGTAATTATGACAGGAGTTATTAAACAAACAAATAAAGCGGGAAGAGATGGACCAATAGTTTCAATTGCAGAATATTGAGCAAGGAAAAATAATGATATTCCCGTAAAACTTGCAAGTATTATTAGCACCCAATCATTCTTTGTAAATCTATTATTCTCTAATGATTTATTATGTGAGTTTTTTTCTTTTCTTTTAGTGAATTTAAAATAAAGATCAAGGATCACAAATGATAATGAAGCAATAATAAACCGATAAAATGCGATAGATAAAGGTGGAATAAATTCTACAGCAATATCTACAACAACAAAAGAAAAACTCCAAATGATTACCATTAAGACTAATTCGAGATATAGCAGCAGCATAAAGATCAAATTACTATTAGATTTTCGTTATCACTTAAACAAAAAGATTCTACTAAAATGATTTATTAAAATAAATTAATAATAGAAAATTAAGAACAATAATAATTATTTTTGGAAAGAGACTTCTTGAAGAAAATTAGCTATAGCTTGAGGATAGGAATCATAGGTAAGAAAGAATCTATTAAGGACATTTTTTTTGAAAGTCTTAAAATATCAGCAATAGAATCCAATATTTATGATGATAAATATGAGTTTTTTATTGTCTTTAAGCAAATTCCGATTAAGATAAAGATATTCATAGCAGATACACTTGAAGATTTAATATTTAATTTTGAAAAAGTACAAAAACTTGATACTATCATTATTACACTAAATTTGTACGAACCTGCTTCACTTAATACTCTTAATAAAGGTTTGTTGGGAGAATTTAATGAAACTTTTTCATTTCAAGGAATATCTATCTTAGTTGGAATGGATATTGAAAATATATTTAATGGGTCTCCTTCTAAAAAATTTAAAATAAGTCGATATCAATTAGAAAGAATCACAAGGGACCTGAAGTTAATCTATTGTTTTGAAATAATCAACAACGATAGCAATATACATGAGATTTATAATACTATTCTTGATGATTTTATGATAAGATTTCAATATTCAAGTCCAGAATTGTTTGAAGCTGCAAAAAATTATGGAAAAAAGCTTATGAGTTAATTTTATAATTTAATTAAAATTCATATAAAATTACTCCAAAAAAGATAGAAAATCAAAAAGTTATAAAAACAATAAGATACAAATTTAAATATAATTATTAAAAATGCCATTAGATTAAAATAATAAGAATGGAGTTGAATAATGGGAGAAGAATCAAATGGGTTATTAACAATTGAAAGGGATGAAGGACGCCGGAAATGTCCAAGTTGTGGAGAAGAAAATAAAAATATGATTCATGAATCAACAGATAAAACGAATATTATAAATGATTACCCCCGCGTTTTTGGGAAAAAATACCGATGTGGGAGATGTGGTCAGGAGTGGCGCGAAAAATAGAACTTACACAGGACTAAAAAAATTATATTTTTTACTATTTATCTATATAAATTTGAGATAAATTATTTATTCCATAAGTTTTAAAATTCTAATAAGGTAAAATTAATTATTTTACTTTAAATAAAGTTAGGGGATATAAAGTAATGGATTTCGCTAGATTCATTCAAATTTATATAGTACAAGGACTATTTGCTTTGTTTTTTCTTTATATGGCATATTTAGTACTAAAAAGGGAAAAAAAAAAGATTAATCTTTACTTAAGTAGTTTTTACCTTTCTGTTACAATTGGTGGTGTCCTAAATATGATATATACGAATATTTTTGATCCAACAATTGTTTTTATTATGCATTTCATGACTTATTATCTCTTTTATTTTTCAATGGTTTTTATTCTAATTTTTATCCTAATCCTCATAAAACCAACTAAACAGATTAATTTTAAATTACAGATTTTAATAATTATTATTTCTAGTTTATTGATCTTAGGTCTTTTCTTTGTTCCCGATGGAATTATAATAAATGGAAGTACACATTGGAAACCTAATTGGAGCTGGTTTTTTTTTTCTTTACTCTGTTATAGTGTGTACTATATTCATAATTTTTCCAACTATTTATTATTCCTTTAAGATATATATTAAGCTCGAAAGTGAATATTTAAAAAGAAAATGGAAATACTTCTTAATTGGTATATCAGCTTACTTTTTTCTCTATTATGGAACATCTATTTCTAACACATTGAACCATGATACATTTAGGATTATTTGGTCGTTGATATCATTACCGACTCTTATCGCATTGTACTTGATATATTATGGTGTAGGACGTCAACTTGAGTGATGTTCATATTATTTATGATTAATCTAAATAAAAATATTGAGTAAACAGATTTTTTTAATAAGAAAAAGATAATAATATTAAATAAAAAATACTAAATAATTACTATAACAAATTTAATAACAAAACAACATAACTACATTATAGTGAGTTTATATGGTATTGTATCAACTATCTCCAACTCGATTTGTTACAATTTACATAGTACAAGGTCTCGTTTTTGCTTGGTTTGCGTATTTAGCGTATCTTATTCTTAAACGAGATAGAAAAAGATTGAATTTGATTTTCGCCGGGTTTTATTTATCTGTGATAGTAGGAACAATTTTTAATTTTATATATGGGCCTATTGCGAATGAGCAAGTTGTAGTTTTTTTAAATTATCTTACAAATTTTGGCGCTTTTTATTCTCCAATATTTTTCATTGTCTTTAACTTAATTCTACTGAAATCAGAAAAAGTAATCACTCCAACAAAACAGTATATCATATTTATTGGATATGGAATTTATATGTTTTGTATGATCTTTTTTGTAATAACTCCAGGATGGGGTGTTGAACTTAATGCTTCTACAAATTGGTCACCCGTATGGCATCTACCTTTCTTTCTCTATGTATTCTTAGGTGTAACTATATTCACAATTATACCTTTATTGTACTTATCTTTTCAAGTTTATAAGAAATTTGAAGATGAACAACTAAAAAAGAAATGGAAATTCTTTATATTCGGTGTTATCGCGGTAATGATATTCATGTACACGATATTCTTTTCAAATTTCTTAAACAACCCAACAGTTAGGCTTTTAATCGGTCCAATTGGTGTAATTTTAGCGCTCATCGGGGGTTATATGATGTATATCGGTGTAGGACGACAATTAGAGAAATAAAACTCCTAATTTTTTTATTTTTATCAACAGTATCTAATGAAGTATTTATTTATCTTTAATTTTTTATTTTTTTTATTCCGA
>JAHPZE010000044.1 GCA_019058365.1 Promethearchaeota archaeon | reverse complement strand
CGGAATAAAAAAAATAAAAAATTAAAGATAAATAAATACTTCATTAGATACTGATTTAAAAAATCGAAAAGAATTTCAAGATTTAAATTATTTCAAAGAATTAGTTATATCTTAATTATTCTTTCCCATGCTTTTCGCTCTTTTTCGAATAATGCATTAGCGATTTTAAATTCTTTTCCGAATAAAAGGGTAGTTCTGCTTTTCTTATCATAAGTGGGCCAGTGTGGAATTCTATCATGATTCGGATTACCACTATGAGCAAATGAAAGCCACGCGTCCATCATATTTTCACATAAATTTTCTGTATTCGTTGCATTAGCCACAAAAGCTTTCATTCCAGGTTCTTTAAGAGTATTAAATACAAATGGAAGTTCAAGGGCATGACAAGCACCAAATCTTCCATTAAATGCGGAAGTTTCCCAAGTGAATAAGTAATTATAAGTATTTGGCTGATATTTGGATTGTGCTTCAAGTATTTGTAGTGTTGCAACTCGAAACATTAGATCAGTAACAATAGAATCCAATAATTCTTTGGGTTCATTTGATAAGATTCCTGATCGTGCCTTTTTATAAGTATCGATAACATTTCTGGCGTTCTCAGAGTTTATTCCCATCATTCCTAAATAAAGCATTATAGCTTTTTCATCCTTAATTTTACTTGTCAGGGGATTCATTGATGTAAACAGTTTGGCCTCATGTAGGTTAGTTCCCATCATTAAATCAATATTTTTGCATTTACCTTCCCTGAATACGGTTAAGGGATGTACGGGGAATGTCTCACCATCGATTAAAGGTCGAAAGGCTAGCGCTCCTTGGTTAGTGATTTCATTTTGAGCTTTTATAATCTCTTCGGGAGCAATCTTACGTAATGTATTAATATCTCCAGTTTTAATCCCTAAAGCACGCATCAAATCTTTTGTTGGTTTTTTTGTTACTTTGGGATCGATAGTTGGCATGCTTTGTGCTATAACTCGACGAAAGAGACCCTTAGCAGCGGGCATCGCTATTAATGTAATAACCGCATATGCACCTGCAGATTCTCCAAAAATCGTAATATTATCAGGATCACCCCCAAATTTAGCAATATTATCATGGACCCATTTTAACGCTAAAATCTGATCTAGTTGTCCTACATTTGCAGTCACACCAGGAATGAAAAGATATCCAAAAGCACCTAATCTGTAATTTATCGTTACTATAACAACGTCACCACGTTGAGCTAATGTGGAACCATCATAGATGGGGCTTCTACCTCCCCCCATAATGAAAGCCCCTCCATGTATCCAAAACATTACTGGTCTTTTCTTATTATCAATAGCAGGAGTCCAAATATTAAGTGTTAAACAATCTTCGCTTTCAGGTTGCAGTTTTCCGGTTACATCTTCAAGCGGAGTATATCCTTGAAATGCACAAGGTCCAAATTCCGTAGTTTCTAACACACCACTCCAAGCTTTTTTTGCTTGTGGAGGACTAAAACGTAAATCACCAATAGGAGGTTCCGCATAAGGAATCCCTTTAAAAATATGCAAATTATTTTCAGTATAACCTTTTATTTTTCCACAATTTACTTCTACAATTGTCATAATTATATGTAAAATAGTAATAAATATAAAAAATATTTTGAATCAAGAGTATATGAAGTTTATTTTTGTTAAAAACTTCGTTTTAATAGCTACAAAAAATTCATGAAACGGTTGCAGAGCTTAGATTTCTTTCGAGAATTCATGTAAATGTATCTATTAGGAGATTTAGGTTAATTTAAAACCTTTTAGATTTATGAGGAGGGTATTCTTATTAAATTCACCCGCTCTATCAAGATACAAAAGTTTAAATTTGATACCATTGTATTCTATAACTTAACTTTCTTAATAATACGTAATTTTCTTTTTACAAAAATTAATGATTAAAAATGTCTAAATTTAAAATTAATGAGTCAATGATCCATGGGTTTATCGAACCTGGATTTGGAGAAGTGAAAGAAGAATTTATTAATACTTTTAGAAAAGGAGAAGAGGTTGGAGCAGCATGTGCTGCTTATTATAAAGGAAAGAAGGTTGTAGATTTATGGGGTGGATATCGTGATGCAAAAACCCGTGATCCTTGGAAGGAAGATACATTAGTTCTTGTTTTTTCTACAACTAAAGGTATTTCTGGATTGGCGTGTGCCCTTGCACATACGAAGGGATATTTTGAATATGATGAGAAGGTTTCAAAATATTGGCCTAATTTTGCTCAAAATGACAAAGAAAATATTACAGTAAGGCAATTACTTTCACATAAGGCAGGATTGTGCGCAATTGATGAACCTTTAGATTTAGAAACTCTAGGGGATCCCGACAAGATGGAATCCGCAATTGCAAAACAAAAGCCGTTATGGGAACCTGGAAAACTACATGGATATCATGGTATTACACTTGGATGGTATGAGAGTGAATTAATCAGAAGAACTGATCCTCAACATCGAACTATTGGTCAATTCTTTCGCGATGAGATTGCAAAACCTTTGGGTTTAGAGATTTATATTGGATTACCAGATGAAGTGCCAGATGATCGAATTGCGAATATTTATGCGCCATTATACCGGCTTCGAATGATTTTTAACACTAAAAAACTTCCTAAAGCTTTTGTAAAAGCATTCCTTAAAAAAGGTACTATTACAAATAGAACTTTTTCTAATCCTAAACTGTTGCAAACCGTTAAAAGTTATAACCAACGAGAATTACGCAGAATAGAATTACCAGCTGCAAACGGGATAGTTCAGGTGCGAGACGTTGCAAAATTATATAGCTTTTTCGCAACTGGTGGAAAAGAATTAAGTATTAAACAAGAAACACTGAATGCTTTAATGGAACCAGCAGCTGTTCCAGATTTGGGACCTCTTGATCAAGTACTTCATCTTAATTCACGGTTCTCTCTTGGGTTTATAAAACCCTCACCAGACTTTTTATTTGGTTCAGATGAAAATGCTTTTGGCACACCTGGAGCTGGCGGCTCTTTTGCTTATGCTGATCCTACAAATCAAGTTGGATTTTGTTATGGGATGAATAAATCCGGCTTTTATTTAGTTGGAGATCCTCGGGAAAAAATATTATCCGATACGCTTTTTAAGTGTATTGAAAAGTTATAATTTTTATTTCTAAATCTAAATTATTTTTTCATTCTTCTGATTGCTAGAGTCGAAAAAATGAATATCAGACTAATTATCACGTAATAATTATATCCAGGTATTGGTAGACCTGGTGATTCCCTTCTAAATATCTCGAAATAATCGCTCCAATCATATTGATTTGAATCATCAGAATTAATAATTTTAATCCTCCAATCTGTTCCAGCTTCAATATCTTCATCAATCAACCAATAATAAACACCTGTATTAGATACATTCTTTATAGAATACTTTAAAGCATTTCCTTTGTATGTTTCAATATCTACAAGTATAATAGTACCTGTTGAATTCCACTTAATAAAATACCAATTACCAGCTTCCCATGAAGTAGAATTAATAGGACTGGTTATTGTAATTGTTCCTGATCCATTATTAATTGAGAAATAATCACTATAACCGTAAACATTTGAATCATCATAATCAGCTATTTTAATCTTATAATTTGTTCCCTTATAATTTTTTAAAATATCTCCAATAAAATAAAATCCAGCCAATAATAACACACACAACAAAAAAATAATTATCTTACTTCTCATTTCTAATAAGTTTTTCTTTAAATTTTGATAATTATCGATTTTTAAGGATTAAATTAAGGTGTTTCACTATTTAAAAAAAATGTATATTTTCTATATATTTTTTACTTTTGTTAAAACTTTCAGTGAAATAACATTTAATTTGGTATATAACACATACTTTATTGTTTTGAAATCTAAATTTTTATAAACTATGAATTATCCAATGATCTTAGACTCCAGATTTATCAAATTTATTTATAAAGATAATATATTAATCAAAACTTACAGATTGATTAATATTAAGTAAATTGACGAAAAAAGAACAAAAAATAGTAAGAAGTAAAGTAGCAATAGAACGGCATTATTTACCGGCGGAAGAACGAATCAAAAATTTTGAAGAGGTGAATCTAGGGTATTTAGAATTAGAGGAGGTAATCAAAGAATGCGAGCGTTGTTATCAATGCTTTACAAAAAGCGATCCTCAAATAAAACCACCCCCCTGTATGAAGTACTGCCCCACTCATTGTAATTCTAGAGATATTATTAGAAATGTGCTGGATGGTAAGATCGAGGAGGCTCTCAAAATTATCTATAAGCATTATCCCTTTCCTAGAAGTGTTGAAAGAGTCTGCCCCGGCTATTGTCAACTTCATTGCACCGCAGGTATAAATGGAGATCCAATTCAAATTCCTATGATAAAACGATTTTTAGTTGATAATTATGGCCCCCTCGAAGATTATTTTAAATGTAACCCTGATTTAGATAAGAAAGTAGCTATTTTAGGCTCCGGGCCTCTTGGTCTCACGGTTGCATTTTATTTGAGGAAATATGGAATTAAAGCGACTATTTTCGAAAAACATGAAATAATTGGAGGCATGCTTACAACAGAAATCCCTGAATTTCGGCTACCAAAGTCAGTTTTAAATACAGAAATAGAAAACTTAAAACATTGTGGGATTGAAATCATAACCAATAAAAGTATTGATAAGGATTTTGGTATTGATCAAATATTTGAGTTAGGATTTCACATTATAGTTATAGGAATAGGTGCTCAGAAAGCTAAATCACTTAAGATTCCGGGAAAAGATCCACTAATTATTATGCAAGCTCTTAAATTCTTAAGAAGTCATAATCTTAACGAAAATATACCTTATCTGAATAATAAAAAAGTTGTAATTATAGGGGGTGGAAGTACTGCCACTGATGCCGCTAGAGTTGCAAAGCGACTTGGAGCAGATGTTTCTATTTTATATCGAAGAGAAAAGGAACATATGCCCGCAGGAAAGGCTGAAATTCAAGACACAGAAAATGAAGGCATCAATATTGAATTCTTAGTTAACCCAAAAGAATTTTATTGTATAGATGAAGAATCTCAAGGGATTGTATGTCAAAGAGTAGAACTCGGAGATAAAGACGTAAGTGGTCGCCCTACTCCAGTTCCTATCGAAGATATCGAAATCAAGGTTGAAGCTGATTATATTATTGAAGCAATTGGTCAAGAAATCGATCTAAGCGGATTTGATACCCATAGATTCAAAACAACAAAATCGAATACCTTTATAGTAAATGAAAAGTTCTTCACAAGTGTTCCTAAAGTATTAGCAGGGGGAGATTGTGTGCTCGGATCGAAAAGTGTGGTTGATGCTGTAGCTCATGGGAAAATAATCGCAGATCAAATTTACGATTTTTTACAAGAGAAGAATTAAAAAAATGGGTTAGAGTATTTGCTTTATGATTTGTATTTTCCACTTCTGAGTAGCCCATTAGAATACAACTATAACTATTAAATACCTAACAAAAAAATTTAAAATTATTCACTGAGAGTTTAATTGTATATCTATTCTATTTATAAAATGAAATGAGAATGAGAAAAAACGATATAATAAATTATTTGAAATCTATTAATTTTAAACGATTTAAATTTAAAATTAATTGGTTTTCATATAAAAGAAGATGGTTTATAATCAAAGATGTAGTAATTATAGGGATCCTAGTAATGCTATTTTGCTACATTCTTACGTATTACATTATTACTGAAATCAGTGTTTATAGCTTAATAGCTAAATTTAGTTTGAATTATTCTTTCATTCTAATTCCAGCATTAATTTATCTAATTGAAGTAAGAAGAAATTTTAAAAAAGAATTTGATAATATATATTCCTTAAAAAATAGTCTAATTTATTTAAGGCGTTATATTGCTGGAGTAATAAGCGGGCGCAAGAATGAACTATATAAAGATATAATCATTAATCCCTCTAATATTAACCAAATAATTGGATTGCTAAGAACTCTTAAATTTAATGAGCATGCTGCAATGTTTTTATCACATATAGAAAATAAAAGCCTCTATCAAATCGATGTAATTATTATAGAGGTTATAGAAAAAATTAAAAAATACGATTCCAGAAAGGATTTTCAAAACTTTGAGCAGAACTGGAATTTTAAAGATACTAAAGAGACCATAGAAAAATTAGAGATGAAAGGTGATGTGGATTCATTAAAAGCGCACTTCCTAAACGATTTAACTTTCCCTTTAGTTTATTCTCTATTGCTGGATAATCCGGTTCATGCACTCGGTATTTATTATTATAATCAAGAAGAAAATAAAATCAAGAATTTGACGTAAGTATTTTTAAAGCACTTGAAAAATGGAGCACTTTAATCGTAAACTAATAGATAAAAAATATTGCTTGGACTAAACTCTGATTATATCATTATGAAAAAAATTCTTATTTGCAAGAAAAAAGTATAATTATGAGCAATAGTATTAAATTTGGGGTATGGATTGAGGATAATTATGGTTTACCTGCATTTAATTACACATGTAATCAATATAAAGATACCTTTGCTAAAACTCCGACTACTTATGGTCATTCAATAGATCATTTCCATCAGATTGGAAACGATCGAATAACTGCTACGGTACATAACGGAGGATATATCCAAGTCTTAGAATCAAGCAGAGGATTTCAGTGGTTAACGTTCCAAAATGAAAAATTAAAGAAGCTTGGAGGAGGAATTGCTTTTTTTAATCTAGGAAATTCTAAAGATTTCGATTCGGATTTATTTGATAGAGAAGATTCAGATAAAAATTGCATTTTTGAGAGGGTTTTTGGAATAGGTTATTTTAAAAAAGAGATTAAGAGAAATAATCTAAAAATAATTCATAACATTTGTACTCCATTTTCAGATGACCCCATTGTTATCTCTGAGATTTCTTTTTCGAATGAATCAAGTAGCACTACCATAAAAAATGCTAAATTTATAGATTTTTGGGATATTTATCTCCACCATATATTAAGATCTCTTGTGGTAACCTCAAATAATCGAAAAAAATTTAGTAAAAATAAATTTCTCAATCTTATTGGCAAACTTATAAAATTCTCTCAAAAAATTACTAAAACCGATACAGATGGTTCTCGAAAAAAATTTGATAAAAAATTTATTTTTGATATTTCGCTTGATGTAAAAACACAAACAATTTTTGTTAAACCGAAATATAAGAAGGAGCCACCTAAAAAACCAGAAGTTCCAGCCAAACATAATTTTTATCCAAAAACAATATTTTTATCTATGCTACATGGTAATGCAACACGATTTTTCTATAAACCCCTAAAAGTAAAAAATAAAAATCAAATAAAGATTGATTTTAAATATTCAGATTTTTCTGAAGGTTATATTGTTTCTAATTATAATAAAAATCCATCATTAGGGATAGAAACAGAATTTCAATTGAAACCCGGGGAAACTCGTAAATTTACTTGCATTTTTGGATACTCTGAAAAAGAGGAAATTAATAATCTGATTAAAAAATACAAAGAAATAAGTTCGGAAAATTCTATTTTAGAATGGAACTCGGAAAAATGGAAGAACTCTTTTATTGAATTATGTTGTGAAAATGATTCTTGGTTATCACGTGAAACCAAATGGCATTCATATTATATAAGAAGTGCTTGTTATTTTGACGAGTATTTTAATTTACACAAATTCCCTCAAGGTTCAATATATTTAATTGGACACGGGCTTGATGGTGCTATAAGGGATTATATTTTCTATATTAATTCAATCATCTTTTTAAATCCTCATTTAGCTCGAGAATATTTAACTTATACAATTTCCTTAATGGAACCAAGTGGGAAATTACCCTATAGTATATACGGATTTGCTAAAACATTTACAAGGTCAGTTCATTTTAAACCATCCGACTTGCATATCTTTTTGATTTGGGGTATAGTGGAATATGTTTACATGACAAGAGACTTCAATTTTCTTCAAGAAACGATTCCATTTTATCCAAAAAGCCTTAACATGGCATCAACTGTGTTAGAACGATTATTTATTTCTCTTGATTATATCTTTTCTGATAAAGTTGGGATAGGGGAGCATGGGTTAATAAAGGTCGGTGATGGAGATTGGAATGATGGAATCAGTTTATTTGTAGGAAATCGTAAAAGATTTATTCAATATGGAGAATCAAATTTTAATACAGCTTTTATTGTTTATATTCTTCAAAAATTACTCCCATTATTGGAAAAATATAATTCTAATTTAGCTAGCGTTTATAATGAGAAATTCAAAAAATTAAAAGAAGCTATTTTAAAAACTTGGAATGGAAGATGGTTTTATCGAGGATGGAATGGCCAGGGAAACCCGATTGGAGATAAGAAGATATATCTAGAACATCATAATTGGATTTTAATTTCAAAGATGCTAAAGAACGAACAAGTTTATGCTTTAATTAATGAAATATTTACAAATTTAGACAAACCCTCACCTATTGGACAATATATATTATATCCTCCAAAGAAGACATCAATGAATATTTTGCCATATGGATGGGATGTAAATGGTGGAGTTTGGTATGCGATGAACTCACTCTTAACATGGGGATATTCATTATATGATTCTGAGAAAGCTTATAATTCGTTAATAAAAAATTCTCTAATGAGAAGGGCTGAGGTTTATCCGCATATTTGGTATGGTATTTGGACGGGACCAGATGCATTTAATGCAAATTATGCTGAAAACGCGGGTCAGGCATTTTATCATCTTTTAACCCCTACATGTGATTTCCCAGCAATGAATCTCAATATACATGCATGTTATTTATTATCCGTTATTAAGATAGCCGGAATAGAAGCAGGTTATAATTCTTTTACCATTCATCCTAAAATAGAAAATCAGAATTTTCACTTTAAATCTCCCCTCATTTCTATTGAATCAACCTCAAATTTGCTTCAAGTTGAGTTAAACTTAAAATTTACCCAAGATTTGAAGATTAAAATCCATAAACCTAAATGGTGGAAAGAGGAATCCCCTATTATATTTAATGGAAGCGACATTTCTAAAAATGAAGCGCTTTCTGTAATAGTTAATGATTTTATTATAATTAATGTAAAAGAAAATATTAAAAAAATCCATATTATTCTAAAATTATTACCGTATAATTTAAGCTTCGGGCAATAAAATTAAAAAAGAATCTCCTTCAACCCAAATTTTTCCATTGTAACTATTTAAGATTCGTTCGACTAAAAGAAATCCTAAAATTATTTCTTTAATCTTACTATCCTTTTCTCTTTCTTTTCGGAAGATCATTTCTTTTCCTATATTTAAAATCTCTTTTTGATAGTCGATGAATTTTATTTTAATATAATTTATGTCATCCATTTGACTTCTAAAGATAATAATTTTAATCTTAATTTTTGGATTTTTATTGTATCGAATTGAACTGATAAGGATATTCACAAAAACATCAATGAGGAACTTATCAGCTTTTACATATAGATCCTCTGATGGGTGTTCGACAGTTATTCTAATTTTTTTATTAGAATAACTATTTGTGATAAATTCTTTAACATCATCAATAACATCATTTAAATTTACTGATTTAATTAAAACATTTGCTTCATCAATCATAGTTAATTTTTGTATTATGTATATTAGAAGTTGACCATTTATGCATTGATCTTTAATATCATCCAGTAATTCTCTTTTAGATTTTGATATAATTTTTCTATCTTGCTTGCTGTAATCTTCTAATAATAATTGAACGTTCTTTATTATAGAATTTATATCATTTACGAATAGTTCTTTATAAAAATATTCTCTATCTAATTCTTGGTGCATAGTTTCTTCACCTATACGTATATTTTCTTCAACTAACATACGTAGCATCACATTTTTAAAAATCTCTGAAATAATAGTTAATAATTCTAAATTTTCTTCTACCCAATAATCCTGATCTCCTACATTATCAAAGCAAACTAATCCTTCTAAAATCCCATTAATTTTAATTGGAAGTGTCAAAAAATTATTCGCTTTTTGATTTTTAAGAAAATACATTAATTTTACTGCGTCTCTAGGAAGTGTAGCTACGTTTTTAATATAAAAATAATCAGATTCTTTTAAGTTCTCATTTAACCATGGAAAATTATTAATGTCTATATCTTCAGGTAAATTAATTGGAGGAAGAATCAACTTACGAGACCAGACATAATTTCTCTTTGTGAAATTAAAATTATTATTAAAAATGTAAAGATATGCTCGTGTTGCGTTAATAAATTCACCAATATCTCTAAGTGATTCAATTAAAGCTTGATTATTTTTCTTTACACCTACAAATCTTGATACAATTCCTGCAATAATAGTTTTTAATCTAGATATTTTCTTTAATTCCTGTTCTATTTTTTTCTGCTCTGTTATATTCTGACAAATAATTTGATAAAATGTTTTATCACCAATATCAACTAAAGATGATTGTAAATTTACCCAAATTAGGTTGCCATTTTTATGGTAAAGTTGAATTTCTAATGGAGAAAGAATTTTTCCTCTTTCTTGTCTTTTCAATCTTTTTAGAACATCTTTAATATAATCTTGATGTATTAATAAAAGATCTACAAATTTACGTCCCATAAGTTCCTCTCTTGTATATCCTAATGTTTCCTCTAAAACAGGATTAAAGTCAACTAAAGTTCCATTAGGATCAATCAAAAGAATAGAAAACGGTGAATTTTCGAAAAGATGACGATATTTTATTTCAGAATGCTTTAATTTAATTTCTGCTTCTACTCTCTTACTAATATCCCGAATTATATACTGAACTAAAATTTGACCCCCCATCTGTACTTCATTGAGACTAATTTCAACTGGAATAAAATTACCAGCACTATCAATAACCTCTAATCTTAAGGGAAATGGATAATTAAATTGATCAAATAACTCTTCATTAAAATCTTTATCAATTATATCACTTAATATTTGACTTGAATGCATTCCAATGAAATCTTCAAATGGTCGTTGAAACAAAGCCTCAGCTTCTTTATTAACATCCATAACTATTCCTGATTTTTTATCAATTATTAAAATAGCATCCCGAGCAGCTTTAAATAAAGCCTCATAATGTAATTCAGCCATTTTAAGTGCTTCAATTGATGGCCGATATAAATCAATTTGATGATTTATTGTATTATGAATAATTTCAAGAATAGTGGTTATTTGATTTTTATTTAAATAATTCTTTTTTATCTCATCAAATTGCTGAAGTATGAAAGAACTAAATTGGTTAATAATATTTTTAGGAATTTTTTCATTGTAATAAATTATTAAAGATAATGGTAATATACCACCCCTGATGCTCTCATTTGGCACAAAATCAAAGTAAATTGCTGCATTTGAATTTAAGTGAGGAAAAGGAAGAATGACTGAGGCTGGTCTAAACTGTTCCCCTCCAAAAATAAATTGTGATATTGAAAAACTTTTTACAGATATCAATTCTGGATTCTCAAAAGCATCTGTAGGATAAACTGCTTCAATTTTAAGACCAAGATTTTCATCCCAGTGACTAAAAATTATACCAATCTCTCTTCTTGGAGTATAATGTTCAACTCTCTCTGCAATTTTAAGTGAAAGCCAATTAAACGCCTCATCAATATTTATGTTTTTAATCCCACTTGCTAAAAATGATTTCATTGGTCTCTTTCCGAGTTTTTTCACTCCCATGGCCTCATCTAGATCGTTTATATCAGGTTGTTTTATTTCAATTTTGTTATAAAGGATAAGAAGTGGCAATTCACTTAATTCTGGTTTCCCCGCAATTTCATGCAATAATTCACGTGCATATGAGAATTTTATTGTATCGGTAACATCT
This sequence comes from Promethearchaeota archaeon, assembly GCA_019058365.1. Lineage (GTDB taxonomy): Archaea > Asgardarchaeota > Lokiarchaeia > Sigyniarchaeales > SOKP01 > Loki-b32. Next base: position 16,186 of record JAHPZE010000044.1, on the reverse strand, counting down.
AAAACAAAAATCAATCCGTCTTGGTTTTTTAGATAAGGTTTCCATAATTCTTTAACTTTGTATTTTCCAGGAATATCATAAGTTAATAACGATACATTGTTAACTAAAATTCTTGAAATATCTACATTTATAGTTGGAAATGTTGTTTTTGATACTGATTTTCTTCTCGTTCTAATTATAGTCGTTTTCCCTGCCAACGAAAGCCCAAAAATTAATATTTTTGCCTCTTTTTGCTCAAATATAACTTTTTCCTCTGGAAAAGATAAATGAAAAGTATTGAGTAATGTTCTAATTTCCTCTAATTTTGTAGGATCTCCTTTATATATTCTAGAGCCCACATAAAATGCCTTGAAAACATTTTCGATTTTTTTGAACTCTTCGACTAATCCCTTTAAAAACTCTTCTGCTAATGCAGAATTAATTTTAGATTTACCATCAATAACTAATGAAATTAAAAGGTGCTCCTTTTGAGTTTTTGAGTACTCGCTCGGGATATCAAAGATTAGGTTAGCAGTTTTAAAAGTTCCAAACATATGTTTAAAAAAACCGTTTTCATAGAGATCTATCAATAAAGGAACCTGTTTAATATCATCTCTTTGAATCGTCTCAGGCATTTTTAAAAAAATATATGGAGGAAAATACGGATTTCGATGACTTAAAACTAATATTCTCAAATCTCCATAACCTCTTTTCACTATTAATAAATTAAGCCCTATTACTGCATAACTGAATTATATTGTTAAAATTGTATGGTTATAATATCTATTCGAGCGTAAACATTACTGCTGCTAATTTTAAAGCATAGAACTTAACTATAGAAATAATAAAAATTCGAGTAAAAAAATGTTTCAAATTTATTCACTTAATTCAAAAAGATCCGTATTTTTTAATTGTGATTAATTGGAATTATAAGCTTAAGGGTATGTTCCAATAAATTATCAAAGAAAAATTTAAGCATACATTACCTCCAACTCAGCATAATTATGATTTTAAATTAAGATTTTATTTTAAACCCTCCTTATTTACAGAAATCCCTCAAGTACTTGATTGCTACACTCTGCAACATCAGTATAAATCTTAGGAATATTTCCCCTTTATATTGGAATACTATTCATCATTCTTCAAAAGTTAAGTTTGAATTGCCTTATCCAGAAGGGCTAACTTTGGTTTTTGCAATAAATCTAACTAGAGAATCTGTGTTTTCGGGATTAGAAAATCAGCGAATTTACGCAACTTCTAATCATGATAGTCCCTTTCTCGATTTTACTATTAATAGTACTCATGTCGGGAATAGTTCAACACTCTATTCATCGAATTTGTTCTCATGTTCTTTAATAGTATTACTTCTATCCATTATGATTAATTTTTTTTTAAGTTTATAATTCGTTTTTTATTAGAAAATTTGTTAAGTTAAACTTATTTTTTTAATTACATCCTTAAGCTTATTAGCAGAATTCTTGAAACTTTTAATTTCATCATCATTTAAATCGATCTTAAGAGTTTCTTGTACACCATTCTTATTAATAATACTTGGTAAACTTGTATAGACATCATTCACACCATAAAAATCTTCAACTAGAGTTGAGATTGGAAAAATAGTATTCTCATCATTTACAATAGCTTGAGAAATTCGTGCTAATGCTAAACCAATACCAAATGAAGTTTCTCCTTTTCTATCTATAATTTTATATGCTGAATCTCTTACTTCTTCGAAAATCATTTGAAAATTTTTATCAGAATCATTAAAATTAACATATTTACTCATTTTGCTATAATTTTTAATATGAATTCCACCAATCATAGCACTACTCCACAAAGCAAATTCACTGTCACCATGTTCTCCTAAAATGTAAGCATGTACATTTCTGGCACTTATATTACAATATTTTGCTAATAAATATCTAAACCTAGCAGTATCCAATGTTGTACCTGCCCCCATAACTTCGTTTTTAGGTTTTCCAGATATTTTATAGGTAACGTAGGATAATACATCCACTGGATTTGAAACGATTAAGTAAATAGCATGTGGAGCATAATTGTGTATTTTGGGGATAATCTGTTTGAATAATGCTACATTTTTATTTACTAATTCTAGTCTTGTTTCACCAGGTTCTTGGTTTTTCCCTGCAGTAATCACTACAATATCAGAATCTACAATATCTTCAAATTTTCCAGGAAGTATATCAACGGGGTTAGTATACGGTGCAGTATGAGAGAGATCCATAACTTCTCCCTCTAACCTCTTGCGATTTATATCCACCATTACAATTTCTCTAGCAATTCCTTTTATAATCAGAGCATAAGCGTATCGGGTTCCAACATTTCCGCAACCTATTATGGAAATTTTAGGATGTAAACTTTCTTTTTTCAATATAAAAACATCACCTATTAATTAATTTTAAATAAAGTATATAATTGTTAGGTCTAAAAAAAATAGAAATCTAATTAAAGAGGTAAAAAAGATATTAAATTTTAAATATTAGAATTCTTACCTGAAGATTCTCTAACTTATCATGACTAATAATTTTCATTATTAATTTTAGAGGGTATTTCTTTAACTTGTTTAGCTAATTCCATTGCCATTTTTTCACCTTTTTCAAGTTGTTCTAATGTGGGATAACCATTAAAAGTAAGTGGTTCAAAAATATCCCAATGCATATTTTCAGCTAATTTTTCAAAATCCTTCTGTGCTCCCCCACTCCATCCGTAAGATCCAAAATATAACACTTTTTTATATAAAATACGCTTTTTTTGTAATAATTCCATAAAATATTTCATTGGTGGAAACATACTATATTCATAAGTAGGTGCTCCAATTATTAGACCTGCAGATTTGTAAGCATTTGAGAGGGCAAATGATGGATCCTCATTAGGTAGTCGATGTACCTTCACGGGTACTCCTACTTTTCCAATACCTCTTAAAACGGAGTTCAGCATTACTTCTGTGTTACCATACATACTCCCCCACACCACACAAATTGCTGGTTCTGCATAATCTTTATTGTAATTGGCAAATCGTTTATACTTCTTTACTATCACACCCGGGGAGCTTCGCCAAACTAAACCATGTGAAGGTGCAACCATATTAATTTTTAACTCTGATAACTTTTCAATTGCACTCAACACATTACCGGAAAACGTAGATATAATATTTGCATAATAACGTAGCATTTCTTCTTCCCAATATGGTTTACTTTCATCTGAGATTTCATCTTCGAAAATGCATCCCTGATGAACCCCAAAAGCTCCAAAAGCATCACCTGAAAATAAAATTCCCGAACTTTTTTCATAAGTAACCATTGTCTCTGGCCAATGAACATTAGGGATTTCAACAAATTCTAATTTCTTATTATTTCCTAAATCTATAACATCGCTAGTTTTAACGGCCTTTAAATTGCTTTCAATATGGTAAAATGCTTTAACTAAATCTATTCCTTTCTGGGTTGATACAATTTCTGCATCTGGAGATAAGGAATTTACTAGATATGTAAATCCTGTATGATCAGGTTCGAGATGGTTTAAAATTATATAGTCTATATCTGATAATTTAATTGAAATTGAATCAAGATTTTTAAGTAGGGTTAGAGCAGCACCCCCCCATTCTCTAACTAACTCAATTATTGCTATCTTATCCCCTTTCACAACATAAGAGTTTAAAGCAACTCCATTAGGGATCGGCCATATACCCTCAAATAAATCTTCTGTATGAACATTAGCTCCTATCCAATATATATCATCAGTTAATTTTATTGCAACCATGAATTCTCACATATTTATCTTATGAAAAATAATAGGTTAATTGTCTTTATTTAATTATGTTCTAATAGTGATGAATTAAATTTAATCATATCCTATTTGAAAATTCAATATTAGCTTTTCTCCTATCCTTAGTTTCAAATCACAATTCTCAAAAATTTAATTCATCTTATCATAGATCGGGTTAACAATAATTCTGATTTTTTAAATATTTTTAGAAATGAATTATTATGATTCAAAAACCTATATCTAATAATTCTCAAGAGATTATTAAATAAATAAAGGATTCATTCAAAGATTTCAATGAAACCACAATATATTATTTAAAGGAAATGTTTGGTAAACCTCCAGAACACTGTAATTAATTAGAAAGTGATTTTAAAAAGTATAATGAAAAAGCAGATGGAGAAGATAAGAACTTTTTATATAAGGAATAGATTTATTCCTAATTTCCCATAAATAATTATAATTGCTCTTAGATATATAACTCTAATCGTTATATTTAAATATATTTTTAAATTACATTTTTGCATATTATAATTAAAAAAATTTTTTTATTATTAAATTTTTAAAAAAGGCGAAATTTATGAAAAAACAGCAATATAAATTTATCTTATTTATTGCATTAATAGGATTGTTTACTCTTTCATCTAATAGCATATATAGTACGGCACAGACGTCTTTAGATGATGATTCATCTTTATATCATCAGATTGTCGATTACGATCCAAATTATTATTCTTTTAATGTTACTCCAGGTAAATATGCTGTTGTTAGTTTTCGTAGTGGAGACGCTAGTTTAGATGGATATTTATTTGGGGACTTAGGATATACCATTCAACTAGGGGAAACCTATATACATTATTTTACTGAAATTGATTGGAGAGAAGTAGGATTTTTTACTATTGATGGGACGGATTTATCTGAGGTTACAACATATTATGCTCGAGCTGGACAAGAATCTCCTACACTTGGAAATTATTATTGGATTGAATTGGAAAACGGAGAGTCATCTGGAGTACAATCTATTAATGTGGGAGAACAATTAGGTGGCAGTTTTAGTTTGGGTGAAGTTATTGATTCGTATCAAGTATATCTCCATTCCAATAAAACTTATTCGATAGAATTGGATGTACCTTCTGATAAAACGTTTGATCTCTATTTATGTAAAGGTATATCTGATGAGGATTCATCATTAGGAGAAAGCCGTTCTAATTCTCTAGGAGCTGATGAAAGCATAGTTAGATCTGTCCCTGCAGATGGCTACTATTGTATTGTAGTAACTAATCCTGATTACACTACAGGAAGCTATAATATTAAAATTAATGAACTGGGTGATGACAATCCAAAATATTCTACTACTTACGATAGTAATGGGGGTTTAACAACTTATGCAGCAATCGCTCGAGCTAATAAATATTGTATTATAGGAGTTCGAGGAGGTCCATCGTGGGGTCCTACCATTATTTTATATGAAGATCTTGGTCATACAATAGAACTTTTAAGTACCTCTGCTCAATATAGGGATTCTGAAATTATGTGGGACGAAGTAGCTTTCTTGACATTTGATGCTACAAATTTAATTCAAGATAAAGCCTTATTTGTGCAATTCACTACTTCAAGTGTGAATTATGTTTATCATTGGATCGAAATAGAAAATGGAGATGGGACTGGGTTACAGGAAATTAGTCCTGGTGACACTGTAAATGGGGGTTTTACATCAAATGAAGTTTTTGATAGTTATCTAATATCGTTAGAATCAACAAAAAGCTATAATATTTCTCTAACAGTTCCAGTAGATAAAACATTTGATTTATTTATTGGACATGGAATATTTTCTGAGACATCTGCAGATGCTAGTTCTCATTCTGACAGTCCTGGGGCTAATGAAGAAATCAGTTCATTTAATCCAGCATATACAGGGGATTATGTAATTATTGTATCAAATCCAGATTATTCTTCAGGTAATTATGTTTTAGAAATCTCAACTGAAGTTGAAGATGGCGATGGTAATGGAGCTGGAATTCCAGGATACAATATTTCAATTTTGATTAGCTTTGCTTTCGTTTTTTGCATGTTCTCAATAGGGCTAATTCGAAAAAAATTAAAACTAGTTAATTTTATAAACGATTAAATATAAAAACATCATCTTTTTTTTTATTTTCTTATATAATAATCTCTCTTCGTTAGATTCTATTAATTTATTTTTATGAAAAAAGAAATTTGTTGATTAAATGAACTATTTAGCAGCGCTCCTTCCCATTTATATTTTGGGACAATCGGACTTTTTGGAGAAGAACCAAATCATACATTCATAAGAAGAACAGATTTATTTATTGTAGTTGGAAATCGATTAACTGAGGATGATACTGCTAATTTTAAAGTCCCAACACACAAAACAGAAATGATTTAGATAGATATTGACCCTGCTGAGATTGGCTTATCTTACCATCCATTGGGAGTTGTTGGAGATCCAAAAGTAGTACTTACCGAATTTATTCATAAACTCTCCTCATATGGAATTACCAGTGTTGATAATGAACAAGAAATTTTAAGTATAAGGAAAAAAACATAGAAGAATTAAGATTAAATCATAAAAACTATAGAATTTTGGATAATTCTTTATGTTGAATAGTCAACCAATTAAGCCGCAAAGGGTCCTAAAAGGTATTTCGAATAATTTTACTAAAAATGATTATTTAATAACCGATGCGAGCGCAAGTTTAAGATGGATTGGTGTTTTTTTTCCTGTAAAGAGTATAGGAAGAAAGATTATTACTCCAAGAGGAGTAGGACCAACAGGATTTGATGTGGGAGCTCTTATAGGAACATGTCTAGCAGCAGATTTATTTAGTGAGAGATCTAACAGATCTAAGAAGATTGTTTTTACGGGAGATGGAGGATTAATGAATGGAGGAATAAGCGAATTTGAAACAATTAAAAGATTAGATTTAGATTATACTATTGTAGTAATCAATAATTCTGAATTAGGATTTGTAAAATTTGGCCAAGCAATGGTATATAAAAAAAGATATTATGATATTGATTGTCCACAAACCAATCTTGTTTACTTAGCAGAAGTTTTCGGAGGTATGGGAATTTATATAGAGCTATTAGGTCAATTAGATGCTAGTGTCAAACAGGCAATGCAATCAGAGGGATTCAATCTCATAGATGTCATTGTTGATCAGACAGAGTTTTTACCACCAAATTTCTATTAAATTAATAATTAAGTGAAAGAGAATAAACCGTGCCTTTAAAGTTATTTGATATATAATAAATAAGAATTAATGTGAACCATTTTATGAAATTGTTTTTTTTCTTAGACTTTTACATATATCTTGAATAAAAATTTCCTCATCGTATTCAATGTCTTTTAGCAGATTTTGTGTACTGTGAGGAATAACCTTATCATCCTTAATTTGTTCAATACAATCTTGAAATTCTTTTATAGGTTATACACCTTAATTAATATTTCATTTTTAAATTTATAGAATGCATACTTCTTTCAAAAAAAAAGGAAAAAAAAGATTTATTCGACTTTTACTTCAATAGTGTGCAATTTAGGTTCTTTGAAGGGTACATGGATTTTTAGTAAACCTTCTTTATAAGTGGAATGAATATTTTTAGTATCAACAGGACAGCATAAATTATAAGAACCAATATACTTAAGAGTCTCTGTTTCACCGTATATAGTGATATAATCTTTATTCATTTTTAGTTCGATAGTATCTTTTTCTACTCCAGGTAAATAAATTTCTATGTCATATCCATTACCCTCTTCATTGGTGAAAGCACAAATCTCGGGAAATGCTCTTAATTTTACTGGTTTATCTTCTTTTTCTTCGGTTTCTGTTTTAACTAGCTCTTCTTTTGTTTCAGTCATATTTTCACCTCTAAAAGTATTAAATTATTATTAGTACAATATAAAAAATTAGGATAATTAATATTTGCATGAAAAAGACTAAGAAAATTTAATCTTTTACAAATAAAAAGAATGTATAATTGGAAATGCATTTTTAAAGTATAAATATTAGATAAATTCCTTGATATCTGGTTTTAAACAAAAAAAATTATAGTATCGAGAGAATTTAAAAAATTTGATTCAATTCTTTAATAGTTAAAGTCTAAACTAATAAAACTTATCTTTCAAAAAAAGAAGTGGGATGATGGTTTCCTAATTTAATTATTTACCAAAGTTATGATAATATTTCATAACCTTTAGTTATATATATGAAGTTATTATCTTATTGCTTAGACAAGTATATAAAGCAATATTTTTATATAGAAAAAAGTTTTGGTTGATTTATGAATTAAATAAGAGGTGAGAATAACTTATTAAAAGTTTTAATTATAAATATTTAATCATTGGAGGAGGAATGACTGCTGATGCAGCGATTCAGAGTATTCGGGAAATTGACGCCAAAGGAACTATTGGATTAATAAGTAATGAAGAATATCCTCCCTACGCGCGACCTCCATTATCAAAAACTCTTTGGACGGGAGAAGACGAAATTGAAGATATTGATTTAGAGACGTCTAATCTGAACATTGAAATGCACCTTAATCAAACGGTAATAAAAATTGATCCTGTCAATAAAAAAGTATATGATAATAATAGCAACGAGTACAGTTATCAAAAATTACTAATTGCTACTGGTGGCATACCTAAAAAACTACCAAATATTGAAGAGAAAGGAATTATTTATTACCGCACTCTCTCAGACTATAAAAAACTGCGAGACATTGTTGATAAAAACAATAAGTTTGGAGTAATTGGAGGAGGTTTTATTGGTTCGGAAATAGCAGCAGGAATAAAAATGTATAAACCAGAATCAAAAGTATCCATGATCTTCCCCGAAATTGGAATTGGTGGACTTACTTTTCCTGAAAAACTAAGTAAATATCTTAATACCTATTATCAAGAAAAAGGAGTAGAAGTCTTTTCGGGTGAGTTAGTAACTAATATATCTAAAGATAATAAGGAATATTTAGTTGAGACAAAAAGTGGAAAAAAATTCAAATTCGATGCTATAATCGCTGGTTTAGGAATTAAACCTAATATAGAATTATTGAAAGATACAGATATAGCAGTTAATGATGGTATCATAGTTAATGAATACCTCCGAACAAATGTAAAAGATGTTTATGCTGCTGGTGATGTAGCCCGTCATTATAATACAACACTTAATAAATCTCTTCGTGTGGAACATGAAGATAATGCACTTAATATGGGAAATATTGTTGGCCAAAATATGACAGGTCAAAATACTATTTACGAACAGTTATCCTATTTTTTCTCTGATTTATTTGACCTAGGTTATGAAGCTGTTGGCATTTTGGATTCAAAATTAGAGACTGTGGAATCTTGGAAAAAACCATTTGAAGAAGGTATTGTATACTATTTAGAAAATGGAAAAGTTGTTGGAGTATTGTTTTGGAATGTTTGGGACAAAGTAGATGAAGCTCGAGAGTTGATTTCTGAAAAGGAAGTTCTACCACCAGAGGATTTGAAAATTAAAATTCAATTTTAAGGTTTTTTTTATTTCTGATAAACATCAAATTTGCATTTTATTTATTTAATGATTCGTAAAGTAACTAAATCCATAGGATTTATAGCTTGGATAGTACTAATATAAAATTTGACTCTCTTTCTGGAGATTTTTATTTAACTGTAGAATCTTAAGGTGTTTATTTATTGAAAATTAAAACCTAAGTATTTTTTTCAAACTTAACTTCATTTAGTATGTTCATTACTTATAATTCTGTAAACTCCATCTTAATAAGTTCTTCTGTTTTCTTCCAGAGCATTTTTTGAATATCTTTATTATAGGTGATAGTTTTTGAGGACTGAGAACGATTATTTACAAAATATTTTCCACTTACATTTTCTAATTCTGGTGCTATAGCAGCAAAGATTAAAGTCTTAGCACCATCTATTAGCGACGCCCCATGTGAACCAAAAGCAGACCTCAGTAATTTTGTATTTATTACTCCTGGATGAAGACAATTTACACTAATATTGGTATTCTTCAATTTATCTGTAAGAAGATATGTAAATAATATAAGAGCCGTTTTTGAATTTGCATAAGCTTTTACACCAGTATATCCATTCTCCAATTGTAAATTATCCAAATCAAAATTATTAGAATGAACTCTTGAAGCGACATTTACTATCCTACCTGATTTCCCTTTTTTCAACAAATCTAATAAGAGATTCGTAAGAAGAAAAGGTGCCACGTAATTTACCGCAAAAGTTTCTTCTAAGCCTTCTTGTGTTATACTTCGCTCTGATTTATATACTCCCGCATTATTAATTAACACATCTAATCTATCAAAACGATCACATACATCATTGACCATTTCTTTAATTTCAGTGAAAGATCTTAAATCAGCATAAACGCTACTCAATTTACTATTATTAATTTTTTTTTTTATATTTTTTAATGCTAATTCAGCTTTTTCCCGATTTCTTCCATGAACAATTACATGATATCCTGATTTAGCAAGTTCAATTGCAGTTTGGTATCCGATGCCATCTGTGGACCCAGTAATTAAAATTATTTTTTCTTCTAAAATCATTAACCATCTCGTTATTTTATATTCAAAAAATAAGAAATCAAGTTTTAGAACCTTTCTATAATATTTTATTGAATTTCATTACCTCAATATTATAAAATAAAAATTAATCATGAGCGAGAGTTTCAATTTAAAAGGATATTTGCCAACTATATCTAGAAAATTTAAGAAATACGTTTAATAAGAGAGATTTTTTTGTTTTACCAAAAAATAGATGATAAAAAATGGTAGATCTAATTTCAAAAGAATTAAATGAACTGATGAACAAACAAATCGTTGAAGAATTACAATCAGCATATATTTACCTAGGCATGGCTGCTTGGGCTATTGAAAAAGGATTAAAGGGTCTTGCTAACTTTATGAAGACTCATGCAGAAAAAGAAGAATATAAGCATGCTATGAAATTTACTCATTATATCCAAGAAACAGGAGGAAAGGTTAAATTTGATACAGTAGAAAGCGTGGCAACTGAATATGAAAATGTTGAAGAACTATTAGTCGCAGCAATCAAACATGAAGAATACATTACTAACAAAATTAAAGAACTTATGGATTTAGCGACAACCAAAAACGAATACTACGCTTTTGATTTATTAAACTGGTTCATTCAAGAACAAATCGAAGAAGAAAACCTTTTCACTGATCTATATAACAGTTTCTTATTAAGCGGTAAAATGCTCGGTGTTTGGGACCAACATATAAAACATCCTGAGTGAGTAGTCACAAATCCTCTAATTTTTTTTTTTTATTAAGAGTAAAAATTTCATTTTTAGGAATCCATTAAAGCTTTAAGATCTTTTACCCTACTTCTTATGGTCACTTCAGTTACTTTTGCGGCTTGAGCTACTTCGACCTGAGTTTTCTGAAATTTGGTTTTTTTGGCAATCAAATATAACACAGCAGCAGCTAAGCCTTTAGGATCTTTTCCAATTAATGATAAACCCTTTTTAGAGGTATCTTTAAGCAGATTTAAAGCTTTAATTTTAATGTCTTCTGGTAATCCTAATTTATTACCAAAAAGAAATATAAGTTTCTCTACTGAAATTGGATGATAATCTAAACCTAAGACCGGAAGAATCTCCCTCACAATCATACCTAAAGAACGAAATAATGTACGATTTGACACCATTGATGCTTCAGATACATCTTCGAGCAATTTTGGAAATTCATGAATCCGTATAGCGGCATATAATGAGGCTGCAATAAATCCATCAATTGAACGACCCATTGTTAATTTCTTCTTAGCTACTTCAGTATATATTCTCCATGCCGTCTCACTGATATATGCGGGAATATTAAGTTTTGATGTATACAATTTTAATTTCGGTTTTGATTCCCAATAATTCCGTTCCAATGAAGTTATGAGAGATCGTTGAATTTTTGCGAGCCTTGAAAATAATAGACCTTTCTTAGCATTTATCACGTTTCCTTTTGAATCAATTCTATTACTTGGAAGGATAGTTCTTGGGCCAAATTCTCTCCAGGAGGGTTCTGTTTGTCTTCTCTGATTAACCTCTTCAATACCGTAAGCTTTTCTCTCACTCTCTACAAAAATTTGCCCTAAAACAGTTCCACAATTTGTACATACTTTATTGCCACCTATATATTCAATACATGGATTTTCACAGCAATTTTCTACTTCTGGACAAATGTTGATTGGATTAAACCTATCTTCTAACTGATAAATTTTAATTTTTCCTCTTTTAATTCTCTCTCAAAATCTTATTGTAAAGAAAAGAATTGGTTGATTAATCTTTCCAATATTTCGATAAAAATGTAAAGAAATAAATTTATGCTTTATATTTAATAGGAAATTATGCCTTTTTTATGAATTTTAAAAAGGAACCATTTAATTAATAAATGCAGCTAATTAACAAAGTTGAAAATCCTTTAATCACATATTCTTCTTTCAGAACAAATTTTTTCACATTTTCCTAATATCAAAAGATAAAAAAAAATTTTAGGTGCAACATTTTTAATTCAACTAATCATTTTGTATTTTCTCTTAATAAAATTATACCTTCAGATCTGGTAAAATCGCATCATACTCTCTAATTCCAATAAGATCATCAAAATTAAATGTGTGCCATTCATTATGGGTAGGTGTTTTTTCATTCCAAGCGTTTTACAAAGAGTCATAATGTTTTCTTCCACTAACACTGATAGGTTTAGGAATAATTTTTTTTATATATAACAGTGGATTTCGTTTATATAATTAGAAGTAGTATTATAATATTAACTAATAGTTTCTTTATCCAACAGAGAATTGCATAATTTATCACATTCTTTAATGTACCTCTTATTACGACTCACATGTAAAAACTCAACTTGCTCATATTTATCTATGAGTTTATAAATCTTATTACACATTTCTGACAGATGCGGATAATTGATTTTCCATTTCTTGTTAATTTGTTGGACTGCTAAATTACTGTCTGAGAACACTTGAATGTGACCTCTATGGAACTTTTCAGCTGCTTTTAATGCGTTAATTATTGCTTTATACTCCGCAGTATTGTTGGTGGCAGTTCCGATAAATCCAGACCCTTGGTGGATTATGGTATCATTATGAACAAACAGAAAGGCATACGCGGCAGGACCGGGATTACCTCGCGCCGCACCATCAGTATAAATCTTAAGAACTTCGCTTTTTTTGATTGGAATTCTACTCATGATAAATTAGTGTTTATTTAATTATCAATTTAATCCTAAAATTGAATATAATGAGTTCTATCAATAAAAGAACTCGTTTTTTTATAAACATTTGAAAGTATAAATTATTCATATTTTTTAATTGTGGTTAATTGAAATTATATATGCCTAAGGGTAAAATCCAAGATTTATTTCCAGAAAAATATGAACTTAAGCAGAAGTTGGAAAAAGATTGGCAAAACTTCCTTAAAGGAGATACTTATTTAATTTATGATAAAAAGCGTAAACTTTTTCAAGATATAAATCAATTAACTAAATTTCCTCGTCGATCTTTATTCAAATTTAAAGAAAGAGGACGAGTTAGAAAATTTAGAAAAAATTTACACAAATTTATTGAAGAGATTAATAATTACAATCAGAAGTTCATAGAAAGACGATTAAAAATATACGCATCCTTTTTAGATGGAAAGGATGATGGATTAAAATATCCCTTGGATGAAGAACAAAGATTGGCTGTAATTAAAGATGATAAACATAACCTTGTAATTGCCGGAGCAGGCTCAGGGAAGACAAGTGTAATTTCTTCTAGGATTGCTTATTTAATTAGACGAAAAGATAAGGTTGATAAAGAAAGAATTTTAGCACTTGCTTTTACTAAAGTAGCTGCCGATGAGATGAAGGAAAGGTTAAAAAAGAATTATGGTATTGAAATAGATATCTCAACCTTTCATGCTTTAGGAAGAAGCATAATAGAAGAGGAACTAGGTCATAAACCTAAACTTATTTTCGATGGAAATGAAAAAAAAATATATGAACTCATTGAAAGATTGTTCATGGAGGTTCTTCGAGAAGATAAATATCAAAATATTCTTATAGAATATTTAGCATATCATTCAGAGCAAGAAGTAAAAGAGGAATCATTTGAAGATAAAGAAGAATATTACAAATATATGAGAAATAAAAATTATTCAACTCTGGACGATATATCTGTGAAATCAATTTCTGAAAGGGATATTGGAAACTTCCTTTTCTTACATGGTATCGGATTTGAGTATGAACCATTAGTAGAATGGGTTGATGAGAGTGAGGAGGATAAAGAATACCATCCTGACTTTTATCTAACTGATTATGATATTTATATTGAACATTGGGGATTGAATAAGGAAAATCAAGTCCCTGAATGGTTTACGAAAACTGCAGAAGAATATTTAGAGTTAAGAAATTGGAAATTAGAACAATTTCAAACCCATAATAAATCACTCATAGAAACTTGGGATTATGAACGTTTGTCTGAAGAATTAATCCCAAAATTAAAGGAAAAATTAAAACAAAAAATTCCAAGTATAGAATTTAATCCTTTAAGTTATAATGAATTAGTCGAAAAAACATTTGAATTTAAAGATAAACGAAATGAAGTCGTCAACCTCGTTGGTAATTTTATAAAAATATCAAAATGTAATTTTTTTACAGTACTGGATATAGCTGAACGTATTAAATCGAAAAAATATTCAAAAAAACAAAAATTATTCGGAGAATTAGCTCTTGAAGTATATAAGAAGTATCAAGATTATTTGCAAAAGGAAAATCAAATCGATTTCAATGACATGATTAACCTCGCTGTTGAATTGGCTAAAAAAGATCCTGAGAAATACTCTAATAGGTATGTTCATGTTCTAGTTGATGAATTCCAAGATATTTCTTATCAAAGATTAGAACTAATTAGAAGTTTTGCCAATGAAAACTCAAATACAAAATTATTCTGTGTGGGTGATGATTGGCAGAGTATCTATCAATTTACAGGCAGCGATGTTAGGTTTTTTGTTAATTTCAAAGATTATTTTCCAAATCCAGAAATAACATATCTGAATAGCAACTATCGAAGTAGTCAAACCATAGTTGGTATGTCTAATGAGCTAATAGCTAATAACAGGAAACAAATTGTTAAAGAAACTCATTCAACTCATGATATTGGAATGCAACCCATGTTTATTGATTTTACATCAGGATTTAATTATAACTATAAAATTCAGTATGAAAATATCTATAATCTTATCCAAATTCTATTAGATGATAGTATTGATCCTCATGAAATTATGGTTTTATCACGATTCAATAAATACTTAAAAGGATTAGAGATTTATTGTGGTGCTAAAGGAGTTCCAACAGAATCAGAACATGGAGGTGTTAGATTTTATAGTGCTCATAAATCAAAAGGTTCTGAAAGTCAACACGTAATTTTAACAGATATGACTTCAGGGCTCTATGGTTTTCCATGTGAGATACAAGATTCTTCTGTAATGGAATTAGCAAAAAGGTTTGAATCAGATGGCTTTATCGATGAAGAACGAAGGCTTTTCTATGTGGCTTTAACTCGAAGTAAAAAATTTCTCTATATTTATAGTATGGAACAAAACAATTCTATGTTTTTAAATGAAATTAATCCATATCTCATGCGTTTACGTTTAGATTCGACGAAAAGATGGGATGACGGTTTATCTGATTACATGAAATCGTTTATTAAAGGAATTTTACCAGAAATCCCAATATCTTGTCCCAATTGTGAAAGCTTTTTGGTTAAAAGGACCGGAAAGAAAGGGAATTTTCTTGGATGCAGCCGTTATCCTAAGTGTAAATATACTCAGGATTTAAAAGATTTATCAGATAGATATGAAGATAAAAAGATTCTTACAATCAATATGCTTCCACGATATTGTGAGCAATGTGGTAAACCTTTAGCGATACGTCAAGGTCAATATGGGGGATTCTTAGGATGTACCGGTTATCCAAAATGTAGATTCACTTTTAATCTTAGTGATGATAATCTATTGATTTGTCCTGATTGTGGTAGTCCCTTAACTGTGAGAAAAGGCCCATATGGTACTTTTTTAGGTTGCACGGGATATCCTCGTTGTAATTATCTCTTAGATTTTAAAAGTAGAATGAAAAGAAGAAGATAATATTTGAAATTTTAAAAACGATAGAAGAGAGTAAACTTATGAATGACAATAAAGATATTTCTAATAAAAACTGCCCAAAATGTGGAAAGCCATTAGAAATCCGTCATGGGGAGTATGGAACATATTTAGACTGTACCGGATATCCTGAATGTAAGTTTACTCAAAATATATCCAATAAAAGATCTATTAACAGTACCAAAGGAAGTAGATCTCTAAATCCTATTGAACATTGACTTTTTATA
>JAHPZE010000043.1 GCA_019058365.1 Promethearchaeota archaeon | reverse complement strand
GTCGTTCTCAATCCTAAATCTTAAATAATTTACTAGTTTTTAGGGATCATATTCACAAAATAATAAGTAAAAAAAAAAATTTTAGATGGTAATTATATTACCTTATTGATACCAAACATACAATTTCCAATGTTCTTTGACTCCATAAGTCTCATATCCAAAAATTAGGATGTATGCCGCAACTGCATCAGGTAAATATACCCCTTCAGGTGATCTAAGAGAACCACCAGCAGCATATTCATAATGTAAGTTGTCATCTGTATCAAACCATGCAACCACCATATCTAAATCACTAGTTGGATATCTAGTCCAATCATTCTTCCACCATAGCTCTACTATAACACCATCATCACCAGCTCCGATAGGAATCCATCCTATTGCCTCGTCAGTTGTAATTGTACCTTTATAAGTTTCATCTGGAAAATTAATATATTTCCAATGGCAATGACAGCAGCAATGATGATGACCCCAGCAATGATGATGATCCCAGCAAGGCATATCTTTTTCTACGATAATCTCCAATTTGCCTGAAAGGACATCATAACTAGTCCAATCATTCTCCACACAAACTTTATAATATCCAGGTTGGAGTGGTGTTTCTTGGTAATAATCGGTTCCCCATATATTATCTTCTGTCCATGTAACACTATAATCTTCAATCTCAACTGTAGTAGTACCATTTATATTAAAGCTCTCAACATGATAATCATAGCCCGTTCTTACAGCACTCTGAACAGAGAGTTCAAAACTATTCATCAATAATGGATCATCACCTAAGTCTATATGCGAGAGAATTATTGTTATACTTTTCGTTTTTTCAGTAACAAGCAAGTAAAATTCAAGTGGATGTCCTGGTTCCATTTCTTTTAAATAATATGTGAAGCGACCTTTCTCAGAAATGTGTGTATTAATACCATTTGGTCGAACAGGGCTTCTTCTATAACATTTTCTAAGTCCTGGGTGATCATCTCCTAGAGAATCATCATTAATTAATGAAAGCCAAGATTGGTATGCATTTAAATTACCTGCTCCTTGGTCATTTTCATCATAACCTTCCATCCATATTGCTCCATCCATTAAAGCTTGTTTATAATCATAAGGAGAAGCACCTTCCCATTCACCCCAACTGTTAAGAAGTGCTACTGCTCCCGCAACTGCTGGACAGGCCATTGAGGTACCAGAAGCCCAAGCGAAACCGTAAGGACTTGGATCTAAAGGATCTATATATGATGATAACACATATACTCCTGTTGCACATAATTCTGGTTTTAGTCGTCCATCTGATGTTGTTCCACGACTACTAAAGTAAATAACTTGTGGAGTTTCACTAGTAAAGAGATAATATCCAAGACCATACCAATCATACATTACGTCCCAATAGATTCTTGTATTGACAGGATCAGCGACGGCTCCAACAGCAATGGCTGTATTAGCACACCCTGGACTACCAACCGTCAATGAAGCAGGACCATCATTACCAGCAGAGGTAACAACAGTAATACCTATTGAAGTTGCATAGTCTACAGTTTGAGCTTCGAGATCTCGTCCATCATACCCAGTTCCACCTCCTAAACTCATACTTATAACATCCACATCATAATCACCAGATTCATGCATCCCTATGGCATATTCAATAGCATTAATAATATACGATGTGGGAACACCTGCACCACTAGAAGGAAATACTTTTATGCCAAAGATCTGTGCCTCTGGTGCCATGCCTAATAAAGGGATGACATAATAATTTTCTGAATATCCAGGGTCGACAACAGATGCGGGTATGGATATACCAGTATATAATTCATAGGATTGATATAATATATCACTTTCTGGCACTATAAGCGCAACATCACCAGCTAGAATACCGGCACAATGAGTTCCATGCCAATGATTAAGAGGACTATTCCAATCTGGATTTCCTGGAGTTTCTGAGTCAGGACTTAGATCTATACCACCTATAACCGCGTGTTGTATCATGATATGTTGATCATACACTCCAGTGTCGATAATAACAGCCAAAGAATCTTGTCCCATATAACCAGATTCCCAAACAGACCAAGCATTCATAGAAAGGTAATTCCAGTATGTCTCAGGCACACTATCAAATATCTTTGTTATTTCAGATGTGGATAGGCTAATTACTTCTCTTCCATCCATTGAAAGCTCTGTTTCACTAAAAATATAGTCATCCAATTCTTCATTACCGAATATAGGTGTAGAGGAACTAAACTGGCGAATTTCATCTTTAGATATCTTTTTAACATTAGAAAGATCTTTCAAATTTTCAATTGCGTTAATAGGAATTTCTGCAGCTAAACCAGATGCATATTTAAATTCGTTTGTTACTACACCTCCAAAAAACTCAATATATGATACAATTGAGGTATAATCATAATCATATGTTTCAATAAGGACGTTAATAGAACCTGCATCAATAGAACCTGCATCAAGTCTTGATAGCTCATCTTCTAAGTCAGAAGAAATTTTCTGTGGTTCTGCGAAAACGAAAGGAAAACTAACTACATTTAAAAGTGTGAAGACTACTAGTATTAAAATAATTTGTTTTTTTCTCATTTTTTTCTCATCTTATTTTTTTTTTAGTAAATTATTAACTATTCTTTTCCATTTTTACAGTTCAAATATCCATAATCTTATAGTTTTTCAAGATATTACGAACAAAACCAAAAAGTCATTAAATTTCTCCAAATGGTTTTCACCCACTGAAATTTTAGACAATTTTGTTGAGAATTTATTATGT
Organism: Promethearchaeota archaeon; assembly: GCA_019058365.1. GTDB lineage: Archaea > Asgardarchaeota > Lokiarchaeia > Sigyniarchaeales > SOKP01 > Loki-b32. The sequence goes on along the minus strand of JAHPZE010000043.1, from coordinate 25,282 downwards.
TGACAAATTTATAAATCTTTTTTTCTTTTTACAAAATTGAAAATTATTCTTGAAACAGAAATCAGATAAATTTTTAAAATTTTTTAATAAACTTTCCAAATTATCTGAGGATATCAACCAATATTGCCATTTTTGAGTTATTATCCTCTTTGTTACACTTTTAAGATTGTATAAGATTAGAATGCGAAATTTAAATATTCTAACATGTCATAATGTTAATATAATAAATAAACTCAGCATAAGAACATTTAAAAATATGAAGATTATTACTATTAAAATTGTAACATTTACAATTTTTATATCATCTCTTTTTTTTTTATCATCAAAAATTTCGCATTATTTGTTCTTATCGGCATAATCCATCCACCATCATCTTGCTTCACTGATAATAGCCATTTAAATCCTTATTATATATAATGATCTTTATCATATCCTGCTTTAATCAGCAATTCCATTATTCCAGCAGAATAATTCGGGGAATATTGATTCTCATAAATCCCTCTAAAATCACCTTCTTCAGTTTGATATGAAAATAAGAATTTAGCTGCTTTTTGGATGGTTTGATGTTTATTATTGAACTCATATTTTTCAATAAGGAACCCTAATTGCCTATATGTTTCTAATTGATCATAATTTTATTGAGATCTCAAATATGTTTTCCTTCTAAGATATTTCCATGAGCCCTTTTTTTGTTGTTTTTTGAGTATTTATTCTGCTTTTGGAAGTACCCATAAACTTTTAATTGATCTCATTTTATCACCTAAAAGATCTCGATTAGTATAATATCTAATTGCCTTCTTTCCAGAAGATTGAAATTTTAGCAGAGGATCAAAATTTAAATAATTTTTCCAGTTTTTTATTATTCTGATCACTAATGTGCTTTGATTATTATAAAATTTCCATTTCCTTGATAATCAACTGTGAGCCAAGAATTTGCATCAATTCCAGTTCACCCAAATGACATATCTAAGGGAAGATTAGTATACAAACAATTTTAGAAAATTATAGAATAAAAAAAAAAATTTAAGTTTTGATTAAGTATCTATTTTTACTATTTAGTCTTAATGATGGTGCCAACAATGATGCCAATCATGAATCCAATGATGATGCCATTGGCAATACCAATGATGATGCCAATGCTTCCAATCTGCATGGAAACTATAAGTGGTTCCGAATGTATGTTCATATCCTGGTTGATTAGCAACCACCATTACAACAGTACTCTCAGTACGCCTAATATTTTTAACTAACATGAACTCATTTCCTGTTTCAGTATCATCATTGATTCTCATTCCATCTATATGATAACAAGTTTTATATGCTGTACCATCCTTCTTGAAATAGGTTGTCGATTGGATTAAACTTACTGCAAAATGATTGTAAATTATCTCATCGTTTAAATACCATCCATAACCTTCTGGACTAACAGTCCAGTCACCAAGCGTTTCACAATCATCAGAGAATCCAATTTCAGGTATTTCTATATCATCAATATACCATCCTGAACCAAGTGTATATGCATCAGTCCAATAAGTAAAGGACAATTCTATTGTATGCCCTGCGAAGGGTGTAAGATCCATTGCTTCTGTGTATAAACCACCACTGTCTCCTGTGAAGCAGTTCCATGTTCCTGTATAATTATACATATATGGCTCTCTTTCAGTAGGAGTGTATGGATTGTCTTGTGCATAACCAAGATAATCTGTCGTGTAAAGCCCTGGTAGTGTTGTCCACAATCCAGTATCATGGTCATAAACCTCTACATAACCATAATCCCAATCTTCTTCGATTGAAAAGTAGTTAGAGAAATAAAGCCATGCTCCTGTAGCAGGTACATCAAATGTTTGACTAAGTGTCCACCATGACCAAGCTTCCCCATCAGAATACCAATTATGTGTCCCACTAGTTGGTGCAGCCCCACATGTTTCAGCACCGTCGAATTCTACTTCAAATAATGATGGAACATTGGTAAATTCTACATAATTCGCAGTATAAGGTAATCCACGACCAGCTAAAATATATTCACCGTCATATGGATATTCATTCACATACCAATCGAAATAGCCAAGACCTGCATACCAACTGTCCCACAATTCCATTGCAAGCTGTATACTCATACCATCTGAGTTTTCCGAAGGAATATCTAATTCATAATAACCATATCTTCCTCTTCCAAATGATGTATCATCAAGATAGTTTGCGATACACCAGTCTTGGAAGATTTGATCAAATGATCTATGTATATGCATTGCTGCAAGTGCATTTTCCCATCCTGCAATTCCGTTCGCTTGATCCTCAACTAGATAGGTTAATAATTCTGCTCCACCGTAATGTTCATACATATAGTATGTCCACAGAAAGGATGCGCCATAATCAGCTAAATACCCTTCCCATATCGTTAATGGAGTATCCCAGAACCAGAGTAAATACTCCGAAATATGTCCGGGAGAGAATCCATATCCACAAAGCCATTCAGCTAAAGTTGCGCAGCCTTCGTCAACCCAGGAAAGTTCATCAGAATCTCTGTCATGATGAATAAGGTGCTGAAATTCATGGGCAAAGGTTCCTTCATATTCCCAAGCACGTATACTGAGATATGAGTAATCAAAGTTATTATAAGGATCCTCCATTGGTGGATTTCCACCTTGTCTCCTCCACCATTGATAAGTATCCATATGGAATGCGTTAGTAGAGAAATAATCAGCTATTTGTGACCAGAAATATCCTTCGATAAAACCTTGAGCGTTAGCAGGATCGTAGAAAAAATCATCCTTGATGTTGAATACCATTACTTGGACCTTATAATCATCATAAGGGCCTGGTCGATCATTATATTGACCAAAATATCCCACATCTGTATCATGGATATTATTATCGAATTCTTCTAAAACTTCTAATAGATCTGCTCCTGTTATATAATCAACATAACCCGGTGGTAAATAATAGCCATCTGGATAACTCGAATCAGGGTAGCCAGTAGAAGTCCATGGATAACTAAAAAACCATACATCATCAGGACTATAACCAGGCTCACCATTATCAACATACCAATCATATGCTGGATCCAATGCGACCCAAATATTCCCATAGGTACCATTAAAGATATTTTCAAAATAGAGCCATTGTACGGAACCAGTATAATCGTTAATGGTGGGATAAAGCCATGGACTATGTGGAGGTTCAAATACTGCATCCTCAAGTGATAAAGTATCAGCAGACTGGCAATCATAAAGTGGTTCTATATCAAAGGATGATGTTTCACTCTGAACATTACCGGTTACATTTAACATTGTTGAAAAGCTAGCAATACTTAAAAAGGTGAAGACCATTAAAATTGTAACTAGTTTTTTTCTCATTTTTATATCATCTTATTTTTTTTTTTAAATTTGTTGGAAATTACTTTTCCATTTTTGTTGTTCGAATATTCAAAATGTTGTCTCATTTGAACATATTACAAACATAGCCAAAAAGTCCTAAAATTTCTGCAAGTGGTTTAAGCTCTACGAAATTCTAGACATTTTCAGTGATTTTTTATTATGCCGAGTTATATATAAATTTTTTTTTTTCATTTGACAAAATTGAAAAATCTATAAGAGATTATTTATAGTAGTGTATTTTACATTAATGTAAATTAAAGAAAGAATAAATTAACAAATATGTATATGAATTTGGGGAATTTACATTATTGTATAGACAAATCTGTAGATGGATTTAGTAAGTTTACATTATTGTAAATATTTCTTTAAATGAATAGAAGAACTATAATAGATCAAATCCTCATGAAGATCTAAAATCTATATTTATTTATTTCAAAATAATTTACTTCTTACTAAAATTTATAGGCTTGTTAAAATAACTAAAATTGCTAAATATTTACTGCGATATATTATCTAATAGAAAAAATGCGTTAGTAAAAATATTAAATCTCAAAAATTTAATGCTATAAATAATTTTAAGAAGTAATGACAGAGGAAGATACTACCTACTTAAATGTCAAGGATGTTTCGTTCATAAATGATATTAAATCTATTGCTGTTATTGGTCCTTCCAAAAAGCGAGAATACTTCTTTTTGAAAAATCATGCAGAATATTTTAAAGGTCCTACTTATGCGGTTCATCCTACTGCTGAAGAAATTCCTAATTTTGACAAGAAAAATATTTTTCCATCATTAGAAGACATTCATGGAGAAGTCGATTTTGCATTTATTGCAGTTCCACCATCCCAGATTTTAAGGACAATTGATTCTTGTGTAAAAAAAAACGTAAAATTAGTTACTGTTTTTACATCTGAATTTTCTGATTCTGGTACAGAAGAAGGTATTGCTTTAGAGAAGGAATTATTAAAGCGAGCACAAAATAAAGTAAGGATCCTAGGACCAAATGGATTGGGAATCTATTATCCTAAGTTAGGTATAGCTTGGCGTCCAGGATTTCCAACAACACCCGGAAATATAGGCTTTATTGCACAGTCAGGTGGGATCTGTAATATTGCAATATATGGAGCAGAAGCATTAGGTATTAATTTTTCTAAAGTATTTTCATTTGGAAATGGAGCAGATATAGATTTTGTTGATTTACTTTACTTTTTAAGTAATGATCCAGAAACAGACATTATTTTATGTTACCTCGAGGGTATTAAAGAAGGAAGAATTGATGATTTGAAGAAAGTCCTTGAACAAAACAAAAAGCCAATTGTAATATTAAAAGGAGGTCAATCAGAGACCGGCTCTATTGCAGCTAAGACACATACTGCTTCAATTTCAGGAGATAATCGACTTTGGCATGCTCTTTTTAGACAATTTAACATTATTGATGTTGATTCTTTGGAGCAATTACTCCACACTGCTCGTTTAATTGACTTTTATGGAATTTTTGAACTAAATAATTTGGCAGTTTTTAGTATTAGTGGAGGCTATGGAGTGATTTTAGTAGATCTACTTGAGAAAGCAGGAATGAAAATACCTCCATTTAGTTCTGAAATCCAAGATAAACTCAAGTCCAAATTTTTTTTGCCAGGTACAAGTTCAAATAATCCTTTAGATTTAGCAGCACAATTTTTCTATGTAATTTCTGTATATGAAATTATTGATCTTGCTTTATCAGACAAAAAGATAGATGGTTTAATTTTAGATATGCCTAGTTTTTATTTAACTCCTGTTCTTAAATCAAGGGATAATCAAGATTTTGAATCTAATATGATAGAAAGCCTTATATTGGGTCATAAACATAATAAACCCTTAATTCCCATAATTCAACGTTTGAATAACCCAGAAGAAAGAGAAAGTATTTCAAAAAAGTTAATTGAAAGGAAAGTTCCAGTTTCTGGAGATCCTCTTGAATTTATCCCACTACTGACAAAAATTTCAGAATATAAAAGAAGAATGGGACATTCATGATTACCTTTCTAACCTATCCGCTGTTTTTACATATTCTGGTATAAACTTAGTTTTTAATAGATTTGAATTACTGGTTGAGATCAAATTATTATTCAAATCTCGAATTTCTGCATTTGCATGGATAATATTTCTTCCTTCCCGTATAATTTCTCCAATTACTCTTACTTTTTCACCAACTTGAATTTTTCCTAAATAATCTACATGGAAATCTATACTAATTGGAAAACCTTTATAACCTAGTGTGGCTGTTGTAATCCCTATCACATCATCCATTAGTGCACATTGTATCCCACCGTGTAGTAAGTTTGTTGGATTTGCCATTTCAGGTCTTACTTCAAATTCTAATTCCATTAAACCAAACTCCGCTTTTATTATTTTCCCATTAGCCCATTTTGAAAAAGGAGGAACAGGTAAGTTTTTTAATTCTTGGTTTTTGAAAGAATTAAATAAGCTTATCATCTTTTCTGAGCGTTTTTTTCTTTCTTTCTGAAGATCAGGCATATTTTCTAAATTATCCCTCTTATATTATTTCAGTTTTGTTGATTTACAACCAACAAATATATATCTACTTTAAAGCTATTTTACTTACTTGTGAAACTATTTCAGCAAATCTTTTTCCTTCTGCTGCAGAGATCCATTCAATGACAAATCTCTCATCAGAAATATTATTTTTCTTCATCCAACTTCTAATTCTTTTTTCTCGCTTTATGGCAAAATCATTTCCAGAAATATAATGACAATCTTGGGGGTGGCATCCGGTCAACATAACAGCTCCAGCTCCACGGTTAAAACAATGTTTAATAAAAGATACTTTTACTCGTCCTGAACACATAGTTCTAACAATTCTTGTATTAGTTGGATACTGGATACGACTTGTTCCAGCTAAATCGGCTCCCGCATATGAACACCAATTACAAGCAAAAATCATTACTTTTTCCGAAGCTTTTTCACGAAGAGCAATATCAATTTGTCTAAGGATCATAGCATCCGTAAAATTAGTCATGGTAATAGCATCTGTAGGACAATCTGCTGCACATGTACCACAACCTTTACATAATATTGGAATAATTCGTGCTGGAGTTTTTTTCTCTCGATCAACACTTATAGCACCATAAGGACAACGAGATACACAAGTTCCACAACTAGTACATTTTTCTATGTCTACGAAAGCATATAAAGGCTCTACATGGAATTCTTCTTCTGAAAGCAAATTTCCACAACGTCCTGCTGCAGCACTAGCTTGTGTAACAGTTTCTCTAATATCCTTTGGTGACTCTGCTCCACCAGCAATGAAAATACCATCAGTTGGAGTATCTACTGGTCGAAGTTTAGGATGTGCTTCAATATAAAATCCACTTGAATCCTTAGCAATAGGAAAAGGAATAGATTCTGATGAACCTTCAACTCCTATAGAAAGGACTATTAAATCAAATTCTTCAGAGAGAATTGTTCCAGTGCTTATATCTTCAACACTAACTTTTAGATTTTTAGTTATGGGATTTTCTTTAATTTGACCAGGGCGTCCACGTATAAAAAGAACCCCTTCTTCTCTTGAACGTGAATATAATTCTTCAAACCCTTTACCAAAAGCCCTAATATCAATAAAGAATATTGTAACCTCAACATCAGGCCAATGTTCTTTAATCAAAAGGCTATCCTTTATACTTTCCATACAACAGAAGTTAGAACAGTATGGATTAAATCGCTTATCACGCGATCCTACACAATTAATGAAAGCAACGTTTTTTGGTTTCTTAAGATCACTGGGACGTACGAGTTCTCCATTTGTTGGTCCTGCCGCGTTAATTAACCTTTCAAACTCAAAAGTTGTTATTACATTGGAATAATTACCCCATCCATATTCTGGGAGCTTAGAAGCATCAAAAAGTTCAAATCCCACTGCTATTATAATGGCTCCAACTTTATAATTAAAAGTTCTTTCGGAATCCTCATAAATTATAGCTTCTTTTTCGCATTCAGGAACACATTTTCCACAGGCTAAAGGAGAGAGACCTAAACAGCTCTTTTCATCAATTATGTAACAGGCTGGTACGGCTTGTGGATATGGGATATATATTGCTTTCCTCCAACCTAAATTGCCAGAATACTCATCAATAACGTTTTCAGGGCAGATTGAAACACAATCCCCACATGCAGTACAGAGGTTTTCATCCACATAGCGAGGATGTTTTTTAATTGTTACCTCAAAATTACCAATATATCCAGATATATTGGTTACTTCAGCACAGGAAATTAAATTAATATTTTCATGATTACCTACATCAGCCATTTTGGGACCTAAAATACAAATTGAACAATCCATTGTTGGAAAAGTCTTATCGATGAGAGCCATCTTTCCTCCAATAGTAGGTGATTTTTCTACAAGAATAACTTCAAATTCATCAGCTAAATCTAATGCAGCCTGAATTCCTGCTACTCCTCCTCCAATAATTAATACTCTTCGTGTAATGGGAACAACGATATCATCAATTGCTTCTAATAACTCAGCTTTAGCGATTGCCATTTCAAGGATTTCTTTAGCTTTTTTAGTCGCTTCTTCTTTCTCTGAAAGATGTACCCAACTACATTGTTCCCGGATATTAGCAACTTCTACTAGCGAAGGATTTATTCCAACTCGTCTTAAAAGCTTTTTCCATGTTGGTCCATGCAATCTCGGGGAACATGCTGCTATAACTATCTTCTCTATACCTTGCTCTTTAATTGCTGCTTCGATTTCTACTTGCCCGGGATCAGAACAAGTATAGGTATTAACTTGAACTAGTTTGACTCTTGTATCTTCTTCAATATCTTTAGCTAATTGATCAATATCAACAGTTCCACCAATATTTTTTCCACATTTACATAGGAAAACTCCTATATTAGGTTCAATATCAGGTTTATTATCACTTTCAGTCATATATTTAGGCACTATCTTTAATTTCTCTTACTATTTTCTTATTTTGTGCATTATTTCGAACTTGTTCTATTTTTTTGCTAAATCCTTCTCGCTCCTCTTCCACAAATTCTCCGCAAATAATAATCCCTTTCTTAAAATCAAAAGTTGCCTGATGAGGGGGCCAATCAAGCTTAATCCTAATTTGCTTTTTTAACCAATCTAGCATCTCTACAGCATCGCCTAATTTATTTTTAGACCCATATTGGATAAAACAAGGAGCAAGTACTTCTATAAAACTGAATCCTTGATTGTCTATGCATTTAAAAATACTTTTTTGTAATCTAAGTGTGTCATATGCAGGCCATCTAGCGACATATGTTGCTCCTGACGCAGCTGCTAGGCTTACCAAATTGAAGGGAGGTTCTACATTTCCATATGGGGTTGTTGAAGTGATGTCACCAATCTGACTTGTAGGGGCTACTTGACCTCCAGTCATCCCATATATATTGTTATTAATACAGAGCACCGTTAGTTCTATATTTCTTCTTGCAGCATGGATAAAATGATTCCCACCAATAGCAAAAAGATCTCCATCTCCCGATAGAACTATAACTTTTAATTTAGGATTTGCTAATTTTATACCCGTTGCAAAGGGTATAGCTCTCCCATGTGTAGTATGGAAGGCAGGTGCTTTAAAACAGCCACTAGATCGACCAGTACATCCTATGCCAGATACAATGGCATAATCTTTAGATGTGAGTCCTCTTTCTTTTAGGCAGCTTGTAATTGATGTAATTACAGTCCCAATTAAACAACCCGGACAAAAAATAAATCGGTGTAAATTTAACATATCTATTAAGGGATGACCCAGCGCTTCAGGGGGGATTGAGATTTGATCTGATGGACTCATATCTTAAACCTCCTTCATAAACTTCTCATAAATAAATTTAGGACTAAAAGGTATGGTGGTAGGAATTGTAATACCAGAAACATTAAACAAATGCCGAAATCTCTGAACTTCTCTAATTACCATCCCATTGTTCATTTCACAGACGATAACCTTTGAAACCCCCATTTGTCCTATTCTTTCCATTAATTCATCAGGAAAGGGCCATAGAGTTTTTAATCGTACAAGTCCCACCTTATATCCTTTTTGGCGTGCTTGCTCAACGACTTCTGGCACCCCTCTTGCATTAATTCCATAAGCTAAAATAACGATATCAGCATCGTCTAAATATTTTTCCTCCCAATCATTAATTTGAGGTCTTGCTTTCCTAATTTTATCACAAAGCCGTTTAATGAGAACTTCTGCCGCTTCTGGTGTCATTTCTGGATTTCCCTCTATATCATGAGTTAAACCTGTAACATAAAAAGAATATTCAGTTCCTGCTATTGCCATTCCAGGCACAAGATCATCATCAAAAGCTTCAAAAGGTTTATATTTATCAGGTGGAACTTGAGGTTTTTTACGCTCTATTAATTGAATATTTGAATGTATATTAACAACCTCCATCATTTGTCCTAAAATTCCATCTGAAGCGACAATTACAGGTATACGATATTTTTCAGATAAATTAAATGCATGTATGGTCAAATCGTACATTTCTTGAACTGTAGATGGGGCTAATACGATTATTTCATAGTCTCCATGAGAAGCATATCTCGTTTGATATACATCAGATTGAGATGCATTTGTAGGTTGTCCTGTACTAGGACCTCCTCTCATTATTGTGACAATAACTGTTGGTACTTCTAACATCACGCCCAAACCTATACTTTCAGCCATAAGTGAAAAACCTGGTCCTGAAGTTGCAGTCATCGCTTTCTTTCCAGCATAAGAAGCTCCAAAACAGCTTGTGATTGAAGCCAGCTCATCTTCCATTTGAACAAATGTCCCATTAACTTGAGGAAGTCGTCTTGACATGTAAGCCGCAATTTCTGAGGATGGTGTGATAGGATAACCCGCAAAATATAAACATCCTGCTGTAATCGCACCTTCTGCACATGCATAATTTCCAGTAGTTAGTATTCTTTTTTCTTGGAACTTTACCTTACTCACTATTATTAACCTCCTTAATATCTGTTTCCAAAATATATAATGAAACTGTAGGACATAACCGTTCACATTGTCTGCACCCTGCACATTCTTCAGGTTTAACCACAATTGCATAGTGGAGCATGCGACTATTGAAGTTATCTTCACTTATTTCTATTATATCTTTTGGACAAAACGATAAACATAATTCACAACCATCACATTGTTCAGAATTTATAAATATCTCATACTTTTTCTCGGGGGTAGGAGGTGGTAAAATGGGTGTTCGTTTAGACTTTAACATTTTTTGATCATCTTTTTGTATATATACACTGACTATTTTTTTTCTCTTATGCTTTAAAATAATAGAGTCTCTTTTAAATTTGCTTTTTCACAGTATAAGAAACTCATTAAATAATGATTTCTTCATATGAAACTACGTTGGTAAGAATTTAAAAGTCAAATCTTACAAGGTTCTATTAAAGAAATAGGATTTATTGGAATTTATTTATTAATTCCTGATAGAGAGCTTGACCAAGCTGATAACTCTGAATATTAATGGCTCTAAACTGTTTTGGCATATTATTTAAAACTTGATCATAATATTCTTCTTTTAAATCAATTTTTCCACTCTCTTTAAGATATTCAGAAAGGAATCCTAAACAAACAATATTTGCGCTCTTGGGCATTTTTTTTTCATCCGCACGTCTTGTAATTGGGACGCGATGGATTATACCTTTTTGGATTATTTCTTCGGGGTTAGCAATTGTATGCTCATCGATAAAGGAGTGAGTTTTTTCATATATACATTCAGAAGCGCGCTCAAATCCATTTTGATCTATGGCTATAAAAATATCAGCATCTTTATCGCAGAATGGATATGAAATAGGAGCAGTGTTTAGAATCACATCACAAAAAATAGGACCTCCTCTAACGGAAGGTGTATAGTCTACTGTGAGTGTCGCATAATAATTAGCAGCCATAGCAACTCGGACTAATACACTTCCTAAAAATTTGATGCCTTGACCTCCTCTACCAGAAAATCTTATTTTTAATTTTTCATTCATGGAAAATATAAGAGTATTTTATAACTATTATTTTAATTTAGTCTATGATATTTTTAAAATATTATAATAAAGAGAAGATTTCTATATTTTATAAGTTATTCTAATGGTTTGAATATATAAGAATATACTTCAGTTCCATTTAGATCATTACAAATTTTTTTATATATAGGTTGGAGTAGCATACCAGTTTTTAAATTGTCTTTATTTGCGAGCTGTCCTAAAGCTTTTACTCCGTTCTTAAATTCCACAACTCCCAGAGCATAAGATTCCTGATCTCTAAATTCCATTGGTAGTGCATTTAATATTGTATAAGTTAATAATTTACATATTCCCGAAGCCTCTATAGATTCAAATTTATCACTTTTACATTGTAAACATCTTAAATGAGTTGTATGTTGCAAGAATCCACAATTTTTACATTTATTCCATTTAATTTTCTCTTCAATATTCATAATAATCACTTCTACAAATCTTAATATTATGAAATCATTTTCAAAATATTAGTTGATTGTTGATAAATATTCAGCTTTTAAGAAATATTAATCTTAATAAGATTTGATAAATATTCAGTTTCTAGGATTATTAATCTTAATTAAATAAATGAAAGAATCTTTAATACCAGAAAAAATTCAAAAAGAATATTTGATTGGAAATTTAGGAAAGGAAAATGCTGCTGAACTGTTAATTTCATTAATAGAAAGTAGTGAAAATACAGAAATTAGGATAAAGAGTATTGAAGCATTGGAAAAAATAAATTTTCATAGCGAAAACATCTTTAAAACTTTGGAAAATCACCTAATATCAGATGATAGCGCTAATGTGAGAGCTTCAGCAGCAAATTATTTAATTTATAATTTTCCAGGCGATAGTCTACCCGCATTAAGATGGGTAATTCAGCATGAAAAATCTCCTTTAGTTATAAAATTATTATATAATTTCTTAGAGAAATCTGGTTCTCCTCAATTGAAGATAATAGAAAAGGATCTTATTTATTGGAGTGAAGAATTTTCTTCAAAAATTGGAATAGTCCCTCAAGAATCAATTTTTTTTTTAGATTTGGAAGTGATATTTGCCAAAGGTAAAAGAAATTATGAGATTGATCCTTTTAACTATAAATATTTTGAAGAGTTAAGTGATATCAAAAATGGTGAACCTTGGTTAGTAATTAAAAATAAACATGTAGAAATTTTAAATTTTAATTATTTTAATTGGAACTTTATTAAGGATAACACGGATATTGTTAAATCTCTTACTAAACTACAAGATCTTGACGTGTATCTATGTTCATTAAGAAGATATAGTATTAATCAAATTGTGATATCTGCAATTCCAGAATCTATAGGATCTCTAATTTATTTAAAAAGGTTAATTTTAAGGAGAAACGGCTTAATAAAATTACCGAATTCCATGAAAAAACTTACTTTACTTAAAGAATTAGATATTAGCTATAACAAATTTGAGAAAATTCCTGAAGTAATTAATTCATTTAACAAACTTGAAATGCTTAATATCAAGCATAATTTTATTCAGACTATCCCTAAATCTTTAAATCATCATATTAAAGTAATTAGATAATTATTTAAACTAAAAAATATAAAGTTTAAATCAGACTTTATGAAATATATTTAATTAAGTGTATATCATGGCAGATGAGAAGAAAATGATTAATGGTGGTGACGTTCTAATAAAATGTCTCCTTAAAGAGAATGTTAAATATATGTTTGGTATCCCTGGTGGGCAATTTTTAAATATGTATGATGCAATATACAAATGGGGTCGAGAACAGGGGATAAACACTGTTTTATTTAGACATGAAGCAGCCGCCGCTCATGCAGCTGATGCTTGGGCAAGAGTAACAAATACTCCAGGTATTTGTTTTGGAACTGTCGGTCCTGGAGCAACAAATTTAATCTCTGGTGTTGGCGCAGCTTGGGCAGATAACATTCCTGTTATTACAATTTTACCTCAAGTGAATTCAGAGTTTCAAGACTCATTTACCTTGCAGGGTAGTCTTGACCAAATTACGATGTATAAACCAATTACTAAATATCAAAAAAGCATTCGAAAAATTAAAGAAATTCCAGATGCGGTTCATAAGGCATTTAGAGAGGCTTTAGGTGGTCGTCCTCAACCTGTTTTATTGGAGATCTTTGAAGATGCATTTCTCGAAGAGATCGAAGAAGATGCATTACCTATTCCAAACACTGGAAGTTATCGTTCAATTGAAAAACCCGCTATTAAAGATGAATTAATAGAAAAAGCACTTGATCTCTTATTAAAAGCAGAAAAGCCTGTAATGATATCAGGTGGAGGAGTTTCACGAGCAGAAGGTTGGAATGAATTAGAAGAATTTGTTGACTATTTACAATTACCTGTAATAACAACTGGGAGTGGAATGGGAACAGTACCCGAAAAATCAAAATATCTATTAGGAGCTGGGGTTGCGGGCATGGGATTAAAAGTGATACCAGAAGCAGATGTAGTTGTCGCTTTAGGATGTAAATTTTCTTGGACAATGGCACATGGTGATGAGCCCTTTTGGAAAGATTCTCAAACATTAATACAAGTAGATATTGACCCTTCAATAATTGGACGCGCTAAACCAATAACTTTGGGTATTCAAGGCGACTGTAAGCAGTTTTTAAAGCAAATCCTTGAAAAAGCAAAAAAAATAGAAAAAGTAGAAAAAAGAGAATGGTTAGAACAACTTGTTCAGACTCGACAGAGTAATATCGAAAAATTAAATAAAAAATTGTCTAAAGATAAAATACCTATTATGCCAAAAAGACTCCTCAAAGATATTTTTGAATCAATGGATAAAGACGCAATTTTGATACTTGATGGTGGAGATATTTCTGTTTCAGCAGCAGAACAAATATATGACTATAATACACGAAAACCACTCTCAACCTTAGCTGCTACAGGTATGGGTCAATTGGGTACTGCTGTACCTTATGGAATTGGTGCTAAATTAGCAAGACCAGATAAACAAGTAGTAGCAATAGCAGGAGATGGAGCATTTATGATTAACGTGCAAGATTTAGAAACAGCCGTAAGATTAAATTTAAAAAATCTAGTATACGTAGTAGCAAATAATAGCTCATGGGGTATGATTAAATCTGGACAAAAACTTTTCAAGGGAAAACGCTATATTGACGTAGACCTTCCAGAATTTGATTTTGCGAAATGTGCTGAAGGTTTTGGCTGTTATGGGGAAGTGGTAACCGATCCTAATGAGATAAAGCCCGCATTCGAAAGAGCAAAAAATTCTGGAAAACCTGCAGTGTTAGATGTAAAAATTGATTTTGAAACACCTGACACAACAAAACTTATGGGGAGTATGGGAATTTTGTAAACCAAGCCCCTCTATCCTTCCTATCATTTAAAATCCTTTTATTTTACTTTTTATTTAAAAAGATATTAAAGCATACTTTTATGTATATGGTTAACCATAATATTAATTAACTCCTTATTCGAATTATGTTAATTATATACTTAAAAAATAAAATAAAGAAACTAATATGACACTAAAAAAAAAGACAATCCGGAATTTGCTAATAATATTAAATTCTTTTCTTATATTATCGAGCTCTAGCTTATATACGAAGGTTAGCGGTTTTAACAGTACCATATCTGATGAAATCTTCTCTAGTTCATGTAATACAACATTACTTTGGAACTATACAATGGGTGATGGAGGAAGAGGCTTATCAATCACTCCCAATGGTAGATTCTTAGTTGTAGGATCCTGGGATCGAAATGTATATTTCTTTGACACTTCAGATCCTGTACCTCTTTGGAATAAAACATTAAATGAAGCAATAGATCAAGTAGCTATCTCTGCTCAAGGTGAATATATAGTTGCTACTGCTTATGATTATAAACTCTACCTTTTTCATAAATCAAGTTCAACACCTATTTGGAATTTTACTGCAGGGGATTTAATCAGATCGGTAGCAATAACTCCTGATGGTGAATATATAGTTGCAGGCAGTTGGGATGATTACATTTATCTCTTTGACAGAATGAGTCCAATACCAATTTGGAATTATTCTATGGGAAATAATGTATATACCGTTGAAATTTCTTCTGACGGGCAGATAATAGCTGGAGGAGGTTTAGGCGTTGGCGTCCATGTATTCAATAGATCAATGACAACTCCCCTCTTGTGGGTAAATGATTCTATGTCAACAGTATATTCGATAGATCTTTCAGCTAATGAAAAATATTTACTTGCAGGAACTTTAACTGGAGTCACAGGGACAATTTTCCTTTATGATATATTAAACCCTAAGCCAATACAAGAGTTTGAAACATCCGATCCCTTTGGCCACGTCTCAATATCAGCAGAAGGAGATTATTTTGTTGGCACTGTCTCTTCTGAACACAGATTCTATTTATTTGAAAGAGGCAATCTTATCCCAATTTGGAATTTTACTGCTGAAGATCAAATAGAACAAGCTGAAATCTCAGGTAATAGTAATTATATTGCATGTGGAAGTTATGATTACCGATTTTATCTTTTTAATCGACCGAACATAAATGCAAGCATAGAAAAGAAAGAAATGTTTAATATAAAAACTTTTAAAACCAATAATCTTGTTTTTTCAGTAGAATTATCTGAATCTGGAGAATATATCGCAGCTTTAAGTAATGATAATAATGTTTATATGTTCTACAACGAGATTGGTGAGGATTCAGAAGAACAATCTTCAATATCTTTCGGTAATTTCTTTCTAATTGTGGTTATTGCGAGTATTAGCGTAGTTCTTATTTTAAAACTACGAAGAATAAAAAATAAAAAATAAGAATGATTAAATGAGTTTAATCATGAAAGCAGCTGTTTTTAAAGGAAAGGGAAGTGTTTTAATCGAGGAAGGATTTGAAAAGCCTTCCATTCAATCAGATGAAGTTTTAATTAAAGTTAAAAAAGTAGGCATTTGTGGGACTGACGTTGGATCATATGAAACTGGAGGTCCATATATACCGGGAAATATTATTGGTCATGAATTTTCGGGAGAAATTGTAGAGATTGGTGAAAATGTTAAAAAGTTGAAACTTGGAAATCGAGTAACAGTTAATCCCCAAATTCCTTGTCACGAATGTTATTACTGTATTCGTAATCAAGAAAATATGTGTAAATTACAAAATTATGCACTTGGTACTACAGAAAATGGAGCCATGCGTGATTTTATTAATGTAAAAGCAGAAAGAGTACATATATTACCTGAAAACGTGTCTTATGAAGATGGGGCGATTGTAGAACCTTTATCAATAGTAATACAAGGAATTCGAGAGTCCAGTTTTAAGATTGGTGATAACGTTGCGATTATAGGAGCTGGTCCAATTGGATTATTTGCAATTCAAGTGTTAAGAGTATCAGGAGCAAATAAGATTTATGTATTAGAACCAGTAGAATCAAAACAGAAAAAAGCAATAGAACTCGGTGCAGATAAAGCTTTTGATCCAAAATTATGGAATAAGATTGTAAGATTAACGGATAAAATCGGTCCTGACCATATCTTTGATTGCGTTGGGTTGTCATCAACAGTAACTACTTCACTTTCTTTGATTAAAAAAGGAGGATGTATTACTATCATAGGTATGCATGATAGTTCATATGAAATTAATAATGCTCGATTAATAACAATTAATAGTATAACAATAAAAGGTACTTATGGTTATACTCAAGATGTCTATAAAACTGCTCTAAGTTTACTTGAGCAGAGAAAGATAAAAGTTGAACCAATTATTACTAATCGGATAAAAATAGATGAAGTCACTCAAATGTTTGAAAAACTAGCTAATCCACCTCATGATGAATTGAAAGTCTTTGTTGATTTTGAATGAAATAATTCCGTCAACTTTTTTTCTCTTTTTTTTAGTTTTCTCTTTTTTTATAAAATTATATTAAGAATTTGGATTATTAGTAATTATAGTTAAAATTTCTTAACTAAAGTAGGGAGTGGTCTTAATATGGAAAATAAAAAAGGAAAAGTTCAATGTATTAATGATGATATTTTAGAGAAAATGAACCTACAAAATCGCTACAATTTTCTGAATAATAACTTGATGAGCATACTAAAACCCAAACACTTTAACTTTCTCAGGAAAGCGCAAAAATTCTTCATTAGATTTGAAAAAAAACATAATATCACTCATAATGAAGATTTATACGAATGGATTCCTGAGATTGGTAAAGAAGGCTTAGTAACAAGAATTAATAAGTTTGATGAGGTGGATTTAAACTATGACCCATACGGTATGACTGCTGAACTTATGCGTTGCCTAGCAGTCGATTTTTTTGATCCACAATTAATTATGGGAATGGGTGCAAGTGTATTAACTGTGAATCCTATAATGCTTCATCATGAAGATGTCGAAGTCCGCTTGAAGGCGTTAAAAGAATTAGTAACTGGAGAAAAAATAGGATGTATTTGTATAACTGAACCAGAACGTGGATCTGATGCGGTTCATATGCTTACAACTTGCAATGAAAACGAGGATGGTAGTTTCACTTTAAATGGTGAAAAAATATATCAAACTAATGGTGCCAGAGCAGATTGGGCGATAGTTTATGCTGTTTCGGAAAAAAATAATGGGAATACAATGGCTCAATTTTTAGTAGATACATCATGGGAAGGATGGAATGTAGAAAGAATTAACATCCCGTGGACACCACGAGTGTATTTAGGCAAAGAGACTTTCACTAATTTAAGAGTTCCCCCAGATTATGTTTTAGCAAAACCGGGTTTAGGGAGGGAGTATCTTTTTGAAGGATTAAATATTGAAAGATTAGGTATTGTACTAGCAAACGTAGCAGAATGTTGGAATGCGATATCTCATGCCGTCATTTATGTTAACATGAGAAAGCAGTTTAATCAGGAGATTTTAAAGTATCAAGGAGTCGGCTTTCCTTTAACAGAGATGTGGTCGAAAACAATGAGTTTGACATTAGCGACTTTACATATTTGTCAGATTATTGATGAGAAAATGGAGCAATTTGGTACTCTTCCAAAAAATTTCAATTTAGCTCTTGTAGCTACAGCTTCACAATTGAAATCTCAAAGTGCTAAACTCTCCGAACGCATATGTTTTGGGTGCGCGGATCTAATGGGTGGCGCTGGGTTGTGTGACAATACTTTAATGAGTGATTTAATCGGGATTTCAAGAATAGGTCAAGTTGGAGGAGGAACATCACAAATTCAAAAATATATAATGAGTCTCGCTTTAAGACAGTTATTTAAAATGTTATAATAATAATAGAATTTTTTTTATTTTTTTAATATTTAATTTATATATTTACAGAATAGATGGATTTAGAAATGGATATTGAAAATTTGACTGAAATTATTTATGAAAAAGAAGAAAATGGGATCTGTACTCTAACCTTTAATACTCCTGAAAGAAGAAATGCTCTATCTTATGTTACCTCTTTAGAAATTTGGACTGTTCTTGATGATATGGAAAAAGATAAGAATGCTAAAGTGCTAATAATGACTGGTTGTGAAGAAGCTAATGCTTTTTCCTCAGGAGGATATTTCAATATGAAGTATGTAACATCTATTCCTCCAGAAATAATGAAAGAAATCGATCTAATGGATATTGCCCAAAAAAGATTATGTATGAAATTTTGGAATTTTAATAAACCAGTTATTGCTGCTATTAATGGATTAGCTATAGGTATTGGAATTACATTGCCTTTAGTTGGTGCTGATTTAATTTATATTTCAGAAGATGCTTGGTTAGGATTTTATTTTGTAAAACGAGCAATAATTCCAGAATTTAGCTCAACTTTTATTCTTCCATTTTTAATTGGTTTCCAAAAAGCAAAAGAAATTATATATTTTGGTGATAAAATGACTGCTCGTGAAGCAGAAAAACTTGGATTAGTTAACAAAGTATTACCTTATGAAGATTTAATACCTTTTACAAGAGAACAAGCACTACGTTTAATTCCGCCTAAAGCTCCTTCAATGGCTCTCAATCGAATGAAAAAGGTAATGCATGCTTATTTTAAAGATATTTTAGCAAGAACTTTAGATTTAGAAAATGAAGCACTTAGGGAATCTATGAAAACCAGTGATTTTAGGGCAGCGACAAAATCATTAATAACTAAAAAAAACCCAGTTTTTAAAGGAAAGTAAAAAATCTCAAATTTGAAAATCATCGAAATTCTTATTAAAAGTGTTTTATATTAATAATTTTATTTTAAAAATATTATAATTGCTGTTAAAAAAAAGTTGATATTATGAGTTCTAACAGTAAATTCGTATTTGTGACAGGAGGTGTCATGAGTGGAATTGGTAAAGGTGTTGCAACAGCAAGTATTGGTAAAGTACTTCAGTTCCGTGGTTTTAAAGTGTCAGTCGTCAAAATTGATCCATATTTAAATGTTGATCCTGGAACTTTAAATCCTGTTGAGCATGGCGAATGTTTTATTACTGAAGATGTTTGGGATTTTAGACCGGTGCATGGATCTGATGAAAGATCATATAGAATTTCTGAAATTGATCAAGATTTTGGAACTTATTCGAGAATATTAGGAATTGAGATGCACCCATCACATAATATAACATCAGGTCAAATATATCTTTCTACCATCCTTAGCGAAAGAAAAGGGAAATTCTTAGGGAAAACTGTTCAGATAATCCCCCATGTGACAAATATAATTAAAGAAAGATTAATGGAAATTGCAGAAAAAGAAGATCTAGATGTTCTATTAATTGAATGTGGAGGTACAGTAGGAGATTTGGAGTCAAGCATATTTTTAGAAGCATTTCGACAATTAAAATTAGAGTATCCTAAACGTACTGCATTTGTTCATGTAACTCTTATCCCTTATTCTAAAGCAGTGGGGCAACAAAAATCTAAACCCACTCAGCATTCTGTTAAAATGCTTCAAAGTTTAGGATTACAACCAGATATAATTATTGGGAGAAGTGAAAAACCTTTAGATAAAGATATTAAAAGAAAAATATCATTGTTCTCTAACGTACCAGAAAATGCTGTAATTTCAAATCCTGATTTAGAAATTGTGTATGAGTTACCTTTATTATTCGAGGAACAGGGATTAGGAGATCTAATTTGCGAACTCATAGATTTGAAAGCAAAATTAGTAGTTTATAGTGAAGTGAGTAATTACTCAGAGTGGGTGAAAATGGTTGAATTATTCAAAAAAGCTAAAAAAATAGTGAAGATTGCTATGCCTGGTAAATATTTTAACATTTCAGATTCATACATATCGATTAATGTGGCTTTAGAAGACGCTGCTGCTCATTTAGGATATAAAACAGAACTTAAAATGATTAACATTGAAGAAAACACAGATTTTAATGATCAATTGATAGATTGCGATGGAATTTTGCTTACACCCGGATTTGGGGAAAGAGCAGTAGAGGGAATGATAAAATCAGCAGAATATGCTATGGAAAATAAAGTGCCATTTTTAGGGATTTGCTTTGGAGCTCAATTATTTTTTGTAGCCTTTTGTAGAAAGTTTCTCGGTCTAAAAAATGCTAATTCAACAGAAATTGACCCTGATACACCTTATCCTGTTGTTGATATTTTAGAAACTCAGAAAGAAGTCACTGAAAAAGGTGGTACAATGAGGTTAGGTGCTCAAAAAATAGTAGTTGAAAAGAATACTCGGCTTTATAATGCATATAAACAAAAAGAGATATTTGAAAGATATAGACATAGATTTCACATTCAAGAAAGATTTATAACAACTGAAGCAAAAGAAAAAGGTTTGCGAGTATCTAGCCGAGATGAAACAGGAACTATTATTAATAGTATTGAATTAGATAGAAAGGATCATTGGATGGTTGGTACACAATTTCACCCTGAATTTAAATCTCGTCC
Organism: Promethearchaeota archaeon; assembly: GCA_019058365.1. Classification (GTDB taxonomy): domain Archaea; phylum Asgardarchaeota; class Lokiarchaeia; order Sigyniarchaeales; family SOKP01; genus Loki-b32. The sequence goes on along the minus strand of JAHPZE010000043.1, from coordinate 4,024 downwards.
ATATAATCCTTCTCCAATTTATTTGGATTTTATTAAAGAATGCATTAAAAATAAAAGGTCCAAAGGATAATTATATTGATTCCCAACTTTTTATATATTCTAATCTTTTCCTATGGGACAACATTCGATACAGATATTACACCATAGCACCGTATTATCTGATAGTTTCTTCAAATTTGCTAGACAATATGCTAAACAAGCATCCTTATTATATTTGCCTTCTGAAAAAGCATTAGCAGGGCAAGCTTCAATACAAATATCACAATCAATGCAATAATTGCTTTCATAAATTGGATTTCCGTTTAATAACGGTGCTTCGGTTGCTAAAGCCCTTAATCTCACTTGTGAACCATATTTTGCTGTTATTAGTAAATTATTTTTTCCAATTGGACCTATACCTGCTAATGCTGCTGCTTCCTTTAGAAAAAGACCTGGTTTATATGGAATAATTTTTGATTTAAAACCATTTTTAGCTAAATAGTTTTTAATTTTATGACATTGATTAACAAGAATCGAATCAGCATAGTGATAATTCATATATTTATTCTCATCTTTACTCCACGCATCGAGAATTAAATCGTATAAATAAAGCCCAATAATTACAACTGATTTTGGTATTTCTAAAAATGAGGAAGGTCTATTATCTAACTGATATTTAGCAAAGAGTTCTGGATTTGCAAAACCCACTAGATCAATACCAATATTATCACAATAATTTATTAACTCTCTTGTAAGTTCCCCATTTTTAATCAACATTTTTTCAACTCTAATAATGAATTCATATATTAAACTTAATATTTCAAATCCTTTATGATTAAGTAAAGATAAAAAGTTAGAACTAGAATAATTTATTTTATTTCCAATCTCTGTTTTTCTAGTTCTACTAATTCCCTACGTAATATTTTACCTGAACCTGATTTTGGAATTTCATCAACAAATTCAACCTCACGTATCTTTTTATAAGCTGATATCCTTTCAGCAACCCAATCCATAATTTCTTGCTCAGTTACCTTTCCTTTAGACTCTAATTTTAAGATGATAAATGCTTTTGGAATTTGACCAATATCTAATTCTAGAGACGGTTTACCAATGACAGCAGCATCAAACACATGCGGATTCTTAAAAATCAAATCTTCAAGTTCAGCGGGTGCGATGCTCCATCCTTTATATTTTATCATTTCTTTGATACGGTCCAGAAGATGTTCATACTCTTCATCATCTATATAAGCCATGTCACCAGTTCTAAGCCATTTTTCTCCTGTTTTAGGATCAATCCAAAAGGCTTCTTCAGTAGCTTTAGGTCTTTTCCAATAACCTTTCATGACCTGAGGTCCCTTAATAACTAGTTCACCAACCTGACCACGTTCAGGTAATTCTTTACCCGTCTTTAAATCAATTATTTTATGAAATGTATCTGAAAGTAAAGTACCTTGTGATTCCATTTTGCGACGATACATTGGATTTACAGCTACAACTGGAGAAGCCTCAGTTAAACCCCAACCATGTTGAATAGTTGCTTCTTTAGCATTGCACTTCTCTTTTGCGAGTTTATCAAATCTTTCAAGAAGCTCAAGAGGGATCGGTGCGGCACCATTATTAAAGATTTTCAAATTTGTCCAATCATATCCCTTTATATTTTGGTCTTCGAGATGTCTAACTACATCAAGAAATATCGGAGGTACGCAAAGACTATATGATACTTTATATTTTTCAATAAGTTCGCAGAACTCTTTTACTTTAAATCGAGGAGTCACTACCTGTGCGGCACCTAGCAATATTGCTTGATTCATTCCCACGTTTAGACCATAAATATGATAAAGAGGGAGTACTATAATAGCAATATCCAATTCATTTAACTCAAAAGTTTGAGATACTTGAACTATATTCGATACAATGTTATAATGGGTAAGCATGGTTCCTTTTGGCAATCCCGTTGTTCCACTCGTGTATACTAGTGCTGCAAGATCCTCTTTTACATTGAATTCGCATTCTGGAGGATCTGGATTGGTTTTTCCCATTATTTCTGACCAACCAATAGTTCCGTTTGGTATTTCTGATTCTTCTTCTGATTCTATAACTATAATATTTTTAATTTTTGTTTTATCTTTAACTGCAACTACATATTTATATTCGAGTAGGGAAACGATAATAGTTTCAGCTTCAGAGTCATTTAATTCATACTGTACCTCTGTTTCTTTAAATTGTGGGTTCATAGGGACTAAAATAGCTCCTGCTTTTTCTAATCCAAAAAATGAAATTTCCCATTGAATTGAATTAGGACCATACAAAGCCACTCTATCTCCCTTTTCTACTCCTAAATTTTTCAATGCTGTAGCAAATATATCAACTTGTTCTTGAAATTGTTTGAAGGTTATTTTCTTAGGGTATAAAAAGGCAGGTCTACCTGGAAATCTTTTAACAGTGTCTTCTAAAACTTTATAAATAGGAACTTCGGGATAATAAAGATGACCTCTTTTGAATTTAACCACTATTTTCACTTAGTTAAATATTATTTTGATAATTATATATATTCTTCAATAAAATTTTAAATATATTTAGTATGAAATTTCATTTTATATAGTAGTTTCTCAATAAACAAAAATTTTTATTATATCTCACTCACGCAAATTTAGATGAACAGACAATAAATCATTGTTTATTATCATCCTAATTTATTAGTTTTTAAGATTTCTAACATAGATGATATTCGTTCAAATTATATTTACGCATATGGGAAAAAAATATTAGTTAACAACTATTACAAATTAAAATTATTAAATTCAAGATAATATGATAAAATAAAAAAAATTAACAGGTTTTAAATATGGCAAATGAAATTGAAGCAGAATATCAGAAAGCTGCTAATATACTCAACAAAGCAGGGGTGTTTCCTTATCCAATTACCAAAACTACTCTTAATATTTTAAAATTTAATATTAAAGAAGAAAATTTGGATCTTGTAATGGCATTTAAGAAGGATATCTCACAAACGATGGAGCAATTGAAAGAAAGCAGTGGATTATCTGAAGAAGAAATTTTAAAAAAAGTTGAAGCTCTTGCGAAGAGAGGTGTACTATTTAACCAACCAAATAGTAAAGGTGTTACGGTTTATCGGTTACTCCCAATTGCTAGACAATTGGAATATAACTTCATGAAAAAACTTGATAAAACAGGAGAAAATGATCAGCTAGCAAAATTATTTCATGAATTTAATGAAGAAATAAAAGATCTTTTTTATTCAAATCAAGAGAGATTTGAATCAACATTAAAAAATTTACCACCTATAGATAGAACTGTTCCAATTTTGGAGAACCAAGAGACGGGTGATGGTATTAATATCATTGTAAATGAAGAAATAGAAGTTCCTACAGAAAAAATATTACCGACCCAAAAAATTAAAGAGTTAATTGAAAAATATGACGATATAGCAGTAGGGTATTGTTATTGCAGGCAACATAATGAGTTTTTAGGTAATCCGTGTAAACAGATTGAACTTACGCCAACTTGTTTTACTCTAGGCAAGTCTGCTAGGCATACTTCTAATCATGGCTTCTCAACTTTAGTATCCAAAGAGGAAGCATTAAAAATCTTAAAGAAGTGTGAAGAAGCCGGATTAGTTCATAAAGCATATCATTTACATAGTGATATTAACAAAGATGAAGTGGCAGTTTGTAATTGTTGTAGTTGTTGTTGTTTAACTGCAAGGGAGTCCTTGATTTTTCCTGTAGCTAATGCAACTAATTACCTATCTAGTATAGATCATGATCTATGTATAGGATGTGGCACATGCGTTGAGAAATGTTATAATAAAGCAATTGAATTAAATGATGATAATAAAGCAGAAAGAATAGAAGAATTATGTATTGGTTGTGGTGTATGTGCATATTTCTGCCCCGAAAATGCAATATCTCTAATTGAAGGTCCTAGAACTGTAATACTTTTCCCTCCAAAAAAAAAATAAAATAATAGAAATTGAGTAAATTTTGCTCTTAATTTTTTTAATTCTTTTTTGTTATTTTTCTAT
>JAHPZE010000042.1 GCA_019058365.1 Promethearchaeota archaeon | reverse complement strand
CCTGGTCTTTCCATCCCCTCGCATAGACTTTTTCTCGTATTTCTTTATATATTTCTATTATATCTAAATAGGGGGTTTGTTCTATTATTTCCCCTTTTTTAATAGCTTTTTTCATATCCATTTCATAGTCACGTACTACTTTTTCAGCTTTATTTATCCTATCATTAATATATTCTTCAAAAGCTTCTTCTTCCTTTTGGTCCTCAATAACTTCTAGTTTTTTATGGTCAACTTCAACTTTCTTTTCTAGTTTATGCATCTCTTCGATATCTTTTTCCCTTTGGACTTTCTGAGCCTCAACTTCAAGTAGATTTTGATGCTTCTCTAATTTCTCTTGATAAATTTTAATCTGATTGGCATATACTTCTGCCTGGTCTTTCCATCCCCTCGCATAGATTTTTTCTCGTATTTCTTTATATATTTCTATTATCTTTAGATAGGGGGTTTGTTCTATTATTTCCCCTTTTTTAATAGCTTTTTTCATAACTGTATCAAATTCTCTTTCAAGTTTCCCTGCTTTGTTAACCTCTTCCGTAATATATTTTTGAAATTCTTTTTCTTCTTTTTTTCTATCAATAACTTCTAGTTTTTTATGGTCAACTTCAACTTCCTTTTCTACTTTATGCATCTCTTCTAATTCTTTTTCTCTATGGGCTTTCTGAGCCTCAACTTCGAATAGTTTTTGATGTTTCTCTAACTTTTCTTGATAAATTTTAATCTGATTAGCATATACTTCTGCTTGGTCCTTCCATCCCCTCGCATAGACTTTTTCTCGTATTTCTTTATATATTTCAATAACGTCTGAATATGGTGTATTCTTTATTATTTCTCCTTTTCTATAAGCCTTTCTCATATTCATTTCATAATCACGCACCATTTTTTCGGCATTATTGACATTATCAGATATGAATTTTTCAAAATCTTCCTCTTCTTTTTTCCTTTCTATAGTTTTTAATCTTTCCTCCTCTACTCCAATGTGCTTACCCATTTTATGCATTTCTTCAAGTGCTTTTTCTCTATAGGCTTTTTCAGCCTCTACTTCTCTTAATTTGTTATCATGCTCTAATTTTTCTGAGTAAAAATTTATTTGGGTACCATATGCTGCCGCTTCTTCTTCACGTCCATTCTCAAGCAACATTCGCTTAACTTTTTCATATATACCAATAATCTTCAAAAATGGAGGATTTTCTGCTAATTTACCCTTTTTTATGGCTTTTTTCATTTCAGAATTATATTCTCGAGCCATTTTTTCCGCTCGATTTACCATTATATCGATAGTAGAATCAAAATCTTCTTTTTCTTCTTCTGCTTTTTTTTGCTTTTCAAGTAATTTTAATTTTTCAACATCTAATCCAACAGAAGGCTCCTCTTTTTTAACTTTAAACGTTTCTTCAATCTCTTCTTGTTTTCTAACTTTATCAACTTCAATTTGTCTTAATCGATTATCTTTTTCCAGCTTTTGTTTATAAGAATATATCTGACTTGAAAAGATTGTCACATCTGTATCCCAACCTCTTTCTAATGCCATTTGTCGAGCTTTTTCAAAAATATTGATAATATCAGAATAAGGACATTTTAATTCGAATTTACCTTTTCTTAACGCTACTTCATACTCTCTAGCTAAACGCTCTGCTCTTTTAGTCATCTCCTCAATTTGATTTCGTATATTCTGAATTTCTATTGCTCTTTGACTTTGCTCTTTTATAGCATGTTGTTGTTCTTCGCTAATATGAACTTCTATACCTTGTTCCTGAACTTTTAGTAGTTCTTCGGTTTCTTTCTGTTTGCTTACCTTGTCGGCTTCGATTTGTCTTATTTTTTTATCCTTTTCAAATTTTTGAATATAGACGTCTATTGTATCATCATATATTGCTGCTTCCTTATTCCAACCCTTATCAATGAGTAAATCCTTTATGCTTTTATAAATTTCAATAACTTTAGGATAAATACATTCCTCCACTATTTTTCCATCTTTGATAGCTCTCTGCATTTCTATTTCATACTCATGTGCCATTCTAGCTGCATTTGACACCATATTGTCAATTTGTGCTTTAAAGAACTCTTGCTCCATTTTTTGAAATTCGAGTCCTTTTAATCTTTCTAGTTGTGCAAGTTTTTCTTGTTCAATTACCTCTTTTGCGTAGTGATCAATCAATTTTTCTTTTTCTAACTCGGTTTCAATTTTTTGTTCCATCTCTACTCTTTCTTTCTCAAGTTCTCTAAGATGTTCAAGCTTTTCTTTTTCTAACTGCTCTATAGTATCTCGAATTCGTTTAGCTTCATATGTCCAATTTAATTCTTCAAATAAACTTATACCTTCCTCATATAATTTTATCGCGTGATCGTATTCTTGTAATTTTGCCCTTTCTACTGCTTGATCCAATATTTCATATGCTCGAGTTGAAATCTCCTCCTCTCTCTTTTTAGTTTCACGAAATTGTTCTAATTTTTGTTCTTTTATCTGCTCTTCACTTAATTGTACTTCTGTTTCCATACCAACAAATAGTTCTTCTTTTTTAACATTACGTAAATATTCCGCTTTTTTAGTATAGCATTCTTCAATCAATAAAAATAATCTTTCTATCTCCTCAGTTTTATTAAGATCTTCAAGGATATTTTCAGCTGCATCATATTTATTGAGAGCTTCCTCAAATTCACCGGAATTAGTTAATTGGTGGGCTTCCACAATTAATTCATCTGCTCTACTGATCAAATCAGCCTCATTCCTAGTCTCTTCGATTAATTCAGCTCCTTTGCTCACTTCTACCTCTTCAATTTCCTCGATAGCTTCAGGTTCCTCAATCACTTCAGCTTCCTTAAAAACTTCCACTTCTTTTTCTGGTTCAGCTTCGATTTCTCGGAATGATTTTTCTTTAAGTACATAAACTTCTGAAATTTTATCATTAATAGCTTTTATTTCTTCTTCTCTATTAATCTGTGTATATAATCCGATTGCTTGACGTAAGATTTCAATACCATCATCATAATAATGACCCCCTATTAGATTAATAGCATGTTCAACTAATTCATAAGCCTCAGAAGCGATTTCTTCCTCCGCATTCATCATATCAGAAAAAAATGCTTCTTTTGTGGGATCAAACCCGTTCTTATCGAATTCCTGGTCGAAATCTTCCTCTTTTTTCTCTGCCATATATCTCAACTATTTTTTAGGAGAATTATGAATGAAAATATTAAACAAAAATCTCTCTACAATATTTCTATAATAAATTAGTCTTAATTTAAAAATTATTAAACGAAAATAAATATTTAATCGATCACAATTCAATTTTTCCTAGATTCTTATTAAGATAATCATCGCAGATTTTCCCTCCTTCAATAGTTAAACTCCACCCATTAGTGTCTCTTTTTACAAGATTTAGATTTTCTGTGCTAGCTAAAATTGTATGTACTTCATCCTCACTTTTACGTATATTAAAATCAACTCTTAAACTAAATATAATTTCATCAATCGGCACAGGACCTCCAAGTTCATCTTCCATTACACCTAATGCAGCAATAATTTGATTTTGCTCTACCATACCTGCATCCATAGTATTTGAGACTTCATCAAGAAGCCAAGGATTCTTATCTAACATCTTTTTTATTGCTTTTTCATCACCATTCTTAAAAAGTTTATCAAACTCTTCTCTAATCTTCTTCTTAGCCATAAAACTCGCTTATTTTTTCGTTATATAAGAAAAATTCTAGATATTATATTAATATCTATAATATAGATTGAGAAAATAAAATCTTTTATGATGATTTTAAAATAAGAATTATGTTAATTTCGTCAAAAATTCTTCTACTTCTTGTTTATTACACATATGAAACTGTTTTGTTTCACCTTTAATATAAGCCATTCGGATATTCTCTTTTGTTGCTTCTTCATCTATCGAGTCTTTTAGAGCATTTAACGCTAAATTAATGATTTTTTCAAATGGCATTTCTTCTTTATAATTTTCAATTAAATATTCTCGAGCGGATGCCTCCCCAGTCCCAATAGCATATGCTTTGAATGAACGGTAAATTCCGCTTGGTGATGTTGTGAAAATTTGCGTCCCTCCAGCATCTATTCCGATGAAAAAAAGAGCGCAACCAAATGGCCTTATACCTCCATACTGCGTATACATTTGTTTCATATCCGCAATTGACTTTGCTAGCATATTCAAGCGAACAGGCTCATCATATGTTAATCTAAACGATTGTGCTTGGACTCTTGCATAATTTATAAGAGCACGGGAATCAGCATGAAGACCAGAAATTGCTACTCCAATATGTTCATCTATTTGGAAAAGTTTATCAATTGAATCAGCATCCATTAATATTGATGGTATTTTTATTTGAGCTGCTAGACACACATCTTCTTTAGATTTTATGGCGACCGCGAGAGTTCCTCGCCTCACTGCCTCTAAAGCATATTCTACCTGAAAAAGACGCCCTTCTGGGGAAAAGACAGTAAGGGCACGGTCATATTTTGGGGCTGCTCCAAACATGTAATTTACCTATTATTATTTTATTTTATGTTTTTAAATTTACAACTAAATTTTAATTTATGGTTTATAACTAATAAAAAGTTAGATCTTTTGAGTCTTCTCTAAAATAGCAAGTGTTATATCTTTGAACACAGGAGAAACTCTAAGATCATTCTTGGCACTTGTTTCATAATATGCTATTGCGTTAAGCTCTTCCTTTAATGCTTCACCTTCCCCTTCTCCGACTTCTCTGCCCCATTGTTCTGCCAAATCAGTTTTATTTCCTACTAAAATACTTGGTTTGCCATCCCCGATTACTTTTTCCACTTCTGCTTTCCAATTTAAGATATTCTGAAATGAACTTCTTCGTGTAAGGTCGAATGTATATACCGTAGCACTACTCCCTCTATAAAAAGGAGGCCTTACAAAACTAAAATGCTTCTGTCCTGCGAGATCCCATAATTGGAGTCGAATTAGATAGTTCGGATATTCATCTAACTTTATTTGTTTTGTTGAAAAGTTGGATCCAATCGTCATAATATAATTTTCTTTGAACGTGTTTTCACAGTAGCGTAGGACCATAGATGTTTTACCTACGCCGCCATCTCCTACAACACATATCTTGTAAATGAAGCTTTTTGCAGCAGCCATTTGTTCTTGCACCAAATTGTGTAAAATGAATTATAAAACTAAATTATAGTTAGCTAATAACTTAAGATATTAAGTGAAATATTGATCTTTCTTAATTTCTTATATTTTTTTTATATTATTATATTATATTGAATAAATAAAAATAATCGTTATTAATCTTTTTTTTTAGATTCACTTTTTAGGGATAATATAGAATTGAATGATTTAGACTAAAAAAAAAATTTTATGTGACAGAAATCCCATATTAAAAATCATTGTTGAGTATTCCTATGATTTATTAAAGATATATAAACTTATTTTCCAATAAAAGTTGGATCCCTTTTTTCCTTTAAAGCATTTAAAGACTCTCCAAAATCTTTACTTTGGATTGCCTTGGTCCACATTTTATTTTCTAAATCTAATTGTGATTCTAAAATATCCCTAAAATAGGTATGTATGGTTTTCTTCATTAACTTAATTGAAAGAGATGGCCCTTTAGGGGGAATAAGCCTTAAAGCTTGATCTTTTGCATACAACACTAATTTCTCTTTAGGTAATGCTTTATTAATAAGCCCTAATCTTTCTGCGTCGTGTGCAGTCATTCGATCGCCAAAATAAAACAATTCTTTAGCTTTATTCATCCCTATTATGAAAGGTAAAAGAATAGTAGTGGCAAAATCAGGGATAACCGCTCTTTTTATAAAATATAATGCCCACCATGCATCTTCAGCCATATAGACTAAATCTGAACAAATTACTGGAAGTGTAAATCCCCCACCCACAGCAAAACCATTAATCACTGATATCACTGGTTTTGGAAAATCCCAAAACTTAAGACATAACTTTTTTGATGCCATATCTCTTAAATTGATTTCTGTTCTATACTTTTCCGGTATATCTTTCAACATTTCATTTGAAAAATAACCCCCCGAAGAAAAAGCGCCTGCTTCCTCACACCCTGTTAATATCATAACTTTAACTTGTTTATCCTTTTCAGCATGATCCACAGCATACCAGAGTTCTAAAAGCCCTAATGGTGAAAGAGCATTTTTTTTTTCGGGCCAGTTTAGGGTAACAGTTAGAATTCCATTTTCTTCTTTATTATATTTAATCTGTTTAAATTCTTCTGCAAGCATTAATACAATAAAATCATAAGATAATAAAATATTTTATAAAGTAATTTAATCATAAAACTTTTTTGACTTATAATTCCAGAAATATTAATAGATGATATCTTTAGAAGAAAAAATTGAAATATTAGCAAATTTAATCCTTAACTCGAACAATATAGTAGCTTTAACAGGAGCAGGGATGTCTACTGAAAGTGGAGTTGCGGATTTTCGATCACCGGGTACCGGTTTATGGGAAAAGGTAGATCCGTATGAATTTGCGTCTATTCAATCTTACATAGCTAACCCGAGTAAGAATTTACAATTTATGTTAGAGACTGGAAAAGCAATTTTTAGAGCACGACCAAATAAAGGGCATAGAGCATTAACTAGGCTTCAAAAACTTGGAAAACTGAAAGGAGTTCTTACCCAGAATATTGATAGATTACACCATAAGGCAAGAACGAAAAACATTGTAGAACTTCACGGAAATGCTTATGAAGCAAAATGTATGACTTGTGGCCAGGTTTACGAAATTACAAGTATGGTTAATCAGGTAATGAAAGGGAATTATTCGCCTTCTTGTGAAAAATGCAGAGGAATGTTAAAACCAAACGCAATTTTTTTCGGGGAACCACTTGAGTCAAAAACTCTCGAAGCTGCAGATACTATGATAGCTGAATGCGATTTACTATTAGTACTTGGTTCTTCCCTTGTAGTTTATCCAGTTGCATTTTATCCTCATAAAGCTCTATCACTTGGAGCAAAATTAGCGATTATAAATATTCAAGAAACTGATATGGATTCAGCAGCTGAGGTTGTTATCCATGAAAAAATAGGGGACATACTTCTAGCAGTAGTTTCTATAGTAGAAAATCAAATCACAAATAATAAATAAAATAAAAAAAAATAAGTAATTAAAATAAAAAATCAACCAGATCTCAGAATTTTCTTGTCTATTTTTCCTACTACCGTTAATGGTAATTCTTCTGAAAATTCTACTAACTTTGGAACTTCATATGGTGCTAAATTGTCTTTAGAAAATTTTATTATATCTTCCTTTAATGCTTCCTTATTTCCATCAAATTCAAAATCTGGGTTGATTTGGACGAAAGCTTTAACGATTTCAGATCCGGGTCTATCAGGGTTAGGGAGCCCGATTAATGCAACCATTCCAATTGCAGGATGGTTTACTAGCGTATCTTCAACTTTCGCTGAAAAAACTTTATAACCTCCAACAATAATCATATCTTTTGTGCGATCAACAATACGAATATAGCCATCCTCATCCATTATGCCAACATCGCCAGTGTGCATATATCCGTCTTTATCTATAGCTTTAGCAGTTTCTTCTGGTTTATTATAATATCCTTGCATAACTAATGGTCCATTTACGCAAATTTCTCCAGGTACTCCTAATGGAACTATCTCATTGGTTTCAGGATCGACGATCCTTAAATCAACGTTTAAAAATGGCAATCCTACTGTACCCAATTTTTTCTTACCTAAGGAGGGATTCATTGTAGCAACAGGTGATAATTCTGTCATCCCATAAAGTTCTAATAATTTACCTTTGCCTACTATGTTTTCTAAAGCTTCCTGAGATTCCTTTGGAAATGGAGCTGCTGCAGAAATGCACATTCTCAAACTTGAGTGGTCTAACCTTTTAAATTTACGAAAATTGATTAAAATTTGATATAGTGAAGGCACATTTACTAACATTGTTGGTTTATATTTTTTCATTTCATTACAGATATGTAACGCGTCACGAGGATTAGCAATTAAAATTTGACTCATACCATTGAAAAGAGCACCTTCGCATACAGTTAAACCGGCAACATGAAATATAGGAAATCCAGATAATAGTATTCCTTTTCCTTCTTCCCATTGAAGCCAACTAATAATACCTTTTATATTTGAAACGCAATTTCTGTGGCTCAACATTGCACCTTTAGGAGGTCCTGTAGTACCGCCAGTATATTGAATCCACCCGATATCATTGGGAGATATATCAACTTTTGGTAATTCAGTAGAAAAATTCTTCAAAACATCATCTTGGAAATTATAGACAATCTTTCCTTCTAAAGAACTGACTTCCCCAGAGGGGATATCCTGAACTGCTTTAATCTTTGCTTGATCCTCTTTAGAAAATGAACCGATTACACTTGTTGCTACAACGACTTTAAGTTGCGGTAATTTATCAGCAATTTTTGTTAGTCTATGTTCAAAAATCGCATCAAGAGTGACTAAAGCAACATTTTTACCTCCTTTTCCGAGATCATCTAATTGATAATGCATTTGGACATCAGATAATAGAGGACTAACACCTGAAACAATACATCCCGCTTTAAGTGTACCTAAAACAGAATATACATATTCTGGAATATTTGCTAAATTAATTCCCACTACATCTCCTTTATTAAAACCATTTTCAATCAGCATGTTAGCAAATTGACTAGAATATCTATCCAATTTACTAAAGCTGATTTCTATTCCCTGATAAGCAAGTGCCATATTATTGGGAAATTTTTCAAATACTCTTCTTACAGTTTCAGGATAAGTAGTTTCAAATTCTTTCGGGTCAAGATCAGAAAGATATGGATCCCAATTCTTCCGCCAAAATCTACTTTTATACGGATTTGACATTTCAAAAATTCACACGTTTTATTTATTGTATTCGATTCAAAATTGAATTGTGATAATAAATAGAGTATTAGTTATTAAAAAAGTTTATTAAAATTCCCATATTTTTTCATTTTCAATAATAAAATATTACCTAAAATAGAAAACCGAAAATATAGAAATTAATTTTATTTATAAATAACTTGAATTATAAATTTCTCTCTTTAAGGAAAAAAAAAATTCATTGAATTATGACAACCCTAGATATTTACGAACAATTAATGATGCATTTATCTTCTATGGGGATGATGTGTCCACCCAGGGAAGATTTACTTATAATTTTAAAATCAAATTTAACTGAGGAGGAAGTTGAAGTTATTCTAGCTATCCCGTCAAAAAAAATACCTTTTGAAGGGGTTCCTATAAATGAAATTTCTAAATCTATTCAGATACCTATGGAGCATTTAGAAGAGATCCTTGAAAATCTTACCACTAGAGGACTTTTATTCTCATATAGAGACCAGAATACAGAACAAATAAATTATGCTCTGCAACAACCGGGATTTGGATTTCCTCAAGTGTTTTTCTGGAAAGGAGAGGATACTCCTCACTCAAGAAAAATGGCAAAGCAAGTAATCAAATATTATAATACAGAAGTGACAAAAGAAACATATAGTACTGAACCTATCCCTTTTAGATTTATCCCTGTAGACGAGACGATCGAACCAGAAACACAGGTGGTCCTTCCATATCAAGTGATGAATGAAATAATAAAAAAAGCGAAAATTATTGCTGTAGCTCATTGTATCTGTCGTCAATCTATGAAATTAATAGGTAGAGAATGTGAACATCCTTTAGAAGTCTGTATGAAATTTGATGACTTAGCACGATTTATAATTGACAAAGGTTTCGCACGGGAAGTATGTGTTGAAGAAGCATTAGAAATAAGTAAAAAAGCTTCAGAAGCGGGATTAGTTCATTTTACGGATAATGCCATAGAAAATGTGCAACAAAACTGTAATTGCTGTGGATGCTCTTGTTGGAATTTAGGACGGATTAAAAGACGAATGATACCTAGAGATGAAATAATTGCTACATATTTCATTCGAGAAACCTTAAGTGATAACTGTGTTGGTTGTGGTAATTGCATTGAAATATGTCCAGTAGATGCAATAAAATTAGTGGATAATATCGCAGTAATCGATACCGATTGGTGTATAGGATGTGGGGTATGTGCTTCAAAATGTCCAAATAATGCTATAAAGATTGTTTTAAGAAATGATTTAGAGGGAAAAATACCAGAAAAGGATTTTCAGGTTTTACATCAAAAAATCTTAGCTAATAGAAGTTAAAAAAATATTAAAATAAAAAATAAAATTAAAGATAGTAATTTCTTTAACTTACTAATTTTTTCTCAATAATTTCTTATCAACTTTTCCTACAACGGTTAGTGGAAGCTCATCAGTAAATTCAATGATTTTTGGGACTTCATATGGAGAGCAATTTTCTTTTGCAAATGCAGTTATTTTTTCCCTTAATGCTTCCTCATCTCCATCATATTTATAATCAGGTGCTATTTGTATAATGGCTTTCACAAGTTCAGAACCGGGTCTATCTGGGTTTGGCACACCAATAGTAGCTACCATCTCAATAGCAGGGTGTTTAGTTAAAGTATCTTCTAATTTTGCAGAAAAAACCTTAAATCCTCCTACAATAATCATATCTTTGGTTCGATCGGCGATTCTTACATAACCTTCTTCATCCATTATTCCAACATCTCCAGTATGCATGAACCCATCAGAATCAATAGCTTTTTTCGTTTCTTCTGGTTTATTGTGATAACCTTCCATAACCATTGGGCCTTTTACACAGATTTCTCCTGCTTCACCTATAGGTACTACTTTTTCTGTCTCTGGGTCCACTAATTTGAAATCCACATTAGGGAAGGGTAAACCAATATGTCCCAATTTCTTCTTTCCCCTTGAAGGATTACCCACTGTTAATGGTGAAGTTTCAGTCATTCCATATAACTCTATTATCTTTCCCTTGCCAATAACTTCTTCAAATATCTCCTGTGATTCTTTTGGAAATGGAGCTGCAGCCGAAATTGCATAGTTAATCATATCTTTATCAATTTTTTTGAATTTAGGGTCCTTTATTATCAGTTGATACAATGTAGGTACGTTTGCCAAGACTGTGGGTCTATATTTTAACATTTCTTTTATCATATGGGTAGTATCTCTTGGATTTGGTATTAAAATCTGACTCCAACCTAACATTATTACATTCGAGCAAGTAAATAATCCTGCTATATGGAAGAATGGAAATCCTGATAATGCAAAGCCCGCTCCAAATTCCCAACTAAGCCAGTGCTGGAATATTTTTATATCAGCAACGAAATTTCTATGGCTCAACATTGCCCCTTTTGGAGGACCGGTTGTTCCTCCTGTATATTGAATAAATATAACATCATCTGGAGTTATTTTAACTTTGGGAAGTTCATCAGAATACTTTCCTTTAATGCTTTTATGATATTCAAGAACTATTTTTCCTTCTAACGGAGTTACTTTTCCTTTTGGGATTTTTCCTGCCAGTCTTCCCAACTTAGCTAACATTTTTGGCATAAAGCCACCCACACTTGTAGTAATTATTAATTTTACCGAAGGAAGCTTTGTATAAATTTTTGTAATATGGCCCTCAAAAATTGCATCTAAAGTGAGAAGTGCAACCTGCTTTCCACTAGATCCCAAATCATTTAATTGATATTGTATTTGAACAGCTGAGAGGAGTGGTGAAACACCAGAAACAATAACTCCCACCTTCATTGCTCCCAAAATACCAATTATATATTCAGGAATATTAGCAACATTTATTCCCAGAACGTCTCCTTTTTTCATTCCATTTTCAATAAGCATATGAGCAAATTCATTAGATAATTTATCCAATTCTCCATATGTAATTTCTGTCCCATAAAAAGCAAAAGCTAACTTATCAGGGAGTTCTTTAAAAGTTCTTCTTATCGTTTCAGTAAATGAAGTTTCAAACTCTTGGGGATTCAGATCTTTAATATGCGAATCCCAGTTTGCCATCCAAAACCTATCTTTATAAATTTTTGACATGTTAATACATTGGTTTTTTTTAATTTTTATAATTTAAATAATTGATAATAAATTATTTTGTAACACTTGTTATAAAGTTTGATTTTAGTTATCCTCCGTATTTCTAAATATGGACAAATAAATTTTCTCAATTTTGGCGCTCCCTAAACATATTTAGAAATTTATTAAACTTTATTTTTACTTTTAATCTCCCCTCCCTGTCTCCATGAAACAATGTTTCTTTTAAAAGAACACTTTTTCTTGAAAATAGAAATGATATTTCTAAACCATGGGAAATTGCATGTATTTTAGAAAATTGTCGGTGTATCTTTGTTTTATTTTGAAGAATCCTTACTCCATATAATGACGTTCGAAGAATCGTTACGCTCTTATGATGATGGATTTAAGGTGTTTAAAAGAAACAATCACTTACCATTCATTTCAAGTGGGGATCACACGTTAGACAAGTTGCTTTCTGGAGGATTTCACAGAGATTTAGTGTATTTACTCTATGGAGATAAGAAGTTAACAACCAATATTTTGCTAACAACAGCGGTTATTGCCCAAAAAGCTTTTAATAATGGAGGATTTGGAGAAAGTATTAGGGTTGCCTTCATCGATGGAAACAATCGGTTTAACCCCTATAATGTAAGCAAGTTTGCGGTTTCACAGAATTTATCTCCTCGGAAAGTATTAGAAAACATTCTTATTTCACGAGCGTTTACTTGGGATCAAATGGTTGAAATTTTGGAGAACAGGCTTTGCATGCTTGAAGATGTGAAAGTTGTATTAATCTCAGGGATTACAACAATGTTTGAGGGCTATGAAAAGCAGACTTTCGAAGATCTACTAAGAACAATAGATGGAATCAAACAAATACTCTGTAAAACAAGACCTCTCATTATTATTACAACATCTTTACACGAACATTCTCTTTTCAGACCGAAAGGTGGAAAAATTCTTTCTCATTTTGGAAATGTATTAGTGATGATAAATGACGATGAAAGATTTGATGAATATGTTTTAGTACAACACCCTTACTTACCTGAAAATAGGTTGCGAAAGTGGAAAACCCGTACACCTAAGAAAAAAGTTCCTTTAAAGAATGCGACGATAGATTACTGGTTTTAGATATATCATCAAAAGGCTTTTTCAAAATTTATCTACGGTGTCCTGAAAACTATGTTTAATACGGTTTTCGAAATCAGCAAAGATACATACACCGATAAAATTAAGAGTAATATTTAATTCCGCCATGATATAGAAATATGAATTTCTTTCAACATGAAAGATTATATTTTAAGAAATATAGAATAACTTTATTAATAATCTAAAATCCCGAGTCTTCCTTATCATTTTATACTTTACGGCTTATCAAGTTATTAATATCTGCTTTAAAATCGAAATAATTCAATATTTAAATGTGAATAGCTTTTAAGTAATGCGAAATATTGTCATATAATTTATAAAAAAAAAAGGATTTTCATAGATGTGAAGAATTATGGATATGAAGGTTTTTAAAAAAACTTTTAAATTTATCTGTGGTGAATGTGGTAATTTTTCGACAACACAAACGGAATATTGTGAGAAATGCGGAGCCAATGCAGTGAGACAAGCAACAAACGAAGATTATTCAAAACATGAAAAAGAGGAGAAGACTGGGAGAACTGAGAGGAGAACTGAGATGAGAGCTGAGGATAAAGCTGAGAAAGCAGAGAAGAGAGCAGAAGAGAAAGCTGAGAAAGCTGAGAAAGCAGAGAAGAGAGCTGAGGATAAAGCTGAGAAAGCAGAGAAGAAAGCAGGAGGAACTTAGTTTTTTTGATATCGCATTTAAATTTCTTTTTTCTATGATCAGTGATAGTGCCATTCCTTTAATCCTAACTTTTATATCATAAC
Organism: Promethearchaeota archaeon; assembly: GCA_019058365.1. Lineage (GTDB taxonomy): Archaea > Asgardarchaeota > Lokiarchaeia > Sigyniarchaeales > SOKP01 > Loki-b32. The sequence goes on along the minus strand of JAHPZE010000042.1, from coordinate 14,366 downwards.
AAAATTTAACACTTTAGAATTATGAGGTTTAAAGATTTCAAAATTTACAATTGGTTGCAACATTTCGCAAGGGAAATCAGCACATTCATAGCAAAATTCGTATCCTTTACCCGTGGTATATTTATAAGTCTTAAAAACTGGAAACTTAAGAAATTGACTTTTTAATTCTCGGCATCCTTTACATCCAATAGATTCTACACCAGGGCATCTTTTACAATAAATTCCACAAGGAGTCTGCCAATTTTTTAAATCTTCAGTCATATTTAATTCCCGTTCATAAGTAGTGTTAACATTGGATTAAAAAGCATAAGAATTATTTAATTTTTCTTTTACAATTTGATTTGATTTGTTTTCAGATTTCAGTCTTTTTCAAAACATTTAAATAGATAAATTATTAATATATTCTTTGAGTTCCTAAGTTTCAAATTATATGAAATTAATATAATCAAATAATTTCTTCCCAAAGTAGGTGATATTAAAAATGAGTTATTTTTTGTATCCTAAGGGAGATGTAAAAAAATGTAAATTTTGCGAAGGTAATGGTAGAATATATGTTTGGAGGAGTGATTTAGAAGATTTTGATGAGATAATATGTCCAGAATGTACCGATAATGAAAAATAATCCATACAATTATATTTACTTTATATTAAAAAATCTAACTGCATTACTGTAGAGCCATTTTTCCTTTACTTTTTCCTTTAAGGGAAGTTTTTTGACTTCATCTGCAAGTTGTTTTATTGATAATCCCATAAAGAGCCAAGTGGAGCCAAAAAGGATCTTATCTTGCAAAACCGTATTTCCATAATGCATTAGAGGTTCCCATCCTGTTCCTTGCATACCTAGGTATTTAGGTAAATAAGAAGCAATATCAATATAAATATTGGGATTACGCCACGCAACAGCAACCATTTCATTTACCCAAGGCCATCCTCCATGTCCAGCGATTATCTTTAATTCAGGAAATTTCTGAGCAACAACATCAAGATAAATTGGGCGTTCAACTTCCATAGTATTTGTTGAATAATTAATGGACATATGAAACCATATGGGAATATCTAATTCCACACAAGTAGAATAAATCGGATACATTTTTTTATCAGTTGGTCGTATCTGAAACATAAAAGGTCTAATTGCAATTCCTCTAAGACCTATCTCATATGATCTCTGAATTTCTTGAACAACCTTCTTTTTTTTCAAGGGATCAATCCCAGCAATCCCTATGAATTTATCAGGAAATTGATTTACAATTTTTGCATAGTAATCATTTGGAAGTCCAGCAATACCACTAGGAGTTTCTTCATCTAAATTGAAGATTATTGCTTTTTCTACTCCCATTTCATTGAGTTTTTCAACAAAATCTTCAATAGACATTGTTAATTTCTTTATTTTAGGTAAAAGTGGTTTAATTGCTTCTTTAAGTTCAGATGTATTAAGAGTTGATTTCATTTTATAAAGTTCTTCTGGTGTAATACCTAAGATAGGAGCTACTCTTGGGCCAAAAATATCTTTAAGATATCTTGCCATTTGCGGAGGTAAAGAGATTAAAAGATCTATAAACACTTCTTCAGTAGGAACATAACAAAGAGAATCAATGATTTTATAACTCATTAATATCCCGCTTTTATTGTTCAATACAATTATTAGAAATAATAATTAAGGATTGTATTTATTTAGAATGAATAAATCAAATGAAATCGAACGTCTCAGAAATTAGAAAATTTGTAATGTATTCTCCTTTTAATGTGCCGAAATACTTACTTTCTGGGATTCTAACAGAATCGGATGTGAAATAATGGGTAGAACTGTACCTTCTTTTAGACCTGCATTGGAGCATGAAATCGAAAGCTGGAAGGACTTCAAAAGGGCATTGCGTCCTGAAGAACAGAAGATATTTGATAAATTGATGAATTTTGCTCGAATACACGCAGATGCTGGTAGCATGAGTGCTCGTCCAATGCTATCAGAAGTATTATTCATCTCCTTTGCAGTTGAACAAGAAAAAAAAATCGAAGCGTTAGAAGAGAAGGTAAAAAAATTAGAAGAAATGATAAAAGGGAAAGGTTAGAGCGTGGATTTTCGAGATCAATTTGACGGCTGGCTTTTAGATGTTTCTACTTATAGGAATGGAGTAATTCTTTGGGTGAAAACAGTAAAAGAGCAAAAGGTTGTAAAAATTTTCCATGATTTCCACCCCGAATTTTTTGCTGTGCCAAAACGACATGTTGGTAAAGATTTCAAGAGATTAAAACAGATTCTCAAATCCCATCATAATATAAAAAGTGTAAGAATCTGTGAAAAATATGTGAAGTTAGAGGACCATGAAAAAGCAAAAATATTTGGAGTTTCTGTAGTAAAACCTTTAGTTTTTAAGAAGACAATTAAAGAAATTGATGAAATTGGTCTTTTTACTTTGTATAACACCGATCTTCCAATCTCTCAGATGTATTTTTATGAAAATGACTTGTTTCCAATGTCTTTATGTGGTTTTAAGATCAAACTTGAAAAGAAGAAAAAAGCTAACGGACACTTGATGCGTTTAATATCATTAGAAATAAAGGATGACAACGAAGAATTATTTTATGATCTTCCTCCTCTAAAAGCTGTATGGTTGGACATTAAAATACAGCAGCGTGGGATGAGATCATATTACAATGATCCTCTGCTATATGCTGAAATTAGTATTGTTGAAAAAGATGAGAAAGCCAACATTCCGAGGGCAGATGGACAAAGAAAAAGAAAGATTCTGATCGATAAAGCTGATGAAGCTGAAACTATCAAAACAATTAGTAAGGTGATTGAACAATTGGATCCTGACATTATATTAACTCAAGGTGGAGATGAATTTGTATTTCCTTACTTAGCTGCTCGAGCATCAGTGAATCGAGTATCCAATGATCTATATTTTTCTCGCACTAGAACGCCACTTAGAAATTGCATCTTTAATCTTTCAGGAAACTCAGATCATTATATGTCTTATGGGATTATAATGCGACGTTCCAAAACACAAGTTTACTTTACGGGACGTTTTCATTTAGACACGACTACTTACGGGAGTTTGCACTTTAGTGAGGGAAATATACCTGGTGTTATTGAAGTCGCGAGAATCTCTCGGGTACCGATGCAAAGATTATGTAGAGTAACAATAGGAGGTGCTCTTCAATCTATTCAATATTATAATGCATATAAACTAGATCATCTTATCCCACCTTTCAAGAAGAGCCCAGAAGATTTTCGAAGCGGTATGAATTTAATCATAAATGATCGAGGAGGACATATATTCGAACCCTTAATTGGAATCTTCGATCAAGTTGTAGAATTAGACTTTTCAAGCATGTACCCCTCTCTAATGGCCAACTTCAATATTTCATCGGAAACGATTAATTGTAATTGTTGTAAGGATGATGGAACAGGAATCAAAGTGCCTGGCACAAATTTCCATATATGTACAAAAAGAGAAGGAATCATATCAAAATCAATTAGCCTGCCACTAAGAAAGCGTCTTAAGTATAAAGAATACAATAAAACCCATAATGATCTTCGGTACAAATTCACTGATATTGCATTAAAATGGGTACTTGTTGTAAGTTTTGGATATTTAGGATTCAAAAATGCTCGTTTTGGCAAAATTGAGGCTCATCAAACAGTTTGTGCTTTTGCTCGTGAATTTCTATTGAGATCCGCTGAGATTGCCAAAAATTATGATTGTAAAGTTATTCACGGAATTGTCGATTCAATGTGGCTCCAAGACACGAAAGGAAGAACATCAAAAGAGTTTGAAGAGTTAACAAAGAAAATTGCCGAGGAAATCTCCGAAAGTACTGGTATTCCTATGAGTTGGGATGGTAGGTTCAATAGTATCGTTTTTTTGCCTTCTCGAGCAGAACCAGATGTTCCTGCACTTAGCCATTATTGGGGTATCAAAAGCAATGGTGAAGTGAAAGTGAGAGGTATTGAAGTGAGACGGAGAGATATGCCAAAAATAGTAAAAGATGCTCAATATGCATTCATTGATATTTTTCAAGGAGCAATGACCGTTAATGAGTTTATTGAAAGAATTCCAAAAGCAAAGAAAAAACTCTATGAATATGCAGAAAGAGTTTATTCCGGAAAAACAACGAGAGAAGAACTTACGATTCGCCAAAGAATATCTCGTAGACCAAATCAATATAAAGTTAACAGCTTTCAAGCGGTTGCTGCTAGGCAATTAGAACGATCTGGTGTAATAGCGTCTGCAGGGAAGAACGTGAGATATATTATCCTTAATTCTGAAGCAGATCCGAATTTCCCTGAAAAAAAAGTTATACTTTCAGATTTATACGATGAGAAAAAGCATGAATACGACAGAAAAAAATATGTTGACCTACTAAAAAGAGCGTTTGAAAATATTTTTCCTTTTAAATTCCCTGAGCTTGAGGAATTGCTGACATTAGATTATAATAAGAAATCTCTTCAAAAAGATATATCGTGCTTTATTTGAATTAAATAAAAAAAAGTTTAGGGAATTAAGAGTATCTCAAAGAAGTCAGAGATTATTATTATTAAGCAGATCAATTCTAAAAATATCCAGAGATTACGTTTTAGACTTCTGAGTGCTCCTAGTGGTTTACCCATATAGTTAATAATGTTATATATGAAAATTATTACCCATGTAGTTATTAAAAAAGTAATTGGGAGTAACAATGTAATTAATTCGCGCCCAACATAATCTAACAGATATCCATAACCAAGAATTGTAAAACCTGTAATAACTAAAGTAAATCCTAATCCAAATGAATATTCTGCAAAAACAATAAATCTTTGAATTCGGTCCTCAGATACCTTTTCTTGATGAGCTTCAAATTGAGCTTTTGAATTGGTTGATACTGAATTTACAAAAAAAATGAATGATATCATTAATAGAAATGTACTTGTAACTATACCATGAGTTGTAGGGGGTGGTTGTTGCCAAATTAATGCTAGAATTGTTAATACTGCTCCAATCATAACTGTACTGAGAGTAATCCAATCTCTTACATTTATACTTTATTGACGTTCAGCATTACTCATTTTCTTAATCCTAAAATTGTTATTAATTATAATTACTTAAGACTTAAAATTTAAAGATTATGATGTAGTCTATAAAAAAATAATAAGATGAAGAAAAAGATTATTTAAAGGATTGTCTTATTATAGTTTTCATATTTTCTGGCTTTGATTTTCGCGGATCACTAAGATAAATTTCATGATGTTTTTGGATATACCCATTAAATGACCCTCCTTTCTCTTCAATAAAAATATGGATCTTTTTAACAGTTGGTCCTTCTTCAGAAAATGGACCTAGATGCATTATCTGTGCTGCTTTTCCCTCATAATATTTTTCAAAACGCAGTTTTGAAATTAAATTTTTAAGTTCTGGTTTTTTTTCTATTGTGCTTTCGATTGCTTTATTTATCATTTCATGAGTTATCCAATCAGGTTGCATTATCATCATCGTCCATTTCCATTTGTCTCTATTTCCTTTTGTGAAATCTTCCATGTTATCAGCCCACCAGAGCCCTTCTAATGGAGGAACAACATAATCTTTACCCTTTGCTTTACTTAAAAATTTAGTTTTAAACGCAATAGGATATAAGGCACCAAGAGCTTCCAAATATTCTTGAGAATCTCCTGGAGATCCCATTCCATCAATCATTAAGAATTGCATTTCGGGAACCTCAACCATTACTACTTCTTTCGCACTTGGAAAATAAAAATTTTTCATTGTTTTTTTAAAATCAACTTTTGTGGGCATTAATATCACCTGGTATATATCATTAAATATTATTCTCTAGGTTGAAAAGAATTAGCAGGACAATTTGCAGTATCTAGTGTGGCTGGAACCTCATGTCCAAAACAATCTCCCTTCGAGTCGTCAATAGGTTTATAAAATTTACAATCTTTACATTGAGCCATTTGTTAATCACAATAAAATTTCTTTTTTTTTTTAAGTATTAAGATAAAATATGATTTGTGACAATAAAAAACTTCTTATGTTACAAAAAATATTTAAATTCTGTCACATATTACTCTAGTAAGAAATTGAGTATATTTTTATTTTTAATATCATGAATCTGCAAATTCTTTCTTTTTTAAAAGAGATTGGTTTTTCTGATATTCAAATAGATATTTACAAATATCTCTTGTTAAATAAATTTGGTACTATAAACGACATTAAAACAGAATTGAATTATTCTTACACTCAGGTATATCATAACCTCCTATATCTAGAGGAAAAAAACATAATAGAATCTTCAGAAAACTCAAAACCGAAAATATTTATAAGAGTTAACCCAAAAATAGCTTTAAATAAATTATTGAATGTAAAACTCACTAATTTTAAAAGAAATATAGATAAAATCGATGAAGAAATTAAAGCTCAAGAGAGTAAATCTGGGAAATGTTTAAAGGATATTAGCTTTTACCATTATTCTGATGCAAATCTTGCCTATGAAAATTTTTATAGCTTATTTGAAACGACCCAAAGGGAAATAATTATGACTGCATTGCCTCCTTCTTTAATAAAAAGATTAGAACCAAGTCTATATGAGGCTTACAGAAGAGGGATTCAAATTAAGCTCTATTTTTCATTTTTTGATTTTGAAACAATTTCAAATTATCTTGAAATTATTACCGATCTTTTAAGAAAAATAAAAATCGAAATAATTCAAACAGAACAGAAAACATGTCAAGTAATTAAGTATAATGATGAAATTGTAAATATGGGTAATATTTTGTTAGATGAGAATTATTTAAACTCAATAATCTTTAAAGAAGATGAATGTTTTCATATTAACGGCTTTCAAGGTCCTTATGCAAAACAAGCTAAAAATTACTTAGAAGTATTAACAATACTTAAGAGGATCGAAATCGAATTTCCTGAACCAATTAAAAAAATATTGAATACAATAAAAGTGACTAAAACGATAAAGACTAGAGATCTTAGTAGCAAGTCTAAAATGGGTGGTGCTAAATTGCGAGAAATCTTGAATTTTTTAATCAATGAAGGTTTAATTGAAGAAACAATTTTAAAAGAAGAAAAAGCGGGACGCCCTAGAAGGATATATTCTATTATTGAAAATTGATTGTCAAAAATTCTATAACAATAGAATATATAGCATTTTTGTCGGATAACTCTTTATTATAGAGTACGTTAAAATTGTGCCTTAAATATCTTTGCAAGACTAGATTTTTTGTGCTTTTGGAACGTATTATAGAATATAAAGCCAAAATCTAAATAGACAAATTTGTATTATTTTGATAATTATTAGAAAACTGATACACCGTATCGGTTTATTTGTATAAAATTTGAGTATAATAGTATGTCAAAAGCAATTTCCTATTACGATTGGGAATTATCATTCAAAAAGAAATCTGAAGAAGAAAAGAATTTGAAAGAAAAAGATATTAATTCCCTTGGAATTTCTGATTACAATTTTAAAGATTTTATAAAAAAATGGAAAGAAACAAATATTTCTCAAAAATAGATTAAAAATTTATCTCAAAATTGTTTTATACTTCTTCTCCCCGTTTTCTAGCTTCAATCTCTTTCAGTTCTTTTCTAAGCACTTTTCCAACAAGAGTTTCAGGTAATTCTTTCCTAAATTCAATAAGTTTTGGAACTTTATATGGTGCTACATTTTGTCTTAGGAACTCTTTTATCTCATTTTTCATTTCATCAGTTTCTTTGTATCCAACCTTTAGAACTATAAATGACTTAACTATTTCACCCCCAGGAGAATTTGGATCTGGAATTCCAATAACAGAAGCATTTTCAACTGCTTCATGCTCAAATAGAACATCTTCAACTTCTCTTGGATAGACTTTGAATCCGCTGATATTTATCATGTCTTTCTTTCTATCTACTATAAACAAATATCCATCCTCATCTAGTTTTGCAATATCACCAGTTAATAACCAGCCATCTTTCAATTGGTTTGCAGTTTCCTCTGGTTTATTCCAATATCCTTTCATAACTTGAGGTCCTTTAATCATGATCTCACCTGATTCTCCCATTGGTACAATCTTAGTGTAATCATCAATATCAACGAGTTTTATTTCAGTATCTGGTAATGCAAGTCCTACAGAACCAATCTTTCTTGTTCCCATTACCGGATTAACATGAGTTGCCGGAGATGTTTCAGTCATTCCATAACCCTCAACTATAACTGCTCCAGTTCTTTCTTCAAATTCTTTTAAGACTTCAGGAGGCATAGGAGCAGCTCCAGTATTACAGATTTTAATTGATCTAAGATCCTTAGCATAATCTTCAAGATCATCTCTTTCTAGCAGGCGCATATACATCGTTGGTACACCAGGAAACATGCTTGGATGAGTTGCTTTAATTACCTCAAATAACCCTTTTTGATCTCGAGGATCAGGATGTAAAGCGATTGTTGTACCATTATAAATATAAGTATTCATACAAATTGTCATTCCATAAATATGGAATAGAGGTAAAGTTGTAAGTGCTGTGTCTTTTCCTCGATGTATAGCACTTTGTACCCAAGTGGATACCTGAACACAATTTGCTACAATATTATAATGAGTCAACATGGCTCCCTTAGGTAAGCCCGTTGTACCTCCTGTATATTGGAGAATAGCAATATCTTCTTTTGCGTTAGTTTCAAAAGTTGGAGGATTTGGTTTTGTTTTTTTGATTAAATTTAGGAATTGTATTGTTCCTGCGATTTCAGGGGGAGAAGTCGGAGCCATTGGGCCATAATCAAATACATTTGTAATAATGATATGTCTAAGACGTGTTCTATCCTTAACATTCATTATTTTTTCAATTTGATTATCCCAGGCTATTATTATTTCAGCACCAGAATCATTCAACTGATATGATAATTCATGTTCGGTGTGAAGCACGCTACATGCCGTTACAATTCCGCCTGCTTTTAAAATTCCGTAGAATGCAAACATAAATTGGGGGAAATTGGGAAGCATGATAGCGACAACATCTCCTTTTTTAACACCTAAATCTACAAGAGCTGTAGCAAGTCTATCGGCAATTTCCTTGAATTTTTTATACGATATTTTATTTTTCAAGTACCAAATTGCAGTTCTAGATCCAAATTCTTTTGCGGCATTATCGAGAAATTCTTTAATATTTATTTCAGGATAATCAATCTCGGCAGGAATACCTTTGTCATAATGTTTTAACCAAGGTTTTTCAACATATGGATTTTCACTCATTCTATACAACAACCTCAAATATTTAATTTTAGATTTATTTTTAGATAAGTTTGTATTATAATAAGAAAAGGTTAATCATATTAAAATTATTCTTCCGTTAAATTATCAAGAGCATTAATAGCAGATTCGCATACATAATCACATTCATCATGGATCAACTCGTTCAAACTTGAAATAACCTCTTCGGTATTTACACCAATAATTCCAAGTGACTCAGATGCTCTCCATCTAACATCCGGATTCTTATCATTTAATACATTGATTAATGCAGGAACTGCTTTATTCGCAATAGGTCCAATTTTCCCTAAAGCAATGGCAGTCACTCTCCGAACGATGTGTTTTGGGTCATTTAACGCTTGTATAAGCGCATTAACCGCTTCCTCTGAAGTTCTCCCAATATTACCCAAAGTTCTTGAAGCTTCTATGCGAATTAATTTATTTTTATGATTTTGAACCTCAATTATAAACGGAATTGCTTCTTCAGCTTCAATTCCAATCCCACCAATAGTAGAAATTATTACAATTTTCATTTCAGTTTTAACATTCTCATATGCTTTGATTAATGCTGGAATTGCATCCTTACCAATACTTCGGAGGGCATCAGCTGCTTTTCCACGTACATATTCAACATTATCACTTAACATTTCTGATAAACTGTCAATTATAGTTGGATCATTAAGTTGCATTCCTCCCAAAGCTTCAACTGCTTCCTTTCTAGCAATAGGATTCTTATGTTTAAGAACTTTCAAAAGATTTGGAACTGCTTCCTTTCCCATTTTAGTTAATGTATTCACGACTCTATACCTTACTCTCCAATCATTATCATCTAATGAGTTTATTAAAGTAGGTATTGCTTTTATAGTTCCCTCCCCGATCTTACTAATAGCTTGTGCCGTCGCCGTTCTGACAGACCAACTTTTATCTTTAAGACTAAGCATCAGATCATGAATAATTGTATGAGCACTGGGACCTATATTTCCAAGCGCTTTAGCTGCTTCTATTCGAACCTCTTCATTCTTATCTTTTAAAGCAGTTTTTAAGGCAGAAAGTGTCTCATCACTAGCAATACCAATTTTTCCCAATGTTATTGCTATTTCTCTTCGAATTGAATCTTCTTCATTTCCAATTAACTTTGATAATTTGGAAGAAGCATTCTCAGCTAAATTCCCCATTTTTCCCAAAGACCGAACAGCCTCACGGCATATACTCCAATCTTCATCTTCCAAACATTCTGTTATTACGGAGAGAGCTGAAGATGCTTTTTGTCCTAACTCACCTAATATGAGTATTGAATTGAATCGAATAGATCGGATTTCGCTATCTATATATTTAATTACATCATCAATTACAGATGGATCTTTTTCTATTCTTGATAAGATCAAATCTATTCGTGCATCTCTTAATAATACATCTAATGGTGCTGACATTTTTTATCACCTTATATTCCTAAATAAACCTTTTTTACTCGAGGTTCTTTTTCTAACTCTTCTTTAGTACCCCTCATTTCAATTTTTCCTTCTTCAAGAACATGTATATATTCAGCAGCATTCATAGCTAAAACAGCATCTTGTTCAACTAATAATGTAGTGGTACCTTCATTTTTTATCAATCGAATAGCATCAAATATTTTTGTTTTTATTTTAGGGGCTAAACCTAAGGAGGGTTCATCTAATAATAACAGCTTTGGATTAGGCATAATAGCACGACCAAGAGCAAGCATCTGCTGCTCTCCCCCGCTAAGGGTCCCTGATCGCTGTTTTTTTCTTTCTTTTAAACGTGGGAATAATTCATATACAAAATCAAGTTGTTTCTTAAATACTTCTCGACTTTTTAGTACCTTCCCTCCTAACTTAAGATTTTCAAAAACCGTCATATCATAAAATAATCTACGACGTTCTGGACAATGAGATATTCCCATTTTAGCGATCTTATGTGCTTTTAATCCATCTATTCTTTTACCTAGAAAAGTTATTTTTCCTCTGTCTGGTTCTTCTAAACCGGATATTACTCTGAGGAGTGTTGATTTCCCAGCACCGTTAGGTCCAATAACAGCTACCAAAGATCCTTCCTCGATAGTTAAGTTAATCTCTTCGAGGGCTCTTGCCTGACCATAATAATGATAAACTTTACTTAATTCAAGCAAATTCTCCACCTCTTCCTAGATATGCTTCAAGCACAATTTTATTATTAGAAACTTCTTGAGGAGATCCGTCGGCAATAAACTTTCCTTGATGCATTGCAATTACCCTTGGTACTAAACTCATCAATTCTCGTAATACATGTCCTGTTATGAATATTGTTACTCCATCATCGTGTAAGTGTTTAATTAAATCCGTAATTACCAACTGTTCTTCAAAAGAAAGCCCACTGAAAGGTTCATCAAGAAGAAGTAATTGTGGATTAGTACCGAGTGCTTTACCAATCTGCAATTTTCTCAAATCTCCATGTGGTAAAATAATAGGTGGAATTCTAGCCTTATCTACAAGGCCAACATCTGATAAAATTTCGCTAGCATATTCATCTGTTCCAATATCTTGTGAAGCAGTTTTTCCTCTTTGGGAAAGACATGAAATTGTAACATTTTCCAAAAGATTAAGATACTTAAATGATCTTACAAGCTGGAATGTTCGAGCAATACCTAAATTAACAATTCTGAAAGGTTTTAACCCTACAATATCCATTCCATCAAATCTGATTGTACCAGCGCTTGGTCTCTCGAATCCTGATATTAAATTGAACACTGTGGTTTTACCGGCTCCATTTGGACCAATTAAACCGACAAATTCACCTCGCTTGATTTCAAAACTAAAATCATTAACAGCGGTTAAACCTCCAAACTTTTTTGTTAAATTTTTTACTTCTAATAAAACTCCCATTTTCTTTCTTACTCACAGTTTTTCGAAATTTTTATATCATAATTGATTTATTTTCCTAATAACAAATCCCATAAGTCTTTAAGATGTTCTATGGCAGGGTTCATAATCCCTCTCTCTGAGAACCGAATAATGAGTATTAAAATAATAGAAAATACGAATAATGGTGCCCAGGGAGCAAGTTCTATGAGAATCTCATTTAAAAAAACAAATATAAAAGCTCCTAACGCTCCTCCTGAAATTGTCGCGAGACCTCCAACAGCTACCATAATTATTGGATAAAAAGAATAAAGAGGTTGAAATCGTCCGGGATCTACACCACGGTTATGCATAGCAAAAAGCCCACCCGCAATACCTGCAAAAAAGGCACTTATCGAAAAAGCAAGAATCTTGTATTTCGAAATATTAATTCCTGAAGCTTCTGCACCTGTATCATCGTCACGGATTGAATTTAATATTTTTCCGAATTTTGCACTACCAAGCATTTTCATTATACCCAATGATAAAACCATAATAATGAAGGTAGCAATATATTCTATAACTGGGTCTGGTGATAAGAGAGGAACTTGTGAAATTCCTTGTGAACCCCGAAGCCAAGGAGATAGCTCGCCCATCAAAAATAATGCCCATAAAATCATACTTATAGACAAGAGTGTTAACGCTAAATAAGGTCCTTTTAATCGAAGGGAGGGAATTGCTATGAGTACACCTATTACTACTGATATGACGCTTCCAAAAAGGAGAGAAATGAACCAATTAAAACCTAAAAAAACAAGCCCTGCAGATGTACCATAACCTGCTAATCCAAGAAAAATAGCGTGCCCAAAGCTAACTAAACCTGTATAACCAGTCATAAAATCCCAACTTGCAGCATAAATCGAATATATACATGCCATCATAAAAATTCCTAAATAAAATGGATTATTCGTGAATATTGGTATCAAACAAAGTATTATTAGGCAGCTTAAAGTTAAATATCCTTTGAATGTACGGAGCTTACCCATAAAACCATTTAGTGCTGTTGGTAAACTCTTAACACCAAGTTTGATCTTTTTTGGTATTCTTTTCAAAAAATCATCAATACTTTTTTTTACGATGTGTGATTTCACCATTTTTTAGATCTTCCTCTTTTTATTCATTATTTTTCTTTAAAATTATCTTACTTCTTTCTTTCCAAATAATCCACGAGGTCGTACTATAAGCATCACAACTATTAATACTGTTGGAACAAGACCAGCCCAATTTTGACCAATAAAAGTTCCTACGAAATTACCAGCATACCCAAGAATAAATGAACCAATTACACTGCCGGGAATACTACCTAATCCCCCTAAAACAACAATAGCGAATGACCTTGTTAATACAGTCCACCCCATATGAGGCGCTAAGTCCCCTGTGGGGATATATAAGAGACCTGCGATACCGGCAAGAAATGCTGATAACATAATAGTATACATAAGCATTCTGTTAGTATTTATACCCATCAGTTGAGCCGCTTCTTTATCTTGAGCAACAGCACGAATCTGATTTCCAATCTTAACTTTATTCATAAATAAAATAACTGAAGCAATCACAATCAATGAACCTATTAAAGCAATAATGTGTTGAGCAGGGATAACTATGCCTAAAAATTCCTCATTTCCAGAAACAGAGGGAATTTTATGACCGATATCACCAAAGATCATTTTGACTGCCTGTTCAAAGAAGAAAGCTAATGCAAAAGTTATAATTACGACATTTATCTCATGATCTTGAACTGGTTTAATAAGTCCTAAATATGACAGCCCTCCAATAACTGTAACTGCGGCTAATGCAAAAATCATAGCCCAATAAAATTTTGGAGAAGAAGGTCCCGCAAACAGAGAGATAGGATCATGAATCCAATATATAAAATAACCTGTTAATGCATAAAAAGCTCCATGAGCTTGGTTTAAAATACCTCCTACTCCAAAAACTAATGAAAAACCCATAGCAAGTAATGCAAAAATACCACCTTGCACTGTACCATAAACTAATACCTCTATAATTTCAGTTCCTGCCATCTTAGAACAACCTCATTTTTAAAAATTAAATATACACTGATAATTCAAAAATTTTGGTTTTAAATTATAAATTAAAAATTTCTTAAAAATTATTCTTTATTTTTTATTAAATTGACATCTTTATAAATATTATATTAATTTTATAATTGCTAATTTTCCTAATTCTTTTTTAAAGAATAATAGAACAGTACCAAAGGAAGTAGATCTCTAAATCCTATTGAACATTGACTTTTTATA
>JAHPZE010000041.1 GCA_019058365.1 Promethearchaeota archaeon | reverse complement strand
CGGTATGCCGATCATGAGAAAATAGATAAAAAAAATAAAATACTTAAATACTGAAATAAAAAAAAAAAGATAAGATTCGATAACAATCGCAAAAACAGATTTTTACTAATTATTATTTATTTCTTATATTATATTTTTCTTTTTGGAGATTTATAAAGTCCTTTTATTTAAAAACGGAGATTTCTTCTGCCGCCTCTATTATATGGATTAGGAGGAGCCTTTTCAGTTACTACAACGTTGCTGGCTTGCGGTCCTTTTTGACCTTCGACAACATCAAACTCAACCTTATCGTTTTCGTTTAAAGTCTTGTATTCGTCATCTCTACCAGATAATGCGGTATAATGAACAAAAACATCGCTTCCTTCATCAGAATTTATAAATCCGAAGCCTTTACGGCTGTTAAACCATTTTACAGTTCCTTTTACCAATTTTAAAACCAAATTTTATTACTTTTTTAAAAATTCTTTAATTTCTAAAGAATTAATTTAAAAAAAGAAATTATGGATAATAAATTTTGACTTTTTTGGGACTTCTTGAGAATTTTATTTATTAAATTTTTCCTTATTTTATCAATTAAGTAATTATCAAATATGAGTTTATTATTAGGGATGAGATTTAATATTGATACCATTAGTAAAATTGACCATCATTTTAATAAATTAATGAGAAATAAAAAGTGGTATTAAACCAACAAAAGATAATTTAATCTGAAAATACTTTCAATTTTATTGTGATTAAATCTGAATTTTATGAAATCGTCAATATAGATGACATATGTGTATCAATACAAAACACTAGTCATTTTAGTATTGGGACTTCTCCCTATTATGCGCATCAACATGGACTTGCGATGGATATCTACCAAAATCTGACTATAGATAATTATGAAGTATTTAGCCCCATATCAGGAAAAATATTAAAAGTTAAAACCTTAGCAGCACCAAAACCTAAATTTTTAGATGGAATTGATAAAGATTATCTAATATTGATTAATAATCCTTCTAATTCTGAATTATTATGGAAATTAATGCATGTTAAACCAGATGTTAAACCAGGGGATCAGATTAGCGTAGGAGATTCATTAGGAAAAACAATCCGTAACGGGTATTTTGCTTCCTGGTCAAGTCCTCATTTGCATCTGGAAATAAGACCAATCAACGATGCTGTTCGTGCTAGAGGGGGAAAAAGTTTTTCTTTGGCAATTGGAAAGAAAAAAATGTTAAATGAGTTTTCTGAAGAAATAAATACAAATCAAATTCCTATCGAAATTCATTCCATATATCCAGAGATGATTCTAGCATCTTTACCAAAACATTTTTATCATAATCTCTTTCCCATCTATGGAGTTAAGATAATAGTCAACAATGTAGAATGTCTTTTGGATGGGGGAATTCCTCACTATAAAATTGGTACAGTAATTTTCCAGCAAAAAAATATTTCTAATAATTTATCTCCGGTATATATAGGATCTCAAAAAATTGGAAATTTGCATGAAATGAGTGGACAGTTAGGGTTTTTTAAATTTGAAAATATCAAATTTTTACTTAATGATAAAGAAATTAGAGGAATCTCTCTTTATTTAGCGAATTTCTTACCATTGATAAAGTTAATTCCATATAATAAAAATGAATTCTCCTTTAAACCAAAATCTATTCAAAATTTAAGGCTTGTTGCAAAAGATATCTCCTCGAAATGATTAAAGATTATTATTAAATTCCTCGATAGCTTCAAACATAGCAACTATGTTTGGAGGTGGGACATCTGGCAAAATATTATGAACTGTATTCCACACATATCCTCCTCCTGGAAAAAAAATTTCAAGCATTTCTAATACATGCTTTTTAACGTCTTCAGGATTTTTTCTATTGATAACATTACGTGTATCAGCACCACCACCCCAAAATGTAATTTCATCACCAAAATTGTCCTTCAGAAATTTAGGGTCCATATCTCTTGCGTTAATTTGTACAGGATTGAGAATATCTATCCCTGTGTCGATTAAATCTGGTATTAAAGGTACAATAGAGCCACAAGAATGATAGAAAATTTTCATTGTACTTTTTTTCTTAATAAAATCGCAAATCTCTGTAATTCTTGATTTAAAAATTTCTCGAAAAATTCTGGGGCTTATAAAAGGACCTTTATTTTCACCAAGGTCATCACCTATTTTTATAATATCAATAACATCTCCCACATAACCACATATCACACTAAGTGAGTTAATAAAGAACTTATTTATAAAATCAAGAAACTTTTCGACTTTAGAAGTATTTCTAATTAAATCAATTAAAAATCTATCCAATCTCCTAAACGAACTCGCTAATTCAAAAGATGTACTTCCTAAATTGAGAACAACTATTTTATTTGATTGTTCTTTTAACATAATGGCGTTTTTTCTTAAAGTTTTCCAAAATCTCTTTTCACCAATATTACTAAATGGAGGTGTTACTTGAGCCACCCAAGGATTTTTTGCATTCATCTTTTGAAATTCATTATATGTTTCGGGGTAATTTTCTAAGCATGGATAATAAGTTTGATCGAAAACTAATGCATCTTTAGTCATCCTTGCAATTATAGTACCGTCACGATGGAGGATGTCATAAGAATCGTCAGGATTATGTCTCTGTTGGAACCAAATTGGATATTGGAGGTTATATCCATTTACTTGAATATCATACCAATCATCTTCATGAGTATTAAAAGTCCTTCCTACATCCAAAACATCCACTTTAAATAACTCAAGCAGATTTTCCTCTGGTTGTGCTAGTTGTTGCATCAGATCATAAACTCTGATTTGGCCTGATGTAATTCCTAAATATTCCTTTAAGTTATGATATGCAATTGCAGAGATTCCTGTAACTGGAAAACCACCAAGATCAATTGGGACACTATTAGGTTCTTTATGGTTAATACTTGCTAGAACGCGTTCACGAGAATTCATATTAATCTTATTTTAGATTGTTAAGTGATGTTTTTAGCACACTTTCAAATTTATCACAGATAAAATCAGCATCTTCTTCAGTAATATTGAGTGGGGGTTTTATTTTAATTAAATTTCGTTTTAACAACTTTCCTGTTCCACTTAAATAGGGCATACTTGGTCCAAAAAGTATATTTTGTCTTACACCCTCATGAAGCATATCTTCCATCAACTCTGTAAAATGTTCTCTTGATTTTTGATCTTTAACCAACTCAATTCCTATGAATAATCCTGGACCACGAATATCACCCATTACATCATATTTCTCTTGAAGTTCTTTTAGTTGTTTAGTGATTTGTTTCCCTCTTTCTTCACAATTCTCTCCAATCTTTGCTCTTTCAATAACCATGATAGAAGCAAGACCCGCAGTACAGCCTATTGGCGTATTACAAAATGTAGTATGATCTTCTGTTGGGCCAAATCGTTTTTTTATTTTATTTGAGACAATCATAGCGCCTAAAGGAAAACCTCCACCAATAGCTTTTGTGAAGCACATCATATCAGGTGATACATCAATTCCGAGTTCCTTCTCATATTTTTCTGTTAAAGTAAAATATTTCCCTGTCCTATACACACCTGTTTGCGATTCATCATATATTATGAAGATCTTTTCTTGTTCACAAACTTCTCTTAATTTAACAAGAAAATCTGGTGGAAATGGGACATGACCTCCTGCTGCCTGCCAAGGTTCCAATATAACTCCTGCTAATTTTCTTGAAGTTAAACCCATTAAATATTCTTTAACTAAATTAAAGCACTCTAAATTGCATTCAGGATCTTGTTTACCATATAATCCATTTTTATAATTCCATAAACATCGATAACAATAAGGTTGTGGAACTCGCGTAAAAAAATCGACGCCAAATGGTCTAAATCTTGTTATTGTATGGAAAGGTTGAGATGCTGTTATCATAGCTAATGTATTTCCGTGGTAGCCACCTCGGAAGGTTAGGAAATGATCTCCACCTTTGGATGCCACTAAAGCGAATTTTACAGCTGCTTCAACTGCTAAACTCCCACCTTCATTATTTATTTTAACTCTTCCTCCTTTCAATCTACCTGGACATAATTCAGATAATTTATTGATAAACTTAGCACGGGAGGGAAATACACCTTCTGATTTAATATGAGTAAATCTTTTCATTTGTTCTGCCACAGCGTAATTTACATCAGGATGAGCAAATCCTAATGCTAATGACCAATATTGAGCAGTGCAATCAAGCTTTTCAGATTGTTCTCCCGTTTTAAAGTCCTTTACAATAACCCAAGGGGACCCTGGTTCTTTAGCTTCAATGAACACATTACTGTCATAATAATTGTCTAATAAATGTTTATCAAATAATAATAATTCTTCTTCATTTACTCCTGCTGAGATTGCACTTAATTCCTCTTTATTTAACACTTTTGGATTAAAATCAACCATATAAATTCACAATTATTTTATTTTGATTTAAATCTATATAATAAACAGAAAGATTAAAAGTTTTAATACTTATAAATAGAAATTTTAAGTAATTTAATAGTTAATTTATTTTTCCCATTTTAAGAGAAATTCTTTAGCTTTCTTCACTGTACTTGGACTACTACTATCTAATTGTTTTTTGACAAATTCGATAATTGTTTTTTTATCCTTAATATCTTCAAAATATTCACTAAAACTTTCAATAATGTCTCCTTTTATTAAATCTTTGCGACTTGGACTATGTTGAGTATCATCAATACTTAGCAAAACTGCCGTTATTTTAGATTTTAATGAGAGTTTAGCAGTAGCAATTCTCCCTGCATAAATTGCTAACTTTCTAGAAACAATAACACTTTTATCATCAATAAGGCTAAAAAAATCTTCAAAAATTTCTTCAAATCTATTTTTTTCATCTATTATAGTTAAATTTGAAATTGTAGAGATTACAATCGATTTATGATAAGCATTTTTGCTTTTGAGTAAATTAACAAAAAAATTCCATTCAGGATAAATAATTTTAGGATTCTCCTTACTTAGAATTTCTAAAGCGATCGCATTTGGATATCTCACTGAATCTTCTTTAGCCAGAATTCCTTTTAACACTTTAGAAAGATAATTTTTTTCTTCTAATACTCTCCTTACAATATTTTCTGCTTTGATTTCAGCATTTTTTTTCGTTATTGACATAAGTAATAAAATTTGAATTTTATTAAAAAGGATTATATAGTCATGAATTTTAGATTCGTATTATTTTTTTGGAGAAAGATTATTTACTCTTTATTTTATGTAATTAATGGAAGAGTAAAATAAAAAGTGGAACCTTTATATATTTAACAATTTACATTATTTTCTAAAAACGAGTTATTGCATTAGACTTAACTGCAATATGTATCTTCGTTTAATTTAGAGTAATATATTATAATATCAGGACTTGGAAATATTTTAATATAAAAATGTATATACTCTTTATAAGAATGATTTCAAATAAGACTGCGTTGAAGATGAATTTAATAGAAAAAGTATTATCAGTCGATTTACTCGCAGTTTTATTATTACCTTGAGCGAAACAAATCCCTATGCTCTTTCTCTTTTACTTTTTCCACGGATTTGTTCGCTTGGTTGGTAAATTTAACTGAAAGAGATCATGGGTGGTTATTTACTCAAATAAGAATTAAACTTGAAGTAAAGCAGAAAAAACCAAGAATGTGTTAAAAGAAATGTATATTCCACTAGAAATTGAAAAGAAATGGCAAGATAGATGGGAGCAAGCAAAAATATTCGAAGCAAATCCAGATAAGAAAAGAAAGAAAATTTTTATTACCTCTCCTTATCCATATGCCTCAGGTCCTACTCATATAGGTCATGGAAGAAGTTTTATTAACGGAGATATATTTGCAAGATATTATCGGGCGAAAGGATATAATGTGTTATATCCTATGGCATTTCATATAACTGGTACTCCAGTTTTAGCAATTTCTTCTTCTATAGAAAGAGGGGTTCAAATACAAATAACTAGGATGAAAGAATACGTATCATTACATACTAAAGATCAAAAAAAAGTAGATGAAATTGTTGATAGTTTTGTAGATCCATGGAATATTGTAAAATACTTTTCTAATACTATTAAAATTGATTTTAAATCAATTGGTATGAGTTTGGACTGGAGAAGAGAATTTACAACTGGAGATAAAATCTATAATAAATTCATCGAATGGCAATATTATCATTTAAATGAAAAGGGATATATTGAAAAGGGTGAATATCCAATTTTATATTGTCCACGAGATAAGAATGCTGTAGGCGAGGACGATATTGATAGTGGGGATGAGTTAGACCTTAATATTAATGAATTTATTTGTATAAAATTCCCTTTTGAAGATGGTTTTCTCGTGGCTTCTACATTAAGACCAGAAACAGTCTACGGAGTTACAAATATATGGATAAAGCCAAATGGAGATTATATTAAGGCATCTTTAAATGAGGAGATATGGTTTATTTCCGAGGAAGCAACCCATATATTAAAAAATCAAAATAAAGAGATTGAAATATTAAAAAAGTTTAAAGGAAGTAAAATCATTGGAAAAAAGGCTAGGGATGTTTATGGAATTAAAGAAATTCCAATTTTACCCGGAGATTTTGTTGATACAGCTACAGCTACTGGTGTAGTTTATTCAGTTCCAGCTCATGCTCCTTATGATTATATAGCTTTAATTGATTTACAAAAAGATACAGAATTAATTGAAGAATTTAATTTAGATAAACGAGAAATCGAATTAATTTATCCAATTCAAATTATTGAATTAAAAGGGTTCAAGGATTTTCCCGCAAAAATATATTGTGAAAAATATGATGTTGAATCTCAAATAGATAAAGAAAAACTAGATTTAGCAACAAGTGAGAATTATAAAACTGAATTTTATAATGGATTTCTTAATGATAAATGTGGTAAATACCAAGGAATGAAGGTTAGTGATGCTGCTAAACAAGTTTCAGAAGATTTAATCGAAGAGAATAGAGCTGATAAATTATTTATTCCAGTTACTAAAAATCTTAAATGCAAATGTGGAGCTAACATTATCGTTTCCATTTTAAAAGATCAGTGGTTTCTGAATTTTAATGCAGGAGAATGGAAGAAAAAAGCATTTAAGTGCCTTAATGACATGAAAATTATACCTCACAAATATCGATTAAATTTTGAAAATATTTTTAATTGGCTTGAAAAAAGACCCTGCGCAAGAAAAAGAGGTCTAGGGACGAAATTTCCCTTTAATAAAGAATGGATAATAGAATCCCTAAGTGATAGTACAATTTACATGGCATTCTACACTATTGTGCATAAAATAAGGGAATATCAGATTGCATTAGATCAGCTAATTCCAGAATTCTTTGATTTTGTATTCTTAGAGAAAGGAGATATTAAGAAACTTGCAAAACAGACGAGTATAGAAGAAGAACTACTTAAAGAAATGCAGAAGGAGTTTCTATACTGGTATCCAGTTGATCATAGACATACAGCTATCATGCACATATCAAATCATTTAAGTTTTTATATATTCCATCATGTTGCTATCTTCCCAGAGAAACATTGGCCAAAAATAATTACTTTAATCGAACCAGTAAATGTAGAAGGACAAAAAATGGGCAAATCAAAAGGAAATGTGATTCCTCTTGCAGATATAAAAAAAAATTATTCTGCTGATTTGTTTAGATTCTATATATCTCACGGTGCTGATTTCGGTGTGTATATGGATTTTCGAGAAAAAGAGGTAGAAACTGTTAAAAATCACATATTCAAATTTTATAGTTTCAATTATGATAGAATTAAGCAATCAAAAAATATTGAAGCTAAATTTGAAGATATTAACTCTAAATACTCAAAAGTGATGCTCTCTAAAATTATTAAGAAATTTATTGAAGCTAAAGAGGCATTAGAAGAATACAATATAAGGAGATATCTTCAAACATCATTTTATGAGGTTTTTAATCTAATACAGGAATTTTCAAGGGATACAGATGACATAAATGACTTTCTAATAGTTTTTAAATTGATTTATAAAGATTGGTTAAAAATACTTTCCTTAACAATGCCTCATTTATGTGAAGAATTATGGGAAATTGCCGGAAATGAAGGATTTATTTCAAAAATAATTTGGGGAGACTTTAATACACAATATATTAATACGAACCTTGAACTTGAATTTGAGTATATCTCAAATGTTATTGAGGATATTTTCAATATAAAGAAAATCGTAAAATCATTGAAATCTGATGAAATACATATATATACGGCTCCTATATGGAAGTATAAAGCATTAAATATGATATTATCAAAAAAAGATAATTTTGATGATATAATCTCTGAGATACAAAAAGAAAGGGAATTATTATCTAATAAAGAACTTATCTCTTTTATAAAAAGTCAAATAAAAGATCGGATATGGGAAAAACAATTACCAAAAGTAGATGAAATTGAATTACTTAATCATTATAAGTCCTATATAGAAAAACGAGTAAATTCCTTGATTGTAATCAATTCCGATTTTGATCCAAAACAAAGATCTACAAGAGCAAAACCGTTCAAGCCCGCTCTTTATATAAATAATTAATATGTTTCTAAATTACTCTATAACTTATTTTTTTCTATTGCTTTTAAAATATCTAAGTGTTTAAAAATTTCTTTGGTATCACCTTTTCCTATGCAATAATCTAATTGTTTCGTGAAATATTGATTCAATATTTTCAATTGAGGGCTTGAAATTACAAATTTTGATCCTTCCTCCATTTGCTTGTCGAATAATGTATCCTTTACTTCTTCAATATTCATATTAATGATTTGAAGAGCAATCCACTCAAAAACATCATCGATATTCTCATTTGTTTTTGCTGAGGTTTCCATATAATAGATCTTTAATTTTTTAGCTAGTTCCATACCTTCTTCAGCTGAAACAACTCTTGAAGCATTTAGATCAACTTTATTACCAACCAGAATCAGAACAATATGAGGTAATGCGACTCTTGTGATGATATCATACCATTTCTTGACATGCTCAAAAGATGCTCTATTTGATATGTCAAAAACAATGATTCCTACGCGAGAATCTGTTAAATAATCTGGCCATAATCGTTCAAATTGACTTTGTCCTGCTAAATCCCATATCATAAATCTGACAGAAGTCCCCAATTCTTTAAATTCACATTCTTTCTTAGAAATATAAGTACCTATGGTTGCTTTATAATCAGTTTTAAATATTCCATGAACGTATCTTTGAGCCAAACTGGTTTTTCCAACTTTATTATCTCCAATCAGAGAAAGTTTATAGACATACTCAGGTGAGTGAGGCTTACTTTGGTAATATTCCATTTTTCGCTTTATTTTTTCAAGTTCAGTATCTCTTTTTACTTTCGGAATTACAGGACTAACTGGTAATTCTCCATCAATAATCCTTGATACTTTATCAGCAGTTAAATAAGTATATGGAAATACATCATCAACTAAAGCAGTATGATTGAGTATAGAAACTAAAACATATTCAGATCCAGATTCACAAAAAATGAATCTGTATTTATCTGTATCAAAAGTTCCCGCACCAAAAGTTCCAAGATCAAAATCGTGAGTTAATTTTTTTAATACTAATTCAACCAAAGAACTAAATGCTCCAATAAACTTTTTTTCCTCTAATTTATCAGATTCTCTTGTTAAAATATCAATTACTAACCCATCACGCCCAACTACAAGAACAGAAACTAAGATTTCTCCTACTTCTTGCATATACCACTTGAATAAGGCTCGTAATTTATCTTTATCAATATAAGACATAGTGATTCAGTTTTTTATCATTTTAAAAGGAAAATGAATATTTATTACTTATAAAACAATAATAAATTTTAGGTATTTGAATTCTTTTAAAATTAAATATTTAAAATAAAAAAAATTCAGTAGAATTACCCTAAGCGTTCAAATCCTATTGATAAATCTAACATGTTGGTTAGATATTTATCTATTCAAAAAATGCAATAAAATTATAAGTAAACAATAATTTCCTCATTCTAATCCATAAACTTGCCTAGGGGCAAGATAATGTGGAAATTTATCTAAAAGGTTAAGTCTAGCAAGATAGCAAAGATGACACTCATCAACATATTCTTCTTCATGCTCAACTTGATATTCTCTTATTAATTGAGCAGGACCCCCTCGGATCAAAGGTCCACAGATAGGGTGAGAATTCGCGTTATAGTTCTCGATCAATTCAGCAAGAGGGATTTCCCAAAAATTACCAATACTCAATCCTTGGCATATGTGCACATTTCCAAATGGATCTAAATGGACTCTTCCAAGCCCTTCTAAATCTTCATAGGGACATTTATTCATTTCTTCCCATGATCTCCGAGGTAAGCTTTCAGTTAAAGTTTCTATAGCTCTACCTCTAAACATTGCCCCTCCTTTGATCACAGGTTCTCCCTTTTCTTGATCTTTATCAATTCCCTTCTCTACCGTGGGTTCATCAATACAAATTGAAGAGGAAGGTAGATTCAGACTTTTTACCACTTTTTCAGCTGTTTTTGATAAATTTAATTCCTCAGTTCCATAATGAAAAGTATCATTACTAATACTTAATTCTGAAATTCCTATTTCAGAAATAGGTTTAAGCCATAGTTCTGCATCTTCAACACTTGTTGCCCAATATGAATTCGTTACTACTCCCGTTTTGAATCCTGATTCCTTTGCTTCTCTAAGGCCCTGAAGCATTATTGGGTAATATAAAAAGGGCTCACCTCCTTCAAAATATATCCACTCTACAGTCCCAATTTTTATTGCTTCTTTTAATACTTCTCTAATTTGCTTAATTGTAAAGGTCCCTTGAGAATTTGGGCTACAATATAAAAAACAATGGTCACACGTATAATTACATGTATATGTTAATAAGAAATGAATTCCTTTCAACATAATTTATTCCTTCTAAAAATTTTTTATTTCATAAAGAATAATTTTCATCATTCTATTTGTTTTTTTTCAAGAAATTTTAAATCCAAAACTTTTTGATCAATACCTATTTAAATAACTTTTTGATCAGTATATTTGTGGTGAAAATAGTAAAAAACCTTCAAATCGTAATAATTTCGACAGTTATCTTAAGTTCAGTAATTATAGGAACTTCAATTGGTTTTTTTATATTGTCAAATAGTCCTAACACTAAATCTAATTGTTATGGAAATATATGTGTTGATTTTTCAGTAAACGGTTGCAGTGGAGTGGGAGGGAATGATATTGAAATTAACGTTATAAATAGAGCTGTTATATTTAATCAGAATCTTTTGAGTTACTGTGGACCACCATTATGGGATCCTAATTATTTCAGAATAGAGTTATCTTTTACGTATACAAATCTAATAATAAGAGAGATTCTTACTACAGAGTGGGTGACCAGATGTGTTTGTCCATATAATATTAATGGAACAATCTCAATATTACCATTTGGAAGTTATAATTTGACTTTCTTATTTGATAATCGATATGTAAATCAGATTGGTATTTTAAAGTCATTTGAACTTAATATCGTCTAAGGAATTATCAGGTTAGTTTCCTTTTTTTAATTCAAAATAAAATTAGTATAATAAAGATATTTAATAGTAAATAGAATGTTAGTATAATTATTAAATAAACTAGCAAATAAAACTAAAATTGATTGAATTATGAGAAATTTTAATTATTATAATCCAACTCGAATTCAGTTTGGGTAGGGTCGCATAAATGAGATTGGAAAAATAGTAAAAAGAAACGGTAAATGATGTTTATTAGTTACAGTTAAACCTTTTCCAGCAATGGAAGAATTATTTTTAAAAGTGAACAAGCTGTGCCAAGAAGAAGGAGTAGAAATAATTCACTACGATGGAGCTATTCCTGAACCAACTGATGAATGTGTAGACATAGGTTCTGAGATTGCAATAGAAAATAAAGAAGAAATCTTTCAATTAATAGAAAAAAGTTACAGAAAAAATAAATAAATCTTGTAATTTTATTCCAATAATCCTCAACATTTAATTTAGGGTATATAATATTAATTGTTTCAGATCTTTACTAAACAATTAGCACTTATAACTTAATTTAAATATTTATTATTCAGAATGATATAAGAATATATTTTAATATAGTGAAAATTTATGAAAACAGTAGCGATAATTGGAGTTGGACATACAAAATTTGGACCATTACCAGATAAAGGACTCCTTGATTTAATGTCTGAAGCTTCCTTAGAGGCAATCGAAGATTCAAATACTAATGATAAAGACTTTAATTCTGTGTATGTTGGTGCCATGAGTCCTTCCGCTTTTAATAATTTATCTGGGATTGCAAGTGCCCTTGTTGACAAATTAAGTTTATTACCTGCTGCTGCTGATCATATTAAAAATGGTCCTGCAAGTGGGGGATCAGCGGTTAAAGTTGGTTTTCAAGCAATTGCTTCTGGAATGAGTGATTTAGTATTAGTTGTAGGTGGTGAAAAAATGACGCATATTACAACTCCAGGTTATGTGACTTCAAATGTAGCTACTTTGACACATCCAGAAGCCGAAAGGAGTCATGGAATTTCCCTCCCTTCATTTGCAGGGATGTTGACACGAACTTATCTTAAAAAATATGATGCTGAGCTTGATTGGATTTCGGATATTGCCATTAAAAATCATAAAAATGGAGCTTTAAATCCAATAGCACATTTCCAAAGAACTATCGAAGATTCTATGAAGAGTGCCATTCAAAAAGGAAAGGGGAATTGGGATAATGTTTATGCTTTCCTTAATGATGATAAAACCAATCCAATAATAGCAGACCCTTTACGACTTTTTCATATCTGTCCCATTTCAGATGGTGCGGCAGCTTTAGTTCTATGTAATGCTGATAAAGCTAAGGAATTTTGTGACACACCAATTATAATTTCTGGTGTTGGACAAGCTACAGATACTCAAATAGTATATGAACGGGAAGATATTACTACTCTTAAAGCTTTAAGACTAGCCTCTTCTCAAGCATATAAAATGGCTAAAAAAACCCCAGATGATATAGATGTGGCTGAGTTACACGATGCTTTTGAAATTCTTGAAGCCGTTCAATCAGAAGACATAGGGTTTTTTAAAAAAGGGGAGGGTGCTAAAGCAGCACATGAAGGTTTGACAGAAATTGGCGGAAAAATACCGATTAATCCTTCAGGAGGGCTGAAGGCACGTGGACATCCATTGGGAGCTACTGGAGTTGCACAGGTTGTTGAATTAGTTTGGCAATTACGAGGAGAGGCAGGAAAAAGGCAAGTTACTGGTGCTGAGACGGGGATAACATGCAATTTTGGAGGATTTGGGAACAATATCATTTCAATATTGGTAGAGCGTCTTTAATAACATCTCAAGTAATATAACGCATTTACAAAATATTGAAAATAATTGAAAAATAAATTTAAATATTAGGTTTGATAGGGAGCTCTTTTAAAGTATTTTTTTAATTTAAAATGTTACAACTATTTGTTAAAATATATAAAAGGAAGTTAAAA
This sequence comes from Promethearchaeota archaeon, assembly GCA_019058365.1. GTDB lineage: Archaea > Asgardarchaeota > Lokiarchaeia > Sigyniarchaeales > SOKP01 > Loki-b32. The sequence goes on along the minus strand of JAHPZE010000041.1, from coordinate 15,057 downwards.
TTAGGTAAAAATTGATGTTTTAATTTAAGTTTTTATTGTCTAAAATACTTTAACATCAAATAATGCCCAGTATCAGATTTATATTTGGTGTTGAATCCGCTTTTACAGAATCAATTGTATTTTTTTTCAAAGAATTTAAGGATTAGAGATTAATTATTTTATAAATGTTAAATTATTTATTTTAGGTTATTAATTAATTATGATAAAAATTAAAAGAGAAGGTATTCTTCTCGAAGCTACTGAATTAGAATTCGAAAATCAAGCTGTTTTAAATCCTACAATATACCAAGAGGGTAATAATTTGCATTTTTTTTATCGTGCTGTGAGGCAAGGTAATTATTCAAGTATTGGGTATTGCAAGTTAGATGGTCCCATGAATATTATTGAGAGAAAAAAAGAACCAATATTATATCCAGAATATAATTATGAGATTCACGGAGTAGAAGATCCTCGGATTGTATTTCTGGATGGGATTTATTACCTTTTCTATACAGCATACGATGGAAAGGATGCAAGAGTAGCATATGCAACAAGTGTAGATTTAATAAATTGGACTAAACATGGATTAATAACACCCTCTATCCTCTATGAAGATGCAAAAAATTTTTTTAAATTATCTCGGTTAAAATCTAAATATTTTCTCTTTGTTTCTTATATAAAAGAAATAACTGCTCCAGATGTGCTGTTATGGGAAAAGGATTGCTTTATCTTTCCTCAAAAATTTAATGGCAAATTTGCATTAGTTCATCGGATTTTACCAGATATTCAAGTTATTTACTTTGATAAATTTGAACAATTAAAAGATCCGAAATATTGGGAAACTTATCTAACGAAATTAGGGGATTATGTTATTATAGAACCAGAGTTTGGATTTGAATCCAGAAATATTGGGGCAGGAGCTCCTTTAATTGAGACTGAAGAAGGATGGTTGTTAATATATCATGCCGTAGAAGATTCAAATGCGGGACAAATTTATCGAGCAAACGCAGTACTACTAGATAAAACGCCTCCCTTTAATGTAATTGGACGTTTAGAAAAGCCTCTTTTTTCACCCTTAGAACAATATGAAAAGTTTGGAGATGTGGATAATGTAGTTTTTCCCACGGGAACTGCTATCTTTGATGATAGGCTTTATATATATTATGGTGCTGCTGATAAATATGTTGCTGTAGTTTCTTTAGTATTAAGAGATTTAATAAAAGATTTGGTGAAGTCTAAATCGACTTTAGATGCAGAAATTGGATTTTTAGCAGGAGAAATATATGAAATAGCCTATGAAAATGAAATTTCTTTGACACAATTGAAGAAAGATTATAGTGATAAACAAGATCTCTTAATGATGGCTATTGGATGGTTAGCAAGGGAGAATAAAGTTATTTTTCGTAATAAAGAGGGGGAACTGAAAATTTGGGCAGTAGATTAAGATTATAAGAATAAAATCCTCGCGATTTTAAACCATTCTTAAATTTAGGAATCGATATAATATTATATAAACATTTGGATAAAAAAATGATTTGCTTTTTTAAAAATCTCTTTAAGAGCAAAATCCGTTGTCCTTTATAATTCTAATATTTATAATTTTTTATCCATAGATTTTTAAGCGAAACATTAATAGATAGTAATAGAGAATACGCTATGAATCGATTTTGGATTGGCTTTTTAGGAACATATCCTCCTAGGGAATGTGGAATTGCAACATTTACCCGAGATTTAAGTTCAGCTTTGGATAATAAATATTATCCTTCTTTATCCTCTAAAATTATTGCTATTAAAAAGAAATCTGATTATAAAGTTTATCCTGATAATGTTCTTTATCCTATAATTGATGAAGACCTCAAATCTTATAATATTATCGCAAAGAAAATTAATTCAACTGAGAAATTCAAAATTGTCAATGTTCAGCATGAATTTGGAATATATGGAGGTGATTATGGAGAATACTTATTAGAATTTCTTGAAACCATTCAAAAGCCAATTGTAACAACATTGCATACGATTTTACCGAATCCAAAACAAAAAATGTGGAAAATTCTGAAAAAAATTTCGGAATTATCAAAAAAATTAGTGATAATGAACAAACTTGGGAAACAAATTTTAAGAGATGATTATAAAATTAATGAGGACAAGATTGTTCTTATACCTCATGGAACTCCAACAGTTCCTTTTAACGAGGGACAAAAATTTAAAAAACTTATGGGCTTTGAGAATAAAATTATATTAGGTTCATTCGGAATGATAAATTCAGGAAAAGGATATGAATACATTATTGAATCCCTGCCCCCCCTTATAAATGAATATCCGAATATCTTATATTTAATAATTGGAGCAACCCATCCTCTTGTAAAAGAAAAAGAGGGTGAAAAATATCGGAATTTTCTAAAAAGAAAAATAAACAAATTAGATTTGCAAAATAATATTAAATTTATTAATAAGTATTTAAGCATCGAAGAGATTATTCGTTATTTACAAGTAACAGATATATTTCTTTCTGCCAATCAAGATCCTTACCAAATTACAAGCGGAACTCTTGCTTATGCTGCTTCTAGTGGAAAAGCAATAGTTTCAACCCCCTATTATCACGCAAGAGATCTTTTAACTCCTGAAAGAGGAATTTTAGTCAATTTTAAAGATGCCTCTTTATTTACAAGAGCAATTAAAAAATTAATTTCTTTTCCTGAATTTAAAAGAACTATAGAATTCAACATTTATTCCTATACTAGGAATTCTATTTGGCCTAATGTTGCAATCACTTATTTTAATTTGTTTAAAAAAATAAATCCTGAATTAAATAAATGTAGGTTTTCAGTACCCCCAATTAATTTAAAGCATGTTAAAAAACTTACCAATAATTTTGGAATGATTCAGTTTTCCAAATTCACAAATCCAGATATTGAATCTGGATATTCTAGTGATGATAATGCACGAGCTCTTATAGTTAGTGCAAATTATTATCAAAAATTTAAGAATAAGGCTACATTAAATCTCATTCGGATTTATTTAAACTTTATAGAATATATTACATATAATTTAAGATTTTACAATTTTGTAACAAAAAGGGAAAAGATTGATTTATCACACTGGAGTGAAGATGCTCATGGTAGAACTTTATGGGCTTTAGGATATATTCAATCAATTGAAGAACTCCCTAAAACCTTAAGAGTAAAAGCATTGGAACTATTTAATAAAGGTATTGGTATAATTGAAAAAGTCAAGTCTCCAAGAGCAATAGCTTTTGCCATAATTGGATTGTATTATACACATCAATCAACTAATATCGACATTGAAATAATTAACAAACTATCTGATTTCTTAGTTAATATTTATGAAGAACATGCTAAAGGAGAATGGAAATGGTTCGAAAATTATCTTACCTACTCCAATAGTAAATTATCCGAAGCTCTCTTTTATAGTTTTAAATTAACCAATAATAAAAAATATTTAAGAATTGCAACCCAATCTTTAGAATTTTTGATAAATCAAAACTTTATTAATGGTTTTTATGTTCCTATTGGTCAAAACGGTTGGTATAAAAAATCAGGTAAGAGAGCTCTATATGATCAACAACCTATTAATACTTCTTCAATGGTACAGACATTAGTTCAAGCTTATAAAGTCACAAAAAAAGAACGTTATAGTAAACTTGCTTTAAAGGCTTTTGAATGGTTTTTAGGGAGAAATACATTAAAGCAAGTTGTGTATGATGATACTTTTTGTGGATGTTATGATGGTGTAGAAAAAGACAGTGTTAATCTAAATCAGGGTGCTGAATCCACAGTGTGCTATTTGATGGCTAGAATATCACTTGAAAAAATAAAAAACGTGATAAGTTGAACAATATCGTTATTTTTAGTTTTTTATCTTAATGAATTCGACATAAGGAAATTTATGAATTCAAGTTTTTCCTAATCTTGAAAAAATAATGATATATTAATCAAGCACTTTAAATTGAAGCTCTTTGCCATTTTTATCGTAGCATTTAATATTATTTAAAGTATATGGAAATCCTACTATAAAGTGAAATCTATTGCCTTTAAATACACTATTTAAATCTTGAAGTGAAGGGATTACGTTTCCAGATGGATGTGAATGAATTGTTCCTTGATAATCTCGATTTATTGGGATTCTACCTGGAAAAAATACTCCTGTAGTTCTTGAAGTAACTGCACCTGGTGGCAATATAAATTCAGTAAATACATTTTTATCCATTTTAAGGATTCCTACAAATTCTTTTGGATGATGCTCCCGACATAATGCTAAAAATCCAATTAATAACTCCTTTTTTATTTTAACTATATTTGATTGAAGATCTTTTAAAATTAAAATAATTTCATTAATAACAAGTAAAATAGACTTAGTCTTATCTATTTTCCAATTTTGTAAAGAAGCGATATCATTACTTAATTTTTTATATACTTTCCCTGTTTGGTTAATAAGTTTAACTTTTGGTTTTTTAGGATATTTAGAATAATCAATTTCTAAAATGATTCCCTGAATTAATTCAATTTTAATGTGAGTAATTTTATTTTCAATAGTTACTGTGTTAGGAAAATGTTCTATTATATTTTGATATTGTGACTCAATTTCTTTAATCATTATGGAGATAAAAATTCGATTTTAAAAGAATTTTTTCTATTTTGGAAATAATATTTTATCAATTTTAGCTGAAAGGATATAATCTAAAGATAGATTTTAGAAAGATATTAAATTAATTCACTAGGCTATTAAATATAATTGATTTTCAATAGGAAAAAAATAATGAATCAAATCCTTAAAACAAATTCCTTTGAACCTATTCTACTCAATAAAGCAGAAGGTTCGTGGATTTGGGATACCCATGGAAAAAAATATCTAGATTGCGAATCAGGTATGTGGTGTGTGAATTTAGGTCATAATCATCCAAGAGTAATTCACGATATGAAAAAGCAATTGAACGAAATTATTCATCGAAATAAGGGTTTTCTCACGCCTATTACACTTGAAGCTGCTGAAGAATTGTTAAAGTTTTTCCCAAATAAGTATGATACGTTAACATTTTTAAATAGCGGCACTGAAGCAATGGAATTCGGAATTAATTTCGCTAAAAAGATAACTAAGCGTAAAAGAGTACTTTCTCTCCAAGATTCTTATTTGGGAGCATACGGCACAGCTAAAAGCTCATCTTATACTTCTTCAGAAGATTCAAAATTAAGAATTCCTTATCCATTATGCGATTCAGAACAATGTAATTGTCTTGAGATATATCAACCTATTATTGATGATGTTTTTCAAAATTATTCCTCTGAGTTTGCATGTTTTGTTTTAGAACCGGTAATGGTAAGTGGAGGTGTATATAAACCTTGCAAGCAATTTATACGATATATCTGCGAAAAAATACAGAATTCAGGAGGTTTAATTGTCATAGATGAAGTTACAACGGGTATGGGAAGAGCAGGTTATAAATTTGGATATCAACTTTTTGAAATTATACCAGATGTAGTTGTGCTTGGTAAAGCTCTTGGTAATGGGTATCCTGTAAGTGCGATAATAACTAATTCTTTTTTAGAATCAAAATTAACTCCAGCTGAATTATATTACGTACAGTCTCATCAATTGGATCCTTTAGGAGCTGCAGTCGTTAAATCAGTAGTCAATGTATTTAATGAAGAGAAGATAGTTGAAAGAAGTAAGGAGAAGATCCAAAAGTTAAAAGATTTCTTATGGTCACTCGACCAACCATTTATTAAAGAAATAAGGTCATATGGGATGATTTTTGGTATCCAAATTCAACCATACAATGGAATGACACGTGAAGAAATAATTCTTAAATTTAAAAATCAATTTTTAGAAGCAGGTATATTAATTGGGTATAATGTAAATAGAGAATTTATACGTTTATTACCTCCATTAAATATTCAAGATAGTGAAATAGAGTTTTTAAAAGAAGAAATAATTAGAGTTTTTGAAGTTTAAATCTAAAATTTCATATATTATTCTAGAGATGGTTCAATTCTTTATTTTATTAAAGATAGACGTTCACTGTAGCTTGAGAATTGGTTAGAAAAGATACGATATTTACAATCATCCCACTTTTTTCTAAATGAATAAAAATATTCTGATATTTCAAGAGGATCTCTAAAAACAACTTGATAATTAAGCAGATCATTATTCTCCTGATATTTTTCAAGCAACTTATTGATGATGTCTGAACCACTTTCAATCTCTCGCATTCTTCTAAGAACTGATGCTTTTTTCATCTTAATATCAATCTCATTTTCTTAGAATATCTCTAACATTTCATCTAATAATTTCAGCGCCTCTTCTAATTGTGAATAATAGAGCAAAATTGATATTTTTGAATTGTATAAATCGATATTTTCAGGATTAGACTCAATTTCTTTATCAATCTTTCTAACTTTTTCATTATCTTGATTTTTTAAACCTCTAGAACTCTGCGATTGAAATAAATTAATCATATCCTGCCAGATTATTCCCTCTAATTTTCCCTGTTTGATTAATAAGCTTAACCTTTGGTTTTTTAGGATATTTAGAATAATCAATTTCTAAAATAATCCCCTGAATTAATTCAATTTTAATGTGAGTAATTTTATTTTCGATAGTTGCTGTGTTAGGAAATTGTTCTATTATATTTTGATATTGTAACTCACCTTCTTTACTCATTATAGAGATAAAAATTCGATTTTAAACAATGTTTTATATTTTAGAAGTAATTCCAATTCAATTTTCATTTAAAAAATATAAATTGTATCTTTCTAATAACCTACTCTTTGAAATAATTTGACAATTAAGAGAAGAAATAGATAAAAGATAGATCAGATGCGTGTAAAAAGAAGTAGTATATAATTTTGGTGGATTTATGAATAAAACTAGTTCAAAACTCTTAAAAAAAAATACAATTTAATAGAAAAAGAATTTAAATAACTAGTTAATACTTCTAAGTCATTAAATTATTTAAAATAATAAGATTTCAACTTTTTAACTTACAGAAAAAAAAGGCAATCAAATGATCAAATACAAATGGACTACATTAGCAATAATAACTGTTGGGACCTTTATGTCTTCTTTAGACTCGAGTATAGTAAATATAGCCATTCCTTCGATTTCATTAGATTTAGGTAGTTCATTTGAAATTATTCAATGGATTCCAATCATTTATTTGTTAGTAATGGCGATTACATTGATTAGTTTTGGTAGATTATCTGATTTAAAAGGAAGAAAAAATTTCTATTTGTTTGGAGTATTCCTTTTTACGTTTTCAAGCTTTTTGTCTATGTTAGCAAATTCAGGCGAACTATTAGTTATTTTTCGAGCAATTCAAGGGATAGGGAGCTCATTTATATCAGCTAATGCCGCCGCAATGATTACAGATATTTTTCCCCGTCAAGAAACAGGAAAAGCTTTAGGAATTAATGTAGCATCAATCTATCTAGGCTTAGTTATTGGACCTGTTTTAGGGGGATTTCTTGTTCAATATTTTAGTTGGAGAAGTATTTTTATTATAAATATTCCTATAGGAATAATTCTCATTACTATAGGAATGTTCAAATTAGAAAAGTCAAATTTGGGGTTAAAACAAGAAAGTTTTGATATTAAAGGAACAATTGTTTTTGGATTTGCTTTGGCTTCCTTGCTTTTAGGACTCACAATAGCAAATACTTTTGGTTGGTTTTCATTTGCAGTTATTACATTATTTATAATATCAATTTTTAGCTTCATTCTCTTTATTTTTACTGAAAGTAAAGTTACTTTTCCTTTATTTAAACTTTCATTATTCAAAAACAATAGATTGTTTTCATTTGCTAATTTTGCTGCTTTATTGAATTATATTGCAATTTCTGGTGTTAGCTTTTTATTATCAATATATCTACAAATAATACTAGAAATCCCTCCCGCTATAACAGCTCTATTATTACTCCCTACATCATTAACAATGGCGTTAACCTCACCCTTTAGTGGTAGATTATCAGATAAATATGGAACTAGGATTTTATGTACAATAGGCATGACTATTATGGCTCTTGGTTTTTTTATTTTAATTTTAGTTATTGCCTTCTTACCATTGATTTTTATAATTGTGACTCAATTTCTTGTAGGAATAGGTATTGGACTTTTTTCTTCACCAAACCAGTCTGCGATTATGAATTCAGTAGAAAATAGAGATCACGGAATCGCTGCAGGTACTTTATCTACTATGCGAGTAATTGGCCAATCTATAAGTGTTGCTTTACTAAGCGCAATTTTAACCATTTTCATACCATTAACAATTCTAAACCCAATTTTATCTCATAAAACTATAATTATTGAACCATTAATTAAAGTTGAATTTGTTAATGGAATGCTAGCCGCATTTACAATTTCAATTATAATTTGCTTAATTGGAGCAGTTCTTTCTTATTTAAGAGGAAAGACAGCTTTAATTGTGCAATAAAATTTTATTATGTTTTAAAAATGAGAACACATGAAATGATTTCTAATTAGAAAAGGTTTATATATTTAATCTCATAAGATTAAGACTTGCTATTTTATCATTATATTCAGAGAAATTCATCTATCTCATTAATAAAAAGCTCTACGATTTTTAAATTTTCTTTAACAGTATATAAATATATTTTATTAATTTCATACAGAAATAAGGTTTTGCATTATATTTAAAATAGCTATTAGCTTATAATAGTAAATAGATCCAAAATTGTAAAACACTATTAAATTTATCAAATAAATGGCTCATTCTGAATCTAAGGAATTAAAGCAAGCAGACCATTTAATAAGAAAAGGCAAGATTAACGAAGCACTAAAAATAGTTTTAGAATTAGAAAAAAGAGATGATATTTCTCCTCAAGAACTACTCTCAATTAAAGTTCTTAAAGCTAAATGTTTATATATGTCAGGAAACTTTTTGGATGCCCTTAAAAGTGCTGCTGATATTTTTCAAGAAAGTCAAAAACAAGGAGATTTACTTGCATCTTTTGATGCTTTAACGATTCAAGCATTTGCCTATATGATGAGTGGAAGTCTAAGTCAAAGTGCAGATATAATTAACCAAGCAGAGGAAATATTTAAAATAATTAAACAATCATTTACAATAGACCTTAGAAGAAGAGAATCTTTTTTTGTAAGGATAAAAGCGAGTATTCATTATTTTAAAGGTGAAATTCAACGTTCTTTAGAACTTAATAAAAAATCTTATGAACTTGCCAAAGAGATAAGTGATAAACCATCAATGGCTGCTAGTCTTAATAATATTGCTGACAAATATCTTCATTTGAAAGAATATGATAAAGCAATATTGTATGCTAAAGAAGCTGTTAAGATTAAATATGAACCTTCTTTGGCGTACCCATTATCGACTTTAATTCAAATTTATATTAACATAGGAAATGTTAAAGATGCGAAAGTTTACCTTGATCAATTCCGTGAACTTATAAAGAAACCTGATATTAAAGGTTTTAAATATCTTTATCGTTTAGATCAGGCTCTTATATTAAAATCAAGTATGCGAGCAAGAGATCGTATTAAATCAGAAGATATTTTTAAAGAATTAGCTACTGACAATACTATACCTATTGAACAACGGTATGAATCCATTATAAATTTGTGTGATTTATTTTTAATTGAACTTCGGATAACTAATGATCCAGAAATAATAGATGAGATACAGCCATATATTCAAGAATTATTGAATCTTGCTGAAAGTCAGCATCTATATGTAATTTTAGCTGAGACTTACCTTTTGCAAGCGAAACTTTATTTATTAATTGTTGATATAAAGAAAGCTAAAAGATTTTTAACTCAAGCTCAAAAAATAGCAGAGAGATTTGAGCAAAAAGAATTAGCAGAGAAAATCGTTAATGAACAATCTAATTTAATAAATCAATCAGATATATGGGAAAAATTAAAGGAAATGGGGGCACCAATGGAAGAACGTATAAAACTGGCTCATTTAAACGAACATATTGAGGAAATTGTTAAGTACCGGACCATGTTACCCGCTTTTGTAACTGAAGAAAAAGTAGCAATTCATAAAGAGAAGAATATTTGCTTAGTATGTAGAGGTGAAGTATTAAGATTCTCATATATTTGTGAGTGTGGTGCGATTTATTGTGACAATTGTGCGCGAGCGTTAACCAATTTAGAAAATGTATGTTGGGTATGTGATACTCCAATTGATTATTTAAAACCTGTGAAACCATATAAGGAAGACGTAGAAGAAATAAATCTTAATCTTAAAGGAAAGAAGTAATCAAATGAGAAAAAATTAGATTTAAAAGAAAAACCTCCTTACCAACAGCAAGGATCAAAGTAGTTTTTGTATTTTTGTAACCATTTGCAAAAGGTATATTTAGAGTAGTCTTCAATAATTTCTTCTCCTGGTTGGATATCTCTTAACGCTACAGAACAAAATCCGTTTTCATCTTCGGAAGCACCAGAATTAGCATCGAAAGAATGATTTACATATCTGGAGTTGTCCAGACAAAAAATTAGTGAATCGGAATCTCTTTCATAATAGGAATAAATTAATAAATTATGTAAAAAATCTTTCATTTGAGATGTGCTATATGATGAATTGAGAGTTAAAAATTGATCTTTTGAAATAATTAATACATCTTGTGGGCGTGCATGCCACCATATCGTACCTTTTGGAATAAATTTTTTAGCAAACAATCCTAAACCATGAATATCACTGAGCTTTACTTCTGCATATTCATCGATAGGATTAGTTAGGTTGGGGTTATATGGTATTTTTCTATCCTTCATTAATTATATTAAAAGTAATGAACCTATTTGTATTTTGAATTAATAACAAAAATTTTTTAGTTCGAAGACTAAAAATTTCAAATCCCATGATAAATCCTAGTAAAATTCAAATAATATTTGCTTCCTTTCTCTCTTATGATGCAACAAGATATTATTAAATGGGATTTAAGTGACTTCTATAAAGATATCAATGATCCATTAATTGAAACAGATATCCAAGAGATAGAAAAATTAGCAGAAGACTTTCATCACAATGTCAAAGGTAAGTTAGAAGCCCCTTCACTCACACCAAAACAACTTCTAGAATGGTTTAAGGAGTATGAGAAAGTGTCAGAAAAAACATTCTACTTTGATTTGTTTGCTGAATTATTATTAAGAACAAATAATCTTAATGATGATGTAAAAGCTTTCTATTCAAAAATTGATGAATTTAAAGTGAAAATTCAACAAAAGCTTTTATTTTTTAATTTGGAGCTAAATAAAATCTCTGATAGTAAATTTGAAGAATTAATTAAAGCTCTGGAATTAAAACCTTACATTCATGCTCTTAAATTCAATAGAATGAAACAAAAGCATCAACTCTCAGAAAAAGAAGAACAGATCATTTTATTGAAGGATATGACTGGTGTAAAAGGCTTTCTCAATCTTTATAGTGAATTTAAAAGCAATTTCATTTTTGATTTTGAAGTTGATGGTGAACTGAAGAAACTAACCGAAGCAGAACTTTTTGCGTATATGTATCAAGAGAATAAGGATCTTCGATACAAAGCTCTACAAAAAATTGTGGCAGAATACAAGAAAAATGAGATAATTTTCACCCATATTTACAGCAATATCTTAAGAGATTGGGATTTAGAATGCGCTAAAAGAAATTTCAAAAAACCTATATCAAGAAGAAATTTAGAAAATGAATTAAGTGATGAGAGTGTTGAGGTATGTGGAAAAGTTACCACAGAGAGTTATCCAATAGTTGAAAAATATTATAACATAAAGAAAAAACTTCTGAACCTTCCTGAATTACATATGTCAGACTTATACGCTCCAATTGGACAAATAACAAGAAAATATTCTTACCAAGAAGCTTTGGAGTTAATAAAGGATTCTGATGAAAAATTTAGTCCTGAATTTAAAGCCATCATAGAGAAGATGGTTGAAATAAATCATATTGATGCAACTCCTAGAAGGGGAAAGAACAGAGGCGCTTTTTGCGCGCATGGAAAACAAAAACATTATGGATTCGTTTTTGTTAATTTTGTAGAGACAGTTGATTCAGTACGTGCTTTAGCTCATGAACTTGGTCATGCTTTCCATGCATATTATATCCAAAGAGAACAAAATTTTGTAAATATAGAAACTTCTCTCGTAGTCGCTGAAATAGCATCTGTATTCAATGAAATGTTAATAACTGATTATTTAATGAATACAGATTTGTCTAAGGATGAAAAAATTTCGTTATTATGTAATACTATTGAATCCAATTTTGGAACTTCACATAGACAAAATGCTTTTTATAGATTTGAAAAAGCCATTCATGGATTATTAGAAAAAAAATTACCTACAACAGAAGAAATCAAAGGTGCCTTTGTAAAAGAAATGGAATTAATGTTTGGTAATTCTATGACTAATATCCGTGAAGAGTATGCGAACTATATTTTTGTAGTTCCGCACTTCTTAAACGTTCCATTCTATGTCTATGCTTACAACATGTCCAATCTGTTAGTAATTTCTATTTATCAAATGTATCTCGAACAGAAAGAGAAATTTATTCCTAAATATTTAAAGTTGCTTTCGCTTGGATCTTCACTTTCTCCTGAAGAGATGCTAGCTGAAATAAGCATTAACTTAAATGATCCAACCTTTTGGGAAAAAGGAATTAAATATCTCTCGGATAAAATAGATGAATTGGAAAAACTAGTAGAAAATAATTAAATTTTTTTTTCTTTTTTGATTAAAATTCGGCTTCTAGTTGTTCTATCTCTCTGAGGAATAGATTCGCAAATGGAATCCATTTTGTTTTTGTTTCTTGATCACCTGCTGATTGTTCTGCAGATTCTATTCCTTTTTGAAGATATTCAGTTGCCAAATCATACTTTTCCAGTTCCTTATAACAGATCCCTAATTTAATGTACGTTTGGTACATATACCAATCACCACTGCTTATTTCAAGGGCTTTTTGAAATTCCTCAATAGCTTGCTCATGATTATTAAAGTACATAAGAATTTCACCATATGTATCATGAAAAGTAGCGTTATTCGGATCATGCTCTATAAGATATTGAATAGTTTCTAAAGATTCTTCTTTATGATTAAGATATTGTAACCAGGAAGCTTTATAGTTAAGAAGATCATTGTCATCTGGATATTTTTCAAGTAACGCATCGATAATTTCTAATCCTGATTCAGTGTCTTTCATTTCTTTAAGAACATATGCTCTTTTAATTTGAATGTTCTTTTCTTCTTTAGGAAAATCCTTAAGCATCTTATCTAAAATTGTTAATACTTCCTTGTATTCACCTATATCTATTAAAATTTTACTTTTCGAATAGTATAAATCAGATTTTTTTGGATTCAATTTAATAGTTTTATCTATCTCTCGAAGCACTTTGTTAACTTCATCTGTTTTCATTGGATAATTAACTTCGATTAGATCAAAAAATTTCATTTGGATTTCTTGCCAAATCAATCCTTCTAATTTATCATATGTATCTAATAATTTCCTCTCTCTCTCCATTTTATAAGCTAAATAATTAATATAGGCCGGGAGAAAACCTTCTAATGATTCCCTTAACCCATTATTGAAAACCGTATCACAAATATCATCCAAAATTGCTGAAACTATATTTTCCATCGTTAGCGGTGATGTTTCACCCGGCTGTTCTTCGTAGAGATTATTTAAATATGAGAATTTAGTTATATGATCTTCAACAATAGCATTAAGCAATCTTTCTAATTTTTCATTTACTTGAAAATAGAACATCTTTCCATCGGCTAAATCTAATTTAAAGAATTTTATTGGAAAGATATTTTCTTCCACAATTCGAAGAATAACAAAGTTAAGTTTAACTTGGTTGATGTCATACTTTTTAGAAAACTCTTCTGGTGATACATAATGAGGAAATCTATTTGGATGATTGATAGAGAGATACAGTAAAACTTTATCGTACTCATCTTCATTATCTAAAATAGATTTAACTTTTTCATATGGTAGTTTTAATTTATTATTTAAAAACCGAAATTTAATATCATTATCTTTTATTTTATACTCTTCGAAGAAGTTGATTGTCCTTTTGGTGATTTCCTTAATCCGTTTACCTTCTTCCTCTAAGACTGATTGTCTGTCTAAATCATATAGTCTTAGCATATTTGAATATTCAGTTTTACCTAATCGAGTAATTCTATATTCCTTTTCTTCTTTCCTTACAAATTCTTTATCTAGTAATGAATTTAGGTTTTTAGATAAAGAAGATTGGTTGATCGATAAAGGTGGTTCAAGAAAATCAGACCATTTGCAATAATTATTGTTATATACCATCCACAGAATCCAGTGGTCGTAATTCCTCCTTCTACGTATAACTTTTGGAGGGTAACTTAATTTACGCTTCTTCTGTCTTGCTTGAGAAAGCTCATAATATCTATCCTTCCCTTTCGATGTTATTTTATATTTATTGAATGAGATTTTTTCAATATATCCCCGCTCCTTAAGTCTTTTTAGATAGATTGATAATGTTGAATGTTTGACTTGATTTTTTAGGTTTGCCCATGTACAAACTTCATTGTTATTTAAAATCCATAAAATGATAAATTCATAATTAGGCTTTCCAAAAATAGGTTTAATAATCTCTTCTGGGGGATAATTAATAATATTAGACAAGATCTATTTCACATTTTATTTTAGATACTAATTAATTAATACTTTAAAATCTATTAATACTTAACGTTCCAAAATTAGTCCAAGATTTTGTTCAAAGTTTCGTACTATAAACTATATATGAAATATTTGTGATATTAATTATAGGGAGGGGTGGAATCACATGCGGGGAGAGAAGAGTGGCGAGCAGAGGGAGAGCTCGTGTGTTAAAATTTGACATTTCGAGCTCTCTACATTTTATATAATATAAAATTTAATCTATACCAATCTATTTACAATTAAAGTCTCATATTAGTTTTAAATAATCTCTAAAGTAACCTTATGAGACAGAGTAGTATTGCTGCAACTCGATATTAATTCAAATTTTATATTTTTTTTTCTATCAGTATTTAAGTATTTTATTTTTTTTATCTATTTTCTCATGATCGGCATACCGA